>CAYYNC010000048.1:0-49403 GCA_964472745.1 uncultured Solibacteraceae bacterium
CTGACAGCGGCATTGTTGAACTATTCTTGTTTAGGATTTCAGACCCAAGAATCTATTGACCACGCGGCGATTGTGAATCACTATTGAAGCAATGGTCTAATGGACGGCTGGGTCATCGCCTGGCCGCCGGAGACCGGATGGGGTTGCCTGGAGAGGTAGTGCCGGGCTTGCTTCAAGAGAAAGGGTCATACAAGACTTTGAGGTTCCTTATGAAACATTGGACAATCTGGCTTACTGTCCTGCTGCTGGCGGCGCTGACGCTGCCGGCCCAACAGGACAGAGGCACATTCGTGGGAACGGTGACCGATCCTTCGGGCGCGTCGATTCCGAACGTGAAGGTCGCCATTATCAATACGCAAACGAACGTCACTGCGAATACCGTGACGAACGAGACGGGCAACTACAGAGTGCCGAACCTGCCTCCGGGAACGTACAAGATTACGTTTGAAGCGCAGGGCTTCAAGAGCAGCGTGCGCGAGGGGCTCACCCTCTCTGTGACCGACGTCATCCGCGTGGACGCGCGCATGGAGGTCGGGCAGACAACAGAGTCGGTCACGGTGACGGCGGAAGTTCCCCTGCTTCAGACGGAGACGCCGGAGGTGGGGACGCTGATGACGAACAAGACCGTCATCGACCTGCCGCTGGGGTTCTCCGGCGGGCGCTATGCGGAGAACTTCGCCTACAAGCTCACGCCCGGCGCGGGCGGGAACAACTGGGAGAGCCGCATTAACGGCGCCCCGTCGTTCTCCAAGGAGATCATTCTCGACGGCGCTTCGGCAACGATCTACATCAGCGGCCACATGGGCGAGTCCAGCCCGTCGATGGAAGCGCTGGAGGAGTTCAAGATCCAGACCAGCGGCATGAGCGCCGAATTCACCCGCACCGCCGGCGGGGTCTTCAACTTCGTCATGAAGTCGGGAACCAATCAGTTCCACGGCAGCGGGATGTACCAGTGGCATAACGAGAGCTTCGACGCAAACACGTTCGCCAACAACTTCTACGGCCGCCCGCGCCGCCGGGACCGGCGCGACAATTGGGCGGCCAGCATGGGCGGCCCCATCGTGCTGCCAAAGCTCTACAACGGCAAGGACCGGTTTTTCTGGTACACCGCGTACGAGAAGTACAACGAGAGCTTCGCGGGCGGCGGTTCTCCGACCGTCACCGTGCCGCTGCTCCAGTGGTACGACGGCGACATGAGCAACTACCTGACCAACGAAGTCCTCGGGCAGGATGCGCTGGGAAGGAACGTGATCCGCGGCGCAATCTACGATCCCAGCACCACTCAGAACATCGGCGGCAAGCTCGTGCGCGACATGTTCCCCGGCAACAAGATTCCGGCGAGCCGCATCTCGAAGGTCTCGCAGAATCTCGCGAACATCATGAAGAAGCACTACCCGCCTGCGCTCAACACGCTGATCAACAACTCGTTCTTCCCCGTGTCGAACCAGGCGGGCTTCAACCAGGTGCAGTTCTCGACGAAGTCCGACTTCCAGATCAACTCGAGACAGCGGCTGTCGGGTTCGTTCGTCTGGGTGGACCGCCCGCGCACGCTGCTCGACCAGGGCGGCGTCTGGGACTTCAACGATCCCAACGGCGGACCGCTCTCTCGCGCGCGGCTGCAATGGGTTTCGTCGCACTATGTCCGGCTGGCGCACGACTGGACAGTGACGCCTACCATGCTGAACCACCTGATGGTGGCCTACAACCGCCAAATCAACCCGAGCACGTCGAAGCACGTCAACGAGCCGGGCGGGCAGATTTTGGGCATCCAGGGCATCCGCCAGGACATGAACTATCCCCAGATCGGCGGCCTGACCGGCGACCGCGTCGGTTTCCCCACGTTGGGTTACCTGGCTAATGATGTCGGCGCCGCTACCGCCTATCAGCTCGTGAACACGTTGAGCTGGATGCGCGGCAACCACTCGCTCAAGTTCGGTTGGGACTACCGGTGGAACGGGCTCAACTGGGGGAACCGGAATGGTCCGGCCCAGTTCAACTTCGGCCAGAACATCACGGGCATTCCTGGTTTCAACCAGTCCGGCCATGGCTTCGCCAGCATGTTACTCGGCGAGTTCAGTAGCGCCAGCGTGCCCATGGACGTCCCCGTCGGCTCGCAGTTCCCCATGTACTCCTGGTTCGTTCAGGACGACTGGAAAGTGAATCGCCGGCTGACCGTGAACTTTGGCATGAGATGGGACTATCAACCTCAGGGCACGGAGAAGTACGACCGCCTGCACAACTTCAATCCGTCGCTCGTCGATCCGAGGTTCGGCGTGCAGGGCGCGGTGGAGTTCGCGGGTCAGGGCGAGGGCCGCAACGGCAAGCGGATGTTCTATTCCAACAGTCTCAACTCCACCTGGGGACCGCGCCTTGGTTTTGCCTACCAGGCGAGCTCAAAGACCACGCTCCGCGCCGGGTATGGCATCTACTATAGCCCGCGCATCCCCAACGGATGGTCCGGGGTGCCGTGGGGCAACAAGGCCGGCTTCACGATGACCAACAACCAGAACCCCACGGCGCCCGACACGCCCGCCGGCAACTGGGACCGGGGATACAACGGGGTGATCCTCAAAGCCGCGCTCGACCCCTCGCTCGCTTATACCATTTGGGGCCCGGTGAGCTGGGACCCGGACGGCGGCCGCGTCGGCTACACGCAGCAGTGGAACATCAACATCCAACGCGAGCTGCCCGGCCAGATGGTGTTCGACATCGGCTACATCGGCACGAAGAGCACCGCTCTCCAGGCTAACGAGCTGCGCAAGATGAACCAGATTCCGACGGCTGCGCTCGCATTGGGAGACACACTCGGCCAGTGGATCAACCGCGACCAGGATATTCCCGCCGCGGCGAAGGCGCTGGGCGCGAAGTACCCCTATGCGAACGTCGGCGAGTGGATCCCTGTCTGGCAGACTCTGACCCCCTACAAATCGGTGATCTACTGGAGCGACCTCTATAGCTGGAACTCCCCGCTGGGCTTCAGCAACTATAATGCGCTCCAGATCCAGTTGAACAAGCGCTACAGCCACGGCATCCAATGGCTCGCCAACTACACCTGGTCGAAGACGATCGACAACCTGAACTCGATCTTCGGCGACACCTGGGGGATGAACGGCGGGCGGCCCATGGATTACTACAACATGGCCCTCGAGAAGTCCATCTCGCAGTTCGACCGCGCCCACTTCGTGAAGATCGGCGCCACCTGGCAGCTCCCGTTCGGCAAGGGGCAGGCTTTCGGCAAGGACATGCCGAAGGCGCTGGACTTCATCGCCGGCGGCTGGACGCTCCAATACATCGGCAACTACTCGAGCGGCGAGCCCCTCGGGTTCGGCGCCACCGGCACGCCGAACTCCAACTTCGCCACCAACCGCGCCATCATCAACAACCCGGATGGCCGGTCTCTCGTAAACGCAAGCTTCAATCCCTCGAGCTTCGACATGAGCAACATCTCATCCAACAACTACGCGGCGCACCGCTACATCGAAACCTCGCTGGTGAGGGATCCAGGCCGCTATGTGCGGGGCAACGCCAGCCGCCGCCACTCCGACCTCCGCGGCTTCGCCTACTATAGCGACGACACGAGCCTTCAGAAGAACTTCTTCCCGATTGAGCGAGTCCGCGTGCAGTTCCGTGCCGAGTTCTTGAACATGTTCAACCGCCACCGCTTCAGCGGCATCAACACAACGCCATCCAGCCCGCTGTTTGGACAGATCACCGGCGTCAGCGACGACCGCCGGCAGATCCAGTTCGGCCTCCGCGCCGAATTCTAAGAGCAGGTTAGACCTGAAAACATTCAGCGGTCAGCCTCCGATTCCGCGGTGGTTGACCGCTGTTTGCTTTTTGGAGAGGGGGAGGGTCCGCGCGAGGCCGGGGAACCTTCCGCCGGCGCGAACGCCCGGCGCCGCCAGGGAGCGGCGGGGGGCTGGGCCGGCCCGGCAGTCAAAACAACTGAAAAGGCGTATCTAACGCTACTTTCGGGATTCAGCCGCAGAGCAGGATTGCGGTCCGCGGCCCCCGTTGACCCCGCTGGAGTTTTTGGGCAAGATGAAATCAAATTCGGCTCTCTGATGCGGCAGGTCTGACGACGGGCCGTGGAAGAGAGAGGATCGTGTGGGGAGTCTCCCCAGGCTCGCTTCGACAGGAAAGACAAACCAGATCTTAAGAGGTTCATCATGAGACAGTGGACAATCCTGCCGGCTGTCTTATTGGTGGCGGCGCTATCGCTGCCGGCACAACAGGACAGAGGCACATTCGTCGGAACGGTGACCGATCCTTCAGGGGCCTCAATCCCGGACGTGAAGGTCGCGGTCATCAACACCCAAACCAATTCAACGGTGAGCACGGTCACCAACGAGACCGGCAATTACCGGGCGCCGAATCTCCCGCCGGGAACATACAAGATCGTGTTCGAGGCGCAGGGTTTCAAGAGTTTCGTGCGCGACGGGCTGAGCCTGTCGGTGACGGACGTGATCCGAGTGGACGCGCGGCTGGAGGTTGGGCAGACGACTGAGTCGGTAACGGTGACGGCCGAAGTCCCGCTGCTTCAAACGGAGACTCCGGAAGTCGGCACGCTGCTGACCAACAAGAATGTGATCGACCTGCCGCTGGGCTTCTCGGGCGGCCGATATGCGGAGAACTTCGCTTACAGGCTCACGCCAGGGGCGGGAGGCAACAACTGGACCAGCCGGATCAACGGCGCGCCGGCCTTCTCCAAGGAGGTCGTGCTGGACGGCGCCTCGGCAACCATCTACATCAGCGGCCACATGGGCGAATCGAGCCCTTCGATGGAAGCGCTGGAAGAGTTCAAGATTCAAACCAGCGGCATGAGCGCGGAATTCACCCGAACTGCGGGGGGCGTGTTCAACTTCGTCATGAAGTCGGGAACCAATCAGTTCCACGGCAGCGGGATGTATCAATGGCATAACGAGAGCTTTGACGCGAACACCTTCGCGAATAACTTCTATGGCCGGCCGCGCCGCCGCGACCGCCGCGACAACTGGGCGGCCAGCATGGGGGGGCCGATCTGGCTGCCGAAGCTCTACAGCGGCCGGGACCGCTGGTTCTGGTATACAGCCTACGAGAAGTACAACGAAAGCTTCGCGGGCGGCGGATCGCCAACGGTGACGGTACCCCTGTTGCAGTGGTACGACGGCGATCTGAGCAATTACCTGACCAACCAGGTGCTGGGCCAGGACGCATTGGGGCGGAGCGTGCTGCGAGGCGCCATTTACGATCCGGCGACGACGAAAACAGTGGAAGGCAGGCTGGTGCGCGACGTCTTCCCCGGCAATATTATTCCAAGGAACCGGATCTCGCAGGTGTCGCAAAACCTGGCGAACATCATGAAGAGGCACTATGCGCCGGCTCTGAACACGCTGCTCAACAACTCATTCTTCCCGGTGTCGAACCAGGCGGGCTTCAACCAGGTTCAGTTTTCGACGAAGTCCGATTTCCAGATCAGTTCCAGACAACGGCTGTCCGGCTCATTCGTGTGGGTGGACCGCCCGCGCACGCTGCTCGATCAGGGAGGCGTCTGGGACTTCAACGATCCCAACGGCGGGCCGCTTTCGCGGGCGCGCCTGCAATGGGTGTCGTCGCACTATGTCCGTCTGGCGCACGACTGGACAGTGACGCCTACCATGCTGAACCACCTGATGGTGGCCTACAACCGCCAAATCAACCCGAGCACGTCCAAGCACGTGAACGAGCCGGGCGCGCAGATCCTGGGGATCAAGGGCATTCGCCAGGACATGAACTACCCGGAGATTACGGGGCTGAGCGGCGATCGAGTGGGCTTTCCGACGCTGGGCTACCAGGCCAATGACGTCGGCGCCGGCACGGCCTACCAGCTCGTCAATACGCTCAGTTGGATGCGGGGCAACCATTCGCTGAAGTTCGGGTTCGACTATCGCTGGAACGGACTGAACTGGCGCGTAGGCAACGGGCCGGGACAGTTCAACTTCAGCGCCAGCGTGACGGGCCTGCCGGGGTTCAACCAAACCGGCCACGGCTTCGCCAGCATGCTGCTCGGACAGTTCAGCAGCGCAAGCGTGCCGATGGACGTGCCGGTGGGATCGCAGTTCCCGATGTATTCGTGGTTCGTTCAGGACGACTGGAAGGTAAACCGCCGTCTGACGCTGAACATCGGACTGCGCTGGGACTTCCAGCCGCAGGGCACGGAGAAGCACGACCGCCTGCACAACTTCAATCCGTCGCTGACCGACCCGCTTTACGGCGTCCAGGGCGCAGTGGAGTTTGCAGGGAAAGGCCCGGGCCGCAACGGCAAACGGATGTTCTATCCCAACAACCTCAATACGACCTGGGGGCCGCGCGTCGGGTTCGCCTACCAGGCGAGCGAGAAGATCACCGTGCGCTCCGGTTACGGCATCTACTATGCGCCGCGGATCCCGAACGGGTGGTCGGGCGTGCCGTGGGGCAACAAGGCCGGGTTTACGATGACCAACCAGATGAACCAGCCCGCGCCCGACACGCCGGCGGGCAACTGGGACGACGGCTACAGGGGGGTGATCCGCACCGCCGTGCTCGACCCCTCGCTGGCGGCCTACATCTGGGGGCCGGTGAGCTGGGATCCGGATGGCGGGCGCGTGGGCTATACGCAGCAGTGGAACTTCAACATCCAGCGCGAGCTGCCGGGACAGATGGTGTTCGACATCGGCTATGTCGGCACGAAGAGCACCGGACTCCAGGCCAACGAGCTGCGCAAGATGAACCAGATCCCGACGGCGGCGCTGCAACTTGGCGACATGCTGGGGCAGTGGATCAACCGCGATCAGGATATCCCGGCCGCGGCCCGGGCGCTGGGGGCGAGGTACCCGTACGGCAACCGGGGCGAGTGGATCCCGATGTGGCAGACGCTGACGCCCTTCAAGTCGGTGATCTACTGGAGCGATCTGTATAGCTGGAACACTCCTTTGGGGTTCAGCAACTACAACGCTCTCCAGATCCAGTTGAACAAGCGCTACAGCCAAGGCATCCAGTGGCTGGCCAACTACACCTGGTCGAAGACGATCGACAACGTGAACTCGGTCTTTGGCGACACGTGGGGCATGAACTATGGGCGTCCGATGGACTACTACAACCTGGCGCTGGAGAAGTCCATCTCGGAGTTCGACCGCGCCCACTACGTGAAAATCGGCGCAAGCTGGCAGCTTCCGTTCGGCAAGGGCCGGAGATTCGGCTCCGACATGCCGAAGGCGCTGGACTTCATCGCCGGAGGCTGGACGCTGCAATATATCGGCAACTATTCGAGCGGCGAGCCGTTGGGCTTCGGCGCGACGGGCACGCCGAACGCCAACTTCGCGACGAACCGGGCGATCATCAACAACCCGAGCGGCCGTTCGCTGAAGAATTCGGGCTTCGACCAGTCGAGGTTCGACATGAGCAACATCTCGACGAACGGCTACGCGGCGCACCGCTACATCGAGACTTCGCTGGTGCAGGACCCGCCGCGCTACGTGCGGGGCAACGCCAGCCGGCGCCATTCGCAGCTCCGCGGATTCGCTTTCTACAGCGACGACACGAGCCTGCAAAAGAACTTCCACCCGGTGGAGCAGATGCGCGTCCAGTTCCGGGCGGAGTTCCTGAACATGTTCAACCGGCACCGCTTCAGCGGGATCAACACCAACCCGGCGAGCCCGCTGTTCGGGCAGATCACGGGGGTGAGCGACGACAGGCGGCAGATCCAGTTCGGCCTGCGCGCCGATTTCTGAGCCGGTTCCGATAGAATAGGCCCGCGGTCCGGCAACGGCTTGCGGGCCTTTCCTATGCGAAGACTCATCCTGCTTTTCTTCCCCTTGCCGCTCGGCGCGGCTCCTCCGCCTCTGGACACGATCCTCTACGGCGCTTCCTACTATCACGAGTACATGCCCTACGAGCGGCTCGAGAAGGATGTCGAGCTGATGCAGAAGGCCGGCATCACGGTGATCCGGCTGGGCGAGTCCACATGGTCGAGCTGGGAGCCGCGCGACGGGCTGTTCGAGTATGCGTGGATGGACCGGATTCTCGACCGGCTGCACAAGGCCGGCATCAAGGTAATCCTCGGGACGCCCACGTATTCAATTCCGCCGTGGCTCTACAAAAAGCATCCGGACATCATCGTGACGCGGTTCGGCACAGCGCCTCCGCTCTCCGATCCATACTCGCCGTCGTATCCGCCGAGCGTCACGCCGGGAGCGTACGGACCGCGGCAGAACATGGACCTCACGCATCCGGCGTACCGCAAGTACGCGGAGCGCGTGATCCGCGCCGTCGTCTCGCATTCGAGGAATCATCCGGCGATCATCGGCTACCAGGTGGACAACGAAACGGGGCCGAACGGCTTGCCGCTGCCGAACGTTCAGCGCGCGTTCGTCGAGTACCTCAAGTCGAAATACGGGACGGTGGATGTGCTGAACAAATCCTGGGGCTTCGCCTACTGGGGACAGCTCGTGAACGACTGGGACGAGCTTCCGCCGCGCGACGGCATCCTGAACCCCGGTTACAAGCTCGAGTGGGAGCGGTATCAGCGCAAGATCGTCACCGATTTTCTGGCGTGGCAAGCGGCGATTGTGCGCGAGTATGCGCGTCCGGAGCAGTTCGTCACACACAATTTCGTGGGCGGCATCCGCACGAATCTCGATCAGTGGGAGATTGCGAAGCACCTCGATGTGGCCGCGGTGAACCCGTATCACTCGATGCAGGACCGGATAGACTTGCAGTCCGTCAGCCTCTCGGGCGACCTCTGCCGGTCTCTGAAGCAGCAGAGCTATCTGGTGACGGAGACCAACGCGCAGACGATCGGGTGGGATTCGCGGGCGCAGTATCCGCCGTACGACGGCCAGCTCCGGCTGGCGGCCTATGCGCACATCGCCAGCGGCGCGAACATGGTGGCCTACTGGCACTGGCACTCGCTGCACTACGGGCAGGAGACGTACTGGAAGGGACTGCTTTCGCACGACCTGGAGCCGAACCGCGTCTACCGCGAGGCGTCGCGGGTGGGAGCGGAGCTGAAGTCGATCGGGCCGCGGCTCGCCAATTTGAAGAAGACCGCCCGGGTGGCGATCCTGCTGAGCCTCGACAGCTACCACGGCATCCAGTTCATGCCGTTCAGCGACCGCGTGAATTACATGAGCGCGCTGGGGCAGATGCACGGCGCTTTGTACCGGATGAACGTCGAGCCCGATTTCGTGACGCCGGAGACGAAGGACTGGTCGCAGTATCGTGTGCTGCTCGTTCCGCCGCTCTACGTGGCGGACACGGCGACGCTGGAGCGCATCGCGAAGTTCGTGGAGAACGGCGGGCACGCGATCGTGGGCTTGAAGAGCGGGTTCACAAACGAGCACTCGACCGTGCGCTGGGAGATGGCTCCGGGTCCGCTGCGGAAGGCGGCGGGAGTGTCGTACCAGGAGTTCTCGAGCCTTGCGGCGCCCGTAAGGCTGAAGCCCGATCCGTATGCGCTGGGGGAGCGGAACACGGCGAGCGTCTGGGCGGAGTTCCTTGTGCCAGAAGGCGCAAGCGCGATCGCGTCCTACGATCATCCGTTCTTCGGGCGCTACCCCGCCGTCACACGCAACAGGTTCGGCAAAGGCACGTTGACGTACGAGGGGACGTATCCCTCGCAGGAGTTGCAGCAGGCGATCGTCCGCGATGTGCTTGGGATGGCCGGGGTGACGGGTCCGGATCAGGATCTGCCGGCCGCGGTGAAAGTGCGGCATGGCGTGGCGTCAGCGACGGCGCTGCACTATTATCTGAACGTTTCGGCGCAGAGCCAGACGATCCTCTACCCGCATGGGAGCGGCGAGGACCTGCTGGCTCGCAAAGCCGTGCGGAAAGGTGACAAGATTCAACTGAGCCCCTGGGACGTAGCGATTATCGCCGAGTCCGCCAGGCAGCCTTAATCTTTGGAGCGAGAGAACATGAACAACAAGATGACCTTCGGTGTAATCGTCGGCAACCGCGGATTCTTCCCGGACCACCTGGCCAAGAGCGGCCGCGAGGAGATGATTCAGGCGCTCGAGAGCGCGGGTTATGGGGTCGTGGTGCTGAGCCCCGAGCAGACCAAGTACGGCGCGGTGGAGACGCGGCAGGACGCGAAGAAGTGCGCCGATCTGTTCAAAAGCCGGCGCGAGGAGATCGACGGCATCATCGTCACGCTGCCGAATTTCGGCGACGAGCGCGGGGTGGCCGAGACGCTGCGCGGCGCCGGTCTGAACGTGCCCGTGCTCATCCAGGCCACGCCCGATTCGGCGGGGCGAATGACGATCGCGGACCGCCGCGACAGCTTCTGCGGCAAGATGTCGGTCTGCAACAATCTGAGGCAGTTCGGGATTCCGTATTCGCTGACCAAGCTGCACACCGTTGCGCCCGCGAGCGAAGACTTCAAGCGGGACCTGGAGTGGTTCGCCGGCGTGTGCCGCATCGTTAACGGACTGCGCAAGACGCGCGTCGGAGCGATCGGGGCGCGTCCGACGGCGTTCAATACGGTTCGGTACAGCGAGAAGATGCTGGAGCTGACGGGCATCGACGTCGATACGCTGGACCTGTCCGAGGTGCTGGGCCGCATCGGGCGCATGAAGGACGACGACCCCGCGGCGCAGGCGAAACTGGCGGCGATCAAGGGCTACGTCCCGACCGCCGATGTGCCGGCCGAATCGCTGCTCAAGATGGCGAAGCTCGGCGCGGTGATCGAGCAATGGATGAAAGCCAACGACATCACCATCACGGCCATCCAGTGCTGGACCGCGCTCGAAGAGTTCTTCGGCGTTGTGCCGTGCACGGTGATGAGCATGATGAGCAACGAGCTGTTGTCGAGCGCTTGCGAGGTGGACGTCTGCGGCACGGTGGCGATGCGGGCGATGGCGCTGGCCTCCGGCTCGCCGAGCGCGCTGCTGGACTGGAACAACAATTACGGCGACGACCCGAATAAGGCGGTCTGCTTCCACTGCTCGAACCTGCCGAAGGACTTCTTCGCCGACGTGAAGATGGATTACCAGGAGATCATCGCAGGCACGGTGGGCAAGCTAAATACGTTCGGAACCGTGGTGGGACGCGTGAAGAGCGGGCCGATGACGTACTTCCGCATGTCGACCGACGACACGTCGGGGAAGATTCGCGGGTACTTGGGTGAGGGAAGATTCACCGACGACCCGCTGAACACGTTCGGCGGCGCGGGCGTGGTGGAGATTCCGCGGATGCAGGAGCTGCTGGCTTATATCTGCGAGAACGGATTCGAGCACCACGTCGCGGCGAACTTCTCGCGCGTCGCGGGAATGGTGTACGAGGCCGGGCGCAAGTACCTGGGTTGGGATTTGTATTGGCACGCGGGCTGAGGCGCCGATCGGAGATCGGCGGGCGGATCAAGGATCCGCCTCACAGGCGGGGCTCAGCGCTGGCCGTAGGTGGCGGCGGGGCCGTGCTTGCGGAGGAAGTGGCGGTCGAGCAGCGACTGCGAGATCGGCCTCGCGTCCTTGTCGATGCCGACGGTCATGAGCGCGATGCGGGCGATCTCTTCGAGCAGGACAGCGTTCATTGCCGCCTTGGCCGGGGTCGGGCCCCAGCAGAAGGGGCCGTGGCTGGAGACCAGGACGCCGGGCGCGTGGGCGGGGTCGAGACTTGAGAAGCGCCGCAAGATGGCCTTGCCCGTGTTGAGCTCGTAATCGCCGGCGATCTCGTCGTGGGTGAGCGGGGCGGTCACAGGCACCGGGCCGTGGAAATAGTCGGCGTGGGTGGTGCCGAAGCAGGGGATCTCACGGCCGGCCTGAGCCCAGGCGGTGGCGGCGGTGGAGTGCGTGTGGACGACGCCGCCGATGGAGGAAAAGCCCTTATAGAGCTCGAGGTGGGTGTCGAGGTCGGAAGAGGGTTTCCATTGGCCATCGACGACGCGGCCGGTGAGATCGGTGACGACGATATCGGCGGGGGTGAGGTCCTCGAAGGGGACGCCGCTGGGCTTGATGGCGACCAGGGCCTCCTCGCGGGAGATGCCGCTGGCGTTGCCGAAGGTGTAGAGGACGAGGCCGCGGCGCACGATTTCGAGGTTCGCTTCGAGGACTTCTTTTCTGAGTTGTTCGAGGAGCATTGCGGAATCCGTTCTTTTCAGGGTAGCGGAGCGGGGCGGGGGCGGATTTCCCTCAAGATTGGGCGGGATTCTGACGAAAAGCCAATAGGCGCCGCCCGGACCTGCGGCCGGCGCATCGCCAGATGTTCAACGCTGTCCTCATCAGTCCGGACCCGCTGCGGCAAGCCGTGATCCAACGGCTGGCGGTGGAATCCGGGCATGTCGCGCTCCGCGTGCAGAAGGGCCGCACGCGTAACGGCTGCGAAGCGGCTCAGAGCCTCGTGGGCGCGAACATCGATCTGGTGTTCCTGGATCTGAGCGAGGTCGGCGAGGCGATTCTGTGCGCCGAGGAGATCCGGGAGGCGGCGCCGGGCGTCGCGCTGATCGGGTTTGGCGACAGCGTGCGGCAGACGCGGCTGGGCGGGGACGGGCGGTTCACGGCGATGATCGCCGGAGTTCCGGACCTGGATAGCTTTCAAAGCGTGGTGCGGTACGCGATTCGCGCAACGCGCGGGCGCACCCGGCCGGGGCTGTTCGCTTTCATGCCGTCCAAGGCGGGGAGCGGGGCAACCACCGTTCTGCTGCACACGGCGTGGGCGCTGGCGGCGGAGGCGCAACGCGGGGTGATGGTGCTGGAGGCTGATCTGCGCTCCGGCGCGCTCCCGGTTTACCTGAACACCGAGCCGAGGTGGTCGATGCTCGATGCACTCGCCGCGCCCCCGCAAGAACTCGGCAGGCTCATGGAGAACGCGACCGAATCGCACGGCGTGGAGTTCCTTCTGGGCCGCGGGGAGACGGACGGTCAGTTGCCCCAGTGGCACCAGTATTACAAGCTGCTGAAACATGTCTGCGAGCGGTGGGAATTCGTGCTGGCGGACTTGCCTGAACTGGTCAATCCGGCGACGGCTGAGATCGTGTGCCAGGCGGAGAGGGTGCTGGTTGTGTGCACGCCGGAGATCGCGTCGCTGCGGCTGGCGGGGCGGCGCTGCGCGGAGCTCACAAGCTGGGGGGTGGCGAACGAGCGCGTGGGGATCATTCTGAACCGCTGGCAGGGGCGCGAGATGGCCCGTCGGGACGTCGAGACGTTCCTGGACCGCGAGATCTTCACGTTTGTTCCGAACGATTACCCTGCGATCCGCAAGGCCATGCTGAACGCGTCGCCGCTGCCGGAGGGCGGGAGTCTGGCCAAGGCTTTCGCCGCGCTCGCCGCGAAGATCGCCGGCAGGCCGGAAGCGGAGCAGAGCAAGCCGGCGGGATTGCTTTCGAAGTTGCGCGAGGCGCTGGCCTGAGCGTTGGCGGCCGGGCGTTGGCGCCCGGGCGTTGGCGCCCGGGCGTTGGCGTAAGATGGGCGCATGTTGAAATCTAACCTGTTCCCGCGGCGCATCCTGCCCGCAATCCTGCTGTTTTCCGCCGGCGCGGCGGCGGCGTATCTCCTCCAGCGTGCGGTGACTCCCGCTGTCCCGGCCGAGGCGCAGAGCCCGATGGTGTACGAGCTGAGGACGTACCACTGCCTGCCGGGCCGGCTGGAGGCGCTGAAAGCGCGCTTCCGCAATCACACGGTGAAACTGTTCGAGAAGCACGGGATGAAGAATGTCGGCTACTGGACGCCCGCCGATCCGCCGGCATCGGAGAACACGCTGATCTACATCCTGGCGCACAAGAGCCGCGAGGCGGCCAAGGCCTCGTTCGACGCGTTCCGCAAGGATCCTGAATGGATCGCGGCGCGCGACGCTTCCGAGGCCAGCGGCAAGATCGTCGAAAAGGTCGAATCGGTGTTCATGAACCCGACGGACTTTTCGGCGCTGCGGTAGCGGGCTACCGCGCCTTCCAGTCGAGGATCACCTTGCCTGACCTGCCGCTGCTCATGGCGGCGAAGCCGGCCTCGAACTCCGTGTAGGGCAGACGGTGCGTGATCAGCGGCGTGATGTCGAGGCCCGACTCGACGAGCACGGTCATCTTGTACCAGGTCTCGAACATCTGGCGGCCGTAGATGCCCTGGATGGTGAGCATGTTGAAGATCACCTTGTTCCAGTCGATCGCCATTTCGCGCGGCGGAATTCCGAGCATGGCGATGCAGCCGCCGTGGCGCATGTTGTCCACCATGTCGCGGAAGGCCCGCTCACTGCCGGACATTTCGAGGCCGACGTCGAAACCTTCGGTCATACCGAGCTCGCGCTGGACTTCCGGCAGCGTGGTGTTCCGCACGTCGACGGCGCGGGTGACGCCGAAGCGGCGGGCGAGCTCGAGCCGGTCGGGGTTGACATCGGTGATAACCACATAGCGCGCGCCCGCATGGCGGACGACGGCGGCGGCCATGATGCCGATGGGGCCGGCTCCGGTGATCAGCACGTCTTCGCCTAGGACGGGGAAGGTGAGCGCGGTGTGGACGGCGTTGCCGAAGGGGTCGAAGATCGAGGCGACGTCATCGGGGACGGTGTCGTGATGGCGCCAGATGTTCACCGCGGGCACGGAGATGTACTCGGCGAAGCAGCCGGGACGGTTCACTCCGACGCCCATCGTGTGAGCGCAGAGATGGCGGCGGCCGGCGAGACAGTTGCGGCAGCGCCCGCAGGTGACGTGGCCTTCGCCGCTGACGCGGTCGCCGGGCTTGAGGTCGGCGACGTTCGAACCCAGCTCGACGACGCGGCCGACGAATTCGTGGCCGACGGCCATCGGCACGGGGATGGTCTTCCGCGCCCACTCGTCCCAGTTCCAGATGTGGACGTCGGTGCCGCAGATGGAGGTCTTTTCCACGCGGATGAGGACGTCGTTGATTCCGATGGCCGGGACGGGGATGCGCTCGAGCCAGAGGCCCGGTTCCGCCTTCGCCTTCACCAGCGCGTTCATTGTTGCCATAGAAGTGTTCGGGGTGAGTCCCTCGCTCCATTATGGCGTCCCGGAGTCGCGCGAGGCTGTTGAATCAATTCGGAGTATTCGGTACGATTAGCGCAGTGCTTTGAGCGCCGGACAAGGAGGCTTAAATGCCGGTGGAGCCCGTGACAACGACGCCCGCGCGCAAGCGAGTTCTCGACTCGCTGAATCACAGGCAGCCGGACTGCGTGCCGATCGATTTCGGCTCGACCGCTGTCACGGGGATTCATGCGACGGTGGTTGCGGCGCTGAGGGACTACTACGGGCTGGAGAAGCGTCCGGTGAAGGTCCACGAGCCTTACCAGATGCTGGGGCTGATCGAGCCGGATTTGCAGCAGGCGATGGGGATCGATGTCCAGGGGGTGTACCGGCGCAACACGATGTTCGGCTTCCCCAACGAGAACTGGAAGCCGTGGAACTTCAACGGGCTCGAAGTGCTGGTGGCGGAGAAGTTCAATACGCGGGTGGATAAGAATGGCGACACGCTGATCTATCCCGAAGGGGACCTCTCCGCGGAGCCGAGCGGGCGGATGCCGAAAGGCGGGTTCTTCTTCGACTCGATTGTGCGGCAGCGGCACTTCGACGAGAGCGCGCTCGACCCGGAGGACAACTGCGAGGAGTTCAAGGACCTGACTGACGGCGAGGTGGCTGTCATCGCCGCGGATGTGGCCGAAGCGCGTCAGCGGGGGCTGGCGGTGATCGCGAATTTCGGCGGGACCGCATTCGGCGATATCGCACTGGTGCCCGGGCCGTTCCTGAAAGATCCGCGCGGGATTCGTGACGTCGCGGAGTGGTACATGTCCACCAGCGGGCGGCGCGAGTACGTGCACGCGGTGTTCGCGCGGCAGTGCGAGGTCGGCATCCGCAACCTGGAGAGGATCAGGGCGGCCATCGGACCGGACGGGGTGGACGCGGTGTTTCTTTGCGGGACGGACTTCGGGACGCAGACGTCGAGCTTTTGCTCGGTCCGGACGTTTCGCGAGCTTTGGTTTCCCTATTACAAAGAGGTGTGCGGGTGGATACATGCCAACACCTCGTGGAAATGTTTCAAACACTCGTGCGGGTCGGTGGAGCGGTTCTATGAGTCGATGATCGAAGCGGGCTTCGACATCGTCAATCCGGTGCAGTGCTCCGCGGCGGGGATGGATCCGAAGGCTTTGAAGTCGAAGTACGGCTCGCGGGTGACGTTCTGGGGCGGCGGCGTGGACACGCAGAAGACGCTGCCGTTCGGCACGCCGGCGGAGGTTCGGGAGCAGGTTTTGGAGCGCTGCGAGATCTTCGCTCCGGGCGGCGGGTTCGTGTTCAACGCGATCCACAACATTCAGGCCGGGACCCCGGTGGCGAACGTGATTGCGATGCTCGACGCGGTGAAAGAGTTTAATGGACGCAGGTGAAAAGGACATTATGGCGGATCTGAAACAACTACACGATGCGATTCTGGAAGGCGACGCGAAGACCGCGGTCGCCGCGACGCGGCAGGCGCTCGACGAGGGCGCCGAGGCGATGGCGCTGATCACGGGCGCGATGATTCCGGCGATGGACGAGGTCGGGCGGCGGTTCGAGTGCGAGGAGTACTTCGTGCCCGAGCTGCTGCTGAGCGCGCGCGCCATGAAAGGAGCGATGGAGCTGTTGCGCCCGCTGTTGGCGGAGCAGGGCGCGCAGCCCGCGGGCCGCGTCGTCATCGGCACGGTGAAGGGCGATCTGCACGACATCGGGAAGAACCTGGTGGCGTCGATGCTCGAAGGGGGCGGGTTCGAGGTGATCGACCTCGGCGCGGATGTTTCGCCGGAGAAGTTCATTCAGGCGATCAAGGACCGCGGCGCGAACATCGTCTGCCTGTCGGCGTTGCTGACGGTGACGATGCCGGCGATGAAAACCACGATCTCGGCGTTTCGGGAGGCCGGGGTGCGCGACCAGGTGAAGGTGCTCGTCGGCGGGGCGCCGGTGACTCCGCAGTTCGCGCAGGAAATTGGCGCGGACGGCTACGGCGAGAACGCGAGCGTCGCGGTTTCTCTTGCGCGCAAGGTGATCGCGGGCGGCTGAGGGCGTGGATCGCGACTACTATCTGGGGCTGGCCGCGGGCGGCGCCCGGATTCCGATCGGAGTCGATCTGGCGCTCCATGAAGAACCGGGTGCGCGGGCGGCGCGGTGCGATCCGGTGCGGCTGGGCCGCGCGGTTGAGCGCGCGGCGGAGCGCTATCGGACTACGCTCGCGTTTCCGCTCATGGACCTGGAGCACTCGACGGAGATAGAGTCGGCGGAGTTTCAGGCGTCGGCGGGCGCCCTGCGGTATATCGCGGGGCAGACCGCGCTGAGAGCGGTAGGGATGGTGATCGGGCCGTTTTCTCTGGCGACGAAGATGGTTAAGGACCCGATTACGCCCGTTGCGCTCGCGGGCCGAGGAGCGACGGCCTCGGAGGACGCGAGCATCGCGGAGATGGAGTCTGCGCTCAGCACGGCGCTGGAACGCGTGCTGGCGGCGGCCGCGCTTCTCATCGAGGCCGGGGCGCGGGCGATCATGATTTGCGAGCCGGCGGCGTCCATCGCCTATTTCTCTCCGCGGCAGTTGCGCTCGGGCGCCGATACCTTCGAGCGTTATGCTCTCGCGCCGAATCTTGCCGTGAAGCGGCTGATCAAGAGCCTGGACGCCGATCTGATCTTTCACGATTGCGGCGAGCTCACCGGCGAGATGGTGGCCGCGTTCGGCGAGCGAATTCATCCGGTGATCCTGAGTCTCGGCAGTTCGCGGAAGCTGTGGGAAGACGCAACGCTCGTGCCGCGCGATGTCGTTCTGTACGGGAACCTGCCGAGCAAGTCGTTTTACTCGGATGCGGCGATGCCGGATGAGGAAGTGGCGCGGCGGACGGCCGAGCTGCTGTCGCGGATGAGGGAGTCGGGCCATCCGTTCATCCTGGGATCGGAATGCGATGTGTTGCACGTGGACGGTGCGGATGCGGCGATCCGCCGCAAAGTGGGAGTGATGCTGGAGGCTTGCGGATGAACGTCGCGGAAGTCGAAACGGCCAAGGCGAGCCCGCTCTATGTGTTGTTCGTGTCGCTGGTGGCCGCGACTTCCGGGCTGCTGTTCGGCTTCGACATCGCCGTCATCAACGGCGCCATCGTGTTCTTGCGCAAGCAGTGGCGCCTCACAGAATGGCAGACCGAATACGCCGCGAGCAGTTTGCTGGTGGGATGCGTTTTCGGAGCGGCGTGCGGCGGCTGGGTGAGCGACCGGCTGGGCCGCAAAAAAGCGCTGTTCTTGTCCGCGATCCTGTTTACTCTCTCGGCGCTCGGGGCGGCGCTGCCGCGCAACCTCACGGAGTTCGCCGCCGCGCGGTTCGCCGGGGGCATTGCGATCGGCGCCGCTTCAGTGCTGGCGCCGATGTACATCGCCGAGGTTTCGCCGGCGCGCATTCGCGGGCGGCTGGTTTCTCTCAACCAGATGACGATCGTGACTGGAATTCTGCTGTCGTACTTCGTGAACTGGGTGCTGTCGTATTCAGGACCCGAGAGCTGGCGGTGGATGTTCGCCGTGGCCGCGCTCCCTTCGGTGACGTTCTTTGTTGCGCTCTTTTTCGTTCCTGAGAGCCCGCGATGGCTGGTCGAGGCAGGGCGGGAGAGAGAAGCGTTCGGCGTGCTCGCGCGAGTGAACGGCGCGGTGATCGCCGGGCAGGAGCTGGGCTCGATTCGCGCGGCGGTGGCCGAGGAGACGGGAACGCTGCGCGAGCTCATCGAGCCCGGCGTGCGGCGGGCTCTGGTCGTTGCCGTTGTTCTGGCGGTGATGCAGCAGTGGACGGGCGTGAACTCGGTGCTGTTTTACGGGTCGGTGATTCTGACGGAGCACGTGGGCGGGCATACCGGGTCCGCCGCGCTCGGCGCGAATGTGCTCATCGGGCTGATCAACTTCTTGATGACGTTCGTCGCCATTGCTCTCATTGATAAGGCGGGGCGGAAGGCGCTGCTGATCGCGTCGTCGGCCGCGATGGGAGCGTGTCTTGCGGGAATGGCCGTTGCCTTTCGCATGGCGCAGCCTCCGGCGTATCTCGTGATCGCGCTGATGCTGATGGCGGTGGCGTCGTTCGCCGCCGGGCTGGGGCCGGGCGTGTGGGTGGTGCTATCCGAGATCTTCCCGAATCGCATCCGCGGGCGGGCGATGTCGATTGCGACGGTGTCGCTGTGGGTCGCCTGCGCCGTGTTGACGATGACGTTCCTCACGATTTCGCGGTTGACCGGGCCGTCTGGCGCCTTCCTGCTCTACAGCGGGATGTGCGCGTTCACGGCCTTTTTCGTCTGGCGCTTCACGCCCGAGACGCGCGGCCGCACACTGGAAGAGATCGAGAAGCTCTGGAAAAGGAGACAGCAATGAGTTTGTTGCGCGAATGGCTTTCGCCTGCGCCGGTGATCACGGACGGCGCGTGGGGGACCGAGATGCAGGCGCTCGGGCTGGAGCCCGGCGCCGCGCCCGACCCGTGGAATCTCACGCATCGCGAACGCGTGCGCAGGGTGGCGGCGGCTTACGTAAGCGCGGGCAGCCGCATCATCCTCACGAATACGTTTCGCGCGAACCGCATCAGCCTGCACGGAACGGCGTGGGCGGACCGGATCGCGGAGATCAACCGCGAGGGCGTGCGCATTTCAAAGGACGCCGCGGCGGGACGCGCGCTGGTCTTCGCGTCGATCGGGCCTTCGGGCAAGATGCTGTTGACCGGCGAGGTCTCCCAGGAGGAATTGCTCGCGGCGTTCATGGAGCAGGCTGCCGCTCTGGCGGAAGGCGGCGCGGACGCAATTCTGGTCGAGACGCAAAGCGATATCGAGGAGGCGGCGACTGCGCTCAAGGGTGCGCAGGCGACGGGACTGCCGGTGGTGGTTTCGTTCGTGTTCGACAGCGGCAAGAACAAGGACCGCACGATGATGGGCGCCACTCCGGAGCAGGTTGCGCGGCGGATGGCTGAGCTTGGCGCGGATGCGGTGGGCGCCAATTGCGGGTCCGGGATCGAGCGTTTCGCGCCGTTGTGCCGGAGGCTCAAGGAGGCCTGCGGTCTTCCGGTGTGGATCAAACCCAACGCCGGCCTGCCGGTGATCGAAGGCGGCGCGGCGAGGTACACGCAGACGCCCGAAGAGTTCGCGAGTCTCGCGAGTGAACTCGTCGGGGCGGGCGCATCGTTCATCGGCGGCTGCTGCGGGACGACGCCGGCGTTCATCGCCGCGCTGGCGAGGAGCTTGGCCTGATGCGTTTGCGGCTCATCTGCTGCGAGGTCCTGTTCAGGGAGATGTGCGACGCGGTGGCGCGGTCGCCGCACCAGATCGATGTCGAGTTCCTGTCGAAAGGGCTGCACGACCGTGGCGGCGCAAAGATGCGCGAGGAACTCCAGCGTCTGATCGACCAGACTGATCCCGCGCGCCATGATGCGGTGATGCTGGGCTATGCGCTGTGCGGCAACGGGCTGCACGGCCTCACCGCGCCGGCGGCGCCGCTGGTGGCGTTCCGCGCGCACGACTGCATTGCCGTGCTCATGGGCGGCCGGGAGCGTTACGAAGAGTACTTCGCATCGAATCCCGGCACGTACTTCCGTTCGACGGGCTGGCTGGAGCGCGGCTCTGGACTCGAGCAATTGACGATGGTCAAGACGGGCGCCGGCGCCGGCCTGGACGCGCTCATCGCGAAGTACGGTGAAGAGAATGGGCGTTACCTGTTCGATGAGCTGACGCGTTATCAGTCCGCGTATTCCCGGCTGTGCTACATCGAGACCGGGCTGGAGCCGGATGCGCGCTTCGAGAATGCGGCGCGCGAAGAGGCCGCCCGGCGCGGGTGGCAGTTCGACAAATACAAGGGCAGCCTCGATCTGTTTCGGCGGCTGGCGAACGGCGATTGGGCCGAAGAAGACTTCCTGGTGGTTCGCCCGGGCGAGCGAATCGTGGCGAAGTACAACGAGAAGATCATTGAAGCGGAAGAGGCGGGTTCATGAACGGGAAGGAGCGAATTCTCACGAGGCTCGCCGGCGGGACGCCGGACAGCACGCCGTTGATGCCGATCACGATGATGTTCGCAGCGGACTTGTCGGGCGTGCGTTACATCGACTACGCGAGCGATCATCACGTCCTCGCAGATGCGCAGATGCGCGTCGCCGAGACGTTCGATTTCGATTACGTCTCGGCGATCTCCGATCCGGCGAGGGAGGCGAGCGACCTCGGCGCGGCGGTGGAGTGGTTCGAGAATCAGCCGCCGGCCATCGTGGAGAGCCGGGCGTTGCTTGAAGACAAATCGCGGCTGGCCCGGCTGAAGCCGCCTGATCCTCACGCGACCGGGCGGATGCGCGATCGCGTGGAGGCAGTGCGCCTGCTCGCCCAACGGTGCGGCGGGGACAGGATCGTCGAAGGGTGGGTGGAAGGGCCTTGCGCGATGTCGGCCGATCTGCGCGGCGTCAACACGCTGATGCTCGACTTCTTCGACGACCCCGCCTTTGTCGCGGATCTGTTCGACTTCTGCATTCGCATGGAGGTTGAGTTCGCACGCGCACAGGTGGAGGCAGGCGCTACGCTGATCGGCATCGGCGACGCGGCGGCGTCGCTGATCGGGCCGAAGTTGTACGACCAGTTTGTTCAGCCCGGCGAGAAGCGTCTCATCGCGGCAATCAGGGAAATGGGCGTGCCCGTGCGGCTGCACATCTGCGGGAATACGCGGCGCATTGTACGCGGCATGGGCGAGACCGGGGCCGACATTATCGACCTCGATTTCCTCACCACATTGGGCGAGGCGCGCGCAGCGATGGGCGAGCGCCAGGTGCTGCTCGGCAACATCGACCCCGTGCGCGTGCTGCGCGACGGTACGCCCGAAGCCGTGGAGGCGGGGATCGCCGAATGCCACGCGCAGGCGGGCGTCCAATACATCGTGGGGGCCGGGTGCGAGACGCCCCGGGGGACTCCGCACGGGAACGTGCGGGCGATGACGCGTTACGCCCGCTCTCACCAATAGCCGCCAGTGACGGACCGCAGACACATCCATACGCTTCCCGCCGGCGATCTCCGGGAGAGTCTCTTCGCTCTTGGCGTGGAGTTCCCGTGCGGGGGGGAATCGCGCTGCGGGGGCTGCAAGGTTCGGGTGGTCGAAGGCGAGATCCCCGTCACCGGCGAGATGCGCGAGGCTCTTTCGGAGGAAGAGTTGCGGGATGGATGGAGATTGGGGTGTTTCGCGCGGGCGGCAGCGCCCGTCACCCTCGAAATCGCCCAGTGGAGCGCGCAGATTCTGACGGACGAAGCCAGGCTGCCGCACGAGCCGCGGCCTGGGCTGGGCGTTGTGATCGACCTTGGAACGACCACGCTGGTTGTGCAGATCGTGGATCTTCAAAGCGGCGAAGTGGAGGCGGTCGAGACCGCATTGAATCCTCAGGCCCGTCACGGCGCGGACCTGATGAGCCGCATCCGTTTCGACATGGAGCAGCCAGGCGTTCTGCGCGCGCTCATTCGCGAGGAGTGCGGCTCGATCGCATCGCGGCTGGCCGGAGGCCGGCGGCTTGAAGAGGTGCTGATTTGCGGCAACACCGCGATGCATCACCTGTTCGCCGGGCTCGATGTCTCGCCGCTGGCCGCGGCGCCTTTCCGCGCGCAGCATCTCGCCCAATGCCGCTTCACAGCGGAGGAATTGGGCTGGCCTCTGGCCATCACAGGCGGCGTCACGTTTCTGCCTTGCATCGGCGGCTTTGTAGGGAGCGATGTCCTTGCGGGGCTCATCGCTTGCGGGCTGCAAGATGCGCTGGAACCGGCGGGCTTCGCGGACCTCGGCACAAACGGCGAGATCGCCGTCGTCACGCCGGGCGCCATACTCTGCGCGTCAACCGCGGCGGGGCCCGCGTTTGAAGCGGGCCGCATCCGCATGGGGATGCGCGCGGGAACGGGCGCAATCGACCGCGTCCACGCCGTGAACGGGGCGGTCGAATGCCACGTGATCGGCGGAGTTGAGCCGCGCGGCATCTGCGGCAGCGGCCTGGTGGACGCCGCGGCGTGCGCGCTGTCGCTAGATGCGGCGGCGGCGAGCGGGCGGCTGCCCGAGCCGTTCGTTCTCAAAGGCGGGGTGACGCTCTACCAGTCCGATGTGCGCGAATTGCAGCTTGCCAAAGGCGCCGTGGCGGCCGGCCTGCTGGCGCTCGCGCGCGCGGCCGGAACGAGCCCGCGAAAAATCCATCTCGCCGGCGCGTTTGGCAACTATGTCACGGCCGCGAGCGCCCGGCAGATCGGGCTTCTTCCGGAGGGAGCCGAGATCATCGCTGAAGGCAACACGGCGCTGCGCGGCGCACGATTGCTGCTGCTGGCGCCGTCGCGCCGTTCTGAATTGTTGCAGCGCACGCTCGGCGTTTCGCAACACGTCGAACTGGCCGCCGATCCGGCGTTTCAGGACACGTTTGCGGGCTGCATGCGCCTTTCGGCGTTCTCGATTGAGTAAGCCGGCGGAACATAGACACAGCGCGGATCGGACTCCATGAAGTCGCCGGTCAGCGCCATCGCCCTGGAGCGCGAGCCGCCGCAGAGGTTGCGATACTCGCACGCGCCGCACTTGCCCTTCAAGCTGTTGCTGTCGCGAAGCGCGCGGAAGAGTTGGGAGTAGCGGTAGGCGTCCTGAAGCGTGACGCGGCGGACATTCCCCGCGGAGAGCTCCAGGAATCCGCTGGGGAAGATCTCGCCGGTGTGCGAGATGAACATGAACCCCTTGCCGTCGTTGATGCCGGCCTGGCGTTGGATGCTGCTTTGCGCCTCGCAGGGCGATCCCGGCCGCTGCCCGGATTGCTTGCGCCGCTGCGCGACATAGCGCCGGTAGTGTTGGGCTTCGGTCGTCTTGATGTCGAACGGCGAGTGGAAACTGGTTCGATAGAGGTACTCGAAGACGGCCTCGTACTCTTCGGCGGTGAGATCGTCCTGCAACCGGGCTCGCCCGGTGACGACCAGGAAAAAGACGCTCCAAAGCTTCGCGCCGCTGGCCGCGACAATTTCGGCGATGCGCGGAAGCTGAGCGGCGTTGTGGCGGCTCACCGTGGTGTTCACCTGGGTTTCGAGGCCGATCTGCTTGGAGTGCGACAGGGCAAGCATCGTGCGGTCGAAGGAGCCATCCACCTGGCGGAAGCCGTCGTGGGAGCGCGCATCCCAACCGTCCAGGCTGACCGCCATCCTTGATACTCCGCACGCCTGGATGCGTTCGATGGCCTCTTCGGTCAGCAGCGGCGTCGCGCTGGGAGTGACCGTGGTTCGCAGGCCCGCTTTGACGCTTGCTTCAAGCAACTCGAACAGATCGGGCCGCATGAGAGGATCGCCGCCGGTGAAGACAAGCAGCGGATCCCCGAAGGCCTTGATCTGGCTGATGACGCCGCGGCCTTCGTCCGTGGCCAGTTCGCGTGGATCCCGATCGGGCCGAGCCGAAGCCCGGCAGTGCTTGCACGCGAGGTCGCAGGCCTGGGTGACTTCCCAGATCACGAGAAACGGCGCTTGGGAAAAGTCCCTCATGCTGGTTCCAGTGTCCGCGAAGGCCGCGGGACGGACCATGACTCAGGTCACGCAGAACACTTTTGAGAAGGTGACTTGCGTCACGGCCCTCATTTCGATCGCGGGGCAAACTGAGAGGGTGGAATCAGTATTCGGTTTCGGCCTCGGAGCGCAGAGCCTCCATGTCGAGCACCGTGATCTGGCGCTTCACGACGTGCACAAGGCCCTCCGCCTGAAACCGGGCGAGGTTTCGCGAAACGACCTCGCGCACAGTGCCGAGCCGCGCCGCGAGTTCTTCGTGCGTGAGGTTGACTTCGGCTTTTTGCGACCCGCTCTCCTCCGCGGCCTGAAGCAGGATGCGGGCCAGCCTCTGGCGGACGCTGCCGAACGTCAGCGCTTCGATCAAAGCCACGAGGGTGCGGAGCCTTCGGCCAACAACGCCGAGGACTTTCAGGGGCACCTCGGGATGGGTCTGGCAGAAACGGCGGAAGTCGTCCTTGCGAAGAAGGAACGCGACGGTATCGCGGACCGCCGTCACCGTCGCGGGGTTGTTGCCGTCGTCGAACAACGGGACCTCGGCGACGCTCGATGGCGCGCTTTCGATGGCCAGCATGATCTCGCGGCCCGACGGGCTGATCTTGGTGATCTTCACCGTGCCGGAACCGATGACATACAGCCCTTCGCAGGGCGTGCCCTCGTAGAAGAGCGACTGGCCGGCGTCAAAAGTGCGGTCCACGGCGAGGCGCGAAAGTTCCTCGCGCTCGGACGGAGCGAGGGAAGAAAACAGCGGGGTCTTGGCGAACGTCTCTCGCCGGATTGGTCCCAGAACGGCTTCTGATGGCTTACGCAATCGGACTTCACTGTACCGCATGCGGCGGGTGCGTCTCAATCTGCCCCAACGGCGCTATCGCGGGCTCGATGTCCCGCTTGTGGATCGAGCCGCTGCTGTGCACCGAGTGCGCTCTCTACGCCGATGAGCCTGAATGCGCCGCCTGCTGCCCGTCGGGAGCGATTGCGCCGGCGCCGGACGTGCGCATCAAGGCGATCCACCCGCGCCTGTTGAAGGCGCAGAACGCAAAGGAAGCAAAATGAGCGACCTCTACATCTACCACAAGGATCTGCGCGAGCATGCGCCGCTGCCCGAGAACGGCATCCTCAGCCGCACGCTCCAGAACGACGAGCGATCGAAGGTGATCCAGTTCATCTTCGCGCCCGGCCAGGAGCTTTCGGCGCACACGGCGCCATTCCCCGCGATGCTTTACTTCGTCGCCGGGGCCGCGGAAGTGAAGCTGGGCCCGGACACCCGGCCGGCCGCGGAGGGCGCATTCGTGTACATGACGCCGCAGCTCGAGCACGGCATCAAGGCCCAGACTGAGGTCGTGATGCTGCTGATCATGGTGAAGAACCCGCCGGCGAAATAGCGGGCCGGCCTCTCCGCCTCTCCACGGCGGGGCGCGGGGATAGGAAAATAGCTGTTTCATGAAGCTCTCCGGCGCCCAGCGGGACGCGATCACAAGGACGGGCCAGGATGTCTGCTGCGCCGCTGGTCCAGGGTCCGGAAAGACCCGCGTCCTGGTGGAGCGGGTCGTGTGGCTCGTGGATCAGGGCAAAGATCCGGCGCGGATCCTGGCAATCACCTTCACCGAGAAGGCGGCCAAGGAGATCAAACGCCGTCTGGTGGAGCGCTTCCAGGGCCGCCGCGAACTGCGCGAGTCCATCGAGCGGACCCCGGTCTCGACCATCCACTCGTTCTGCCGCTCGCTTCTGGCGGAACACGCCTTGCGGTGCGGGCTCGACCCTTCCTTTCGCGTTTTGGACGAACGCGAAGCGCGGTCCGAGCAGCACGCCGCGCTGCGGGCGGTTCTCGACCGCGCAGCCGTCGAGCGGCGCGATCAGTTCCGCGCCCTCATTCACGGCTGGAGCGAGACAGAGCCATTGGGAGCGATCGCGGCCTTGTATGAAAAGCACAGGGCGTTGCTCTCGCCCGGAGGTCCCGGCCTGGCGCCGCGGAGCTTCGATCCCGAGTCGCGGATTCACCTGCTCCTCCGCGAAGTTGGCGAGATGCTCGATCAGAATCCGCGGACCTCGACGCCCGCGGCCGCGCGCCGCGTCGAGAAGCTTCGGGCCTGGCTGGACGGCTCGCAGCGCGAAGACCGGTTAGCCTGGCTCGAAGAACTCGGGAAAGTCGATCTGCGAGGGCTCAGGCCCGGGGACGTGATCTACGATGCCATGCAGCGCATCCGGCTGCAAGTCCAGCAGGCGCGGGCGGAGGTGATCGGATCGATCTTCGAGAGCGAGCGCGAATCGCTTGTGTCGATTCTCGCCGAATTCGACGCGGAGTACAGGCGCCGCAAGCGCAAGCTGGGCGTGGCCGACTTCGGCGACCTCGAAGAGTTCGCGCTCAGCCTCCTGCGGAACGACGCCGGGATCAAGCGGGAGGTTCAGGAACGCTACGAAGCGATCCTCATGGACGAGTTGCAGGATACGAACCCGATCCAGTGGAGCATCGTCAACGAGCTGCGGCGCCCCGCGGGCTTTTTTGCCGTCGGCGACATCAATCAGTCCATTTACGGCTTTCGAGGAGCGGAGCCGCTGCTCTTCGAGGGCTATGAGAGGAGCCTGAACGATGCGAAGTTGGTCATCGACCGTTTGGAGGAAAACTATCGCAGCCGGGGGCCGATTCTTGCGGCTGTAGAAAAGATCCTGCCCGATTCGCCCGGGCTGAGAATGCACCGCCTGACGCCGGCGCGCGAGTTCGATGCCGCCGACGGCATCTGCGTGGAGCTGATGCGAGTGGAAGACGGCGACGAAAGCCTGTGGGTCGCGCGCAGGATCAGGGAACTGATCGCCGAAGGCCCTTTCCACCGGTACTCGGACTACGCCATCCTGGCGCGCAGCGCCACGGGTTTCGACAGCCTGGAGGCCGCGCTGGAGAGATTCGGCATTCCTTGCGTATTGCACCGGGGGCGCAACTTTTTCGAGGAGCCGGAGATCGTCGACCTCACCAATTGTCTGCGCGTCCTGGTGAATCCTTCAGACCATGTGGCGCTGCTGGCGATTCTGCGATCGCCGTTCTTTGGCATTGCGGATGAAGAGATCTACAGGCTTCGCCTGGAGGGCCGGGATGCGCCGCAGTGGGCGGCGGCCAGAATCGAGGCATTGCGGTCGAGCCGGGGCGAAAGGGCCGCGGACGAGATTCTGGCCGAATTGCTCGATGAGACGGGTTACTTGGCCGGCAGGAGCGCGCGGGTGGAGGCGAACATCCGGAAGTTCCTCCAGCTCCTGCGTCAACTTGAGATATCACAGGCCCTCGACCTGGCCGCGTGCCTCGAACAGGTCGAAGAGATCGGCGCTTCGGGGCGCGAGACGAATGCTCCAGCCGCCGGTGCAGTGGACGCCGTCCAGGTGATGTCCATCCACGGCGCGAAAGGCCTGGAGTTCCCCGTGGTCTTCCTCACGTCGATCGACCGTGGCGCCGGGGCATTCCCGCCCTCGCTCAACTGCTCCGCCAACCTGGGACTCGGCGTGAGGTGGCGGGCGCCTGGCGGCTCGGAGACCATCGCCGATCCGGTCTACGAAGAGAACCGCTTGAAGGAAAGCCAGCGGGAAGCCCTGGAGGAAGACCGCCTTCTCTACGTGGCGATGACGCGAGCCGAGCAGAGGCTGGTGATTACCTGGAACCACCGCTCGAGCAGGCAGGGCGCTTGGGCGAAGCGGATCGAATCCGTCCTCGAACCGCGGTGGCCGGACGAACTGGGCAAGCCGGCCGTAGAAGGCCACATCCGGCTGCTGCGCGTCTCCGGCGCGCCCCCTGGAGAATTCGCGGAAACTCCCGCCCAGGGCGAAGAGATCATCACCCTGGAGACCCTGCCGCCGGCGCTCCAGCCGCCGAGTTCGGCGGCCCCCACCACGCTCGTCGAATTCACTGAATGCCCGCGAAGATACTTTCTCTCGCGCCTTATCGGCTGGCCCCAGCCGCAGCAGGGCGCGGCGGCAACCCTGGGCACCGAGGTCCACAGGATTCTGGCGGGCGAGTCCTCTCCGGCCGATTCAGAGGAGGCGAGAGAGTTGGCGTCCGCCTTCGACCGCAGCGCTCTTGGACAAAGAGCCGCCAAGGCCGACAGGGTGGAGCGCGAGTTCGACTTTCTGGTGGAACAGTTCGGCTTGCTCGTGCGCGGCTCGATCGACCTCTGGTTCGAGGACGCGGAGGGCTGCACGCTCGTCGACTACAAATCGGACAGGTCGCTGCCGCCGGTTAAACTCGCCGGTTACCGCGCCCAATTGGAGCACTACGCGCTCATGCTGGAAAGGCTTCGCGGCAGACCCGTCGATGAGGCGTTCCTCTTCCTGCTCCGCGAAGGGAAGGCGGTCCGGATTGACCTTGGGAAGGACGTGGCGGCGCAGTGCGCGCAGCGGATCGGGTCTTTTCTCGAGGCGCACAGGAGCGGCGAGTTTCCGCTCAACGCCGGCGAGCGGTGCCGCTATTGCCCATACTGGAATCGCGCCTGTCCAGGGCTTGCGATTTAGGGCCGCTCTCCGGAATTCACCCGGCGGGAGGAGCACTTCTTCTCGAGCGCCTCCATCAGCCGCCGGTGAACCCGCTCGGGGAGCGGTTGAGGGTCGAGGCCCTTGTAGACCTGAATCGTCTTCTTGGTCGTGTCGAAGATCACCCAGCAGTTCGGACACTCCGTGATGTGGCGCTGCAACTGCGTCCGCATCTCCGGATCGGTGGTTTCGTCCAGGTAGTCGGTCAGCTCTTTCAGGAAGTCCTTACACGTAACCAAGGATCTGATCCCCCTTGCGTTTGAAGATTCTCGTGAGTTTCTCCCGCAATTGAAGACGGGCCCTCAGCAGACGGCTCTTCACCGCGGCTACAGACAGCCCCAGCATCGCCGCGGTCTCTTCGGTCGATAGTTCTTCGACGTCTCTCAAGACAAACACCGTCCGGAAGATAGGCTTCAAACCGGCGATTGCACCGTCCAGGATCGCCCTGAGCTCGGCCTGACTGTACCGCAACTCAGGGTTGTCGTCCCATACGGCGACCTCCCTCACGATCGGCTCCTCTTCCGTTTCGATGCTTTCATCGAGGGAAACGGTTCGATCGGATTTGCGTTTCCGCAGTTTCATTAAGCTTTCGTTCACCGCGATCCGGGTCAGCCAGGTGTAGAACTTGGACTGGCCCTGGAAGGAATCGAGGTTGGCGAAAGCCTTCAGGAAGCTCTCCTGGAGAATATCTTCCGCATCTTCATCATTTTGCGTGATGTTCCGCGCCATCCGGAAAATCCGGCGCTCGTACTTGGTGGCCAGCTCTCCGAAGGCTTCCACGTCGCCCTGCCGGGCGCGCTCCAGCAATTGGGCTTCCTGGCTCGCTTCGACGGTCGGATCCGCGGTTTGCCGTTGCCCATCCATAAGAAAATATGACTCCGATGCCTAGCATAACAATCACGGGCGCCGGGGGCTCTCCGGCTGCCGCATGATACGCTGGGATTTCACCCGAAAGCGATGAGCAGCCAGTATACGATCACCCTGCCGGACGGCAGCCAGACGCAGGTTCCGGCCGGTTCCGCCCCACTCGACGTAGCCCGGTCCGTCAGCAAGAGGCTCGCCGATGAGGCGATCGTGGCGCGCGTCAACGGCCAGCTTTGGGACCTCGTCCGTCCGCTGGAGGGAGACAGCACATTGGAGATTCTCACCTCCAAGAATCCCGAAGCGCTCGAGGTTTACCGGCACTCGACGGCCCACCTGCTGGCGGCGGCGGTTCTGGAACTCTATCCCGAGACGCAGCTCGGGATCGGGCCACCGACCGAACAGGGCTTCTTCTACGACTTTCGCCGCGACAAGCCCTTCACCCCCGAGGACCTGGAGGCCATCGAAAAGCGCATGGTGGAGATCCGCGACCGGGATCTCCCCTACGAGCGCAAGCTCATGGCGAAGGAAGAAGGACTCCGCAAATACCGCGAGCTTGGCGAGGACATGAAGTGCGAACTGATCGAAGAGAAAGCCGACGCGGTCTTCTCTGAGTACACGCTGGGGCCGCATTTCATCGACTTCTGCCGCGGCCCGCACGTCCCATCGACAAAGCGGCTGAAGGCCTTCAAGCTGCTGTCGGTGTCGGGCGCCTATTGGAAAGGCGATCAAAGCCGCCACCAGATGCAGCGGATCTACGGAACCGCCTTCTTCAGCCAGAAGGAATTGGACGAGTACCTCCATAAGCTGGAAGAAGCCAAGCGGCGCGACCACCGCGTGCTCGGCAAGCAGCTCGACCTGATCAGCATCCAGGAAGTCGCCGGACCGGGCCTGATTTTCTTCCACCCCAAGGGAGCGCTGGTGCGCAAGTTCCTCGAGGACTGGATGCGCGATCAGTATCTGAAGCGCGGCTACTCCCTTGTCTCGACGCCCCACATTGCGCGCGAAAGCCTTTGGAAGGTCTCCGGCCACCTCGATAACTACGCCGACGCCATGTTCTCCCCCATGGAGCTGGACGACGGCAGCTACCGCCCCAAGCCGATGAACTGCCCGATGCACATCCTGATCTATCAGGACCGGCAACGCAGCTACCGCGATCTACCCGTCAGGCTTGGCGAATTGGGCACTGTGTATCGTTATGAGCGGTCGGGAGTGCTCCACGGACTTCTGCGAGTCCGCGGCTTCACCCAGGACGACGCGCACATCTTCTGCACGCCGGAACAGATCGAAGATGAGCTCGTGAGTTGCCTGGAATTCGCGGTGGATGTCCTTAAGACCTACGGGTTCGATCGCTACCACGCCGAACTCTCCACCTGGGACAAGGGCGTCAGCGGCAAGTTCCTCGGATCGCCCGAGCAATGGGACCTCGCCGAGGACGTGCTTCACCGCGCCGTCGAGCGCGTGGGCCTCGCCGTCAAGGTCATCCCGGAGGAGGCCGCATTCTACGGTCCGAAGATCGACGTCAAGCTCGTGGACTGCCTGGACCGTCCCTGGCAGCTTTCCACGGTGCAGTTCGACTTCAATCTCCCGCAACGGTTCAATCTCGAGTATGTGGGCGAGGACGGCAAGAAGCACCAGCCGGTGATGGTGCACCGCGCCCTCTACGGCTCGGTCGAGCGTTTTTTCGGCATCCTGCTGGAGCATTACGCCGGGGCGTTCCCCGTCTGGCTGGCGCCCGTGCAGGTCGTGGTGATGCCGATCGCCGACCGGCACCTGGAATATGCCCGCCGAGTTCTCAGTAAGCTCTCTGATGCCGGCTTGCGCGTGGAGCTGGACGACCGCAGCGAGAAGATCAACTACAAGATCCGCGAGGCCCAGATCCAGAAAATCCCCTACATGCTCGTCATCGGCGACCGCGAGGCCGCCGCGGGCAAAGTCGCCGTGCGCAACCGCAAGAAGGGCGATCTGGGAACGCGTTCCGTGGATGAGTTTCTCGCCGGCGTCACGCAGATCGTCGAGTCCCGCTCCATCGACGAGTAGACGGCGCCCCGGACACGCCCATGCTCACATACCTGTCGATCCTGCTGGCTGCGGTGCTGGCGGGATCGATGGTCTATTGCGTGCTTACGATCATCGCCGTCTTCAGTTGGAAAAGACAGCGCTTGCCGGACCTGCACGGCGCCGAGCCGGTATCCGTCTTGAAGCCCTTGCACGGGCTCGACGAGGGGCTGGAAGACAACCTCCGGTCGTTCTTCACTCAAGACTACCCCGACTTCGAACTGCTCTTCGCGGCGCGCGACGCGGATGACCCCGCGCTCTCGCTTGTCAGGCGCCTGAGCGCGCAGTTTCCTTCGGTGCGCGCCCGGATCCTGGTCGCCGGGGAGCCGCCGTGGCCGAACGCGAAGGCCTGGAGCCTCGCTCTGATGATGCGCGAGGCGCGGAACGATCTGCTGGTGATGAGCGATTCGGACATCATGGCGGCTCCGGACCTGCTGCGCGTGATCGCGGCCCAGTTCCAGGATGAGCGGCTCGCCGTCGCGACCTGCCCATACCGGGCTGTGCCGGGGCGCAGCATCTGGTCCACCCTTGAAGCCCTCGGCATGAACACCGAGTTCTGGGGCGGCGTCTTCACGGCGCGGCTCGTCGAGCGCGGGGTGCGCTTTGCCATCGGACCCACGGTGGCCGCCCGGCGGCGGGTGATCGAGAGCATTGGAGGCTGGGAGTATTTGAGCCGCTACCTGGCGGAGGATTTCGTGCTCGGCCAGGCGGCGGCGGATCGCGGCCACGGGGTTGCGCTGTCGCGCTTTGTCGTGGAACACCGCATTGGTTCGCAACGCTGGCGGGCCAACTTCGCCCACAGGCTGCGCTGGAACCGGTCCACGCGCCGTTCGCGGCCCGCCGGCTATGTCGGCCAACTGTTCACCCATCCACTTCCGATCGCACTGTTACTCACGATGCTCGGAAGCGGCTGGCGTCTTTGGGCCCTTGCGGCGGCGTTGGTGTTCAGGGCGGCGTCCGCGTATGCCGTTTCCTCCATGGCGCTCCAGGACCGGCTAAGTTCGCGGTTGTGGTATCTGATTCCTGTCCAGGATGTCTTGAGCTTCGTTTTCTGGCTCGCGGGGTTCGTTGGAAACACAATCCACTGGCGGGGCAGGATATACCGCGTCCTCCGCGACGGCCGGTTTGAGCCGGTTTGCCCGGGGGAATAGCCGGCGGCAGTAACCAAGAGCGGCGCCGGGCTCGTCATCGAAGAGGTGGGTTGATATAATCCAGGCAGCCGGACGCGGTAAGCCGGCCGGAGCCACCAGACCGAATCCTCGCCGTGGCGCCCGTGGTCGCTGCCGGCATTAGTCAAGAATGAACCAGGCCGTTGTTACCGAGGCAAGGTTATCCGGCGCTGCAAGTCCGGCCGGCGATCGGCTCGATTTCTTGTCGCCGATCTTCGATCTGCCCCGGAGAAAGGTCCTTCTGATCGTCGCCTGCCTGGTGGCCGGCATCGCGACTACCGACGCGTTCCTGGAGCCGAATCTCTCCATCGGCTTGCTCTACACCTTCCCCATCCTGCTTGCTTCGCTCTCGTTGAAGCGGTGGGAGATGGCGATATTGGTGCTTGTCTGCGCAGTGCTTCGCGAACAGTTCTCGCCCTTTGCCTGGGAACAGCACGCGGCGACGCGCTTCCTCTCGACTGCGTTCAGTTACGGCGCGGTCGGCCTTCTGCTCAATGAAATCGCACGGAACCGAAAGCTGGTCATTCAACATTACCTCGAGGTTCAGGAGCAAGTCGATCGCCGCGTCGAGGCGGAAAGCCAACTGCGAACAATCATCGAATCAAGTCCCGCAGCGATCCTCACTCTCGACGAATCGGGGATTGTTGACCTGGCCAACCGCCAGGCGCACGTGCTGTTCGGCGTTCTGGAGGGTTCGCTGGTGGGGACTTCCATTCGCGATTACCTTCCGTTGCTCGCCGACATCGTCGACACGGACGATGCGTCGCTGCCCTATCGCACCGCCGCAAGCTGCCGGGCCAAACGTGTCGACGGGGAGTCGTTCCTGGCGAGCATCTGGTTCGGCACCTACCAGACACGGTCCGGGAGGCGTCTGGCAGCCATTATCGCCGACGCCTCCGAGGACCTTCGCGACTGGCAGGAGACGAGCTTTCAGAGCCTGCTGCGCAGCACGCGCGTTCTGGTCGGCTCAGTCTCTCACGAGATCAGAAACGTGTGCGCGGCGATCTCCGTGGTGCACGCGAACCTGGGCCGGATTCCCGCCGTCGCCCGGAGCGAAGACTATGCGGCGCTGGGCACCCTGGCCGCGGGCCTGTCCAGGCTGGCCACGGCCGAAATGAGCCAGGCGGCCGAGCCGGGATTGCAGCAGGTGCAGGTTGAGGACCTGATCGAGGAGCTGAAGATCGTGATCGAGCCCACACTGCGCGCCGAGGAAATTCGCCTGACGATCGGTCTCGATTCCGATCTGCCTCCCGTCTCTGCCGACCGCCACGGCCTGCTCCAGGTGTTTCTCAATCTCACGCGGAACAGCGTTCGCGCGTTGCAGCAAGTGAGCCAGCGCGAAATCAAAATCGAGGGGAGCCTCGAGAATGGCGCCGTGTGCGTCTGCTTCGCCGATTCGGGGACGGGCATAGCCCACCCGGAGAGGCTCTTCAAGCCATTCCAGGAGGGGGCCGACGCAGTGGGACTCGGGCTGTTCGTGTCGCGGGCGATCGTCCGCGCTTGCGGCGGCGAGTTGTATCACAAACCCTCTCCCCGTGGGTGCACAATAGTAGTTCGCCTCCAACCTTGTGAATTCGATGAAACTCCAGGCCATCTGAACTCCTCGGAGGTCGCTGCTTGACAAGCGCTTTGCTGGTTGACGATCACGCCCTGTTCCGGGAGAGCCTCTCGCGGCTCCTGGCCGCGGAATCGGACGTCCGGATCACCGATCAATGCTCGACCGTGGAGGAGGCCTCGCGCCTGCTGGCCCGCCACCAGTACGATCTGATCCTGCTCGACTACGAACTCGGCGACCGCCGCGGAAGCGAAGTCGTGCATGCGGCCAAAGAGCGGAAGTTCAAGGGCAAGATCCTGATCGTCACTGTGGGGTTGACCAAGTCGGAATTGCGGCAGATGCTCAACCACGGGGTGAGCGGCGTCTTCCTGAAAAACAACCCCCCGGAAATGCTCATCGATGCGATCGCCGCCGTCTTGCGAGGCGAGAGTTGGATCGACCCAAGATATGCGCCGGAGGCGGTACAGCCGGCCGCCGCCAGCCCGTTCCGGAAGGTGCGATTCACGGAGCGCGACAGATACGTGCTTCGCGGCGTCTTCGAGGGATTGGCGAACAAAGAGATCGCCGAGCGGCTGCACGTGAGCGAGAGCGCCATCAAGGCCTCGCTGCAACAGCTCTTTTCGAAGACCGGCGTTCGCACGCGAGGCCAGTTGGTGCGCGTCGCGCTCGAGCAGTTCAGGCGCGACCTTCTGCCGTAACCGGCGCGCTCTACTCCACGTCTCCTTCGCCCGGCGCGAGGAACAGGTTCGCCTCGAGATCGTGCTGGCGGGTGTAGAGATCCCAGTAGCGGCCTCTGGCGGCGAAAAGTTCCGCGTGGGCGCCGCTCTCGACGATCCGCCCCGCCTCCATGACCAGAATCTGATCTGCGCGGCGGATCGTCGAGAGCCGGTGCGCGATGACGAAGGTGGTCCTGCCCTGCAACAAGTAACCCAGCCCATGCTGGATCAGCGCTTCGGTTTCGCTGTCCAGGCTGGATGTCGCCTCGTCCAGGATCAGAATCCGCGGGTCGGCGAGAATCGCGCGGGCGATTGACACGCGCTGCCTCTGCCCTCCCGAGAGCTTCACCCCCCGCTCGCCGACGAGCGTGTCGTACTTGGCTTCGAACCGCTCGGCGAACTCGTCCACGCGGGCGATCCGGCAGGCCTCGAGGACCTCGGCATCGGACGCCGAGGGCTTGGCGAAAGCCACGTTCTCCCGGATCGTGCCATCGAACAAGAAGGACTCCTGGAGCACCACGCCGAGCTGCGTCCGGTAAGTGTCGAGCCGCACTTTGGCCAGATCGACTCCATCCACCAGGACGCGCCCAGCCGACGGGCGGTGGAAGGAGGCCACGAGGCCGATCGTTGTCGATTTTCCCGACCCGGATGAGCCCACTAGCGCCGTGACGGAGCCGGCCGGCGACACGAACGAAACGCCCTCCAGCACGAGCTTCCCTTCATCGTAGGCGAACTTCACGTCTTCAAAGCGCACCTCGCCCCGAATCGGAGGGAGCGCTACCTTCCTCTCCGGATCGAAGTCTTCGCGGCTCTCGTTGAGAATCTCCCGCGTCCGCTCCAGGCCGGCGATCGCTTCCGTGAGCTGCGTCCCGATCCCGACCACCTGGAATACCGGCGCCACAAGAAAGCCGAGGAATGCCGTGAACATCACGAAGCCGCCAGGGCTGAGCGTCCCCGCCAGCACCTGCCGCCCGCCGACGTACATCACCAGCGAACCCACAAGCCCGAGCAGTATGGTCGCCGAGAGGCTCAGGAAGGAGACGCCTGTCAGCGACTTGAGCACGTTCGCGAGGATCCGGCCGGCCCCTTCGGCGAACACTCCCTCCTCGCGGCTCTCGGCGTGATAGCCCTTCACGACGCGGATGCCTCCCAGGGACTCGGTGAGCCTCCCGGTCACTTCGGCGGTGATCTTGCCGCGCTCCCTGAAGATGGGCCGCAGCGTTTTGAAGGCCTTGTTCAGGAGAAGCGACCACACCAGCACGATCGCCAGCGCCATGCCCGTCAGCCGCGGGCTGATTCTCATCAACACAAAGAACGACAGCGCGGCCGTCAGGATCCCTCCCAGGAACTCCACCAACCCCGTGCCGACAAGGTTCCTCACTCCCTCGACATCATTCATGATGCGCGAGACAAGCTGTCCCGTCTTGTTCGAGTCGAAGTAGGCCACCTGGAGCCGGAGCACGTGCGCCTGGACTTTGCACCGCAGCTCGGCGATCAGCCGCTGCGCGGATTTCGACAGCAATTGCGTGAGCCAGAACGATGTCACAGCCTGGAGCGCCGTCGCGCCCAGAACCGCGAGAATCAGCGGCCCCAGCAACTCCGGGCGGTTCTTTCCCAGCACATCATCGATGAGGACTTTGGTCGAAGAGGGGAGCACCAGCCCGGCGCTTCTGCTGATGACGATCAGCGCCAAGCCCAGCAGCAACTGGCCCTTCCGCGGGCGCACAAGTTCCTTGATGTCGGGCCAGACCGCCTTCCAGTCCACGGACTTCTGAAGGGGTTCCTTCAAACGGGAGGCGGAGCGTTCGGCACGGTGGCTGGGGCGCGGTAGCATGGGAGGATGCGGATTCCTTTCATGTTACTGGTCTGCGCCTGTGTGTGGCCGCAGACCCCGCCCTCTGCTCCAAAGCCGACTGTGCGGAAACCTGCGCCGAAAGCTGCCCCTGCGCCCAAGTCTGTGGCGGCAAAGCCATCTCCTGCGGCCAAACCGGCTGCGGATCCCAATGATCCGGTCATCTTCACCGTCGGGACCGAATCGCTCACCCGCTCGCAATTCGAGCAACTGATCGACAGCCTGCCCCCTCAGGTGAAGAATGAGACCGCGACGCCGGCGGGCAAGCGCCGTGTCGCCGAGCGGCTGGCCGAAGTGAAATCGCTCGCTCAGGAGGCGCGCAAGCGCGGCATTCCACAGAAGCCCACGGTTGTGAATCAGTTGAAATTGCAGGAGGAATCCATCCTCGCCAACGCGCTGTACCAGGATCTGATGACGTCTCTCAAGCCGGGCGACTCTGAAGTCCTGGCCTACTACGATTCGCACAAGCCGGAGTACGAGCAGGCCAAGGCCCGGCATATCCTGATCCGCTTCAAGGGATCGCGGGTGCCGGCGCGGGCGGGCGCGAAGGACCTCAGCGAGGAAGAGGCGCTCGCCAAAGCCAGGGAGTTGCGGGAACGCCTGGAAAAGGGCGAGGATTTCGCCGCGCTTGCCAAGGCCGAATCCGACGACACCGGCTCCGGGGCCAACGGCGGCGACCTGGGTTTTTTCGGCCGCGGGCGCATGGTGCCCCCGTTCGAGCAAGCCGCCTTTTCGCTCGAGATCGGCAAGATCTCCGAGCCGGTGAAGAGCCAGTTCGGCTTCCACCTGATCCAGGTTCAGGAACGCAGCTACCGGCCGATCCAGGAAGTGCGCGCCGAGATCGAGAAGAAGCAGCAGTCCGAGGCCGCGAACCTGGCCATCAAGGCAATCCGCAATACCGCGGCCGTGAAGCTGGACAGCGGTTACTTTGGAACGGATGCGCCGCCGCCCGCGCCGGCGGCCCCCAAGCAGTAACCGGGATCACGCGATGGATGCCGGGCCGGGCATCGTGAATGCAATTGCTTGCCATGTCAGGTTCCTGGAGACGAAAACGCCTGAAAGCGCCAAGGTCGTGCTCGATTTCCGCAAGGCGGATTCACCGCCCTGCGCATTCACTCCCTGCTCCAAGTGTCCGCTGCCTGCGCCGCGGAACCGCCTGGCGGCCCGGATCGAGGCCGGGAACTGAAACCGGCGGATCACTGACCCGTGTAGCCGCACACCCCCGGCCGGCGGAGAATTCACGACGGGAAGGATCATCTCGTCGCCGCATCCGTGCGTGCCGCTGCGCGTCTCGCACAGCCAGCCTTTCCCCCTCCAGACGCATTCGGCGCAGATGTTCACGGTGATCCGGGTCTGGCAGACATCGCAACGGATTTCTGGCGGGTCGTTGCTGGCCAGCAATTGGGCGCCGCCGTCCGGCGTGTCGCGCTCCCGCAAGCCAACCACTCTGAACAGCATTCAAGCCGGATGCGGCGCAGGAACTGATCGAGTCCGCTCAGCGGCGCAGCCGCCGGGACAGCCGCGTGAATCCAGTAACCCTTGGCGTAGCGCCCTTCGATCACCAGGTGGAAGCTCTGGGGCGCGCGCCGTTTCCCGGCGCCGGCAGGCTGCGCCGGACTCTTGGGTTGGTCGCCTCCGCGAAGGCGCCGCGTCATGGACGCCTTGCTGAACTTCCGGCCGCACAATTCACAGGTTCCCATTTTTGTCCTTGCGACTAAGGGCGGTGGCAAGGCTCTCCATGTTGCTCAGTCTTTCAAAGCGCGGCGGGCGCACCACTCGAACAAGAGCCGCCACTCCAAGAGTTGCAGATCAAGCGCCAGCGCCTCCAGCGGCGTGCCGGGCTTGCCGCGAGCCTCCGCGCAAAGATCGATGAAAGCGAACGGGTCCCAATTCGCCTTCAGCCGGGATGCTACAGTCCCGTGTCTGGCGGCGACCTCGCGCGCCTGCTCGCCGAGGGCCTCGAAGACCGGGTGCCGTCCGGCCCTGCGGAACCAATAGCCGGAGTTCCAGTCGTCCGGCTCCTGGCGATGCACGATACCGTGCCAGTAGCTGCCTTCCACGGTTGCGAGATCCTGGGCCGCCGCGTGGGCTTCGTCGAAGCAGCCGCAGTGCACCCAGAGCCCTGCCAGCGCTCCTTCCGGACTGCGCGCGCCGGGGAAGAGATCGGACGATCCAGCCGATCGCAACCGGGACGCGGCTTCAGCCGAGACCGCGCGGCGGGGGGAAACCAGCGGAAGTGGACGGTCGATCCCGCCGTTCAACATGACGATCTCGCGGACGGCAGGCGAGCACAAAGTGAGATCCATCACGACCATCTTAAGATGAGAAGCATGGCTCGGCCGCGAACCGCCCTGGTGCTCGGAGGGGGCGGCATGTTCGGCGCGTATCAGGCGGGCGTCTGGAAAGCGCTCCACGGCAAGCTGACGCCGGACCTGGTTGTGGGCGCCTCCATCGGCGCATTGAACGGCTGGCTGATCGCGGCGGACTGCCATCCGGATGAGCTGATCGCCGAGTGGCGCCGGCCGGAGATCGGTTCCTTGCTCCGGCTGCGTTTCCCGCGGTCTCTCAGGAGCGGGCTCATCGACCGCGCCGGCTTCGAGAGCGCCGTCAGGAACTTTGCCGCCCGGTTCCGGCCCCGGACTCCGTTCTCGGTAGTCCTCTCCGAACTGCCGAGCTTTCGCCGCATCACGATCTCAAGCCCATCCATCACCTGGGAGCATCTCTGCGCGTCTTGTTCCGTCCCCCTCCTGATGCCGCAGTACAAGCTCGATGGCCGTTGCTACAGCGATGGCGGGTTGATCAGCTCGGTCCCCATCCGCACTGCATGTTCGCTCGGGGCGTCGAGGATCGTCGCGGTTCGAATCTTGCCCCGCAGGGCTCCGCTATGGGTCCGCGCCGCCCGCGCCGTCCTTCTCGGCTGGACGCGCGAAGCTCGAAGCGAATCCCGCCCGGCCGGAGTGGTGATGATCGAACCGGCGCCCGCTCTAGGGACTTACGGGCAGATGGCCATCTGGCGGCGCAACCTGGTGGACAATTGGATCGAGCGTGGCTTTCGCGACGGCCAGGCCGCGCTCTCTCTGCTTGACTAGGATGAGAACATCCTGCCATGATTCTGTTCTGTGGGAGAATAGAGCCGCATGCCGGTTTTTCGGATTCATCGCATGAAAGAGACTCAGCGGCAAAGCTTTCGCTGGGCCCCTCACACTGGCGGCGTCACTCAAATCAAGCCCCGTGACTTCGACGACGCCGGCGCAGTCGAGGCGCGGAGCTTCTACGATGCCTGGTCGATGCTCCGCGGATCGGAGCGGGAGCTCGGCGTCGGCGACGTCCTTGAATCTGAGACGGGGGAATTGCGCATTTGTAAGTACGTCGGGTTCGAGGAGGCGCGCTGGGTCCTGCCCGAAGCAAAGCATCCACAAGAAACGGCCGCGGCAGCCACTTTTTCTGAACAGACAGGCGCCGTTTGACATCTTGAAACTCTACTGAAATAGAATGAAAGCCATGGGGTGTAGCCCCGAAGCGAATTCCCGCGTTTCCGGCACATTCGGCCTTGTCAGCTACATTCCAGGCCCTTTGGGATCGTTTCTCAACCGCCTTCGTTCGCAACTGGTTCCAGGGCGCCGTCTTCAATCGCACATCACGATCTTGCCGCCGCGTGTACTGCATTCCCAGCCCGAGGAGTTGAGCGCCGAGCTGGATTCAATTGTCCCCCGGATTCAGGCATTTAAGGCGTCTCTCGGCGAGGTCGAGATCTTCCCTGAAACGGATGTGATCTACTTGGGAGTTCGCGCGGGATGGCAGGAGATGCTCCACGCCCACGGCCTGCTGAGTGAGGGAATGCTCCACTTCAAGGAGCCGTACCCGTTCCATCCGCATGTCACGCTGGCGCAGAACATCGCCCCCGAGAACGTGGCGGAAACGCTCGCTCAAGCCCGCAGCGGCTGGAGCGAGTGGTGGGCCGAGCGAAGCTTCGCCGTGGATGAGCTCGCCTTCGTCCGCAACGTCGACCCCAATACGTGGGAGTTGCTCAGCGCACACCCGCTGAACTCTATTGAGCTTCTGAGAACAGCGTAATTTGGCGTGTGTCTCGCGGGGGCGTCGGAACGCGTCTCTTGTTCCCAACCACGCCGATCACCGTGATCTCCCGGATCGCCTGCCTGGGGATGAACACGCGCTGCGCGTTTCCTCCGGCCTCCGGGGGAGTCAGGGTGTAACCGGCGGCCTCAACCAGAAGCAGGTTGTTGGGATGGAGCCCTTCGAGTTTCCCGCCGTCTTTGAACGTGACGCCCACCCAGAGCCCCGCCGCCTTTGGCCTCGCGATGAACTCCCGGCGCTCGCTCAAGACTCCCGGCCCGTCCAGATCCCGAACAAAAGAAAGCGCCTTGATCTGCTCGAAAGGGATGGTGCCGATGCTGCCGTCCGCGCCCAGGAATTCAACGCCCTCCGGCTTCAGGAAGTCCTGCGGATTGCAGTAACCCGCCAGGGCCGGCCGGTCAAACCGCTCCACGATGACCTTCTTGGTCCTCGAGCCGCTCAATGTAGCTCCGCCTGCAACCCTTTACTTTCAAACAATTACGCATGTATTGTATCATTGTCACCAATGGCCATCGAGGGCGGAGTCCCGGAAGCCGCGCACGCGTTCCTCTCGTGGTGCCGCGTGGAGAAGGGCCTCGCTCCCCTCACGGTGAACGCTTACTCCCTTGATTTGAAGAACTTCCGGCAATACTGCGAAGCCCGGAAGATCACTGGGACGCCGGACAAGAACCAATTGCGCGAGTACGTGGAGTCTCTGTACTCGGCGGGACTGTCACCCCGCTCCATCGGGCGCCACCTGGCAACCCTGCGCAATTTCTACAAGTTCCTGCTGCGCGAAGGCAAGACCGGCGAGGACCCCACGGCCGTTCTGGCCGCTCCAAGACAATGGCAGGGCCTGCCAAAGTACTTGAACGGGCATCAGATTGAGGCCATCCTGGCGGCCCCGGACTCGACGCGCCCGGGCGGCTGCCGTGACCGCGCCATGCTCGAGGTGCTTTACGCCTGCGGCCTGCGAGTCAGCGAATTATGTCTGCTCAAGCTCTCTGACGTGAACCTGGAGCTCGGTTTCGTCCGGGTCACCGGGAAGGGCAATAAACAGCGAATGATCCCGGTGGGAGCGAAGGCTTCCGCCGCGCTGCGTGAGTACCTCGGCGGAGCGCGAAGCGCCTTGCTGAGAACGAGATCGAGCCCCTACCTGTTCGTCACCGCCCGCGGCGGGCCGATGACCAGGCAAGGATTCTGGAAGCTGCTCGCCGGCCACGGCAAGCGCGCCGGGATCTTCCGCAATCTCACCCCTCACGTTTTGCGGCACAGTTTCGCCACCCATCTGCTCGAAGGAGGAGCCGACCTGCGCAGCGTGCAGTCCATGCTCGGCCACGCCGACATCTCGACAACCCAGATCTACACCCACGTGGTCCGCAGCCGACTGCGTGGCGTCGTGGATGCGCATCATCCGCGGCGTTGAGGTGACCATGCCCGTCCGCTCCCCTTGGAATCCGGAGTACCTGACGCCATGAGCGATTACATGTTTAACCTGGAAAGCCACCTGAGCCCGGAGCAGAATCAAGTGCTCCAGGCGCTTCAGGGGGCCGCCGCCCAAGCCAATCTCAGCCTCTTTCTCACCGGCGGCGCCATGCGCGACATGCTGGGCGGCTTTCCGATCCGGGACCTCGATTTCACCGTCGAAGGACCCGCTCTCAAGCTGGCGCACAACCTCGAGAAGAAGGCCGGCGCGAAAATTGTCTCCATCGACGAACACCGCAAGACCGCCGAGCTGAAGTTCCCCAACGGATGCCAGTGCGAGCTGTCGATGGCCCGCCAGGAGAAGTTCTCCAAGCCAGGCGCGAAGCCTCAGGTGACGCCTGCGACGATTCACGAAGACCTGCGCGGGCGCGATTTCACTATCAACGCCATCGCGCTGTCGCTGAACCGCGCCTCCCGCGGCCTGATGATCGATCCGACGAACGGCGTGGCCGACCTCGAGCGCAAAGAGCTGCGCTGCATCTCGAACTACTCGCTTTACGACGACCCCATCCGGCTCTTCAGGCTGATCCGGTTCAAGGCCCGCCTCGGATTCACGATCGCCGAACGCACCGCGCAACAGTATCGCAACGCGCTGGAGGCCGAGGTCCAGAAGTACATTCAGCCGCGGGCGCTCTGCAACGAATTGCGGCAGATCGCGGTGGAGACGAACCCGTTCGAGATACTCAAGGCGCTGGAAGAGGAGAAGCTGCTCAGCCTCATCTCGCCGGCGCTGACCGGCGCCAAGCTGAACGCGGCAGCGTTTCAGAAAGTGGCCAGGGGCCGCGCGGCGATTCCGTTCGGCGCGCCGATCGCGGTGGATTGGTATGCGCTGACGATGTACTGCCTGACGCAGTTGTTGACCCCGAAGGAGCGGGCCGCGCTCATCCAGAACACCCAGATGACCAAGGCCGAGATCGAGCCCTGGGATAAGCTCGAGGCGAAGTCCAAGCCGCTCGAGAAGGCGCTGAAATCGGCGAAGATTTCAAAGGCATCGCAGGTCTACGACCTGCTCATGCGCTCGCCCGGCGAGCAGATCTTCGTCCTCTACCTGCGCTCGGTAGAGCGCATCGTACAGGATCGCATCAGGAACTTCTTCACCAAGCACCTGCCGACGGCGATGGAGGTGACCGACGCCGAGGTCACCGAGGCAAGCGGCCTCGCGCCGGGCGATCCGAAGTTCGCCAAGGCGCGCGCCGAGCGTATCGCGGCGCGGCTGGACGGCCGCGTGAAGAAACCAGCCCCTCCCCCGCCCGAACCCGAACCCGTGACGAGCGGCCGCGGGCCGATCCTGCGCGGGCCGCGGGTGCGGTCAGTGTAGGCGTTGGACCGATGAACCGGCGTGAATTCCTGCTTTCGGCCGCGCCGGCGGCGCTGGCTGCGCAGGCCGCGAAACGCCCCAACATCATCTTCATCCTCGCTGACGACCTGGGCTATGGAGACCTTGGCTGCTACGGCCAAAGGCGCATCCTGACGCCGAACCTCGACCGCATGGCGGCCGAGGGAACGCGCTTCACTGAAGCCTACGCAGGCAGCACAGTGTGCGCGCCGTCGCGCTGCGCGCTGATGACCGGCAAGCACATGGGCCACGCCACGGTTCGCGGGAATCTCCGCCCCGAGGCAGGACTGCGTGAAGGCGAGGTCACCGTGGCGTCAATGCTCAGAGAGGCGGGCTACCGCACGGCCCTGTTTGGGAAGTGGGGACTCGGCGGGCCGGGAACCGGCAGCGTGCCGAATGCGCGCGGCTTCGACGAGTTTTACGGCTACCTTGATCAGCTTCACGCGCACAACTCGTTTCCCGAGCATCTCTGGGACAACCAGAACGAAGTCTTCCTCACCGCCAACTGGTTCGATCGCCGCAAGGTGTTCAGCAACGACCTGTTCACCGGGCGAACGCAGCGCTTTCTCACCGAGGCGCCGGAGCCGTTCTTTCTCTATCTGTGCTACACCATCCCGCACGCCAACAATGAGCGCGGCGCGGCGTTCCCCAACGGCATGGACGTTCCCGACGACGGCGCTTACGCCGCGCGGGACTGGCCCGCGGTCGAGAAGAGTTTCGCCGCTTCCATCACCCGCATGGACGCCGATATCGGCAAACTGCTCGCGCAATTGAAACAGCGCGGTCTCGACGGCAACACCCTCGTGCTGTTCTCGAGCGACAACGGCCCGCATCGCGAAGGCAATCACGATCCCGAGTTCTTCGGCAGCCGCGGTCCGCTGCGCGGCATCAAGCGCGACCTTTACGAAGGGGGCATCCGCGTTCCCTTCCTCGCCCGCTGGCCGGGGCGCGTCCCAGCCGGGCGAGTGAGCAGCGAGACCCTCGCCTTCTGGGACTTCCTGTCAACCGCCGCGGAACTGGCCGGCGTTCGGACTCCTCAGGGCATCGATGGCCGGTCGTTCGTGCCGGCGCTCCTCGGCAAGCCGCAGCCCGAGCATCCCCCGCTCTATTGGGAGTTCCACGAACGGGGATTCGCGCAGGCCGTGCGTTTCGGCAAATGGAAAGCGGTTCGTCCAGGCATGGACCGCGACGTGGAGCTCTACGATCTCTCCGGCGACATCGGCGAGCAGCGCAATCTCGCCTCGTCGCAGCCCGCCGAGGTGGAGCGGGCGAAGCAAATGATGGCTTCGCTCAGGACGGATTCGCCGCTGTTCCCCGTCGGCGGCAGACAACGCTGATCTCGCTCAGCGGTTGCCCGCGGTCAGCAGAATGATGCCGGTGACGATCAGCGCAAGGCCGGCCACTTTACGCCGCGAAATGGGCTCATGAAAGAACAGGCGCGACCACAGCAGCGTCCAGATGTAGCCGAACGACACCATCGGGTAGAGCACCGATAGCTCGCCGCGCCGCACTCCGAGAAAGTAGAAGACAAAGGAGCCCAAATACATCCCCACGCCCGCGCCGAGCCTCCAATTGAAGATCAACGTGCGGACATCGCGGTGTAGCCTGCCCGCGCCCCACTTCAGGAAGACCGCCCCGAAACTCCCGATGAACGACGCCAGGAAAACGAGCAGGATCGACTCGACCGGCGTCGTCATGTCTTCTTCTCCATGCCCAGCAGAGTCACCCCGGCGCAGATCACGCCGACCCCCGCGATCTTCATGAAGTCCACGCTCTCCTTGAAGATCACGACGGAAAGAATCGTCACCCACACATAGGTAAGAGAGATCACGGGATAGAGAAGCGAGAGCTCGCCGTCGCGCAGCGCCAGGATCAGCAGGCCCGTGCTGATGCCATACATGCTCAGACCAAACCACATCGGCCAGTTGGTCAGCACCGCGCGAAAAGTCATCTCGGAGAGATTCGACGCGCTGAGCTTGATCAGATACTGCGCCGTCACGCCGAACAGCGTGCACAGAAATACCAGCCCGATCGACTGGCGGTGCGAGAAGCGGAAGGACGCCTTGACAGGCCGCGTGGGGGACTGAGAACTCAAGAAAACTCCGGCTAAGTTGTCATTCTATCCCGAAGCCCCCGCCGCCCGGCGTCTCGATGCGGAGCACATCTCCCTGCCTGACGTTGAGGCGTGTCTTGCCTGGCAGCTCGATCGTTCGCTTCTCGCGGAGGAGAGAGGTCTTGCCGGGGGCGCCGGATTTCCCGCCCGACAATCCGTACGGTCCTCGCGCGCGCCGGTCGGCGAGCACGGTCAGCTCGGCTGGACAGTGAAACTCGACTTCTCGCAGGATCCCGTCGCCGCCCCGATGCCGCCCCGCGCCGCCCGATCCGCGCCGCACGCGATAGGCGCGCACCGTCACGGGGAACGCGGTCTCAAACGCCTCGACGGGAGTGTTCCAAGAGTTCGTCATGTGCGTGTGGACGGCGCTCTGTCCAGGGCCCGCGGCCGACGCGCCCATTCCGCCCGCGATGGTCTCGTACCAGGCGAAGCGCCGGCGCGTGCGCGGATCGACGCCTCCGAACGTGACATTGTTCATCGTGCCGCTCGATGCCGCGGGGATTCTCTCCGGGCATGCTTGCGCCAGCGCGCCCAGAATGACGTCGGTGATTCGCTGCGAAGTCTCCACATTTCCCGCCGCCATGGCCGCCGGGAGGCGTGCGTTGACCACTGTGCCCTCGGGCGCGACGATCTTCAGCGGGCGCAGCAGGCCCTCGGTCGCCGGCACGTCCTCCGCCAGCAGGCAGCGGAAGACGTAGAACACGGCGGACCTCGTCACCGCGAGATTGGCGTTCACGGGACCGTCCACTTGCGGATCGGAGCCGCTGAAGTCCACCCTTGCTTCGCCGTCGCCGATGGTGACCGCGGCCTGAATGCGCACAGGGCCGCTCCCTGCGCCGCCGTCATCGAGGTAGTCCGTAAACTCGTAGCGGCCGGCCGGCGCCCGGCGCAGCTCGGCGCGCAGCATCCTCTCGCTGTAGTCCTGGAGCGCTTTCATGTTGCGCTCGACTCGCCGGAGGCCATAGCGCTCCGCCATCTCCCGCAAACGCAGCGACCCGCGCTCCATGGCCATCAACTGCGCCAGCAGATCGCCTTCGCGCTCCTCGGGAGTCCGTACGTTGGCCAGGATCATCAACAGAATGCCGCGATCCATCTCTCCGCGGCGCACAAGGAGCACCGGCGGAATCCGCAGCCCCTCCTGATAGATCTCCCGCGCCAGCGGCATCGAGCCCGGGCTCATGCCGCCGATATCGGCGTGGTGCGCGCGCGTGGCCACGTAGAACGCGGGCGCCGTGCGCCCTTTTAGAAACACGCCCGATACGGTCGTGATGTCCGGCAGATGCGTGCCGCCCGCATATGGATCGTTCACGATGGCCACGTCGCCCGGCCGCAGCTTGAACTGGCGCAGCACGTGTTCAACCGAGAGCGGCATCGCCCCCAAGTGCACCGGCATGTGGTCGCCCATCGCGACCGTTGCGCCCGAAGAGTCGTAGACGGCGCACGAATAGTCGCGCCGCTCTTTGATGTTCGCGGAGAAGGCCGTCTTGCGCAGAACCACTCCCATCTCTTCCGGGACCGACACCAGAAGCTGCCGGAAGAACTCCAGCTCCACTGCGTCAAGCCGCGTCACTGCTTGCTCTCCGGCTTCGGCGGCTCGGCTTCGGTCTTGGGAGGATCGGGGCGGCATTCTCCCGCTGCAAGCGCGAACGCGGCCAGGCGCGTCCATTTGCCGCCCTGCCGCAGCTCGATCGCAAACGAGCGGGTTGCTGCGTCGGCCCTCACGCGCAGATCGGGATTCATCGAGGAGGCGCCCCGCGCGCGCTTCCCCGGAAAGGGCTTCGAGCTGGTCTCGCGCGTCATCCACGATCCGCCCCCGGTCATCGTCTCGAGCCGCAAATAACGCCCTGCCCCCGCGCCGCCTTTAGCGCGTTCCAGAATCAGCGAGCCCTGCGTTTTGCTTTCAAACCAGAACTGCTCGATCACCCCGAAGAAGCTCTCGTCGAAAACCGGAAGCCGTCTCCATCTCTTGCCGCCGTCTTCCGTGCGCAGAAAGAAAGGGTCGCGCGGGATGGAGCTGGCGATCTGCCCCGCGGCCCAGCCATTCTCGAAATCAACGAACTGTACCTGGTCGAGAGCGGCGCCGCGGATCCTGGCGTGCGGCTCGATCCACGTCCTGCCGCTATCCTGGCTGATGAGCAGCACCGACCAGAGCGTGGCGTTCGCTGTGTGCAGATTGCCCGAGGCCACGATCTTCGCCCCCGCCATCTCCACGAAACTCAGCTCGAGGTAGACAGGGCAGGGCTCGTCGGCGGCGCAGCTCAATCCGAAGTCGGCGATCTCCTGGTCGCCGCAAACAGTCTGGAGCGCAATCGGCTTGCCGCTGTATTCGAGGACGGGTTTCTGCTCGCCGGCAGGCGGCGCCGCGGGCGGACTCTGCCCCGCGGCGGCGGCGCAGAACAGAAGTGCGGCCAGCGGTCTCATGCCTTCATCGCGATTGTAGCGAGATCGATGCGCCAGCCGCCTTTCGCGGCGTCGCGCCATCTTTGGCCGTCGCGCCAGAGACGCGCCGTGTCGACTCCGCGGTGCGCCGGCAGGTAGCCGGCGATCTTCCTCAGCGCCTTGTCCAACTGCCGCACGGCCCCGGTGCGGTTGCCGCGCTGATGATGATGCAGACCAACGGCATAGTGGACGAGCGCCTGAAGGAAGAACCTCTCGCCGAGGGGCGCGCGCGCCCACAACGCCTCGAACGCCTCATGCGCCTCAAAGTAGGCGCCGGCGTTGAAAAGCTCCACTCCATGTCGCAACTCGCGCACTGGATCTCTGTAGCATAACCTCCGTGTTGCGCCTGCGCGATCATGGAATCGATGCCCTCCTGGCTCGACCGCCTGCTGCACAAGCCTGAAGCGCCGCCGCTCCGCGCCACACCCCCCGTGCGCCGGCGGAAGAACTACTCCGCCCTGAGCGGCTACGCCTACGAGTATTTCTTCGAGGGCTTTCGCGACTATCCTGGCGAGCGCCGCTACGAATTCACCGTCTCGGGCGACAGGAAGCGCTGGTTCACTCTCCTCGTGATCGTTCCAGAGGCGTCGCTGGCTTTGGGGGACGAGACGGGCCGGCCGGGTCTCGCGGACAATGAGCGCTATGCGGTCGCCAAGCTGGCGCTCTTCGCGGCGTTCGACGAGCGCGCGGGACCCCGTGCGATGGAAGGCGCGCCCGTCCGCGTCACCGCGGAGCTGGCTCGCGCCATCATCGAGCAACTAGGTTTTGAGTGACCTCGATCAGCCGAGCGCCTGCGCCTCAACGACGGCCAGA
>CAYYNC010000049.1:0-48290 GCA_964472745.1 uncultured Solibacteraceae bacterium
CTCCCCGGCATGGATTCGAACCACGATTCACGGCTCCAAAGGCCGCTGTCCTACCGTTAGACGACCGGGGAGTATCGGGCGGGCTGCTTCTTCAGTTTAGCGTAACAGGGGCAGTTGGCGGCGGCGGATGCCGTCGATTGAGAAGAGCGCCGCTTCGATGGCGGGGGCCACCACTGTGATCGGCGATTCCCCGGCGCCGGCTGGCGCGACGTCGCGGCGGTCGATCAGCAGAACCTCGATCTCGGGCGCGTCCCTGAAGCGCGGGACGCGGTACGCGCTGAAACGTGGATTAAGGATTTTGTTTCGGTCGTAACGGAGCGCTTCGAACAGCGCGCCTCCGATGCCCTGGATGATTCCGCCGGTGATCTGGCTTTTCAAAATGCCGGGATTGAGGATTGCTCCGGGATCGAAAGCAATCGTGATGCGGACCACGCGCGTCTTCTCGACCTCGCAGAACAGCGCGATGCGGGCGTCCTTTTCGAGATTGCAGCACATGCCGGCGCCGTGCTTCGTCTTGCCCCAGCCGAAGCGCTCGGCGGCGCGCATGATCGCTTCGCGCAGGCGCGCGTCGGCGATATTCTTCAGCCGGAACTCAACGGGGTCGGTTTTGTGGAACAGAGCCAGTTCGTTGACGTGGGCCTCCCGCGCGAAGGTGTTCGCGACCGCGGCCAATGAGCGGTAAGAGCCCTGGCGGATGGGCGATTCCGTGCGGTGAAACGCGCAGAGCGAATCGGCGATGTCGTAGGGATGGCCCAGCCCCGCGGCGCCAGAGTTGTAGTTGCGGAACTCCCAACCGGTGAAGCGGCCGGCCTTCGTTGTTGCAGTGCGAACCTCGAGCAGAGCCGCGGGCCGGGCGTAGGCCCACATCGCTTCCTCTTCGCGCGACCACTGGAGCTTCACCGGCTTGCCCGCGGCGCGCGCGAGCCGCGCGGCTTCCAGCGCCACTTCCCCGCCCTGCTTGCCGCCGAAGCCTCCACCGACATCCAGCGAGATCACGCGGACCTCGCTCTCCGCCAACTTGAACGCGTCGGACAACTGCTTGCGCACGATGAACGGCGCCTGCGAGCCGCACCACACCGTCAGCCTGCCGCCGTTCCACTCGGCCACGGCGGCGCGCGGTTCCAATGCCTGATGTGCGATGTACGCGGTGGTGTAGACACCCTCGTGACGGTGATCGCCGGCGGACAGACCTTTCCGGAAATCGCCGCGCTCGATCCACGCCGGATATCGCACGGACTGGCTCTTGTTGGGTTCGCCCGCTGTTTTTTTGAAGAGCGCGCTGAGCTGATCGCTGAGGGCGAGCGGCTCACCCTTCCACTCTGCTTTCACGCGCGCAGCCGCGCGCCCGGCCTCGCGCGGCGTCGCGGCGACCACGCCCATGAAGTCGCCTTCGCGGATGAGCCCGGGGCCCTCGGCGGAGACGACGGTCGCACGATGATAGGGCGCGCGGATCACTTTGCCGTGCAGCATGCAGGGCCGCTTCACATCAGTGGAATATTCAAGCGCGCCCGTCACCATCTCTCGAGCGCGGGCCGGGACAACCGGCGTCCCGAGTACTTTCCATTCGGAGGCCGGCGTGAGAGCCGCGGCCTTGCGCGCCGCGGCGGCCGCTTCACGAACGACGGGAAACGTCTGGGGCGCGGTCAGGCTGCCCCACGTGCCGCCGTCGTCGGGGACGAGTTCCGTGTCGCCCATCACGACGCGGACGCGCTCGAATGGAACGCGCATCTCCTCCGCGACGGCCTGGGCGAGAATCGTCCGCGCTCCCTGCCCAAGCTCCACTTTCCCGGTGAGCAGAATGACGACGCCGCTGTCTCCGACGTGGATGCGCGTGACCGCACCCTGGGCCTCGACGCTGACAAGCACGCCCGAGCCAAGCGCCCCGAAAAGCCCGCGCCGCGTGATGACGGCGTTCATTTCGTTTTCACCGGCGCTTCAGGGCGCGGCGGAACCCTCTTCGAGTTCTGCCGCATGCGCTTCAGCACCTCCTCGACTCCGCGCTCGAGCTGCGGATCGCGGCCCTCGATGACGGACTTCGGATCGTTTTCGACAACAATGTCCGGCGGAACACCCTCGCCCTCGATGATCCACTTCCCTTCCGGTGAAGCGAAGCCAAACTCCGGCACATTGACGACGCCGCCGTCGATCAGATCACCACGATTGGCGATTCCGACAACGCCGCCCCACGAGCGCTTCCCGATCAGCGGGCCGAGCCCAGCCGCGCGAAACATGGCCGGGAAGATGTCGCCGTCCGACGCCGACGTTTCGCTGAGCAGGCAGACCATCGGCCCGTAGATCAGCGCGTCGGGATACGTCTGAGGCGTCTCCGCAGTGCGCGCATACGTGAGCGCGAGCAACTGCCGCCGGAGACGCTCGATCAACATGCGCGATACATTGCCGCCGCCGTTGCCGCGGACGTCGAAGACAAACCCTTCCTTCCTGGTCTGGCCGTAATACCACTTGATGAACTCGCGGATGCCGTCCGCCCCCATGTCGGGGATGTGCATGTAGCCCACGCGCCCGCCGGTCAGCTTGTCGACTCGCGCGCGGTTGCGCTCCACCATTTCGAGGTAGACCAGCTTCGTCTCGTCGCTGACCGGCTGGAATGTCACCGTGCGCGCGCCCTCCAAGACGGGCTTCGCGTTGACCGTGAGCGTCACCGGCCGGTCTGCCTTGCCGCGCAGCAACCGGTACGGATCGGAGCCGGCGGCCAGCTCGACGCCGTCGATCGCGAGGACATAATCGCCAACGCCCGCGTTCACGCCAACCTCGGTGAGAGGCGAGCGGTAGAGCGGCTCTTCGTTGTGGCCCCGAAAGATCTTCGCGATCTTGTAGCGGCCGGTGGAAGCTTCGAGCTCAAACCGCGCGCCGGGCAGCGCCACGCGCGGGCGCTGCGGGATCTCGAAGTCGCCGCCTGTGATGTAGGCGTGGCCCGCGTTCAACTCGGAGATCATCTCGCCGAGCACGTAGTTGAGGTCGGAGCGATGGCCGACATACTCGACCATCGGCGCGTATTGCCTGCGCAGCGCCTCCCAATCGTAGCCGTGCATGTTGGAGACATAGAAGAAGTCGCGGTAGCGGCGCCAGACTTCGTTGAAAATCTGCGTCCACTCCTGCGACGGAATGCGGTCCAATGTCAGAGCCGCCGTCGAGACCGCCTTGCGCGAATCGCGTCCGCGGGGCGTGGCGTCGTACAGGTTGAAGTTCTGCGCCTCGCGTGCGAGCAGCTTTGCGCCGTCGTGGCTCAGGGCATAGCTCGATGATTTCTCGACAAGCACGGTCTCCTTGCGGTCCTTCATCGCGTAAATTGCGATCGCGGGCTCCGATTCGCCCTCGCGCCCGTAATAGGGGTTTGGGGCTTTCACGTAGATGAGGTGGCCCTTGACCGCGGAGAGGCCGCCGTAATTGCCGGCGGGCAGGGGCACGCGCGTTACACGCGATTCGAGACCGTCGAAGTCGATCTTGACGGGCTGTGGTTCCTTCTTCTCTTCGGGCTTGGCGGGCGGCGCTGGTTTCGCTTCCGCCGGCGCCACCTCGTCGCTCTCGGGCGGGAACGGGTTCTTGACGTCTTTGCGCAGCGCCATCGCGTAGATGGACCTCGAGCGCGCGGTGGCGTAGTTGAACTCCGCATTCGAAATCATCGGCGCAAACTCGCGGTCGCTGAGATAGAACAGGTAGTCGCCTGCGGGATCCCACGATGGGTTCGTTTCGTTAAACAGCTCGCCGGTGACGCGCTGCGCCTTGTTTTGCGCTGAGTCCCAGATCCAGATGGAGCGGAGCGTATTCGGATCGCTCTGGCTCCAGGCGAGGTAGTTGGAATCCGGCGACCAGGTGAAATCCATCAGTTGGCCGCGCGCCTCATCCGCGATCTGCTGGAGCTTCTTGTCCGCCACCGTCAGAACGTGGAGCCGGCCCTCTTTGTCGCTGAACGCGATCTTCCTGCTGTCGGGCGACCAGGTGGGGCGGTAGCGCATCATGTCGCCGTTCGCAGTGAGTTGTTCCGGGCGCCCCGTGCCGTCCTGGTTCACCACCCAGATCTCCTCCTCCCCGCTGCGATCGGAAATGTAGGCGACCTTGCGGCCGTCGGGCGACCACGCGGCGGACTTGTCGTGCGCGCCGGACGAGCGCGTGAGGTTTCGAGGTGCGCCTTTCTCGACCGGCGCGGTGAACACATCGCCTCGCGCGACGAAGAGAGCCCGTTCGCCCTTCGGGCTAAGATCGAAATCCGCTACCTGATTGCCGACGTTGATTTGCGAGGGACGGCTCGCCAGGCCGTCGGTGGGAACGTCGATACGAAGACGCCTGGGTGCGCCGCCCTTCAGATCGGCGACGTTCAATTCGCCTTCCGCCTCGTAGACGATCCGGCTTTGGCCGTCGGAGCTCGGCCAGCGCACATCCCACGTCGTCGAGTTCGTCAGCGCGCGGAGTTTTTTCGTCGCGAGGTCGTACTCATACAGGTTCAACGTGCCCGTGCGATCGCTGGCAAAGCAGACCTTGTTGCCGAGCCACATGGGATCGCGCTCGGTGCGAGGGGATTGCGCGATCAGCTCAAGCTCGCGCTTCGCGAGGTCGAAGATGTACAGATCCTGCGCCCAGCCGCCCTGGTAGCGCTTCCACGTCCGGAAATCACGGAACAGCGGCGAATAGAAGATGCGCTTGCCGTCGGGAGAATAGTCGCCGGAGCCCGCCGACGGCATCGGCAGCGCGGTGGCCGGACCCCCTTGGGCCGGCACGGTGTAGAGCTTGGGATCGGATGTCGTCCAGGAATCGCGCAGCGAGCGGAAGAGAATCGCCGAGCCGTCGGGAGTCCAGCCGTAGACCTGGTTGTCGTAGCCCCAGCGCGCGGGCAGCGGGCCCTTGGCCGGATAAAACGTCAACTGCCGCGGAGGACCGCCTCCGGCGGGCATTATATAGACCTGCTCGTCGCCGTCGTACTGGCCCGTGAACGCGATCCACTTCCCGTCGGGCGAGAACTTCGCAAACAACTCCTGTCCCGGATGAGCGGTGAGTCTCACAGCCGTGCCGCCGCCGGCCGATGCGCTCCAGAGGTCACCGGCGTAGGTGAAGACAACACGATCGCCATGGATGTCGGGAAAGCGCAGCAGCTTCGTCTGGGCGGCGGCGGGTACGCAAAGCAGCGCGGCCGCAAGAAGGGTCTCGAATCGGCGCATACGATTCGAGGTTTAACACAACAGGCTGTCTGTTCAGGACAGCGCCTTTTCAACAAGCTCACCGTGGACGTCCGTCAGACGGAACCAGCGGCCCTGGAATTTATAGGTGAGCCTCTTGTGATCGATGCCCAGCAGGTGGAGGATCGTGGCTTGCAGGTCGTGCACATGCACCGGATCTTCGACGATGTTGTAGCTGAAGTCGTCCGTCTCGCCGATCACCACACCCGGTTTCACGCCGCCGCCGGCGAGCCACATCGCGAAATTGCGCGGATGATGGTCGCGGCCGTAGTTGGCGTCGGTGAGTCGGCCCTGGCAGTACACCGTGCGGCCGAATTCTCCGCCCCAGACCACCAGCGTGTCGTCGAGCAGACCACGCTGCTTGAGGTCGGTGATGAGCGCCGCTGTGGGCTGGTCGGTTCCCTTGCACTGAAGCGTGAGGTCGCGCGGGAGATCGTTGTGCTGATCCCAGCCGCGGTCGTAAAGCTGGATGAAGCGGACGCCGCGTTCGGCAAGCCTTCGAGCCAGCAGGCAGTTCGCCGCATACGTGCCCGGCTTGCGCGACTCAGGGCCGTAGAGTTCGAACACGGAGTCGGGCTCTTTGGAGAGATCGGTCAACTCCGGCACCGAGGTCTGCATGCGGTAGGCCATCTCGTACTGCGCGATGCGCGCTTCGATCTCGGGGTCGCCCATCTCGGCGTGCTTGATCTGATTCAGGCGCGCAATAGAATCGAGCATCGCGCGCCGAGTGTCTTTCGCGATGGCCGGAGGATCGTTGAGAAACAGAACGGGCTCCGCGCCCGCGCGGAATTTCACGCCCTGGTAGCGCGACGGCAGAAATCCGCTGCCCCAGAGGCGCGAGAACAGAGGCTGATCGGTGTTGATCGCGTGCGCCTGCGAGACCAGGACGACAAACGCAGGCAGGTTTTCGTTCTCGCTGCCGAGGCCGTAACTCACCCAGGCGCCCATCGAGGGCCGCCCCGGCTGCTGGCTGCCGCTCTGGAAGAACGTGATGGCGGGATCGTGATTGATGGCTTCGGTGTGGACGGTCTTGATCAGCGCGATGTCGTCCACGATCTTCGCCGTGTGCGGGATCAGCTCACTGGCCCACATCCCGCTCTTGCCGTGCTGCGCGAACTTGAACATCGACGCCACGCACGGAAAACTCGACTGGCCGGAAGTCATGCCCGTGATGCGCTGGCCCATGCGGATGCTTGCGGGCACTTCCGTCCCGTGGACCTTCTGCAACTGCGGCTTGTAGTCCCAGAGATCGATCTGCGACGGTCCGCCCGACATGTGAAGCATGATTACGCGCTTCGCCTTCGGCGTGTGATGCGGCGTATCGGGACGGCCGCCGTATTTCGTGGCGCCGGCGAAAAGGTGCGAAAGCGCGGCGATGCCGATGCCGCCTGGGAGGCGGATGAGGAGTTCGCGCCGGGTCATGCTCCATCTACTCCTTGGTGATCGTCTCGTCGAGGTTGAGAAGCACAGTGCACAGGTTGGTCCATGCCGCGAGCACGGGCGGTTTCACCTTCGCGTCCACCTCCGATTCACCGATCCTGAGCAACTGCGCGGCACGCGCGGGATCGCCCGAATAGGTCTGAACCTGCCGCGCGAGCGTCTCGCGCAGAACCTTCATCTCCTCGGCCCGGGGCAGGCGCGCCGTGGCCAGACGGAATGCGTATCGCAGGCGCTCGCCGTCGCCCGAGCCGGCCGGGACCTCGCTCAGCACGCGCTCCGCCAGCTTGCGCGACGCCTCGATGTAGGTCGGTTCGTTGAGCGTGACGAGCGCCTGCAAAGGCGTGTTCGTGACGGAACGCCGCGAAACGCATTTCTCCCGATCCGGCGCATCAAATGCGACCAGTGATGCGGGCGGCGCCGTGCGCTTCCAGAAGGTGTACATCGAACGCCGGTAGAGCTTGTCGCCGTGGTCCTGCACGTACTCCTGCGCCGAGAAATTCTCGCCGAAAGCCAGCTCTTCCCACAATCCTGGCGGCTGGTACGGGAGCACGGACGGACCGCCGATGGCGCCATTGATCAGACCGCTGACCGCCAGGGCGTTGTCGCGAACCATCTCCGCGGGCAGCCGGAAGCGCGGGCCGCGCGCCAGCAGCCGGTTCTCCGGATCCTTGTCGTGCAGCGCCGGCGTCACTTTGGAGGACTGCATGTAGGCCGCGGACGTCACCATCAGCCGCATCATGGCCTTCACGTCCCAGCCGGAGCGGACGAACTCAGTCGCCAGCCAGTCCATCAGCTCCGGGTGCACGGGCGGCTCGCCCTGGCTCCCGAAGTCCTCACTCGTCTTGACAATGCCGTGGCCGAACAGCATCTGCCACAGGCGGTTGACCGTGACTCGCGCGGTGAGCGGATGCTCGGGGCTCACCAGCCAGCGCGCCAGCGCCAGCCGGTCCGCCTTCTCGCCGGAAGGCAGAGGCGGCAGCATCGCGGGGACGCCCGGCGTGACCTTTTCCTGACGATTGCGATAATCGCCGCGCGCCAGCACATAGGTGTCGCGCGGCGTCTCCATCTCCTTCATGACCATCGTCGTTGGGATGCTGTACTCGAGCTCGGCCAGCTCCTCCTGAAGCGGCTTGCTCTTGACATACGCGTCGCGCCAGTCGGCAGGCGCGGCGTGCGTCAGATAGTAGTCGCGCAGCAGCGCGGACTCTTCGGCGGTCTTCTTCCCGGGCGACGCGAGGAGCACCTCGACCTGGAACTGAGACGACAGCGCCTGCGCTTCCTCACGGAGCAGCGCGCGCGAGTAGAATCGCAAGTCGTCGATCGTGCCTTTGAACGCCGGCCCGAGCGCGGGGTTGCCGATCTCCACCGGCGCGTTCACACTCGCGGGCGAAGGCAGAGTATCGCCGACGACTTCGAGCTGAAGCGGCACGCCCCGGCTGAACAGGCGGATGCCCGTGGCGCGGCCCGTGCCGTCGCTGGTAAGAGTCACATGATTCGTGCGCCCCTGCAACAACGGCTCTTTCGTGCGCAGCACGAGCGCGCCTTTGCCGGGCTCGGTCCAGCGGATCTCGAGCGGATGGCCGCGCTCGAGCCGCGGCAGCGTAAAGGGCTTGCCCAGCGCGATCTCAAAGCCGCGCAGTCCGGCCGCTGTCCGCTCGAGTTTCTGCAACAGCGGATACCCCGGATTGCGCCCCACGCGGAACCAGAATGCAGCCGTGAAGGGCTTGCTCAGTTCGAGCGCCGCGGGCGGAAATCGCATGTGAACCACGGAGTCGAAGTTCGGCGCGCGGCGGATGGGGCCCGGCCCGTATGTGGGATCGCCCGCCATCAGCCGGCCGTGGCGGAAGTTGCCGGAGGTGTCGCTGAGGTTCCCATCCAGCTCGTACCATGCCGTCAGCCCGTCCACAGGCGAGCGCGGATCGATGTCGGCCTTGGACTGCCGCCAGAAGTACTCCATGTAGGCCACGTCTTCGGGAGGAAGCTGGAGTCTGGCTTCCTTGAGAGCTGCTTCCAACTCATCCTGGCGCCGCTTCTGCTGTTCGCCCGGCAGAGCGAGAACCGGCACGGCGTTGCCGGTCTGTCCATCCAGGCCCTTTTCCGGAATGTTGTTGAAGAAGGCCGCGAAGCGGTAGTAGTCGCGCTGGCGTATGGGATCGTACTTGTGGTCGTGGCAGCGCGCGCAGCCCATCGTGAGCCCGAGAAAGACGTTGGCCGTGGTCTCGACGCGGTCGGCGACATACTCCGCCTGGTACTCCTCGGGGATGGCGCCGCCCTCGAAGTTGATCATGTGGTTGCGGTTGAAACCGCTGGCGACGATCTGCTCGCGCGTCGCGTCCGGAAGCATGTCGCCGGCGATCTGCCAGGTGATGAAGTCGTTGAACGGCAGGTTGCGGTTGAATGCCGAGATCACCCAGTCGCGCCAGGGCCACATGTCGCGGTGCGAATCGATGTGATAGCCGTGCGTATCCGCGTAGCGCGCGAGGTCGAGCCACTGCATCGTCATGCGCTCGCCGTAACGCGGGGAGGCGAGGAGGCGCTCGACAACTTTCTCGTACGCGTCCGGAGATTTGTCGGCGAGGAACGCGTCGATCTCAGCGGGCGCCGGCGGCAGGCCCGTGAGGTCGAACGAGAGGCGGCGCAGCAGCGTGGCTTTGCCGGCTCGGGGCGAGGGCTTCAGCCCTTCCTTCTCGAGGCGGGCGAGGATGAAGTTGTCGATAGGATTGCGCGGCCAGGACTTCGCGCGGACGGCGGGTGGATCGGGACGCGCGGGCGGGACGAACGCCCAGTGAGTCTGCCATTTCGCGCCCTCGTCGATCCAGCGTTTGAGGAGCGCAATCTGCGCCTCCGTCAGTTGAAATCCGCTCGTAACGGGCGGCATGCGCAGCGGCTTCTTGGGGTGCGAAATCCTCTGGTAGAGCAGGCTTTTCGCGGAGTCGCCCGGCACGATCAAGTACGACTCGCCGCGCCTGGCAAAGGCGTCTTCCTGCGTGTCCAGCCGCACGCCCGCCATGCGCTTGGACTCGTCCGGGCCGTGGCAGAAGAAGCAGTTATCGGACAGAATGGGCCGGATGTCGCGGTTGAAGTCGACCGGCCGCTCCGCCGCGCACAATGTTGCGCAGGCGAGCCAGAACAGGATGGTCAGGCGGTTCAGCAAAGCCCCTCCCGGGCTGAATTGCTTTTATTGTATGTCAGTCCAGCGGGCGGGTTATTTCACTTGCCACTCCTGCAAGCCCGCCGACCATCCCTGTTGCATCGTCACTTCGAGACGCAAGCCGGCCGTCGTCACCGGCGTGAAGCGTACGATGTTCCAGGCGTCCTTCGCCGTTCCGTATTCGCCGAGCGCTTCCACCGGCTTCCACTCCGCGCCATCGCGATAGAGCAGCCGCCACGAGGCCGGCACGCGCACTTCGCCGCGTCCCGTGTCGTCGAACCAATAAACGCGGCTCTCGGAAACCGCCGACGGTTTCTCAAACTCGTACTCCACCCATTCCGTGGTCCCTTTCACCGGCCACCAGTCGAAGTACGAAGCCGGATCGGCGGAGTTGGGCGGATCCTCGCCGTCGTTGATCATCCGCGGATTCTTGCGCCCCGACGTCGTGACCTTGCTGGTTGTCGCGATTGTCGGATACGCGAGCGGCCGCGCCGCCGATTCCTCGCGCGGGATCCAGACCATCATCTGGCCGCGCCCGCGGTTGGCCCACGTCGCGTACGGGATCGCGACGAAGTCCTGCTCCGTGCGCACGACGCCGCCTTCCGCCGTCTTCTTCAACGCGATGGCGCGCGACTTCACGGCGACAACGCCATTCAACAGCTCCGGCCGCCACTCCGCGCTGAGCTTCGCAGAGTCCGGCAGCAGCAGGTTGCGGACCTTGCCGTCGGGGTTGTCCGGCCACTCCGCGGCGTACACAATGGGCCCCCGCTGAAGCGCCACGCGGCCGCGGCCGGCCACGACATTGGCATGCGCTTTCACCCGGCGCACGGGCATCGGAAGACTGAGATCGATCACGTCGCCCGCCCTCCAGTTGCGCGCGACGGCGGCGAATCCATTCTCAATCTTCAACGGCGCCGGCCGGCCGTTCACCTTCAGCGCCGCGGGCGCAGGCGCGGCATCGGCGAATGTGTACAGATCGCCCGGCACGACTTCATTCCGCGCCCAACCTGGAATGCGCACATTCATCGTGAAGCGTCCCGCCTTTTCGGGCTTCACCACAATGCGCACCGCGCCGTCCCACGGGTAACGCGTTTCCTGGACGATCTCGATCCCGCGGCCGTCGTCGAGCTTGACCGTGGCGTTGCTCGCCGCGAACAGGTTCACGTAGATCGCATCCCCTCGGACGGCATAGACGTACCCCGGAAGCGACGCCATGAAGCGCGTGACATTGCCCGGGCAGCAGGCCACGCCGAACCACGGGCTGCGCTGGTGCTGGCCGTTGGACTCGAGCGGATTGGGATAGAAATACGTCTTGCCATCCAGCGAAACACCCGAAATCAGGCCGTTGTACAGAGTGCGCTCCATGACATCGATGTATTTCGCATCCCCGTGCAGGAGAAACATGCGGTGGTTCCAAAAGTCGTTGCCGATCGCCGCGCAAGTTTCGTTGTACGCCGTCATGTTAGGCAGCTCGTAATCGCGCCCGAACGCCTCGCCCGATCCTGTCGCGCCGATGCCGCCGGTGATGTAGAGCTTGCGCCCGGCCATGTTGTCCCAGATCCGATCCAGGGCCGCGATAAAGGCCTTGTCGCCGGTCAGCGCCGCAACGTCCGCGATCCCCGAATACATGTAGGTCGCGCGCACCGCATGTCCCACGGCCTCGCTCTGCTCGACCACGCGCTTATGGGACTGGTTGTACTCGCGCCCCGCGCCGCGGCTCCCGTCGGGACCACGCTCGTCGATCAGGAACCGCGCAAGGTTGAGGAATCGTTCGTCGCCCGTCACGCGATAGAGCTTCACCAGCCCCATCTCGGTCACCTGGTGGCCGGGCCAGATCGATCGCCTTCCCGGGCCGAACGTGCGGTCCAGTAATTCCGCGGTCCGCAGCGCGATATCGAGCAGCGCGCGCTTGCCCGTGGCCTGGTAGTGCGCCGCCGCCGCCTCGTAGAGATGTCCCAGGTTGTATAGCTCGTGACTGTCGACCTTCTCCAGCTCCCAACGTTCCTTCCCCGCCCAGCGATGCGGGCTGACGGGATCGATGGTGCGCGTCGTGTAGAGATATCCGTCCGGCTCCTGCGCGGCCGCAATCTTCGCAATCAGCCTGTCCACGTAGTCTTCCAATTGCGCGTCGCGCATCACGCTCAGCGAATACGAAGCGCCCTCGATCACTTTGTAAGGATCGGTGTCGTCGAACGGATACCCGGGCGCCTTCTTGTTCGCGATCGGCTCCCCGCGCAGCACCGCCGCCGCGCGCTCGAAGTTGCCGATTCGGCCCGACTCTTCGCAGCGTTGAAACGCCGCCGGTATCGACACTGTTCGATTCGTCTCGATTCGCGGCGCCCAGAACACATCGTTCAACCGCACCGCGGTGAACGGCACCGGCTTGAAGGGGTAATCGCGCGGAGGCGCGGCTGACTGCGCCGCGGCGGCCGCGCAGACGATCGGCGCCAACCAGCGCATCACGCTACCTCCTCAACATCCAGGCCTTGAACAGCGGACCCGCGCCGCGCCCGCGCTCCGCCGCCTGAAACTTCACCGTCACCTTGTCCTTGCCGCGAGTCGCCTCCTCCGGAATGGCGTAGGTGATCTCATAGAACTGCCCCGGCTTGTCGCCCTCCAACGCCTGCGTCGCCACCTTCACGCCATCCACGGCGATGTCGAACGTGCGGCCGCCGAAATCGCCCGAATACTCGCACAGCAGCTCCATCGGCCGCGCCGGGTCCACCTTCATCTCGAACGAGAACCAGCCGCCGCGCGCCGCCTCGCGATAGCGCCGCAAGTCAGCATCGCCTTGCATCGCCCGCTCGCCCTGGAAATTGTGCTCCTTCTCCGGCTGGATTTCCGCGGGCCGGAAAGCGTCCGTCAGGCGCGCCTCAAGCAGCTTCATCCTCTTCTGTTCCTCGCTGACTGCGCCCTGCTGCGCCTTCCATGCGGACTCGGACAACAGATGCCAGTACACGGTGTAGCGCTCGTTCCAAATCTGATAGAACGGCGCCAGCTCGACATCGGTCTTCGCGTCTCTCAAAGCCCGCAGCACTCCCGGCCGCGCCGGCGCGAACCGCAGAGAATTGCCTTCCACGGTCTTGAACCACTTGGCCGCGTCGCGGTCGTCCGAAACGACCACCGGCGCCTCGGGCGCGGGAATCGAATCGAACGCCAGGCGGTCCTTCGCCAGCGGCTTCTCCGGCATCCCTTCCCGGCCCAGCAGACCCGCCATGACCAGCGGACCGTACATCACAGCCACGCGATCCGGCGTGTTTGGGAGCATCTCCGGCCGCAAGGTCATCGGGAAGGCGACCTCCACGCGGTCTCCTTTCTTCCAGGTGCGGTCCACAACCGCGTAAGAGCCGCGCTTGCTGTCGTTTTTCCAGGCGCTCCCGTTCACGCTGATCCTCAGCGCGCCCTCCGCCCAGTACGGATGCCTGATCCTTATCGCAGCCTTCACCGGCTTGGCGGCGCCGATCAGCAGCCGCGTGACCGGCTCTTCAGGAAAGCGCGTTTGCTGCGCCAGCTTGATTCCCTTCTCCTTCCAGTCCAGCTCCGACGCGATAAAGAGGTTCACCCACAATCCCGCGTCGTCGTGAAAGTAGATGCTGTCGCCGTACTTCGCGTGGTTCTCCATGCCCGAGCCCGTGCAGCACCAGAACGCGTCGAAAGGCGTGTTGAAGACCTTGAAATGCCCCGGGCGCAGTGAGCACAGATAGATCATCATTCCGCTCTCGTGTTCCTGCGACGCCAGGATGTGGTTGTACAGCGCGCGCTCGTAGAAGTCGGCCGTCTCCGCCGACGGCTCCCACGCGAAAAGCCGCCGCGTCAGCTTCAGCATGTTGTACGTGTTGCACGTCTCAGCCGTGCGGCTGCCGACGTGCTCACGAAAACGTTCCGGCGGGAAGAAATACTCGTCGTCGCCGTGTCCCCCAATGGCGTACGACCTCTCGCGAACCACCTTCTCCCAGAAGAACCGCGCGACGTTGCGATAGCGCTCTTCGCCCGCGATCTCGTACTGCCGCGCCGCGCCGATCACTTTCGGGATGTTTGTGTTTCCGTGCAGTCCGGTGAGGTTGTCCTCGAACCGCGCCAGCGGGTCCATGAACCGCTTGTGGTCCCAGCGCCGCGCGAGCTTGAGGTACTTTTCTCCGCCGGTCAGCGCATACACATCCGTGAACGACTCGAGGACGCCGCCGTGCTCGGTTGAGAGCATCCGCTGCATCTGCTCGTCGGAGAGCTGATTCGTGAGCTCGACAACGAAATCAGTCAGCTTCACCATGATGTCGAGCGCCTTCCTGCTGCCGCAGAGCAGGTAGGCGTCGGTGAGTCCCTGGTAGAGCTTGTGCGTCGTGTACCACGGCACCCAGATGCCGTTCAGGTTGAAAGGCTGCGCCTTGATCTGGCCGGCGCGCAGCTCCTGCCACAGCCGGTCCTGGTGAGGAAAGCCGCCGACGAATCCCGTGCCCTTCGTCCGCTGGCACAACTCCAGTTCATCGACGATGTAGTTCAGCCGCTCGAGCAGCCGCGCATCGCCGGTCGAAGCGTGCATCATCGCGACTGCACTCAGGTAGTGGCCCAGCGTGTGCCCCGAGATCGTGTCGGACTCCCACCCCTCGTACTCCGGCGCTTTCGGCTTCAATCCCGAGAACTGCCGGAAGCGCGACAGCAGCCTGTCCGCATCGATCGAAAGCAGATACTTCAGATCGCGCTGCATCGCCTGCCGGAACGGGCCCTCGAGCAGCCGTACGCGATGCAGATCGAACGCCCAGGCCTTCATCTGAATCTTCGGCGGGACCTTGATCTGCGGGCGGTCCCTGACCAGCGTATCGGCGCACACCGGCAGCGCCATCAGCAATGCGGCAAAGAATCGGGCCTTGCTCTTCATTCGCTTGACCTCCATCGACTATCTGCGGGCTGTCTCCAAACTCTCCGCGACGGGAACTGCCTGGACTGCCACCGAAGCGATTGCCTCGAGAACCGCCGTCACCTCGGACGGCACGAGCTCCGCCGGAATGTGTGGAACGAGGCGGTAATACTGGGCCTTCGCAAACTCGGGCCGCAACCCAAGCCGCCGGAAAAATTCGGGAAAAACCAAGTCGAGAAATTCGTCGCTTGCCTTGACAGCCGACCACCACGGATCGTTGCGGTCCCGAAGTGCGGCCGGGCTTACACGGTCTGCAACGGCCTCTCTCATGCTCTGCACAGCCTTCTCTGCGCCGGCTTGCTCAAACAGCGGGCCGCCAGCCGACGAAGCGCCGAACTCCCGTGCGAACGACTCCAGTGTCTCCGGCTGGCAGATTTAATTCTCAATCTCGCGCCGCTCCCACTTCTTCTCAATCAGGCCCGGCCTGGATTGGAGTTCGCCTGCGTCCTGGTCCACCAGCAGGAACGCCGCCAGGTCGGGCTTCGCTTCCAGCAGAGCATTGAAGTGCTGCCTGATCTGGTTCGGCTGATTGCCGATGGGAACCATGAATGGAGCTCTCAGAGCTTGCCGGGCGCGATGCCCCAGTTTCTCCGCGAACGCCCGCAGAACCTCCAGGTCAGTCCTGTCCTCCAAATACAACACCCACCCGACTTGTTCCGCGAGGTAATACTGATCGAAGCCGTGTGTATCAAGCGCCCGCCTGAGCGCGGTGGTGCGTTGAGGTGGAATCGTGCGGGGCTTGCCAAGGAAGGCTACCAGGCTGTCGGGGTTCGTTCCAGCCGCCTGGTTCAGAATTTCCTCGGAGTGGCTCGCGATGATCAATTGACTGCCGGACTCGCGGGCCGATTCCGTCAGGACCCTGTAGATGTCCCTCTGCCTGAGGATCTCCAGATGCGCATCGGGCTCATCAAGCAGCAGCACCGAGCCCGGATGGAGTGCAAGGTAGGAGGACAGCAACAAGGTCTGCTGGAGGCCCCGCCCTGAGCTCGACAAGTCAAGCTTCACGCTTCCCCGCTCGCGGTAACTCATCTGGATCTCTCCCCGTTGCGCGATGTACACGGGGGGATCGAGCTGTACGCTGAACAGGTCGTAGACTTGTCTTACAATGCGCTCCCACCGGTCTCGCATGGAGGCATCGCTGTGTAGCTGATAGCAGAGGTTCCTCAACACCTCCGCCGTGCGGCCTTCGCCGAGCCGCACATGAATGGCGCCGCTGTCCAGCCGCGTCTCGTTCGACGTCAGGCCGGACATCGGCGGAAGATAAGCGACCTCCACGCTGTAGGCCTCCTCCGGTACGGTCATGCGCGGCGGGTTCTTCAATTCTTCCAGCCTGAGAGGCCGGCAGAAGAACGACTCGTCGTTCGCGAAGTCGAACTCCAGGCCGCAACTCCAATCCATGCCGCCCGTGTATCCCTCCACGATCACGTCGATGCGGATATTCTGCGTCTGTTGCTTGCCGTCGATTTTCTGGACGTTGCGAACATGCAGCCCGCGCCAGAGCAGGTTCGCGGAAGGCGCCGGAATCATCAGCAAGTCCTTGCGGTTGATCGCGACACCCGGACGCTTTCCGGGCGCTCCCCGCTCGCTCCTTTTCTCCTTCCATCGCCGCAATCCCAACTCCCACAGGGCCAGAGCCTGAAGCGCGGAGGTCTTGCCCGAGTTGTTCGGACCGATGAAGACCACGGGGTTGGCCAGCGGGATCTCCACATCGTCGAAGCGCTTGAAGTTGCGGATGGTGAGCCTGGTGAGCATGCGCCTGTCTCAAGCTAATCATAAGGGCTCCCGGCGCCTGAGGCGAGAGAGTGGCGCACCCTCCGGGGCGTATGGTCAACTCATCGTCATGGCCTCACGAATCCGCCGCCGGGATGCGCTCGGCCTCCTTGCCGCGGCGCCTGTCTCAAACGCTCAACCGCAGAGCGCTCCGGCTGGATCGGACTCCGGCTCACTCTATCCGCTCCTCGAAAAACTCGCCGCCCGCCACGGGTTCTCCTCGTCATTCCTCGAGCCGCGGCGGCGCTCTCTCAACGAGTGGAAGACCCAGGGCCGCAAACTCGTCTTCGATTCCCTCGGACCCGCTCCGCCGCGCGTCGCTCCGCAGGCCGAAGTCGTCGAGCGCACCGACGCGGGTCCCTTCTATCGCGAGAAGATCCTCTTTTCAACGACCCCTGAGTTCCGCGTGCCGGCCTACGTGCACATTCCGAAAGGCCGTACGGGCCGCCTTCCGGCCATCGTCGATCTCCACTCGCACGGCGGCATGTTCATCTTCGGCAAGGAAAAGGTGATCGACTTCGGCGGCAACCACCCGGCGATGACCGAATACCACAAAGCGAATTACGCGGGCCGTCCTACAGCCACCGAGCTCGCCCGCCGCGGTTATGTCGTCATCACCATCGACGCATTCCCGTTCGGCGAGCGCCGCATCATGATGGACGAGGACCTTGCCGCCGGCTGGGACCGCTCCAAATATTCCCTGGACGACATCCGCCGCCTCAATCAGAAGTGCCGCCAGAAGGAGAGCACCGTCGTCAAGTCGCTGGCCTGCGCCGGCCTCACCTGGCCCGGCGTTGTGGCCTGGGACGACATCCGCACGCTCGATTATCTCGTCACGCGCCCCGAGGTCGATCCCGCACGCATCGGCTCGATCGGCGTGTCGATGGGCGGATACCGCTCTCTGCTCCTCGCCGGGCTCGACGACCGCATCGCCGCCGGCTGCGTCGCGGGCTTCATGTCGACAGTCCGCCCAATGATCCGCCGCCACATGGACACCCACTCGTTCGTCCACTTTATCCCCCACGTCCATGGCGCGCTCGACCTGCCGGATATCGCCGCCCTGCGCGCGCCGAAGCCGCTGCTGGTCCAGCAATGCCGCCGCGATGGCCTGTTTCCGCCCGAGGGCATGGAAGAGTCCGTGGAGAAGCTCGAAGCGATCTACCGCAAAGCGGGCGCCGCGGACGCGTTCACCGCGCGCTTCTACGATCTGCCCCACATCCTCAACGTTGAAATGCAGGAGGACGCTATCGCATGGCTGGACAAGCGGCTGAAGTGAATCCCGGCCTCATCGTTGGCGCCGACGGCAGAACCCGCTGCTTCTGGTGCGCCGGCGACGGCGGCTACATGGCCTACCACGACACCGAATGGGGCTATCCTGTCCGCGATGACCAGCGGCTTTTCGAAAAGATCTGTCTCGAGGGCTTCCAGTCCGGACTGAGCTGGCGCACGATCCTCAACAAGCGCGAGAACTTCCGCCGCGCGTTCGCGAACTTCGACTTCGAGAGAGTGGCCCGCTTCACCAGGCGTGACGTTGCGCGTTTGCTCGAAGACGCCGGAATCGTTCGCCACCGCGGCAAGATCGAATCCACCATTAACAACGCGCAGCGCGCGCTCGAGCTGCGCGAAGAGTTCGGCTCGCTCGCGGCCTACTTCTGGCGCTTCGAGCCCGGCCCCGCCTCACGGCCGGCGCGCATCACCCGCGAGGTTCTCATGCAGCTCGCGATGTCGCCGGAGTCGAAAGCTCTCTCCAAAGACCTCAAGAAACGCGGCTGGACGTTCGTCGGCCCCACAACCGTTTACGCCTTCATGCAGGCCATGGGCCTCGTCAACGATCACATCGAAGGCTGCCACGTGCGCGACGTCATCGGCCTTGAACGCTGAGCCGCGCTCTCGCCCACCCCGGCCCGAATCCGCTCCGGGCTGACCTTCGCCTTCCGGCTACCGGAAAGCCCGGAGCTGTCGCTGTTTGACGCCGGCCTGCGATGGCCCGCGTCGGGACCACGGCCCGGATTCGGAGTTGGCGCCCCCGGCGTCTCCCTGAAGAAACCGGCTCCGGCCCGCGGCCCCGGCCTCACGCCGGACCCGCGCTCCGCATACCCGGCACAACGAAAACCGATGTTGTTGTTCCGGTTCGTTGGCTCGTTCCTGTTACGGTTCGAAACGCGGACGTTCTCGGGATTGTTGTTCCACGAGCCCCCGCGCAGCTCGGCCGTGTTCCACTGGTCTCAGGATAGACCCCCCGAACAATCGCCGCCGCAGCCCCCGCGTGTCTCCGAACGAGGCATGCCCGAGCCAGGCGGCCAGACGCCGCTCGATCTCCCCGAGCCTCAACTGCCCCGCGTGATACAGTTCCGCCATCTTTTTCAGCCTGCGCCGCATCCGCACCACGTTCGCCCGCGCCAGCCGCGCCCGCCCCGCGAGCAGCCGCCACCCCAGAAACGTCAGCCCTTCCGAACACCGGTAGATGCGAAACTTGCCCTCGTGCGCGCATAGCCGCAAGCCCGCGAGAAACTCGCGGATGCGCCCCGCCATCCGCCGCAGCACCGCCTTGTCGTTCCCGAAAAGCACGAAGTCGTCCACGTAGCGCAGGTACAGCGCAGGCCTGAGCTCCCGCAGCACGAAGTGATCGAGCGGGTTCAGATACACGTTGGCGAAGAACTGCGAAGTCTGGTTCCCGATCGGCAGACCCCGCCGTCTCTCGAACGGCGTGAACAGCGTGTCGCCGGGAAAGTACGCGATCGACTCCTCCTGCTCGTTCGATCCGTCGATGATCCGCGCCGCCAGCTCCAGCGTCCTCCGGCACTTCACCACGCGCGCCAGCAGCTCCTTGAGGATCTCGTGGTCGATCGACGGGAAATATTTCCGGATGTCGCACTTCAGCACGTAGGCGTGCTTCCCCATGGCCGCTCTCGCCAGCCTCAGCGCCTTGTACTGCCCGTATCCCTTGCGCGATGCGAACGAATAGCGCGTAAACCGCCGCTCGAACACCGGCTCCAGAACGCGCGTCAGCGCATGGTGCACTACCCGGTCCCGGAACGAAGCCGCCGAGATCTGCCGCGGCTTCGGATCGTGAATCCAGAACGTCCGATAGCCTCCCGGACGGTACGATCCCTCCTCGAGCTCCCGCTGGAGCCGGCACAGGTTCGGCTCCAGCTCGTGCAGGAACCGCGCCACATCCGGCCGCTTGCGCTTCCCCCGCGCCGCCAGCCGCGACGACGCCATCAGGTTCTCCCACTTGACGAGCTCGGGCCAGAGGTTACCCGCGCGTTTCATGCTTCTCCCGCGTGCTCTTCAGCCACCCGCCGGTCATCCGCCCCACTTCGTCCATGGCTTTGGCGGCGTGCTCGTACCCGGCCAGGTTGATCACCCGCAGGTCCTTCGCCAGCCTGACGAGGTAGCGGAGGCGGTTCACTTCCCGCGCCGCCGCCGCCAGCGAGCCCGCGTTCCGCGCCTGGTACGTCGCGTCCACCAGGTGCAGTAGCAATTCCAGCGACGCCGTCACCAGGCTCTGCCCGATCGAGAAGCGGTACGACTTCGGCAGCTTCTCCACTTTCGGGATGATCCACAGCGCCCAGTCGTAAGCCTTCTGCACCACGATCGCCGGCTCGGTCATCGCTCGAAAACTCCGCCAGGGGGGAAGGGTCCCCCCTGGACCCCCCTCGTCAACTCAAAACACAAAACTCTCAACGCAAATCCCCGGCACAACGAAAACCGAAGTTGTCGTCCCGGTTCGTTGGCTCGTACCTGTCACGGTTCGACACGCGGACGAACTCGGGATAGTCGTTCCACGAGCCCCCGCGCAGCACCTTGTACTTTCCGTCCTTCGCGCCCCGAGGGTTCTCCTGCGGCCGTTTTTCATAAGGTCCATACCAGTCGCTGCACCACTCCAGAACGTTGCCCAGCATATCGCACAGGCCATCTGATGTGTTGCCCTTCGGGTACAACCCCACTGGCGTAACTCGTCCCACCTTTATCCCGTAATTGGCCCGCGACTCATCCAGCGGCGGTTCATTGCCCCACGGATACTTGCCTCCCGCTTGGCCTCGCGCCGCCCGCTCCCATTCCGCCTCCGTGGGCAACCGGCATCCCTTCCACGCACAGTACGCCGCAGCCTCGTACCAGCTCACGCCCGTCACCGGGCAATTCGAATTCCGCGCCTGGCGATCCCACTTAAAAGGCTCTTTGAAGTTGCCGAATCCCCCGTCTCGCCAGTGCTTGCGCTGTTCATACCCCCCGTCCTGGATGAACTCCGAGAATTCCTGCACCGTCACTGGATACTTCCCGATCCAATACGGCCGCAGCGTCACCGCGTGGACCGGCTTTTCGTCCCCGTAAGCCTCCGGATCATAGTTTTTTCCCTTCTTGGCCGTCTTCTGCGCCCCCATCCAGAACGTCGACGCCTCCGCCGGAATCTTCACCCGGTTATCCTTGTCGAGCCGCGGATCGCCCGCCAGCCCCAGCGCCTCCGCCGCCTCCAGCCGCGTCTGGAAATCGATCGTCTCCGCCTTGCCCGCGTCGAAGATCCGCTCCACCGCTTTGATCGTCCGCTCGTACTCCGAAGTCTCCGGCTTGTAGCCCATCCCTTCCAGGTCCCGCATCATCGCGCCCAGCAGTCCCGCGCACCGCGCCTGCTCCGCCAGCTTCGGCCGTCCTCCCAGAGGCGCCAGGATCGCCTTCACCAGCCAGTCGATCTTCGGCGCCCCCAGCAACTTCAGCAGCCCGCCGAGCAGCCGCATCACCTCCCGCCACTCCGGCTGGTACAGCTTCCCGCTCGCGATTACTTTCTCGACGATTTGTTGGTCATCGAACCCCACGATCTCCCGCGCCGCCAGGTATTCCTGAAAGCTCAAGTGCCAGAATTTCAGATCGCTCCCTGCCGACGCAATGATCCCGCTGTCCTGCGTCTCCTGCTCCAGCATCTCCTCCACCGCGTCCGCCGTCCCGCCCAGTTCCTTCATCAGGAACTCCGCCGCCAGGCGCTTGTTCCACTGCACCAGCCGCCCCTCCGGCGCGTCCTGCATCCGCAGCGCCAGCTTGCGCATCGTTTGCAGACACGCCTCGGCATTCGGCCGCCCCTCCTTGTCCTGGCGCGCCGCCGCCAGCCATCCCAGGATCGACCCGTACAGCTCCACGCGGTACTCCGGCACCCGCTGATCGTTGTGTTGCAGCACCGCCAGCGCCGTCAGCATCACCGGGTTCCGCGCCATCTCGCGGATCTCCCGCCGCTTGTCCAGCGCAGCCTGCAAAGCGTCCTTGAATTGCTCCGACTCGGTGTCCGTCAGCGCCAGCGCCCGCGCGAAGTGGTCGCAGAAGAATCCGATCTCCTCCGGCCCCAGGTCGTCGATCCTCAGCGGATGAAATCCGGCGAGCACCGAGTCGCCGGAATAGCTTTGCGGCCGCGTGCTCACCAGGAAATCGCACCTGGAGAACGTCCGCGTCGCCTGCTCGAAGATCCGCGCGATCCGTTCCCGAATCAACTTGCCCGGCGCCTCGTCCAGCCCATCCACCATCACCAGGCAATTGCCCTCCTGAAGCTTCCGCTGGAAAAACTCTTTTGCGAGGCCCCAGCCGTACGCCTCGCTCTGCTTGCCCAGGAAATGCGGGATCCAGCCCGGCGCGTAGACCGGCATGTCCGATTCGTCCGCCCTCAGAGTTCTCGCCAGGTCCGCGATGCGGATGAAGAGCGGAAACCGCCGGTCGTCGCCCGCCAGAAAAGGCTCCGCTTCCGCCCGGCGCGTCTCCCTGAGCGTCCGGCACAATTCGAACGCCACGCGCCGCAGAAACGTGGACTTGCCCGAGCCGGGCTCCCCGATCAGCACCACGTTCCGCTTCTTCAGCGCCCGTTGAATCAGGATTCGTCGTTGCTCCGCCGCCTTCACTCCGCCCTTGCGCGCATCCTCGCGGCTCTCCAGCGTCTTGAGCGGAATGTAGATCTCTTCGATTCCGAAGAAGTAGGGCTCCGCTCGCCGCGCCGTCAGCCCCTTGATCCGGATCTGCCGCGTCTCCTCCTCCAGCCACTTGAGATAACCATCCGGATCGCCGATTGGCACGGCGCTGACTGCGGGATGCCGCTCCTTCCAACCCGCCAGAGCCTGGATAACCAGAGCCCGGAAGCCCAGCGCGTCGGTGAAAGTCCCCCGGATCCACTTCCCCAGCTCGCGCTTGAACTCCTCCAGCTTTTTCTCGTTCCGCTCCACCTCCTCGGCGATTCCCGGCTTGCTCCGCTCCTTCACAAGCCGGTAGTTCTCGTACTTGTCCAGCGGCCACTTGTCGTAGTTCGGGTCCACCACGAAGGCGAGCACTTCCTTCTGCGTCTTTTTCCACGCGTGCTCGCACTCCAGCCATGTAATGCTCTTCCCTCCCGGGTTCTTCACCGGATCCTCCGGAACCCAACCGTAGCGGTGCGCAACGATGGCGACCACCACTTCCCCCTACTCCACCTTTTCAAGACAAGCCTCGAGCGTCGGCTTATGCGCGCTCGGCGGGAAGTCCTCCATCATCTCCGCCGCGAACCCCATCGCCCGAGCAGCCGCGGCGGCCTGCTCCCGGTATTCCTTCAGGTCTTCCGAAGTCGACGAAATAAAAACCACCGGCGCGTGTGATATGGCACTGCCGATTCTACCGAATCGCACCAACTTGCCATAATCCGCCGCGGCGAAAAGACCGCATCCGCCAGCACGCCGCATGCTCCTGGCGCTTCGAGCCCGGCCCCGCCTCACGGCCGGCGCGCATCACCCGCGAGGTTCTCATGCAGCTCGCGATGTCGCCGGAGTCGAAAGCTCTCTCCAAAGACCTCAAGAAACGCGGCTGGACGTTCGTCGGCCCCACAACCGTTTACGCCTTCATGCAGGCCATGGGCCTCGTCAACGATCACATCGAAGGCTGCTTCGTGCGCACCGGCGTTGAAAATGCGCGCCGGCGCTAGCGCTTTCTCCGCGCCTCGCGTTCTCTCTTGTGAAAGGGGAAACTCGATGACGATTTCCAGTTCGCTCACGCCTCCGCGGGCGCTTCCGAAGACGCCGGCTATTCTCGCGGTTTTCGTCCTGGGCTCAATTGCAGCCCTCGGACAGACGAGCATCGATCAGCGCACTCTGCTGGTTGGCGCCTGTACGATTGACAACAACTCGCCGAAACCGCTGTATACGACAAACACGCAGTCCAATTGCCAGTTGAATGTCACGATCCCGTCCGGTAAACGCTGGCTCGTCGAGGTGGTCCACGCCCGGTGTTACATGGACGCGCCGTCGCAGGTTCCCTCCTTCGGATCCGTTCGCTTCGTCTCCTACTTGCCCGGCGGCCAGCCGAACTCCTTTCAGGGGGCCGAGTTCGTTTTTGCCGATTGGATGACCTCTCTCGGTCCCGATCCCGGCGGCGATGGCCAACGCCGGAATTGGGCGGGCGCCATCCGCGGGCCCTTCTACACGGACCTGGCCCCGCGCCTGCAAGTGGAGCGCTACGCCGGCTTCGCAACCTACGGCGCCTGCCACGTGTCCGCTTCGGGCTACCTCATCGACAAGCCGCTTCAGTAGACCCCAACGCGGCCCGCAATTCAGCGGACCGCGTACACGTCGTAGCTCACCCGGTTGGCCGCGACGTCCACCTGCCCGATCCCGAGGCAATGCAGGCGGTTCAGCCAAACATAGTTGGGATGACTCGCGAAGAAGCGCGGCGAAGTCCTGATCTGCAAGGTCTGGGGCAACTCGCCGCGCATGAACTGCTCGTAGCCGTCCTCGCCTGTGTCGAGAATGCCCGAATACGTGACCAGGATGACCGCGCCGTCATCGGTTTCGAACGTCCCCCGGACGTCGACAATCCCGACTCCGTCTCTGCGGATCGTCAGCCAGTCGCCTCCCACGGCCCGCACCTTCCCGTTCAGTCGCGGACCGGTGACCTCGCCTCCGCTGACGTAGGCATTCAACCGGATTCCTTCTGGCACGGGGCCGATCCCCTCAAACGGTGCGGCCAGTGTCACCGAGTATGAACAGATGTGCTCCAGGCGATATTCGAGCATGAACGCCCTGTCCTCCTGCCCCGCGGCCGGCGCTGCGGGCTGTTCGCTCAGTGTAGCTCAGATGGCCGGATGGACCGTCAAGCCGCCGAAGCGCTCCCCACCGCGTTGGCAAAAGGGATGGAGGCCGGCTCGCCGAAGACATAGAAACCGAACAGAGGCGTGGGCTCGCCCCGGCCCCAGCGGTTCAGCTTCCACTGCACCCTGAGATAGCGGACATCCGGTGTCTCGGAGAGATCGACAAGGAGGGTGTAGACCCCGCAATAGAACTTCTGCGGGAACTCAGCCAAGGGCTTCTGGCCCCAGTTTTCACCGTCGGCGGACCCCCAGATCGATAAATCGAGACTTTCCTGCTCGACGATGCGGGTGATCCCCAATGTAATGTGTGCTGCCTTGGGCGGATTCTCGCCCAACGGCAATGCCGGTCCGGTTCCATCTTGCCGGACCACCTGCTCTGCCAGCAGAAAATTCGGCAGCATTATCAATCCTCCGGCCCTCGGGTAACGCCCCCAAAGGGGCGCCTCGCCGCTGTCACCGGCGGCCCGTGCTGACAAGTTTGGACAGCCTGGTTGCAGCTAACTCCAGCGTCTCACATTTCTTGCAGAAACAGAAGCGAATAAACCGTGCACCTGAATCCGGATGGCAGAAAAAGCTGCTCCCGGGCACGGCGGCTACCCCAATTGTTTCAATAAGATGGCGACAAAGGAGAATATCGTTCGAAAATCCGAAAAATGAAATATCCGTCATAATATAGTAAGCGCCCCGCGGCCGGAAACAGGCGAATCCGGCGCCCTCCAGCATGGCCATTGTGCGGTCCCGAAGGGCGGCATAGTGGGCTGCCAGGTCGGCGTAGTAGCGGTCGGGCAGGCGGAGCGCGGCGGCGCCGGCCTGCTGGAGGGGAGCGGCGGCCCCAACGGTCAGGAAGTCGTGGACTTTGCGGATGTTCGCCGTGAGCTCTGGCGCGGCGATCACCCACCCTACCCGCCATCCTGTCACCGAGTAGGTCTTGCTCATCGAGTTCACCAGGATCGTCCGCTCCCGCATGCCGGGCAGCGAGATCATGGGGCAATGGACCGCGCCGTCATACAGGATGTGCTCGTAGATTTCGTCGGTGACGCACAGCGCGTCGAACTCCTGGCAGAGCAGGGCGATGCACTCCAGCTCTTCGCGCGTGAACACCTTGCCCGTCGGGTTGTTAGGGGTGTTGACGATGACGGCCTTCGTGCGCGGCGAGAACGCCGCTCGGAGCTCGTCGGGATCGAACGTCCAGTCCGGCGGGCGCAGCTTCACGTAGCGCCGCCGGGCGGAACACAGATCGGCATCGGGCCCATAGTTCTCGTAGAACGGCTCGAAGATCACGATCTCATCTTCGGGATCGGTCACGGCCAGCAGGGAGGCGATCATGCCTTCGGTAGCGCCGCAGACCACGGTGATCTCGGTCTCCGGGTCGAACTCCAGCCCGTAAGTGCGCGCCTGCTTTGCGGCGATTGCGTCCCGCAGCGGCTTGGCGCCCCAGGTGATCGCGTACTGGTTGAAATCGGCGTCGATGGCTTCCCGCGCCGCCTCTTTGAGCTCTCGCGGCGCGGCGAAGTCGGGGAATCCCTGCGCCAGGTTTACGGCATCGTGACGCAGCGCCAGCCGCGTCATCTCGCGGATCACGCTCTCGGTGAAATTCGCGACGCGGCGGCTGCGGAACCGCTCACTTGCTGCGTTTGACACTCGTTGTTCCTCGTCTGGGCGACGCCGGCTTCGCGGGCGGGGTCGGCGCATAGAGCCAGCGGTAGATATCCGCGTTGCGCAGGACCACCTGCACATACTCGCGCGTCTGCGTGATCGGTATCGTCTCAACGAACTCGCTCGGCTCGCGGAATTCGCCCCACTCGCTCCAGCGGACGACGCGCGAAGGGCCGCCGTTGTAGGCCGCCAGGGCGGCTTCAACGCGGTTGTTGTTGGAATCGAGCAGCCGGCGGAAGTAGTACGTGCCCAGGCGCACGTTCGGCTCGGCCTGCTGGAGCATCGCGGGACGGAATCTCAGCCGCAGGCGCCGCGCCAGCTCGCGGCCCGTGGGAGGCCGGATCTGCATCAGCCCCACCGCCCGCGCCGATGAGATCGCCTTGGGATCGAACTCGGACTCCTGCCGGATGAGCGCCGCGACCAGAAACGGATCGAGCCCGTTGAGTCTTGCATGTCTCTCGATCGCCGCGCGGTACGGGAAAGGAAAAGCAAGCTTCCAGAACCGCTCGCTGCCGTTTTGGCGCGGAAGATCCAAATACGCGGGAGCGATCGCCTTGATCCACCGGATGCCCTGCGCCGCGTCGCCCGAGCGCGCCGCGATCTCGGCAAGCTCCAAGGCGATGGGCCACGGATTGCCGCCGAGGTTCGCCGCGAAGCGCAGCTCGCTGTACGCCCAGCTTTGGAGTCCGGCTTGTTCGAGCATCCTCGCCCGCTGCATGCGCTGCGCCGACAGGGGGTCGGGACGGAAGTCGGCGTTCCGCTCGCGCTGCGGCCAGCGGATGGACGACAGGATGAGTTCCGTTGAGGCGGAGCCGGTTCCGTTGGCGGCCGGGAGCTTCGACAGTTGCTCGTTCGCCAGCACCGTGTAATAAGAGTGCGGAAAGCGGTCGCAGAGTTCTCTGTAGAACCGCCGGGCGGCGGCCGGGTCCGCGCTTTGCTCCGAGGTTCGCGCCAGGTAGTAGAGCGCCGCGGAGGCTTTGTCTGAATTGGGAAATCGCGCGAGGTGCTCCCGCAACAGGGCGGGCGCATTCGGCTGCCGTTGCATCCAGGCGAGCCAGACGATTTTCCAGTGGCAATAGGCCGCTTCCGCCGCCTCGGGAAACGACTCGGCGCACGAGGCGTAAAGCGGCGTGTACTCGGAGCGCTGGTTCTCGAGGAGAAACGTGTTCCCGGCCGCGACCAGAGTCTTCAGCCGCCACGGAGACGACGGGGCGAGCCGGGCGAGCTGCTCAATCGGTTCAAGCATCTCCCGCGGGCGATCCAGCCGCCGCAGGCACAGCGCCGTCCAATGCAGGCGCTCCGCTTCCGCCTCGGGGTCCTGACAGCTCAGCCCGCGCAGCTCTTCCAACGCAGCCCGCGCGTCCGGGTACGCATAGCGGGCGGCGGCCGCGCGCACGAGAGCGATCTCTTTCTCCCGGCCCGCGACCTCGCCGGCCAGCCCGATCAACTCGGAGCGCGCATCCAGGTGGCGCCTGGCGCCCAGGAGGATTTCCGCGCGGAGGAACTTCATCCGCGGGGGCACGGGCGGAAAGCGGTCGCCGAGCGCGCTCCCCAGCCGCGCCAGCGCCCCCTTCGCCTCTTCCGCTTCGTTCGCCAGCGGGTATTCGTAGAAAACTCTCTGCCATTGCGCTGCGGCGTTTTCCAGTTGCGACGTCATTTCAAGCGCCCGCGCCAGCGCCGCATGGGCCTCGGGCTTTGGAAGCCATCTGTCCTCGACTCGAGCCAGCAGCTCGAGCGCTTCGCGGCCCCGCCCGCTCTCCACCCACGCGCCCGCGCCGATCACAGCGGCCCGGCCGGAGAGCGGCGACTGCGGGCGAAAGGCCAGCACCCGCTCCGCGGCTCGCGTGGCCGCGGGATAGTCCTTCAATTGCATCGCGGCTTGAAGCTGGAAGAAATGCGCATAGTCCGCGATGGCAGGCAGCGCTTCGGGAATGCCGGCCAGCCATCTTGCGGCCCCTGCGGCATCGCCGCGTTGCAGAGCGGCCGCCGCGGACGCCAGGCGCGTAAGGGCGGCGTCTTGCGCCGGCAGGCAAGCCGTGAGGAGGAAGAGGACCGCGGCTCTAACCGAGAGGCCCAGGGTATTCCGGTCCGAGCAGCGCTTCATCATGATTGGCGAGCGAGCGCACAACCTCCTCGTGGAAATAATCGGTCATCGAAGGAATTCGCATGAACTGCTCGCGAAAGTCCGCTCGCGCCCTGTCCATGTCGTCTCTGAGCGCCTCGTAGAGCCGCCCGCGCTCGCGCCCCTCGCGGACTGACTGCGGATGGTAGAGCCGCATCTCGGAGACGCGCACCCGCGCGAAACGCCGCGCGCGCGCATGGATCTCTTCTTCGTCCGGCGGAATCGGCGCCGCGGGAGCGGCTGGCATGGAGATGTTCAACAAACCACCCTCGCCGCCGGCTTTCCCGCTCCGCTCCGCCTGGAGGCAATCCAGCGCCAGGCCGGCGACCGCGGAACAGATTTCCAGCAAGCCGAGATCGAACGCCTCGCTGGAGGCGTCGGCCGCCAGCACGGCCTGCACGCGGCGCTGGCCTGCCGTCCTCCCGGTCGCCACGGGCAGAAGCGCGACACGCCTCGCATCGGAGGCGCCGAACGCGGCGGCGAGCGCCTCCGACATCTCACTTGGAGTCGCTTGCGTCAGAACGGCGTCCATCGTTTCAACCGCGTGGCGGATGGCCGGCGCCGACTCGATCCGGGCCTCAACGCCTTCGAGCGCCGCCAGATCTGCGCCGCCGCGAGCCCGATGTCCCTCGCAGCGAATCCCGCCGCGCAGAGTGCTGAACAGCGCGACGCGTTCCGACGCCTCCACAGCCGCGTCGAGCAGCGCGGAGGTCCAGGACTGCATGTCCGCGGACTGTTCGATCCGCCGCACGGCTCGCGCCAGCGCCGCGCCCGTTCCGCGCCGCGCGGCCGCGATTTCTTTCGCCGCGCGCAGCGCCGCCCGGCGCTCCACTTCTTCGTCGAACCTCGCCGCCAGCGCCGCGAACCGGCGTTCGAGCGCGGAAGCCACATGGCTCTTCCAGCCTCTTTGCAGCTCTTCCTCCACACGCTCGACATGGAGCTGCCACGCCGCGGCGATCTGGTCGCGCAGCAACTCGCACTCGTTCTGAATGAACGTGTCTGCGGACTGCTCCTTCGGCCGCTGATCCATGCGGGTGATCATGTCCCTTGTTCTTGAATTTTAGCGTGTCCTGCCGGCCTCCCCTGCCGTGATTGTGAGAACAAAGGGATCGAGCGTGCCTTCGAGGCGCGCCGCGCGGCGCGGGCTCGCGGCTTCAACAACCATCCTGCCGTCGCTCCCGCTCGCTCCGCCTCCCACGAGGATCTCTCCGCCGGAGTGAATCTCAAGCGAACGCAGCCTGAGTCTGCCTGCGGAGCGTTGCGCGTCGTAATCGAAGGAGCCGGAAGCGTACGCCGCTTGCTCTTCTCCGAGATTGAGTCCGACTGCGGTGAAAAGGCCTGACATCTGCATCCTGGCGCCAGCTGCGGCCGCCGGTCCCTGGGCCACAAGATCCACTTCTCCGTCGACGCTGCCGCCCTGCCACGCGAGGCCCTCCACCCTCCCGCGGAATTCGTACACCGGGCCTGCCGCGCCGCCCCGCATCGTGGCGCGGCCCAACACCTCGGCATCCTGCCACTTCGCCTCCAGTCCCGCCAGCTCCAGGCCCGAGCGCATCCAGAAGAGCTTCGCCCGCAACTCCTCAAGATTCAATCCTCCGGCGTCGAAGGCGCGTATCCTGACGCCGCCCTCCACGCCGCCGTTCCTCAACCAGGCGGGCTGCTGGCGGCGGCGGAACGGGAGCGTGCGGTCGAGCAGCCCGCGTGGTCCCTCAAGCGCCGGCGCGATGATCCGCTCCAGCATGGCGAGCGAGGTCTCGGGAAGAGTCAATTGAACACGCACGGGCCGCGGCGTACCCGGCGCAATCGAGAGATCTCCCTCCCACGCCAGTCCGCCGGCCACGCCTGCCGCGCGCCTCAGCCCCCACCTGGGCCCGTCGAGCGTGAACGCGCCTTTTTCAATCCTCAGGTTCGGCGGCAACCCTTCCACCGCGCAGGCGAGGCCGCTCACTTGAAGCGAACCCGACCACCGCACGGGGTTCTCGCCGATTCGCTCGATGCGGAGCGGTCCCGCGACATACCCATCGGCGCACGAGGAAAGCGCGGGCAGCGGCGCATTCACGCGCGCGATCGAGAGCGCCAACGCCAGTTCCGTCAACGGCAGCCTGGCCGCATCCAGCGAAAAGTCGACGCTGTCCAGCGCCGGGTTCCATGCTCCTTCGATCAGAACGGCGGTGGCGGAAGGAGAGATCGCCGTGGCAGGTCTCAACTTCATTCCGTCGGGGCCGAACAGGATCTGCGCTTCCGCCACGCGGGCGGCGCCGGCTTCGCCGAGCGGGAAGGCGGCGTCGCGAAGAGTCAACTGGCCGTCAACCGCGGTCTCGCTGCCTGCCCGGATCACGCCGTCCACGCGGCCTTCGGTGAGCAGCCCCTCCGGAAGATCCGCCCCGAACCTGCGGGCGATGTCGATGGTGGCCGGGGCCGGCAGATTCTCAATGTTCAGCTCGGCCTTCCAGCGCGGGTTGACCAGCACGGACGACGCGGAGAACCTCAGGTTAACGGGCAGCTTCGATGTTTCACTTGATTGGGTGCTGTGCAGCTCGAAGTCCTGGACCGAAAGATCGAGCATGCCTTCATAGGGCAGGCTCAGGTCGCGTGAGCGCAGGCCGAATATGCCCGGCCGCTCCAGCTCCGCCACCTGCAACTGCCCCGTGACCGCGATGCGGTTCAGCGGCCCGCGCAGGCGGGCGCGGCTGGCGATGCGCCCCTGCACGCCGGGATCTCGCCCCGTGAAAAGCGTGAGAACTTCGCCGATGACGCTGCGCTCCAGCTCCACCTCGATGTCGGCGAGACCGTCCCCGCCTGCGGCCGGATCCCATGTGCCGCTGCCAGAAAAACGTCCGAAGCCCTGTTCCGCGCGGTCGGTCCTCGCCGGGGAGGCCTCGTACGCCCAGCGGATCGGGCCGCCGGGCCGCGCGGGCGCGTCGAGCTCCAACTCCACGTTATTCAGAAAGAACGGCGACTTCAGCGTGCCCGACCGGAAGTTGATCCGGCCCGCGCGCACCAGCAGGCGCGGAGGCGGCGTGGCGCCGCGGCTCCCTTGCGCAAGCCGCTCGAGGAGGAATCCCATGTTCCAGCCAAGCTTGGGATCGCGCGACAGGTTGATGCTCGCATCGGACAATCGCACGGAGGAGAAGTCGTACTCCCGGCCAAGCAGAGAGCTCCATCGCAGTCCGACGTGCAGCTCAGTGACGTAGGCGAACGGCTCGATGCCGTAAGCCTCGTCTTCCGAGATCACCAGGTCGCTGGCCGACAAGCCCGGCGAAGGAAGCAACTGGTAGCGCACGTCGCGGAACTCGACCTTGCGCTGGAGCGTGCGCTCCAGCGCCAGCCGCAGGGGTTCTCGCGCGCCCGTCGCTTCAATCTGCGGCACAAGCAGAGCCGCGCAGCCAAACGCGGCCGCGAGCGCGAACGCCGCCGCCGCAATACGCCCGACGGTCAACTTCACTACTTCCCTCCGCGCGCCAGGCGCCGGTAATCTTCCGGCGTGTCGATGTCGCGGACCACCCCTGGATCATCGACGTCGACGTAGACCGTCGTCGCGCGATGCGCGCGGATCACCTCGCGGGCGGACCGGTCCGGGTCGAGCGCCGCCAGCTCCGGAACCAGCCGGCGGTTGAGCAAGACGGGATGCCCGTGCCCGCCCTCAAAGCGCGGCACCACGAGATCGGCCTTCTCGTCGAAGACATCGATCATGCGCCCGACGGTGGCCTGTGACACCGCGGGCAGATCCACCGGATGGAAGAAAACGCCGTCCAGTCCGCCGGGGAGCGCGCGCAAGCCGCATTGGAGCGAGCACAACTGGCCTCGCCGCGGCGTGGGATTCATCACGAGTATGCATTCCGCCGAGCGGGCGAGGCGCGGGGCGATGCTCTCAGCGTTATACCCAAGCACGGCCACCACGTGCGCGCAGCGCGGCCCGAACAGCCCGATCAGACGGTCGAGGAACGTCGCGCCTTCGTAATCGAGGAGCGCCTTCGGCATCCCCATGCGCGAGGATGCGCCGGCGGCGAGAATTACCGCGCCCAGAGTCGGGACCTGCTTCACTTCAAAAGCGCTCGCAGCTCATCGTGGACAAAAATCGACTTGGACAAATCCCGCCACTCCGAGGAGGCGTTGCGGCGCATCGCGACCATCTCGGCCGCCACGCTCACGGCGATCTCTTCCGGTGTGACAGCGCCGATCTCCAGCCCCATCGGGCCGAACACGCGCTCGAAACGCTCCCTCGGGATGCCCTCTTTCTCCAGCTCTTTGACAACGCCGATCACCTTGCGCTTGCTGCCGATCATGGCGATGTAGCGCGCCGGCGTGAAGACCGCATGGCGCAGCACGCGCATGTCGTCGCGGTGGCCGCGCGTCACGATGATCAAATACGAAGAACCGTTGATCTCCAGCCTCGGGATCACCTCTTCATACTCGCCGGCGATCACCTCGTCGGCGTCGGGGAAACGCTCGCGGTTGGCGTACGACTCGCGGTCGTCCACTACCGTTGTCCGGAACCCCAGCATCGACGCCACGCGCGCCAGGCTCTTCGAGATATGTCCCGCGCCGAAGATAAAGCAGCCGGGCTGAGGCTCGATGGGTTCCACGAACACCTCCAACTGGCCTCCGCAGATCAGGCCGTTATCGTAAGCGGCGTCCTGCCCGAGGTTGAATCGCAGCCGCCGCGGTTTGCCTTCCTCCATCGCCTCCCGCGCGGCGTTCCACACTTCCGCCTCGACGCACCCTCCGCCGATCGTCCCCGCCATCGAACCGTCCTCGCGCACGACAAGCTTCGCGCTCTCGTAGCTCGGAATCGATCCGTTCACCTCGACGATCGTCGCCAGCGCGCACTTCTGCCCCAGCCTGCGCAGGCGCACTACTTCTTCGAGAACGTCCATCACTTGTGATTATAACTTTCTGCTCCGTTCCTACTTGCGCGGATTCAAAAGCACATGCAGCCCCGGCGTGCGGTGATTGTACGGCTTCATCAGAACGTCGATGTCCCCGTCTCCGTCGAGATCCGCCGCTTTCGACTCATGGTTGTCGAAGCCCGTCGCGAGAATCTCCTTGCGAAAGTTCCCTTGGCCGTCGCCATAGAACACGTAGACCTTGGACTCCGGATTGCCGCCGTTCAATCTCATCTCGGCGCAGAAGATGTCGTTGTGGCCGTCGCCGTCGAAATCGAGCGCCTGGAGGCTATGCCCGTTGTCGACCTCCACGAGCGTGTGTGGAATCCACGTCCCTTTCACCCACTCGTACCAGTTGAGCGGCCCCGTGCCGTCGCCGGCCGCGAGGACGATCTCCGGCCGTCCTCCCCTGACTAGTTCGCCCGCCGCCGCCCGCGAGAAGTGATAGGAGGCGTCCACGGTGTTCGGCTGAAACCGGCTGCCGCCCATGTGCTTGAACCACAGGCCTCCGCCAACGATGTCGAGCCTGCCGTCGCCGTCCACATCGGCCGCCGCCAGACCCTCATGCTCGTTCGTGCGGCGAAATCCCGCCGGCGCGCCGCGCTGCAACATCTCGCTGTCTTCGGAGTACTCGTAGACCGCGGCGCGCGGCCATTCCCGCGCATTGCGCGGATCGGCGGGGATGCGCGCCAGCCACAGCGTGCGTGCGCTCTGGTTCCAGAAGACGAGTTCAGCGCGCTGGTCTCCAATGACGTCCGCAAACATCAGGTCGTGATGCTTGTTCGCCCCGCCGTCCTTGATGGTTCGCCGTTTCCACGGTTGTTCGGATGCGCTTGCGCCTCCCGGATTCTCCCACCACCACACCTGGTTGCTGCGGCTCTCGCCGCCTGCCACGAAGTCCAGGTCGCCGTCTCCGTCGACGTCGTGGTAAGTCGCGCCGGCTTCGATCCGCAGCAATTCGGCGTCGATGACAAAGCGCTTCCAGCCATTCGCGCCGCGCAAATAACCCGCCACGGAAGGCGCGGCGGTGCGCTCGGTGATCACGAAGTCGTTGACGCCGTCGCCGTCGATGTCGAACACCGCCGAGCCGGTTTGCTGCGTGCCCGTGTTCGGCGCCTCGATGCCGCCGCTTTCGCTGCTGATCACGCGCCAGCCCGGCGCGGACGTCTGCGCCGCTGCGCAGGCCCAGATCGGGATCAGAAACACAAAGGCTCGCATGAGTCGGCTCCGTGCGCCATGCTATCATCTCGGCGAGTGTTTGAAGATCTTTCGATTCACCCCGGACTTGCCGCGCTGTTCGACATGGACGGGGTCCTGATCCATTCCACGGAAGTCCACACACGAGCCTGGGAAATGTATTTGGCCGAACACGGCATCCCGAGCGAAGGCGTGATGGAGCGGATGCTGGGCAAGCGGAACGACGACATCGTGCGCACCCTGTTCGGCGCGGACATCCCGCCGGAGCTTGTCGCGGAGCATGGCGCGGAAAAAGAACGCATGTTCCGCGAGATGATGCAACCCGTTTTTGAAAACCACGTCGTTGAAGGAGTCGTGGACTTCATTCGCGCGCTCCATGCCCGCAACATCCCGCTGGCGTTGGCCACCAACGCCGAGCCGCCGAACGTCGACTTCGTGCTCGACGGCGCGGGCATCCGGCAGTATTTCAAAGCCATCGTGGATGGCCATCAGGTTGAGCGGCCGAAGCCCGACCCCGAGGTTTTCCTCACCGCCGCCGCGCGCCTGCGCCACGACATCCGTAACTGCATCATCTTCGAGGACTCGCCGGGCGGCCTGCGCGCCGCGCGCGCGTCCGGCGCCCGCGTGGTGGGCGTACTGACGACGTTGGACGACGCCCCTCTCGCCGACCTTGCCGTGCCGCACTTCGAAGATCCGCGCCTGAAGGAATGGCTCGCCGCGCAGAAGCCTGTCTGAGGACGCTCGCCGCGCAGCCATCCACCTGCGCGTCGATTGGTGCGGGCCCATTGCATCCTCCCGCCGCCCGCCGGCTGGAAACCCCGAGGAGTTGGCGGGCGCCGGAATGCGAGAATTGCAGTATGGGGACTGAACGGATAGCCAAACCCGCTCTGCTGCTGCTGGCCGTAGCGTGCGCGAGCCTGCTCTTCGCGCAGAAAAAATACGACGGCCCGCGCCCGCCGCAGCCCGACGTTCCGTACCTTCTGCACGCCGGCAAGCTCACCCAGACGGAGATCGGCACGGCGCAGCAGAGCGAAACCAAGGACGATACGATCTATACCGTGATTGGGACCGCGTCGCCGGCGCGCACGCCTCTGGCCGAGCCGATCTTCCTCTTTCAGCCGGGCAAGATCAATCCCGAGAAGCTCTCGCTCTATCGCATGACGCCGAGGGGCGGCCAGCGCGTGCTCCAGCTCCCCAAGAATCCGAAGAAGCGCAGAGACGGCCCGCGGCCTCTCAACCTGCTCGTCACGCCGCTCGCCGACGGCATCTTCAAGGTCGAGGTCAACGAGTACCTCGAGAACGGCGAGTACTGCCTCTCGCCGGACGGTTCCAACGACGTCTTCTGCTTCGCCATCTATTGAGAGTCGCGGTACTTGTCGTGCATCCGGTAGAATTGCTTCGCCGCGCGATGCAAGACGCGATTCTCGCGCCGGATCTGCCACTCGGGCCGCGTTTCAGCCCGGAGTTTCTCGCTGAGAGGCTGAGCTTTCATCGAACCGGGCAGCAGGCCGACCTCGCGGATGCCGGGCAAGTCCATCAGCAGCCTGCCTGACGGCAGGCGCATGAGGGTGCGGCGGGTCGTAGTGTGACGGCCGCGCGAGTCTCCGGCGCGCACAGCTTGAGTAGCCTGCGCCTCCCGGCCGAGCAGCCGGTTCACGATCGTCGATTTCCCGGCGCCCGACGAGCCAAGAAGCACGGCGGTCTCCCCGGGCTCGAAGAACGCGAAGAGCACCTCCGAGAGGTCCTCGTTCAAAGCCGTGATCGCGAAGACATCGCCTCCGTTCGCCGCGGTGCGGGCTTCCACGACGCGCGCAGCCGTGTCGGCGCACACGTCACGCTTGTTGAGCAGCGTCACCATGCGCACGCGCGACGCGCCGCACAAGGCCGCGTAGCGCTCGAGCCGGCGCAGGTTGAAATCGCCGTCCAGCCCCATCACGACAAACGCGACATCCACATTCGCCGCGAGCGCCTGACTACCGCCGATGGTTCCGGCGGCGCGGCGCACGATCGCGTTCCTGCGCTCGGCGAGAGCGGAGATTGAATCGTATCCCGCGCGGCAGGCCGCCCAATCTCCGGCAACGGCCGCCACCCCGTCGCGCGCGTGTTGGATCAAACGTTCGCCGGCTCGGGTTGCGCAGGTCCACGCGCCGTACTCGCAAACAACAACGCGGGCGGGCTCAAGGCCTCGCCCGATGAAGTCATGAAACAGGGCCTCCACGCGTGGAGACCAACCGTAGTCGTTCAATAACAATGGAGTTTCCTCAAGTGACACGAAGGCTCAATTGCAGGCGCGTCAGACGCGCGGGCCGCCGTTACTCGAGGACAAGGACGGTCAGAGGCAACACCAATTCGTAGAATATCTCTTTGCCTCCGCTTTTCGCAATCCTGGGAGGGGCGCTCGCCACGCTGGCCTCGGCTTACGGGCTCGGGCGGGCTCTGTGGCGCTGGCGCGAGCCCAACTGGGCCTTCGCTCTCGCATCAGGCTCGGCCGGCCTGAGCCTTCTCATCTTCCTGCTGCTGCTTGCCGGGCAAGGACGCCGCGCGGTGTTTCTCGCCATAACAGCGGCTTCCGCCCCGCTGTTGTTTCGCAAGGTGCGCAGGCCCGTGCCGCCGCGAGCGCCGCTGTGGGCATGCGTCGTGCTCGTTCCTTTCAGCGTTCTCTACCTGGTGAACGCCGCCGCTCCGGAGATTCAGCCCGACGGCGTGACGTATCACCTGGGACTCGTAAAGGAGTGGGTGGAGGACGGACGGCTGCCCTCGCGCATCGGCTTCTACGAAATGCTGCCGCAGGGTCTCGAGATGCTCTTCGGCTCCGCGTTTTCCATCGGGCGCCACAGCGCGGCCAAGCTCGTGCATCTCGCCTTTCTGTTCGGCGCGATCCCCCTCGTCCTGCACATAGGCCGGAGGCTCGATGTGCGCGCTGATCGCGCGTGGGCCGCGGCGCTGCTCTACTTCTGCGCGCCGGTCGCGGGCATCAGCGGGACGGCGGCTTACAACGACGCCGCGCTCGTTTTCTTCACGTTGGCCGCGTTTGCGCTCCTGCTCGAATGGCGCTCGCAACCGAGCGCCGCGCTGCTTCTCCATGCCGGCCTGGCCGCCGGTTTCTGCTACGGCATCAAGATCACCGGGATTCTCGCGGCCGTCGCCATCGAGGCGTACTTGCTCGCGCGAAGGAAGCGGCGCTCAGGCGCTGTGTTCGGTCTCGCCGCGGCGATTCCGATCGCGCCGTGGATGCTCCGCGCTTTCATTCTCACCGGCAATCCCGTCGCGCCGCTCGGCAATCGCATCTTTCCGAACGATGCCTTTCACGCGGCGAACGAGCAGGCGCTCGCGCGCTTCTTGCAGGATTACGGCGGCGTCTCCTGGAACTCGATTCCGCTCGCGCTCACAGTTCACGGCGACATCCTGCAAGGATTGCTCGGCCCCGTGTTTCTGTTGGCGCCGCTGGCGCTGATCGCATTGCGCAAACCCGCCGGGCGCTGGCTGTTGTGCGCCGCGGCGGTATTGCTCCTGCCGTGGACCGCGAACATCGGCACGCGCTTCGTGATGCCGGCGCTGCCGCTCATCGCGCTGGCGATGGCGATGACGCCGCCGCGCGCCGTCGTCATCGCCCTCGCGCTGCTGCACGCGGCCAGCGCTTGGCCCGCCGCGATGGACCTCTACTCGGCCCAGGGATCGTGGCGTTTACGCGGCATTCCGTGGGAGGCGGCGCTGCGGATCAAACAGGAAGAGCAGTATTTGTTTGACGAACTGCTCCATTTCCCGATGGCGCAAAAAGTCGCTCAAAACGTCAGAAAAAGCGAAAAAATGCTCGATCTGGCGGCGTTGCCGTTCGCCTACCTCCCGGTGGTCCCGATCGGCCCGCTGAGCTCGGCGGAGTTCGATAATCTCGCTCAAACGCTCTACTGGGCCACGGCCGGCGCGCAGGAGCAGCTTTACTCGATGTGGTGGCGCTTCCCGCGCACATTCCTCCGCGCCGTGCGCGTGCGTGCGGACGGTTTGCCGCAGCGCGCGGCACTCGCCATCGCCGACGTGCAAATCTATCGCGGCGACCGCTGGCTGAAGCCCGCGGCAAACTGGTTCCTCTCCGCGTGGCCGCTGCCCGGCGACGCGCAACTCGCCTTCGACAACAACCTCGCCACGCGCTGGTACACGTGGGATGAAGCGCAGATCGGCGCGTTCGTGGAAATCGCGTTCGACAGGCCGAACGTTGTGGACGCCGTCAGCGTTGTTATTCCCAACGCCGATGCCGCTTACAGGCTTCAGGCGTACGGCCTCGGCGTCGATCGCAAGTGGATCCCGCTCGGCAAAACGCAGGCGCCGCTGCGCCTCGATCCGCGGCCGCGGCGCAAGAGCGCGATGGCGTATGTGCGCTCGCGAGGAATCCGCTGGATCGTCACTCCCGTTGGGAATACGGGCCACGGACCGATCGGCGAGGCGCTGCGCAAAGAGCCGGAAGCGTGGGACGTGGAGATGGCCGATTTCTCGGGCGATCTCTATCTGTTCCGCTTACGCTGAGAGCTTGCGCGCGATGTCGGCGGCGATCTGCGCGCCGTGGAAGCGCCCGTTCTCGATGAAGATCTCGTTGGTGTGCATGCCGGCGACGAGCACGCCCGCGAGATAGACGCCCTTGCGCTCGCTCTCGAGCGATTCGGCGTCGACCTTCGGGCGGCGCGTCGCTTCCTCGAAGTGGATGCCGTGCGCGGAGAGAAAATCCGTGTCGGGGTGATAGCCGGTCATCGCGAAGACGAAGTCGTTCTTCACGCTCACTTCGCCCTCCGGCGTGCGCAGAAGCACGCAATCGGGCTCGATTCTGAGCACGGAACTGTCGAAAAACGCGCGGATCTCGCCGCTTTTGATGCGGTTTTCGATGTTCGGGCGGATCCAGTACTTGATGCTGTCGCTCAGCCTGTCGCGGCGATGGACCAGCGTCACGCGCGCGCCGCTCCAGTGCAACTCGAGCGCGGCGATGGCGGCGGAGTTCTTCGCGCCGATCACCATCACGTCGTGGTTGTAGTAGGGGTGCGGCTCTTTGTAGTAGTGCAGCACTTTCGGCAGATCCTCGCCGGGCACGCCGAGCAGATTGGGCTTGTCGTAATAGCCGGTGGCGAGAATCACCTTGCGGCACTCGTACACGCGCGGCTCGCCGCGTCTGTCCGCCGTGCGCACGCGGAAGGCGCCGTCCTCGCCGTCGAAGCCGTGCACCTGCTCATAGAGGTGGATGTCGAGCTTGAAGTGCTCGGCGACGCGGCGGTAATACTTCAGGGCTTCAAGCCGCACCGGCTTCTCGCCGAGCGACGTCATGGGGATGCCGCCGATCTCGAGCAGCTCCGGCGTGGTGAAGAACACCATGTTCGTCGGGTAGTTGTACAGCGAGTTCGTGAGGCAGCCCTTGTCGAAGAGCTTCGCAGTCAGGCCGCGGCGCGTCAATTCGATTCCGCAGGCGAGGCCGGTGGGGCCCGCGCCGGCAATCACTGCGTCGAGCATGCGTCAGAGCATTCCTTCGACGCTGGCGTAAACCGCATCGAGCGCCTGCGGCAACGCGGCGGCGTCTTTACCGCCCGCTTCGGCGAGGTCGGGCCGGCCTCCGCCTTTGCCGCCGACGGCCTGCGCGACGGCGCCGGCGATCTTGCCCGCGTGCACCTTCGAAGTGAGGTCCTTCGTCACAGCCGACACGATGGAGACAGCGCCGTCCGTCGCGGAGGCCAGAACGACGACGGCGCTCTTCCACTTGTTGCGCAGCGCGTCGGCCATGTTGCGCATCTGCGCGCGATCGGCGCCTTGTGCGATCGCGGAAAGCACCTTCACGCCTTTCACTTCGCGCGCCTGCGATTCCAGCTCGGCGAGGAGCGCGTGCGCGGCCTTTTCCTTGAGCTGCTCGATCTGGCGCTCGAGCTGCTTTTGCTGCGCGATCAGTTTTTCGATGTGATCGAGCACTTCATTCTCGCCGGTGCGCATGAGGCCGGCGATGCGCTGCACGGCCTGCGAGGTCTGCTGGAAGCGCTCGAGCGCGCCTGCGCCGGTGACGGCTTCAATGCGGCGCACCCCGGCGGAGATGCTGCCTTCGTACACGATCTTCACCAGACCGATGTCGCCCGTGCGCGCGACATGCGTGCCGCCGCACAGCTCCTTGCTGAAGCCGGGGACGCTGACGACGCGCACGCTGTCGCCGTATTTCTCGCCGAACAGCGCCATCGCGCCGGTTTGCAGCGCCTCTTCGAGCGGAAGGATTTCGGTGGCGACGGCGATGTTGGCGAGCACTTGATCGTTGGCGAGGCGCTCGACCTCGGAGAGCTCGTCGGGGTCCATGGCCGTGTAGTGCGTGAAGTCGAAGCGCAGGCGCGCGGGCTCGACGACGCTGCCCGCCTGCTTGACGTGCGCGCCGAGCACTTTGCGCAGCGCGGCGTGGGCGAGGTGCGTCGCGGTGTGGTTGCGCATCGTCGCGCGTCGCGCTTCCGCATCCACGCTCGCGGTCACCACCTGATCCTTGTGCAGCGGCGCCGCGGCGCGGATCTTGTGCACGGTGAGTCCCGGCACCGAGGAGTAAGTGGTGAGCACGTGTGCGAGGACAGCGCCCGTGGCGGGGTCGAGGATCTCGCCCTTGTCGCCCACCTGGCCGCCCGCCTCGGCGTAGAACGGCGTTTCGTCGAGCACGAGCTCGCCTTCGGCGCCGGCCGCGAGCGATTCCACCGGCTGTTGTCCGGCAAGCAGCGCGACGATGCGGCTCGCGGCGTTCACCGTGGTCTGATAACCGAGAAACTTCGTGCGGCCCTGATCGAGAAGCTGCTGGTAGATGGGCGCGATCTGCGCCTTTTCAGCGCCCTTCCAGCTTGCTCGGGCGCGTTCGCGCTGGCGGTTCATGGCCGCTTCGAAGCCGTCGAGGTCGATCGCAAGACCGAGCTCGCGCGCCATCTCCTGCTGCTCGTCGAGCGCCATGCCGTAGGTGTCGTACAGCTTGAACGCGACCGCGCCCGACAGCACGCCGCCGGCGGACTTCTTCGCTTCGTCGTGGAAGACGCGCTCGGCGATTTGGAACGTGGTCGCGTAGCGATGCTCTTCGTCCTTGACGACGCGCGCTACGCGCTGGGCGCTCTCCATGAGCTCGGGATACGCCGGCTGCATCAATTCGGCCACAAAGCCGGTGAGCTTATACAGAAACGGCTCGACAACGCCGGCCATGCGCGCGTTGCGCATGGCCCGGCGCATGATCTTGCGCAGCACGTAACCGCGGCCGTCGTTGGACGGCAGCACGCCGTCGTGAATGAGGAACGCGGCGGCGCGCGCGTGGTCGGCGCAAATGCGGAGCACGGTGTCCAGACGCGCGTCCTCGCCGTGCGCGCGGCCGAAGAGGTCCGAAGCTTGAAGGACAATCGGCGCGAGCAGGTCGCATTCGAAATTCGAGAGCTTTCCTTGCAGGATCGCGGCGACGCGCTCCAGTCCCAGGCCGGTGTCGATGGAGGGCCGCGGCAGCGGGGTCAGCGCGCCAGACGCGTCGCGGTCGAACTGCATGAAGACGAGGTTCCAGATTTCGACGAAGCGTCCGCCGCCGTCGAGCGGAAACCGCTCGTGCTCGCGGCCCGGCTCGGCGGCGTGCGGGCCGAGGTCGTAGTGGATTTCGGAGCACGGGCCGCAGGGTCCGGTCTCGCCCATCTGCCAGAAGTTATCTTTCTCGTCGAGGCGGAAGATGCGGTCCCGCGGCACGCCCGCGACCTTTTGCCAGAGTTCTTCGGCTTCGTCGTCCTCGCGGAAAACGGTGATGTAGAGGCGGTCCTTCGACATCTGGTAGTGGTTGGTGACGAGGTCCCACGCGAAGTCGATTGCTTCGGCCTTGAAGTAGTCGCCGAAGCTGAAGTTGCCCATCATCTCGAAGAAAGTGTGATGGCGGCGCGTGTAGCCGACGTTCTCCAGATCGTTGTGCTTTCCGCCGGCGCGGACGCACTTCTGCGCGGTCACCGCGCGCGTATAGTCGCGTTTTTCGAGGCCGAGGAAGACATCCTTGAACTGGTTCATCCCGGCGTTGGTGAACAGCAGCGTGGGGTCGTTGGCGGGCACCAGCGACGAGCTGCGGACGACGCGATGGCTTCGTTCTGCAAAAAACTCGAGGAACTTCCGGCGGATCTCGTGACCTGTCATTGGGGAACCCACCATTGTCTCACGGGCCGTCGAAATCCAGCCGCAAGAGATCGCCGCTCGACTCACCGGGGCCGTCGCACAATCTTGCTACGATATTGGAGTGAGGCGCGTCGTCCTCTCAGATACAGCGGTTCGCCTCTTCCGAGCGCTCCCGAGGGCGCGGCAGGCGGGCGTTCGGAACGGTATCCGAGTCCATCTGCAAGAGAATGACCCGACCGACGAGAGCCGCAACAAGTTCAGGCTGCGGCGACCGTCACTCCACGCCGAGTACGAATTGCAAATGGGAGATGTTCGGATCTTCTACCGGGTTCGTGCCGAAATCGTTGAGATCGTTCTGACCGGCCTGAAGCCGGGCAACCGGCTGGTGATCGGAGGAGAGGAGTTCGAGCTATGAAGATTGAAAGCCTGCGCGAAGTAAGGAACAACATCAGCAGCGTCATTGACCGCTTGAACGAGACAGGCCCGGTCGTGATCACGAAGCACGGCAGGAGCTGCGCCGTTTTGCTGCCCGTGGACGAGTCCACAGACCTCGAGAGCCTGGTGCTGTCGGCCAATCCAAGATTCTGGGCGCTGTTCGATCGGGCGGCAAAGACCAAGGCGTGGACAGCGCTGGAAGAACTGTAGCTCCCGCCGGCAGTGGGGCGACACGCCCGCTCCCCGCCCCACGATTGCGGTTCCAATGAAACAGTTCGCTGACGTGGCGGGTACAATCCTGCCTGTCCCCGGCCGTTGACAGCTTCGTGAATCTGACCGGCGTTTTCAACCCGGAAGCCGGGACGATTCAGAGCAGCCGCTCCGTTTGAAACAGGTGATCCCTGCGTCCAGCGCAGATTCAGCGCCCCTGGTCCCGCCACGCATTGATCGCCGAACTGCTTGCCGGGATCGATGGCGCCAGGTGAGAGGCTGGCCCCTGACACAACTCAGTGAACGGCTCAAGTCCGGCATGTTCCGGGCTTGGGGAGGCGAATGCTCTGAAAAGCCCCGGCGACGCAGCATCGGAGCAAGCGCACTGCGAAGAAGCCCAGGCACTCTACGAGCAGGCGCTGGCCGTTTATGGCCGGATCGGCGACCGGCGAGGAGAAGCCAATGGCCTCCAGAGCCTCGGCGATGCGGCGCTGCGTCTGAGGCGATTCGATGAAGCCAAGGGAACCTACAACCAGGCCCTGCCCATGTAGCGCCAAATTGGCGGTCGGCCAGGGGAAGCCAATGCGCTAAAGAGCCTCGGGGATGTTGCGTTGAGTCAGACGCACCACGAGGAGGCCCAGCGGCTCTATGGCGATGCCCTGACAATATACCGCCGGATCGGCGACCGTTACAGAGAGACCATTACGCTCTGGCCGCAGGCAAGACTGCTGGGCGCGATGGGGGACGCCGCTTCGGCCGCCGCGGAGGCGGCCCGCATCCACCGTGCGAGCGGGCGCGAGGACTTGGCCAAGGCGGTGCGGGAGGAACTCTCACTGGACGAAGACGCCACGGAAGGAGGCCCGCTCTCCAATCGCTGACGCTCGTGATTGGCTGACTGTTTGGGTATCAGGCTCTTCCGTTGGATGGGACGACTCTCAGGCCATCCGGCGTCGAAGCGAGCGGCAGGATCGCGATGCACAGCGCCCCGCACCAGCGGCGGATCAACGGCTGTGAAGATCGGGGCAGCGCCGGTTGGAGGTTCCCGCGCGCGACGCGCCTCGACTGCTCTGTCCACTGGTCGAGGAAGTGTCGCAGAGTCGCGGAGGCCGATAGCGATGCCGGCACTACGCGCCGCCGCCGTGCGTGCGCCAGTCGAGCTCGTTGAGGAAGTGGGGGTTTTCGCGCCACTTTTCGCTCACTTTCACGAAGAGGGCGAGGAAGACTTTGCGCTCGAACATCGATTCGAGCTCCAGGCGGGCCTGCGTTCCGATCTCTTTCAACTTTGCGCCCTTGGCTCCGATGATGATGGCTTTCTGGCCCGCCCGCTCCACGTGGATCGTCGCCAGGATGCGGAGGAGGCGGCCCTCTTCTTTCCACTCGTCGACCAGAACGGCGACGGCGTGGGGCACTTCCTGCCGCGTGAGCGCGAGCGCTTTCTCGCGGATGATCTCGGCGGCGAGGAAACGTTCGGGCTGATCGGTCAGGTAGTCCTCGGGAAAGTAGGCTGGACCTTCGGGCAGGCGCTCCAGGATCCCGGCGCGGAGATCGTCGAGGCCTTCGCCCCTCTTGGCCGAGATGGGAAAGTAGGCGGCGAAGTCGTGCCTTTGGCGATAGTGGTCGATCAGGGGCAGCAACACGTCCTTGTGGGGGAGTGCGTCGACTTTGTTGAAGACGGCGAGGGCGGGGGCCTCGCATTTCTTCAGGAGCTGCAACGCCTGCTCGTCCTCCTCTCCGGGCGCGCGGAGGGCGTCGATGACGAAGAGCACGAGGTCGGGCGCTTCGAGCGCCTCGCCGACGGTTTTCATCATGCGCCGGTTGAAGATTGAATCCGCCTTGTGAATACCGGGGGTGTCGACGAAGACCACTTGGGCTTCCGGCGCTGTCCACACTCCTTGAATGGAGGTGCGCGTGGTCTGGGGCTTGTTCGCGACGATGGCGAGCTTGGTCCCGAGCAGCGCGTTCAGCAGCGTCGACTTGCCGGAGTTCGGGCGGCCCAGGATCGAGACGAAACCGGAGCGGTGTTTCATGGCCGCGCGGCGTCCTCCGGGGACTCTGCTTTGCGGATGCGAACGCGGTCCACTCTGAGCGTGTCGGCGGCGACGACTTCAAGGACGATGCCATCGCGCTCGATGCTCTCACCGGGCTTAGGCACTGCGCCGAACCACTCGGTGGCCAGGCCGCCGACCGTTGTGGATTCCGTCCCCGCGGGAGGGTTGAAGCCAAACAATTCGTGCAGGTGATCGAGGTCGTAGCTGCCGGCGACGATCACCGAGCCGTCGTTTTGTTGCTCGATGTCGTGCGCCGGCTCGTGCTCGTCGCGGATTTCGCCGAAGACCTCCTCCATGAGGTCCTCCATCGTGGCAAGGCCGGCGACGTTGCCGTACTCGTCGACGACGTAGACGATGTGGCGGCCGTCGCGCTGCATTTCGCGGAGCAGGTCGGCCACGAGCTTGGTTTCGGGGACGCCGTCGATGGGGCGCATGATGTCGCGGGCTGTTTTGCCGGCGCGTTCATCTTCATCCAGCTCGAACAGATCCTTGACGTGGACGAAGCCGATGATGTGATCGATCGACTGCTCGTATACGGGGATGCGCGAGTACTGCTCGTTGATGGTGAGGTCGCGGAGGCTCTCGAGATCGCGGCTTGCCTCGGTGGCGACGATCGCGCGGCGCGGCGTCATGACCTCGCGGACGCGCTTGTCGCCGAATTCGACGACGCTCCTGATCAGCCGGCGGTCGCCTTCCTCGATCAGCCCTTCTTCTTCGCCGGCGGTGATGAGGATCTCGATGTCGCTCGATCCATTCGACGTCTCCGTCTCCGCGGGCGTGGGAGAGCTGAGCTCGAAGATCGAGTGGAGGAAGCCGAACAGGGCGGTGAGCGGCCGGAAGACGAGCGCCAGGAACTTGAGGAACGGAACGAGTGGCAGCACCCAGAGCCCCGACGAGCGGCGGTAGAGGATCTGGGGCAGCAGGTAGCTTGCCCCCAGCATGGTGACCCAGGCGATGGCGGCGCCCTCGAGGGCGTAGAGCCAGGAGTCGCCCTGAGCCACGCCGGCGGCGACCAGCGCCGCGCCGCAGGCGACCAGCAGCGTATGCTTCATCAGCGAGAAGACGAGCGCTCCGGCTTCGGTTTCGAAGCCAAGCTTTTCCTGCAATGTCTCCTTGAAGAACTCGAGGGCGGGGTAGTCGCGCGAGCGCAGGCGCATGGACTCGAGGTAGAGCAACTGCACGAACGACACGAGGCAAATGATGGCGGCCAAGACGAACGCGAGCGGGAAGATCATTGGCGGTGCGTTCTCTCGACGAGGCCGGCGGGCAGGCCGAGCTTGCGCCGCCACTTGGCTTCGGCGCGGCGCATGCGGCCGCGGTCGGTCTCGTGGTCGTAGCCCAACAAGTGCAGGAGGCCGTGCAGCATCAGGATAGAGATCTCGGTTTCAAGCGAGTGGCCGAATTCGCCGGCCTGGCGGGCGGCACGGCCCGCGGAGACGGCGATGTCGCCGAGAGCGCCATCGGGAGCTGCGGAAGGGAATGAGAGGACATCGGTGGGCGCGTCCTGGCCCCGGAACTCGCGGTTCAGGCGGCGGAGCATGGCGTCGTTCGTGATGAGACAGCAGAACGCGCGCCCGGCCGCGACCTCGGTCTCGAGGCGCTCCGCGAAATCGCGGACCGCTTCGCGGCTGAGCCCGCGCGGGACGCCGCGGAACAGCACCAGGGGATCGCGCGATTGTGACGGAGAGTCTGCGGTCATTGCACTTCAGGCTCGGCGGCGGGCGGCGCGGGAGCTTCGGCGGCTTCCGGCGAATCGGTGAGCCTGAGGTTCATCTGGCGCGCGGAGCCGGAGATCTCGCCGTAGCGCTCGTAAGCGCGAACGATGCGCTGAACGAGCGGGTTGCGCACGACATCGCGCTGATCGAAGTAAACGAAGGCGATGCCCTCGACGCCGGTGAGGATGTCCACGGCGTCGTGCAGGCCGGAGCGGCGTCCGATCGGCAGGTCGATCTGCGTGATGTCGCCGGTGACGACCATCTTCGAGTTGAAGCCCTGGCGCGTTAGGAACATCTTCATCTGCTCGGGCGTGGAGTTCTGCGCCTCGTCGAGGATGATGAAGCTGTCGTTCAGCGTGCGGCCGCGCATAAAGGCGAGCGGCGCGATCTCGATGACGTTGCGCTCGATGAGCTTGTCGACCTTGTCGGCGTCGAGCATGTCGTAGAGCGCGTCGTAGAGCGGGCGGAGGTAGGGGTCCACCTTCTCCTGCAAGGTGCCGGGCAGAAAGCCGAGGCGCTCGCCGGCCTCGACCGCGGGGCGCGTGAGGATGATGCGCACCACCTGCTTCGTGAGCAGCGCGGAGACGGCCATCGCCATGGCGAGGTAGGTCTTGCCGGTGCCGGCGGGGCCGATGCCGAAGACCAGATCGAGGCGCTCGATGGCGTCGAGGTAGCTGCGCTGGTTGACCGTTTTGGGGACGACGGTCTTTTTTCCGAAGTTGCGTCCGCGGCCGCTTTCGACGAGCCCGCGCAAGGTGGTGGTGTCGTCGGCGGTGAGCACGCGCAAGTAGCTGTTCACATCGCCGGGCGAGATGCGCTGGCCGTCCTCGATCAGGCCGATGTAGTCGAGCACGATCTTCTCGGCGCGGGCGACCTGGGTGGGCTCGCCTTCGATCTCGAGAGCGTCGGCGCTCAGATGGGTCAGGACGCCGAGCCCGGATTCGAGAAGGCGGATGTTTTCGTCCCGCGTGCCGAAAAAGGATTCGACGCCGCGGCTGATTTGGACGCGCGCTTTCATTCGGTCTGCAATGTGGAGTGGTTGCTCATCGCGCGGGGCTTCCGCCGCGGGGGGTGATGGGAGAGCGCTTTCAGGTTCGGGCGAGAGAACACCGCGAACATCCACGTCCAATATAGCACAGCAAGGTGCGGGCGACGACCCGCGCCGGCACAGGGGTCATCGCATGCGCCTCCACAGGACACCCGGGAACTTGCGCCGAAATTGTCTCCGGCCGTCAGCCGGCTTGACCGTACGCAAGCGGCGGGCTGCCGGCCGGCAGCGGCGCGGGAGAATGGAAAGCCGGAACAAGAGCACGGGCGGGACCGGAGCCCCGCCGCTTGTGCGATGGTCAGGCCGCGCTCAG
>CAYYNC010000050.1:0-19837 GCA_964472745.1 uncultured Solibacteraceae bacterium
GATGCAGCGGGCATCATATGCCTCCACTTCCATTGTCTCAGGGCGAAAAAAATGGATTGGGGTTAAGTCGTTTAGAATCTAGCTACAAAATCTTGTGAACGGGTTTTTTGAAACGGGCAAAAAGGCCACCGGGGGACTCAGATGGATACCGATTCTGAAGAACATTCAACACAGCGGATGACATCGTTGGCCGCTGATGGGGCCGGTGGGCGCGGATGTTGAGGCCAAGGTTGGGGGCGTGTCCTGCTCTGGCTGAGTGTCCGGGCGTCCTCAGCCGGCCGTCACGGGAAGGCCGGGCAGCGCCTCAGGCGGGAGTCGTGAAGATGGCGGTACCGGCGGCCCGGGCGAAAGGTAAGTGTTGGCACGGGGGTGTTCAGTATGAATTTACTGGACACCACGGTCAAGATTTTCGTGTATACTGCCGTCGGGCCTTTCGGCGCCGGAGGGCGCGAAGGGAGGAGATTCGTTCGAGAGTCAGGAGGGTGAAAGATGCTGGGTGAACAGATTGGAGAGGCGACGGGGCGGCGGATCGTGCGCCGTGTTCTGTCTTCCGACCCGATGAGGTTGGAGGTTACGTTCGAGGACTCCGGCAAGATGCTCGGAGTCGACATCATGGGTTTCGGCACCTACTCAGCCGAGGTGCGCGCCGACGGGACGGTCTACGGTGAAGGTGAGGGCGGCATGATCACGACGGAAGGCGAGATGGTGTCCTGGAAAGGTTCGGGCCTGGGCCTGCTCCAGGCCGGAGGAGCGGTGAGCTACAGGGGGATCCTTTACTTTCGCACCGCCTCTGCAAAACTGGCGCAACTCAACCGGGCGCCGGGCGTCTTTGAGTACGAATCCGCGGCTGACGGCACAACCTCAACCAAAATCTGGGCCTGGAAGTAGCGCTGCGAGAGGGGCGGCCGGAATGCCGCCCTTTTCCCGGAACTTCCGCGCCGGCCGGCTCGTATTAGACGGCAGCGAGGTGAAACGACGATGCGATTGCTCCGTCCGCGCGTGCTGATCGCGCTGCTGGCCTTCTCCGTGGCCGGCTGTGAATTCGCCCCCGGAGACTGGGGCGACTCCCAGCGTTTCAAGGAGGAGTTCTCCCACGACTACAAGCTGAGTTCCGGCGGCAGGATTACGCTGGAGAGCTTCAACGGCTCCGTCGAGATCCTGGGCTGGGACCAGGAATCCGTCTCCGTGACGGGCACGAAGTATGCGTCCCGCGAGGAGGTGATGCGGGCCATCAAGATCGACGTCCTTTCCGACGCTTCCTCGCTGCGGGTTCGCGCGGTTCGCCCGCTCGAGCGCAACTGCAACTGCGGCGCGCGATTCCTGCTCAAGGTTCCGCGCAAGGTGATGCTCGACCGCATCGAGACGTCCAACGGCAGCCTGCGCGTGGAGTCCATCGAGGGCGACGCGCGGCTGCAAACTTCGAACGGCTCGGTGAAAGTCTGGAGCGTCGCCGGCGACGTCAACGTGAAGACGTCGAACGGCGCGGTCGAGCTGCAAAAGTTCAATGGCCGGGCGGATTTGAAGACTTCGAACGGCAGCATCAAGGCCGATGATGTTCGGGGCGGCTTCAGCGCCGAGACCTCGAACGGCTCGATCAGCGCCACGCTTGGCGCCATGGATCCGGGGCGCCCGGTGGTCGCGGAAACCTCCAACGCCAGCGTGACGCTCAACTTCGAGAGTTGGAAGGACCACGGCGTCCGCGTGAGGACCTCGAACGGCAGCGTCAACATCGGCCTGCCCGCGGGGGTGAATGCCCAGGTGCGCGCGGACACCTCGCACGGCCGCATCAACTCGGATTTCGAGCTCGCCGCCAACGAAATAGAGAAGGACCACGTGGACGGCCGCATCGGACAGGGCGGTCCGCTGCTCGAGCTGCGGACGACGAACGGAAATATCCGGCTGATGAAGCGCTGAGCGGCGGGCGGCTACGGCTCCAGGCGGATGCGCCAGATGCCGCGCCCGTATGTGGCGGCGTATAGGAAGCGGCCGGCGTCATCGGCGTGGATCACCAGGTCGGTTACCATCACTGGCGGCAGTTCACCGCTGATGTCCGACCAAGCGGCGCCCAGATTGTCCGACATAAAGACACCCGCGTCGTTGCTCACGAATACACAGTCCGGCCGCGCGGGGTCGAAGACGACAGCGTGGTGCGGGACGCCGGGCAGCTTGCAGCCCTCGTAAGCGCCGCTCCAGGTTCTTCCCTCGTCGCGCGAGATGAACACGCGCGGCCAGTCTCCCTGCCCAGTGTCCGGCGGCTTCGCGGCGTCATAGAGGCGGTAGGGGTTCTCGACGGGCCGAACTGGACGAGCGACGCCGCCCACTGTCGCGAGGAAGGTGCTTGGATCGCGCGGGTGGCCCGCGATGCGGGTGACGATCTTGCGCGGCAGCTCGGGGCCGGCGACATTCGGCGACCACCTCGTTCCGCCGCGCGTTCCGCGGAAGATCCCTCCGCGCTCGGTGCCCACGAGCACGCAATCCGGGCTCAGCGGCGCCACTTCGATCGCGGAGACCGGCGAGCCGTCGAGGGGGTTGGAGACGGGCCTCCAGGCGGTTCCGCCGTCGATGCTGCGCCAGACGCGCGTCGTGCCCGCAAAGAGGCGGCGCGGGAGCATGGCATCCGGAGTGCGGTCCATCGCGATGAAGGACATCCAGACCCGGTTGCGCTCCGCATTGCTCGCGTTCTCCGGCGTGATGTCCTCCCAACCGAAGCGGCGCGTGTGCCGGCGGAGGCTCATCCGCTGCGCCGAGGCGATGATCAACTCTTCGTCGTCCGGATCGTACACCATCCAGCCGCCGTCTCCATCCAACTCACGGCTGAATTCTCCCTTGCGCGCGCCCGGGAGCCGCAAGACCGTTCCATTGTCCTGCGCCCCTCCGCCGTAGCAGCCGCCATTCGACGGCGCGACATCGAGGTCGTAGAACATGGTGATGCGCAGCCCGCGGGAGCGATTCTCCCAGCTCTCGCCCAGGTCCAGGCTGATGTCGAGTCCTCCGTCGTTGGCCGAGTAGACTGCGCCGCCGCGCGTGATCGCCAGCGCATGGTGATCTTCGTGGACGCTGCGTTTGGAGCCGCGCCGGAGACCGCTGTCGGTGATCTGACGCCAGCGGCGTCCTCCATCGCGGGTGCGATGCAATTCCACTCCGCCGCAGATCACGACGTCGTGGTCTTCCGGATGAGCCGCAATGCAGTTGTTGTAGCTCAACTGGCGCTCATCAACGAACCGGTGCGAGCCGCTCTCCATCCAGCTCTCTCCCAGATCGTCGCTGCGGTAGAAGCCCAGGTAGGAGTCCCGCCCGTTTTCGGCGAAGGCGTACACGCGCCTCGCCGAGCCCGCGAAGGCGAGGCTGGCGCGGCCGAACTCCTCGCCCGGCGGAAGGCCGCGCGAGCACTGCGCCCAGGTGACGCCGTCGTCGGTGGAGCGCCAGATCCCGCTCAACGGGCCGTTGGCGTCGACCGCCGCCAGGACGCAAGTCTCCTTGGGATGAAACACGACCGCGTGGCAGTGAAAGCTGCGCGCGGTAATGAACGGCCGGTCGCCGTTCAGTTGGCGCTGCCAGTGAAAGCCGCCGTCCGTGCTGCGATACAGGCCGCCCAGCTCGTCCGCCAGGTGGGTGACGCCGCCCAAGAGAACATGGGCCGGATTGCGCGGGTTGATGGCCAGCGCGCCGATGCGCAGCGGCAGGCCCGCCGAAGCCGGCGCGATCCAGCGCCAGCCGTCTTCCGGCGGTTCATGACGGAAGACGCCGACGCCCGGATAGTTGTCGGTGGAGAGATTGGCCTCCCCTGTTCCACAGAGCAGGAAGCCGCCGCCGGCGGCGTCCTTGTGCGAGGCGAGGCTGCCGATGTTCAGCGTTCTGGGATCATTCCAGAACAGCTCCCAAGTGGCGCCGGCATCAACGCTCCTCCAAACGCCTCCCGCGGCCGCCCCGGCGATCAGGCGCCGCTCGTCCGCCGCGTCCACAATCAGGCTCGTAAGGCGCCCGCCGATGTTGGATGGACCGAGCTCCTCCCATTTCCACTTCGCCCGGTCCGGCGGAGTCCAAAGGTAGGCATCGGGGTGCTCGTAGCAGCGGCACTCGGCGACGGGCCAGACATTCGCGTCGCGGAAGGGATAGGTGGCGCGCTCCTGGAACCACGCCGCGCGCGCTTTGTGCGTGGAGAACCGGCGCGGCCTCCGCGAGCGCGTGTTGCGCGGCTTCTCGGGGGACTCCGGTCCTCCAATCACTTCGGATGCTCCTCTCGTTCAACCCCCGCCGGTCGAGCCTTGCTTTTCGCCTTTTTTCTTGGCGACTGGCTTCGGCTTCTTCGCCGCGGGCGCTTTCTTCGAGGCGGCCTTCTTCGTTGCCATCGTTCTTTCTCCTATGCTTCGCGTCAGCAAAGCATTGCCACGTAGTCTAACCGAAGACGCGCCGGGAGTCCAAAAAAATTCGCACCGCCGGGCGTCAGCGCTCGCGAATTTGCATCCAGGCGTTGCCGGTGAGCTCGCCGAGAGCGAAAACGACGCGTCCGCGGGCGACGGACATGCCGATCGCATCGCCCAGATTCGCAATCGCGCGCAGCGAGAACCTGGCGTGATGGAGATGGACGACGGGGAACGGTCCGCCGGCGGGCCGCTTGCTCGCGGCGTCCAGACGCTGCGCCCACAGGCAGCGGAAGCCGTCGCGGTCGCTGGTGAAGTAGAGTACGCCGGCCGCGGGCGACCAGCGCGGGTCGCGGTCCACGGCCTCGCCGGCGGTGACGGCGGTCCAGCGGTCCGGCGCAGCGGCCTTCGCTCCTTGCATCGGCGCGATGAAAATGCGCGGATTCGGCTTGCCGTCCTCGATTCGATGGAAGGCCAGCCACTTCTCGTCCTGGGAAAGCCGCGCTCCGAGGAGCCGCCCCGCGCTGGGCGCGATCGTGGTTACGGACTTCGAGCGCGCATCCAGGCCGTGAATCGCTTCGGGCGTATCGAAGGGCTCCACCAGCACTCGCGCGCCGTCCGCGCTGCTGTCGCTGGGGGAGCCGCACGCGCTGCACAGTCTCTCCGCGGTGCCGCCCTGGATTCCCACTTGCCAGATGTTGCCGTCGAGATCGGCGTAGCTCAGCCTGGTTCCGTCGCGGGAGATCTTGGGGTAGGTCAGCTCCGTGTTTGTGGAAAGCGCCGCGGTCTGGCGGCCGGTTGCGAAGCTGCGCGTGCGGAGAGTCCAGATTCCCAGGCGCCTCTCAAGATACGCCAGCGTGTCGCCATCGGCGGAGAGCGATGGGAACAGATCCGACGAGGCGTCCTCGGTGACGCGCTTCATCCCGCCGCGCGGCTTGCCGGACTCTTCGTCGAGGGGCAGCTCCCAGATGTCGAAGTCGATGTTCAGGCTGGCGTAGGCGAGGCGCACGCCGTCGACGGATGCGGCCGGCGAGGCGAACATCTCTCTTCCCGTGCCGCCTGTGACGCGCGCGGCATTGCCCTCCGCGCGCCCGGCGGGCGAGATGCGAATCTCCCAGAGATTGCTCGAGTCTCCCTTCGAGGCCGCGAACAGCACCTTGCCCTCGAAGCCCGGGCCGTGCCAGGAGAGCGGGACGAACTGCTGCTGGCCGGTGAGGTAGAGCAGCTTCTGCTCCGCCAGCAGGCGCAGGGCGCCGGTCTTCTTCGCGCTCCCGCCGGCGGCGCCGAGAATCCACCAGTCGAGCGACTCTTCGAGCGGCCGCGAGCCGTCGCGTCTTCCCAGAACCAGCAGTTCGTCGCCCTTCGGCGACCACACCGGGTAGAGCGCGGCGGCGAATTGGCCGTGGACGGCGTGCGCCTCGCCGCCTCCCGCGCCGGCGATGAACACGCCCGCCGATCCCGGGACATAGGCCGGCGACTCACGGCCCTTCCAGAACGCGATCCGCTTTCCATCGGGCGAGAACCTGGGATTGCGCCCTCCGTTGGCGACCAGCATCGGCTCTCCGCCCAGAACCGGGGCCACGTAGATCCCTCCGCCGGCGCGCTCGGAGCGATAGGCCACCCTGGAGCCGTCGGGGGAGATGTCGGGGTCGGTTTCGTCCTCCGGCTCGCGCGTCAGCCGGACCGGCCTGCCGCTGCCGATCTGCTGCACCCAGATGTCGAGGTTGCCTTCGCCGCCGCGGTCGGACGCGAAGGCCAGGGTCGATCCGTCGCGCGACAGCACAGGCGCGGTGTTGAGGCCGGCGTCGGCAGTCAGGCGGCGGACGAAGGGCTCGGGTTTCCGCGGCAGCCAGCGCTCGCGGAGCGTCCATCCAGCGCCGGCTGCAAGGAGAGCGCCCGCGAGCGCCGCGGCGGAGTAACGCGCGATCCGCTTCCCGCGGGATTGCGGCATCGCGGCGGCGATCTGCTCTTCCTTTTCGGCGAGAAGACGCTCGAGGACGATCTTCACGTCGCCGATATTCTGCCAGCGCGCCTTCGGGTCCTTCTTCAGGCATCGGGCCACCAGCCAATCGAGGCCGGCCGGCAGCGACGGCTCCAGCTCGCGCAGCGGCTGCGGCTCTTTGTGGATCACGGCGGCGAGCGTGCTGACGCTCGATCCGCCTTCGAACGCGCGCTGGCGGGCGAGCATTTCGTAGAGCACGCAGCCGAAGGCGAAGATATCGGAGCGGCCGTCGACGGGCTTGCCTTCGGCCTGTTCCGGCGACATGTAGGCGAAAGTTCCGAGCAAGACGCCTTCGCGCGTGAGAGCGACGCTCTTTGTGATGTCGTCCGCTCCGGAAGCCCCCATGCCGTGGCCCGGCTTGGCCAGGCCGAAGTCGAGGATTTTGACGTGGCCGTCGCCGGTCACCATGATGTTGCCGGGCTTGAGGTCGCGGTGGACGATCCCCGCCGAGTGCGCGGCGTGGAGGGCGTCGGCGATCTGCACGGCGATGCGCAGCGTCGCCTCGACGTCGAGCTTGCCCTGGCGGAACGTCTCGCGGAGTGTGCGGCCCTCGATGTGCTCCATGGCGATGTAGTGGAGCCCGTCGGCCTCGCCCACTTCGTAGATGGTGACGATATTCGGATGGTTCAGCGCCGAGGCGGCTTCGGCTTCGCGCATGAAGCGCCGCCGGACGGCAGGGTCCTGCTCGGCTTCCCAGCGCAGGACTTTCAACGCGGCCGTGCGGTTCAGCTTCGTATCCTGGACGCGGTAGACAAACCCGCTGCCGCCCTCTCCGGCTTTCGCCAGGACCTGGTAGTGCGCCAGTCGGCTCCCGGGCTGTAGTCGCGATTCGTCCATGCGGCGTTGTTTCAGCGCCTCGCCGCGGCCCGATCCGCGGACCGCGGCGCTTCCTACGAATCTAAGCCATCCGGGGGCGGTGCGTCAGCACCGCGCGCTCAGGTGATTGCCGGGCCAGGACGCCGGCGAGGTTTTCGATCACCCAGGCCTCGTAGGATAACGTCCCGACTTCAAGTATGATGCGCCGGCCGTCGCATTACGCAGTTCGACAACGATCGCAAACTTGCGCAGCGAGCCCGAATCGGCGCTCCGGGCTTTCGAACCCGGCCTGGCGCCGATCGAAACACCCCACTGGGCGCATCGCTGGGCCGGCGCGGCGGAGGTTTCCACCGCGAAGTCGGCCCCTGCCGCCGCCGGGCTGCGAGCATCCGGTCCTGCTCGAGCAGCCGCCAACCAAGCCAGCCCAGCCTCGCGAGCGGCAACAGGGTCACGCACGCGAAGCGCCCCACAACGCTCAGCGGAACGCGCCTGCGGCCGGTTTTCGCCATCAATCCCAACCGTTTCACTGTTGGCCCGCGAAGGGAGGAGAGAATCGGCGGTCTGTCAGGAATCGATGATGGAGCAGGAGGCAGTATGCTGCAAGCCGGAACACAGGCTGGCGGCCGGGCTGTCAGAACGGGACGTGGAGATCTTTCTGGACGCCGTCGCGGAACCGGTCCCGACACACTTTATGTGGCGTCCTCATCTTCGTGATACAGGTGACGAGATGGTTCCGGAGGCTGCCGTGAACGGGGAGGAGAAAGTCACCGTCCCGGCCGGCGCAGTCCTCACCGAGGAGCTGGAGCCGTAGAGAGCAGCGACGTCGCGTCCGCCGGCTTGCGGACAGCCTGTGTGTTCGTGCGAGATGCCATACGAGCGGCGGGCATTACGCCTGCATCCGCTGCTTCGGGAACTCAGTCCGTCACGAACGAGCAGGGCCGCTAGACAGCCGTCGTGATCGACCTGCGGAAACGCCAGCGGCTCTTGCAGGATTTCTTCGACTGTCTGATCGCGGAGCGCAGGTCTGCCGAGCCTCGCTTAACACTTGCAGCCGTCGCACGCCGTCTGAGAAGAGCCGGCAAGCTCCGTGACTGATTTCGCAATTCCTGTGGACAGGAGGCTCCGCGCGATTCGAGAGGAACGCGAGCGGCGCGCGCTCCCGCCTAAACCTTGACCGGCCGTGCCGGACTACTCGCCTGCGCGCGGCCGGCCGACTCCCGATTCCGCTCTCTGCTTCGGCTGCACGCCACGCAGCGACAACTGGCCCTTGCGCACCGCATCGAGCGCCACCGTCAGCACACGCAGCTCCTCGGCCGGTGCGTGGAAGCCCACCGAGTTCTCCGCCTCCACGAGGTCGATGAAGAAAGTCGCCTTGCGCTGCGCCTGCTGCGCTTCCTTCAGTCCGGCGTCCGTCGCGCCCGCGTCCTTCGCCTTCTTCAAATCGACGATCAGCTCCATCAGCGCGTCCATCGCGCGGTTGCGCGCCTCCATGAAGCGCAACTGGATCTGCTCCACGCGGTCTCTCATCTCCTGCTCGGAGAAGTGATGGCAGCCCTGGCAGGCGCGGTTCACGTTCAACATCGGACTGCGCACGTGATGGTCGCTGATCTTCACGCCGCCCTCGCGCTTGTAGGGCATGTGGCAGTCGGCGCACGCCACTCCCGACCGCGCGTGAATTCCCTGGCTGTAAAACTCGAACTCCGGATGCTGCGCCTTGAGCGCCGGGGCGCCGGTCTCCTTGTGGACCCAGTCCTTGTGGCCGACCTCTTCGTAGTAGTCGAACATATTCTCGGCCTTCAGCCCCTTGCGCCAGGGGAACGTCAACCGCTTCTCGTCGCCCTTGAAGTAGTACTCGACGTGGCACTGCGCGCACACAAAGCTGCGCATCTCCTGCGCCGGCGCCATCGTGTTCGGATCGTAGTTCGCGACTCCCTGCGAGGCCTTGAGGTTGCGGATGCCCTCGATGAACGCCGGCCGCGTGATCCGCAGCTTCATCGACTGCGGGTCGTGGCAGTCAATGCACGACACCGGGTGCTGCGCCATCTTCGTCGCTTCCATGTAGGGCATCTTGTTCATCTTTTCAAAGCCCACAAAGATGTCGCCGGCGCCAAGCTTCTTCATGGTCACGTAAGTGGACGCATGGCAGTTGAGGCATGCGCCCGGCTGCTTGAATTCCAGGACCCGCCTGGTGGTGCGCTGGTCGATCAGCATGTAAGCGTGGCCGCGCTCCTCGCGGAAATCCACTGAGAAGGGATAGCCGAGCCACATCGTCTTCAGCCGCGGGTCCTCTTCGATCTTCGACTGCGATACGCGGTCGCGCGGATCGGCCTGCGTGGGAGTCCGCGGCAGCGCCTCGCTGCCGCCGAACCGCGTCCGCTGCATGTCCACAGTCCGCCTGTAGGCGTCGTATTGCAGCGGGAAGTTCCTTCCCCATACCGCCGGGTCCTCTGTGTCGTCGTTGATCTCCACCACCCGGAAAAAGGCCTGCTTGCTCTCCTGCCTGTGCTCGACGATGTTCACCAGCAGGGCCGTCACGCCGATCGTCACCACCGCCGTGATTGCCACGGCGATGATGATCCTGCGCTTGAGTAACGTGTGCTCTGACATGAAACCTCACAATGATTCGCCGAAGGATGATTCCCTAAGGCGCGTGGCCCACGCTCCCGTGGCAGCTCACGCAGTTCATTTTGTCGTTGCCGTGCCGCGCCCCGCGGATGCCCGTCGTAATCTCCTCGTGGCACTTCATGCAGGACTCCTCGGCCACCCGCTCGTTCCGCCCAGTGATCTGAATGTTGTCCGGAAAGCGGCCCGACGTGAAGGCATACGAGTGGTGGAAGCCATTCAGGCCCTTGACGACATACTTCGAAATGAAACCGGGCGGCGTGTGACAGTCGTTGCAGACCGCCACCTTCCTGTGGCTCGACTTCTGCCAGCCTTCGTACTGCTCGCGCATCACGTGGCAATTGACGCAGGCCTCGGGGTCGTCGGTCATGTAGGAGTAGCCGCGGGCGTAGCCGAACGTGTAAAGCCCGATGCCCAAGAGAAGCCCGAAAGGGACTCCGACGAGCAAGGGTACAACCGCGCCCTTTTCTCTCATCGAAGCCAATTTATAACACGGTAATGCGCCCCAGTGTGACCTCAGTCACAAAAGCCTATCATCGGGTGGAATAGTCTGATTCTTAACGGACCTCGCGTATGATGATCCTTGCATTATTCGTTCTTTTGTGCGCAGGATTCTTGAGCCCGCCCATGGCGCAGGCTCAACAGCCCGCCGCCGCTGCAAAGCCCGCCGCGGCGGCGCCGGCCCCTCTGAAGTGGGGCAGCGTCGCCGTGTCCGGCAGCCTCCGTACCCGCACGGAGATGTGGAACTGGTTCGACGGCTCGGCGAACGATTCCTACGCCTTCCAGGGCAGCATCTTCCGTCTCTCCTTCTCCCAGACGAAGGAGTATTTCGACTGGCAGATCGAGCTCGCGGCGCCGTTCCTGCTTGGGCTTCCAAAAGACGCCATCGCTCCCGCGCCCCAGCTCCAGCATGGCCTGGGCGGCAACTACTTCGCCGCCAACAAGCTGCGCCGCAACGCCGCGATGCTCTTCCCCAAGCAGGGTTTCGTGCGCTTCAAGTCGGGCGCTCACAGCCTGCGCCTGGGCCGCTTCGAGTTCATCGATGGCGCCGAGGTCGCGCCCAAGGACCCTACCCTCGCCGCCATCAAGCGCGACCGCATCAGCCAGCGCCTCATCGGCGCCTTCGGCTGGACCCACGTGGGCCGTGCATTCGACGGCGCTCACTATGCCGCGAACAAGGGCCCGGTGAACTACACAATCGTTTCGGCCATGCCCACGCGCGGCGTCTTTCAGGTGGACGGCTGGGGCAACCTGAAGACCGCCTTCGTTTACGGCGCGGCCACCGGCCAGGTCAGCGGTGCGAAGAACCGCGGCGAATGGCGCGTGCTTGCCATCTACTACGATGACTGGCGCAAGGTCCTCAAGACCGACTCCCGCCCGCTCGCCGCACGCCAAGCCGATCTCGACCCGATCAAGATCGGCGCCTTCGGCGGCCACTACCTGCACGTCGCCGACACGCCCGCCGGCGCGTTGGACCTCACCCTGTGGGGAGTGGCGCAGACCGGCAAATGGGGCCGCCTCGACCACCGCTCCAACTCCGCCGACGTCGAGATCGGCATCCAACCCAAGATCCTGCCGCGCCTCAAACCCTGGCTCCGCGCCGGCTTCACTCACGGCAAGGGCGACAACAACCCCAACGACACCACGCACTCGACGTTCTTTCAATTACTGCCCACGCCGCGCCTCTTCGCCCGCACTCCCTTCTATGACATGGTGAATAACGACGACTTCTTCGGCATGCTCGTCGTCCGCCCGCACAGGAGCTGGACGCTCAAGTCCGAGTGGCACGCCGTGCGCCTCGCCGACCGCAACGACCTTTGGTATCTCGGCGGCGGCGCGTTCCAGCCCTGGAGCTTCGGCTACATCGGCCGCAACGCCGCCGGCGCGCGCTCCCTGGCAAACCTGTACGATTTCAGCGCAGACTGGAACATCAACCCGCACTTCGCCTTCACAGGCTATGCAGGCCTCATGAAAGGCAAGGCGGCGATAGAGCGCATCTATCCTCGCGGCAAGGACGGCGCCTTCGGCTACGTCGAGCTCACGTACAGGTTCTAAAACCGCCTGACCCAGGTCAGCGTGAATGAGTATTTCGGAACCGTCGCGTCTTCGATGCGCGGCGACTTCGGCGAATCCTTGATGTTGACGTAGGTTGTGATGGGAACCGTCACAGTGACCACGTTCCCGCCGAATGGATAGCTCAGCCCGGGCTCGAAGGCGCCGATCGTCCCCGGCCGCCGGAATCCGTCGAACGGCCCGAACACGTCCGACACCGGCACACCCGAGACGCGATACGCCACGATCGGCACGGGCCACCGCTCCTTCGTCCGCACGGCCGCGCCCCACTGGGACACGAACTGGTCAGTGCTCGAATTCAGAGTACGGCTGTTCGGGTTGCCCAAGAGTCCGAAGAACTGGCGGACCCCGGTCGTGTTGCGCGCGTTGAAGACGTACGTCGCCGACCCGAACGCCGTGACCCAGGGAAACTGTTTGAACGTCTGCGCCGACAGAATGGGCGCCCAGGCCTTGTCGCCCGGCTGCACCGAAATATCCACCGGAATCGTCCGCCCGAAGATCGTGTCCGTTACGCCGGCTTTGCCGGCCGGCGCTTTCACGCCCAGCGACAGGCCGATGTTCCAGTCGCCGCCCTCGCGCGGACGGAACAGCCACAGGTTCGCGCGCGCCGAGATGTCGCCCAGGCCGCGCGCCCGCGTTTCCGCCCACTGGTAGTCCTGTCCCCCTGGAGGGATGCGCCGGATCGCGAAACTGTTCACGCTCACGGGCACATTCAGCGAGAAGCTCAGCCGCCGTGAGATCGCGTACGTCGCGTCGAAATTCAACTGGTTCTGCTTGTTGACGGGGCCAAAGGGGTCCAACTCAGGGTAAGGCTTGCGCCCCTGATGATGGAGATCGGACACCGCGCGACGGTACGTCACTACGATCTGCCATTGGCCTTCCCGCAGATATGGACTGGCCCCGCCAAACACGGACGGGTTCTGGCGCGAGCACACTCAACCCTGACCGGCGCCCGGAAGCGCGAATCCCACTGCAAGCGCACACAGTGCGAAGACACGGAACCGATGTTGCATCCCAGAATTGACCCTTCGGTCAACGATAAGGGCTTTGCGGTGAACGCGCAATTGGCTGGAGATGTTAATTCAAACCAATTAGGGCGTCCGGCAGAGAATCCCATGCACTTCGCGCCACTAACAATCATGCACGCAGCACCCGTCATCCCCTGGCCTGGTGTCGGCTGGGAGATTACACAACACGCCCGTCCAGGCTGCGACCTCTTCCACGATGACGACGACCGCTGGCTCTATCTCCGCCTGCTCACTCGCTCGAGCGACGTCAACAGCTTCGACATCCTGGCCTTCTCGCTGCTTCCTGAGTGCATTGCGGTGGTCGTTCTCGCCCGCCCGGACATCGACGTACTGGGCGCGCTGCGCCGCATCAACGCGATCTTCGCTCAGCAGCACCAGAAGCGCCACGGAACCAGCCCGCCCCTTTGGAATCCGCGCCTCGCGGCCGCGCTTCACGTGGATCACGAAATCGTCGATGCCATCGCGCGCGTCGAGACTGCGCCGGTTGCCGCCGGCCTGGTTGCGCGAGCCTGGGATTACACTTGGTCCAGCGCCCGCGCACACACGGGACGGGATTTCCCGCTGATCCCGCTCGGCCTCACATGGTGGCGCACGCACGTCGCCGCCGGCGAATGGGCCGCGCGGCTCGACAGCAGCACGGCGAAGGTCCGCGCGGCCGCCAACTGAGGCGGCGGATCAGTGAGCGTGGCCCCTGGCCGCGATGGCGTTGTGCACCGCCTCCACGTAGTGAATGAAGTCAACGTACGGGGCGGCGTACTCGCGCCCCGCGCCGATTTCGCCCGGCCTGAACGATTTCGCCGCGGCCACGCGCTCGAACCGCTTCCGCAAGTCCGATTCCATGTGCCGTGAAAAGCCCTTGATCAGCGCGCCGGCGCTGCTGTTGTCCACAGCCTGGCCGGCCATGATGATCCCGGGGTACACCACGGACCCTGCCGGCTTCAGCCCCGTGTACGGAGCGCCTTCGCCCGCGCGTTGCACCCGCACCACCGTCTCGAAGAAATAGCGGTCCGCCAGGCCGCGGCTCTGCGCGTTGAGCATTCGCACCGCCAGCGTCTCCTCGAACGCCTTGCGCACTTCACCCTCATCCGCCTTCCGCACCCAGTGCAGCACCAGGCCGGCGTCGCCCTTCTCCAGCGCCTGCCGCGCCGCTGTCACGACAGGCCCGTCCACCGTGTCACAGTGCGCCGGCGCGATTCCCGCCGCCGCGAACAAAACAGCAATCCGCATCCAATGGAACTTCATCTTCGCAGCGCCGCACTCGACACGCCCGCCGCACGATGACACTGGTCACGCTCGCGGCATCTGCTGCATGCATCTTCCGTCCGCATCTTCCGTTCGCACCTTGCCATCAGGGCGGCTGTTGTGCGAATCTGCTCGAATCCGCGAGCATCGCGATCCCAATGCCACAGTTCTTCATCTGCTACCGGCGCAGCGATAGCGCCGGCCATGCCGGGCGCCTCTACGATCGGCTGATTGAACATTTCCCCGAGGACGGCGTCTTCATCGACCTGGAGAGCATTGCGCCCGCGGCCCATTTCCCCACTCGGCTTCAGAACGCGCTTTCCGCCAGCAAGGTCCTCCTCGTCGTGATCGGCAAGTCGTGGACCACGGCATCTGACAACGGCAAACGGCGCCTTGACGATCCCGAGGACTGGGTGCGGCGCGAGGTCGAGCTTGGACTTGAGCTCAAGGGCGTTCACGTGGTTGCCGTCCTCGTCGACGGCGCCGGCATGCCGCGCGAGGATGAGTTGCCAGCGGAACTCAGGCCTCTTCTGAAGTATCAGAAGTACACGCTCTCGAACGACAAGTTCGGGCGCGAAGTCGATGAGTTGGTGGGCTTGCTTCAGAAGGCGGGGCATCTTCAGCGCGGGGATCCTCCCGTCCGGCGCAGACTTGTTTCGGCGCTGATGGAGGCGGGCCCGCCGTGGTCCTGGCTCGGTTGGGCCGTGAACAGGCTCTCTCCCGGCGGAGCGTCGGCCGCTGTTTTTGCGAGCCTTGCGCTCCTCGTGCTTGCGGCCATCTCGGCAACGCATCTTTACGAGGCCGGGTCCAGATCGGCGGAGCAGGAGGAAAGCAATCGGGCGGAGATCGAAAACGACAGGCTCTGCACCAAGGAGAGCCTCGTTATCGACGGCTCCGTGTGGGCCCCGGATCTCAAAGTCATCAAGAAAGCGTCGGTGAGTCTCGAGCTCACCGATCCTCCCCGGATGTTGCCTCCCGTGAACACCGACAAGTTCGGCAAGTACGGCTTCAACCTGACAACGCTCGTCCCGCGTCCCCGGCGCGGCCACAACATGTTCCTCCGCGTGCAGGCGCCCGGATATGAGTTATTCGAAAAGAGGTTCACATGCGGGCAGTTGGCTCCGGATTTCGTGCTCAGTAAGAGCGGAAGTTCGCCGAAGGGTGATTGAATGCGATTCTCCACTTGGTCCTCCGCCATCGCGCTTGGCATTGTCTTTGCAATGGGGTGCCGGCCGCTATTTGCGTTCGAAGCGGCGCCCTGCGGCGCCCGCTTCGAGGTCGTTCAGCGGCATTTCCAGAAGATCAACCATCCGGCTTTCGAGGGCCTTTACTTCTACACCGGAGATATCCACTCATCGGTGATGGGCTTCAGTCCCTTCGACCTGTTCCTTGTGAGCGGCAAGGTTTACCCGCCTTTCTCAAAAGACAAAGGCCGCCTGAAAGAACCGGATTTTTTCAATCTGTTCAAGAACGACCAGGCCTTCACCGTTACCCCGCTGCGCATTTCTCATCCGCAAGGAAGCGTGAAGTTTTCCGTCCAGGGCGCTGCGTTCACGGTGAACTACTCGGTGAAACCCGCCTGGTTCGCCGACGACAAGATCCAGGTCCAGGTCTGCAAAGATCCGCCCTAAACGCGGATTTCGTATTCGCGTCCCGCGTCCGCCTTGAATTCCAGCACGCCCGCCGAAGGCTGTTGCGTCTTCACGTCTTTCCCCTTTGAGAGCACCTTCGCGCCGCCTCGCACGCGCAGCGCGCCCCCGAACTTCGGCCGCAACCGCGCCACGACGAGTTTCCCGCCCTTCCACTCGATATCGACCTCGACCGCGCCCCTCGCCCGCAGCCCCTTCACCGACCCCTCCGTCCACTTCGGCGGCAGCGCGGGCAGCAGGCTGATCTCGCCTGCGTGGCTCTGGAGCAGCATTTCGGCGATCCCCGCCGTCCCGCAGAAATTGCCGTCGATCTGAAACGGCGGATGCGTGTCGAAAAGGTTCGGCAGCGTGCACTGCCCCAGCAGCATCTGCAACAGCCTGTCCGCTCTCTCGCCGTCCTCCAGCCGCGCCCAGAAGAGCGTCTTCCACGCCGTCGACCACCCGGTCGATTTGTCCCCTCGCGTCTGAAGTACCTTGCGCACCGCGGCCGCCAGCTCCGGCGTTCCACGCGGCGTGATCTGTTCGCCCGGATGCAAAGCGTAGAGATGCGACACGTGCCTGTGCTGCGGCTCGGGCTCGTCGTAATCCTCGATCCACTCCTGCAACCGGCCTGTACGCGGGCTGATCTGCAACGGCGCCAGCCGCGCCAGGGCCTTCTCGCACTCCTCGCGGAACTCGCGGTCCACGCCCAGCGCCTTCGACGCCTCAGCGCAATTGCGCAGCAGGTCGTGGCAGATCTCGAGGTCCATCGCCGCCGCGTAGGTGAACATCGCCACCGTGCCGTCTTTCTTGCGGAACCGGTTCTCCGGCGAATGAGACGGCGCCGTCACCAGCTTCCCCGCTACCGGCGTGCCCGCCGGAGCTTCCACCAGGAAATCGAGAATGAACCGCGCTGCGCCCCTCATCAGCGGCCAGCCCTTCTCCGCCAGCCACTTCCTGTCGCCCGTGAAGCGATAGTGCTCCCAGGGATGCTGCGCCAGCCACGCCGCGCCCATCGGCCACACGCCCCAGATGCCATCCGCCGGCGCGGTGAAGCCGAAGATGTCCGAGAGATGATGCACCACCCACCCGCGTGCGCCGTAATGCACTTTCGCCGTGCGCGCGCCCGCCTCCGCCAGCATCTCCATGTAGTCGAACAGCGGAAGATGGCACTCGTTCAGGTTCGTGACTCCGGCCGGCCAGTAGTTCATTTGCAGGTTGATGTTGGTGTGGTAGTCGCTGTTCCACGGCGCCTTCATGTGCTCGTTCCACACGCCCTGCAAGTTCGCCGGCAGCGTTCCGGGCCGCGAACTGCCGAGCAACAGGTAGCGCCCATATTGGAAGTACAGCGCCGCCAGCGATTCGTCGCGCCTGCCCGCCTTCACGCGCTCAATGCGCTCGTCGGTCGGCAAATCGATCGCCGCTTCGTTCCGTGGGAGCTCGAGCGACACGCGCCTGAAATACACCTGGTGATCGCTCGAATGCTTCACCAGGATCTGCTGCCACGGCTTGCGGGACTCCGCAAGCTGCCGCGCCACGGTCGCTTCCACCGGCTTGCCCTTCCAGTTGGACGCCGCCGCGATGCGCAGCACCACTTCATCCGCGCCCTCAACCACCAGCACCCCGTCGCGGACTTCGGCCTTCCCGCCTTTCACGTCCGCCTCCAGCCGCCCTTCGAACCGCAGGCCCTTGCCCGCGCCGCCCACCTGCCCCACCAGTCGCAGCGCGCGGGGGTTGGCGGAGTCCGCCAGCACTGTCGCATCCCTTTCTCGCGTCCACCTCACGCGCGCCGCGATCTTCCCCGCTTGCGAACACGCCAGCCGCACCGCGATCACCTGGTCCACCGCCGAAGCGATCACGTCGCGGTGGAACTCCGCTCCCTTCCAGGTGAATTCCGTTCGCGCCAGCGCCGCGTCGAGGTCGAGCGACCGCCGGTATCCGGTCGCCTCATCGATCTGCGGCATCTCGATGATGACGTCGCCCAGCGGCTGATAGCTGCCGATCCGCTCTGGGATGCCCATCATCGTCTTCGAAGCCAGCTCCGTGGCTTCCAGCTCTTTGCCCTCGAACAACAGCCGCCGCACCTCCGGCAGCGCCCGCAACGCATTCGGATTGTTCGCGTCGCGCTCGAATCCCTCCCAGATCGTCTCCTCGTTGAGTTGCAACCGCTCGGTATCGACGCCCCCGAACACCATCGCGCCGAGCCGTCCGTTGCCCGCCGGCAGCGCCTCGTTCCAGTTCCGCGCCGGCTGGCGGTACCACAACACGAGCTCCCCGCGCGGCTTCTCCTCCGCCCCCTCGATCCGTGCCCGCCACTCGAACTTCGACACCCGCGGACGCTGCCACGCCCACAATGAATAGGGCAGAGCCGCCCCTACAAACGCACGCCGGGTCACTCCGCTGTTGTTCATCACGCCCCCATCTTATCCCCCGGCCGGTTTGGTTTGATTACACACAATTCGTGTGTATGCTCAAGATATGGCAGCCTCGCCCGGCGCGCACCGCCGTCTGAACATCTCTCTTCCCGAAACGACCATCTCCAGAATCGATCGCCTGGCGCAGACAGGCAACCGCAGCCGCTTCATCCAGCAGGCCGTGGACCACTATGTCGAATGCATGGGCCGCCAGCGCCTCAGGCAGCTCCTGATGGAAGGCGGCAGGAAGCGGGCCGAGCGTGACCGCAGCCTGGCCGATGAATGGTTTCCAGTGGACGAAAGCGGTTACAGGAAGAGCGGCCGGTGAGCCGGCCGCGGCGCGGCGAGGTCTGGCTGGTCTCGTTGGATCCCGCAACAGGGGCGGAAATCAAGAAGACGAGACCCGCGCTCATCGTTCAGAACGACTGGTCGAATCGCACGAGTCCTGTGACCATCGTGGCCGCGATCAGTTCGAAGTTCGAAGAGCCTCCCTACCCGACCGAGGTCATTCTCGAGGCCGGCGACGCCGGACTTACACAACGCTCCGTAGCCCTCCTCAATCAGCTCCATACCATCGATCTCCAACGGCTCGTCAAGCGTCTCGGCGCAGTGGGCCCTGGCGCTGTTGGCGAAGTCGATAACGCCCTCCGCATCAGCCTCGCACTTTCCGGCTTCTGAGCGGCGGCGTTCATCATTTCGTTCGCTACGGCCTTTTCTTGCTCAAACTCCAGCGCTCACCGGGATACCGTGTCAGAGGATTCCTTCTAACACCTCGTGGAGAAGAATTCTGCGAAACGGTCGAAAAGTTCGAGCCCCTGAATCACTGCGCCAAATGCCCCGTTGAGGCGCTGGCCGATGGAGAGGCCACGAGTGCGGATTGTTATGCCGGAAAGGACACGGATCAAGCTCGCGGCGCCTGGCCGTACGAACCGAAGAATCATCGGCTGGACCGCCGGTCGAGCAGAGACGATCCTATTCTCACGACCGGCGTGTCGATCGTTCGGAGAAGATGCGCGGAGTATGCCGGCAATCCCGTGTGGTCCTTGCTCCATGACGGAGAGTGGGAGCGTTTTTTCGAGGCACACATGGCCTGTCTATTGCGGTGGTCCTGCATCGAGCGGTTCGCCGCGTTGCGGCGCGGGCCTCGGCTGCCGCCGGGCGACCGGGTGAAAGGACTGGGCCGCGGCCCGGGCTTCGCCAGCATTCTCTCGACGCACAGCACCGCAACGCCGGAAGGGAGTATCGTCCGGAAGTTTTGAGAATCCGGGAGAAGCCGAGAAGTTCCGCCGGGACAAACCTGAGAACGCCATCGAATTCTTCTGGCAAGGCCGCTGCGATTTGAGCCGCCGCGGCAAAGGCGTCAATCGCGACGCGGCCACTCTTCACGTTCAGTAGTGATACCGCGCCTGCAAGAAGTCAATACGATCCACGCCCACTCGATAAACCAGCCGGCGCTCCTGAATGATCCGCCGCGACCAGCAGCCTTCAAGGTGATATCCCAACCTTTCCGGCTTCCCAATGCCCTCAAACGGCTCGCGCGCGACGGCCCCCACAAGATGCAGCACACTCGGCGCCACGCTCCGATTGGTCTCCACCCAGAAACGCAGATCATCCCTGAACTGCGTGTGGAACTCCAGCGCCCGCTCAACGC
>CAYYNC010000050.1:19937-39365 GCA_964472745.1 uncultured Solibacteraceae bacterium
GCGTTCTACCCCAGTGGATGGCATCGTAGCCAACACCAAATCCAACCAATCAGGAGCTTCTCAATATGTTCAACAGGCTATTTCTGCCCGCCGCCGACGCTTTTCTGCTGGCCGCGCTCGGCACACCCGCTGCCGCCCAGAACTCAAAGCAAGCCAGCGCCCCCGAGTACTTCAGCGGCAAGTGCAGCGTCAACCTCCAGAACGACGCCTACGCCGGCTGCAACGCCGCCATGGTCCCCGCCGGCAAGCGCCTCATCGTCGAACACGCAAGCGCTTTCTGCCAGATCAGCAGCGGCAACAACATGATTGCGCCGCCCGAGATCTACCAGGTGCGCCTCGAACGCGGCCAGACTATGGGAGCTATCCAGGTTTCCTTGAGGAAACAGTCGGTCGGCCTGGATGCCGGATCGCTCGCCGCCACCTGGTCCGGCGACGTCGCTGGCCGCTTCACCGTCGCTCCCGGATCCGGGCTTAACCTGATCGCCCTGCGATATCCCGGCACTTCCGGCAACGCCGGCTGCTTTCTCACGGTTGACGGCTACCTCGAAGCCGCCGCCCAGTAATCTCCGCCGGAATTCAATCACGAAAGGAAAGCACGACGATGCTCAACAACACGTGCTTCAATCGCATAGCCCCAGCGGCGCTCTTCCTCGTCCTAAGCGCCATCGCCCCGGCCCAGGTGGCGAGTGAGGGGGCCACACCGGTCCTCGCCACCTGCACCGCCGATCTCCGCTACGTCACTTACGCCGCGTGTACGGTCTACACGATCCCGACCGGCCAGCGCCTCGTCGTCGACCTCGCCACCGTGCACTGCTCCATGTCCAGCACGTCGGCGCTTGTCCCTCCGGCGGACATCACCGATGCGCGCCTGGCCCGCGGCTGGAACGACAGCCCCGCCGTCGGCTTCCCTGTCACGGTGCCCGTCCGCAAGCAGGCCACCGGGATGGACGGCCTGACGCCGGACGCCCGCTGGAGCGGCGCCGTCAACGGCCCCTTCTCCGCGGATGACAAACTCGTCTTCCAGGCCGCGCGCTTCGCCGGCTCCCTCAACAACGGCGTCTGCCGTGTGACCATCGACGGCAAACTGATCTCCAAAGGACCCCAGTAACCCCCGGCAGGACGCCGGCCGCGCCGCGCTCTACCTCACAGCCCCTCGAAGAGAATCAGCTTCGTTGTGTTGCGGTAGGGTACCGACAGCAGCCGGCGTCCATCCGCCGAAAGCCTCACCCTCACGAATCTCTCCCGCCCCAACGCCACCAGCTTTCTCTTCTGTCCTCCATTCAGCGGGTACATCCAAAGCGCCGTCTCGCCGCCCTCATGCTCGGCCGCCAGCACCGCCCGCCCGTCGGGCGCGAAGAGCACGTCCGACATTCCTCCCCGCTCGATTGTGAGCACAACCTTCGATTCGGGCGCCGTCTTCACCGTCAATACCTGTTTTTTCAGCAGAGGATCGAATTCGAAGAACGCCGCGAGCCGGGCGTCCCGGCTGAACACGGGAGGCGTGTCGGCGCCCCGCATGAACACCTCCGCTTCTCCCCCCTCCACCGGCATGCGCATCACGCTCGGATTCACCCCCTCCGCCGAGTACGCAACATAATACAGCGCCTTACCGCCTTCCCCAACGCGGGGGCTGAAGTCGAACGGCCCTTCCGACACTGGCGCGGCCTCGGTCCCATCCGCCCGGCTCCGCCAGATTCGCGCCCGCCCGCCTTCGAGCAGCACAAAGAACAACCAGCTTCCGTCCGGAGTGATCGTCGGATCATACTTCGATCCCGGCCCCTTCGTCACCGCCCGCGTTTCCCCCGTCGCCGGATCCAGGCTGCGGATCTCCACCCGCGCCTGGCCGTAGGAAACATAGAGCACGCCTCCGCCGGCAGCAAATAACGGACGGAACGGTCCACACCCCTCCCCCTTCAGCAACCGCCGCCGCCACTGGGTTCCCGCCGCCGGAGGCCAGCCCGCGTCCTGCTCGAACATCCACAACTCCGCGTGATCCACGCGCGCTGTCGCCAGCAGACGCCGCGCCTCCCCATCCGGAGCGATGTTCATGTACGTGTTCAAGTCGCGGCTGATCCAGCGCGCCGTCTCTCCGCCCCCGCGCAGCCTGATTTGCAGCCGCCCCGAATCTTCATCCATCGCCAGGTACGCCAGATCCTGGTTCAGCTCCACCGGGCGCGTCACGGCGGCCGGCGTGGGCGGCGTAAGCGCACTCACAGTTCCTCCCGCCGTCCTGACTTCCAACAGCCGCCACGTCCGCTTGCCGCCCTGCGTCTCCGTGATCGAGAACAGCAGTTTCTCGCCGTCCCTCGACCACGACGGCGCACCCGGCTCCACATCCGGCCTTCCTTCGAACACCACGCGCTGATCCAATCCGTCGTCCCGGGCCGTCACCACGTCACGCCCGCCCGCGGTCTTCCCCCGCAGAAACGCTATCCGCCCCCCGCGCGTGGCAAACGCCGCTTCCGACATCACCCCTCGCACGAGGCTGCGCGCCTCGCCGCCCAGCGTGTACCGCACCAGTTCCGGCCCCGCGCTCTCGCCAGACACATGCGCGTAGACCTGCTTGCCGTCAGGATGGAAAGAGAGCCCGTAGCATCGCCCCGGACCCCAATCCTTGACCATCCGCACGCCGATCAGATCGTCCACCCGCCCCTCCCACAAGCTCCACTCGCCGCCTCGAGCCCGCGCATAGGCCAACCGCGCGCCATCCGCGGAAATCGCCCCGGCCGCAACATCCTCGGGCGTCTCCAGCGGACGCACCCTCACCTGGCTCAGATCCACGCCGCGCCCCCTCCGCCACCACCACGCCGCGAAGACCCCCGTGCCTGCCAGCCCCAACCCTGCCCCTACGGCCGCCCGCCGCGAAATCCCTTTCCTATCGCTTGCCGCCACGGCATCGAGCGCGGCGATCAGCTCGCTTGCCGATTGGTAGCGCCGGTCCGGCTCTTTTTCGAGAAGCTTCGACACCACCCGCGCCAGCCCCTTCGGCAGCTTCGCCAGCTTCTCCACCGGCTCAGGCTCGCGCTCCAACAGCGCCGCCAGAGTCTCTATGCCCGACGTCCCGCGGAAAGGCCTCCGGCCGGCCAGCATCTCGTAAAGCACGATCCCCAGGCTGAACAAATCGCTCCGCCCGTCCAGCGCTTGCCCGCGCGCCTGCTCCGGCGACATGTATGAGGCCGTTCCGATCACCGTCCCCGGCGCGGTCAGGTTGGCCTCCGGGATCTCCCCGCTCGGGCGCTCCGTTAGCTTTGCCAACCCGAAGTCGAGCACCTTCACATACCCGTCCGGCCGAACCATGATGTTCTCGGGCTTGATGTCCCGGTGGACGATCCCCGCCGCGTGCGCCGCGCCAAGAGCCGCCGCCGCCTGCCGGATCAGCTCCACTGCCCGCAGCGGCTCCAATCGCCCGCTGCCCAGCAGGTCCCTGACCGTCTCGCCCTCGACATACTCCGTGACGATGTAGTGCCGCCCGGCTTCCTCCCCGAACTCATGAATCGTCACGATGTTCGGATGGTTCAACGCCGACGCCGCCCGCGCCTCGTTCTCAAATCGCTCGAACCGCCGCGCCGGCCCGCCCATGGCGCCCGTCAGGAACTTCATCGCCACGTTCCGCCTCAGCCGCGTATCCTCCGCCAGCCAGACCTCGCCCATGCCTCCGCGGCCAAGCATCCTCACCAATCGGAACGGGCCTACCCGCGCGCCCGCGTCCTCCGCCAGCAGTTCCGCGGCCGCTTCTCCGACAATCGTCTCGAATCCGCCTTCCTCCCCTTCGTGGTTCCTGAGCGCCTCTTCCACGCGCCTCCGCAAGCGCGAGTCGCCCGCGCACTCCCTCTCCAGAAACTCCGCCCGCTTTTCAGCCGGAACCTCCAGAGCGGCCTCGAGAATTCGCTCCACCCGCGACCAGTATTCCGGATTCATCGCCCCGCGCCCGCGTCCATCGCCTCGCGCAGCCACGCCTGCGCCAGCGCCGCGTCCCGCCTCACCGTCGGCACCGTCAACCCCATCGCCTCCGCCGTCTCCTCCAGGCTCAAACCCCCGAAATAACGCAGCTCGATCACGCGCGCCTTCCGTTCATCGGCTTGCGCCAGCTTCTCGAGCGCATCATTCAGCAGGATCACCTCTACCCTGGCGCCCTCGGTCCCGGCCACGTGATCGTCCAGCGTCACCTGCCGCCCGAAATCCCGCTTCGCCGCGCTCTTGCGCCGCGCGAAGTCCACCAGTATCTGCCGCATGATCCGCGCCGCCGCAGCCATGAAGTGCGCCCGGTTCTGCCAGTCCGGCGTCTCCGCGCCCAGCAGCCGCACGTATGCTTCGTTCACCAGCGCCGTCGGCTGCAAAGGATGCCCCGCGCCCTGCCGCCGCATGTACCCGCCCGCCAGCCGGTGCAGCTCACGGTAGACGATCGGCGTCAGTTCATCGAGCGCCTCGCGGCGCCCCTGCCGCCACTCCACCAGCAGCCGCGTGACCTCCGATTCCATCCCCGACTATTCTAGCCCTTGCGCACTCGCCGCATCCTCCGACGAATCTTGATCAAGCGCGCCTACGCCAACCTGCGCCGGACCACCTGCGGCGCGCAAAGCCCGCCGCGGTCTGGCAGGAACCGGAATTGCCGGCGAGAGCCTGGCTCGAAGTTGCGCGCCGGCTATTCAGCGCGGAATAGACAGACTGCGCCGGGACGTTCATCCCCGCGCCCGTACCGCCCACCGGCACACACAAGCGTAAGTGCCCATGGCCCCAGGATCACAAGGAAGTCTCCGCCGCTGTTGCCGCACATCCGCGGAAGTGCCGAATCGACCTTAGCCATCCAAGACCTGCGCCAGCTTCGCCTCCACGTCAGCCCGCCGCCCCGCCAGGTTCTCCAGCTCTCCTGGATCGTTCCGCAAATCGTACACCAGCGTCTCCTGTCCCCGCCCGCGCACATACTTGTACCGCCCGTCCGCCGCCCCTCCAGCCCCGAGAAGGCATATTCGCGCCCGCTCGTCTTCTTCCCCGTGAGCAGCGGCCGCAGCGAACGGCTGTCCATCCCCTCACGCGCCCTCGCCCCCGCATAGTCCACGAACGTCGCCGTCAGATCCAGAGTCGTCGCCGGATCGCGAACTGTGATCCCCTTCCTCGCATCCACCCCCCCACGCCACCAGTGCAACCCCGGCCGACCCATGATGCGGATGCCGCTTGCCCTGCAAATCATGATCGCCCAGCATCTCCCCGTGATCGCTCGAAACACGATCAGCGTATTCGCCAGCTCCCCCCGCGCGCGCACTTTTTCGATCAGCTCCCCGCACCGCCGGTCGATGTTCTCGATCATTGCCGCGTAGTTCTGACGCACCAGCTCATGCGTCGCGGCATCCATCCCCCGCGACCTCGCCGGCGGCGGAAACTTCACTCCGCGCCACCGCTTCACCATGCTCGCCGTGATGTCCCACGGATCGTGCGGCCCGTTGAAGTTCACCTGAAGGAACCACGGCTTGCCCTCGGGCGCCGCGCCGAGCAGCGCCAGCCCGTTGCGCGCAATCCAGTTGTCCCCGTACATCTCATCGCTCAGCGGCGCCGGAAACGTCTCCCCATGGCCCTTGCGCCGTTCATAATCCTCGACATGCGCCTTCGCCATCCCCAGCTTCTCGAGGTACGCCATGAACGGACCCTTCGGCCCCCCGCCCGGCGGTACGCCCGCGTCCCGTCGTGCCTGCCCTCGTTGTCAACGCCGTCCGAGAATCCCCACTCGCGGATCAGCGGCTTCCCGTCCAGCCCCTGGTTCAGCTCCGGCTTGTGCAGATCGAACTTGCCGCAGCCCATAACGTGGCGCCCAGCGTCTCTCAGCGCTTGATAGAACGCCGGCAGGTCCAGCGGATAATTCACGCGGTTCGACGGCGCCCGGCAGCGGTCATACTCCATCCCCGATGCCAGGCACGCCCGCGCCGGAGCGCACAGCGGCGCCGGCGTCACCGCATGGGTGAAGCGCACGCCCTCCGCCGCCAGCCGCCGCACCGTCGGCGTCTCACGGGAATCGCGCCCGGCGGCTCGCCGAAGTCGTGGCGCAACTGGTCAGGAAACAGAAACAGGATGTCGGGCTGCCGCGCCGCTCCCGCGGCCGCCGCCAGCAGAAACTCCCTGCGCCCCAGCATCATCTCAGCGCCACCGCCTTGCCCGACTTCATCGATGCCAGCGCCGCGTCGATGATCTCGTTCACTGCCACCGTGTAGTCCAGCGACACCAGCCCCTCCACGCGCTTGTTGCTCTTCAGGCAGTGCACCATGTACGACACCGCGTCCGCGCGCTCCGCCGGCAGCGGCGGGACCTCGAGCGGAACCGCAGCCCCACGCCCCTTCCGCAGCTCAGGACGCGCGCCCTCCATCCGGATCGCGCCGTCGTAACCCAGAATCTCGAAGCTCCCCACGTTCGGAGGCAGATCCCAGCTCTGCTCCAGAATCGCCACTGCCTTCTCATACCCCAGCACCATCGTTACGCCGCTGTCCACCTTCGGGAAATCGCCCGGCCTGAGATTCAGCGCGTACGCATACACCGTCCGCGGCCGCCCCAGATAATACAGCGAGTACAGCGCGTTGTAGCAACCGAAATCCATCAGCGCCCCAGCGCCGTTCTTCTCCGGATCGATCAGCCATTCATGAAAGATGCGATTGCGCCCCGACTTCGGAAACACGCCCCCGTGCCCCGCCGTCATCCGAATCCGCCACGGCGCGCCGAGATCGCCGGCATCCACCCGCGCTTTGATCGCCTCATACGCCGGGCTGAACGCGGAAGAGAAATTCGTCAGCACTTGAATCCCATGCTTCCCGGCCAGCCTCCGTATGTGCTGCGCTTGCGCTCCCGTCGCCGCCAGAGGCTTCTCGAAGATGACGTGCACCCTCCGCGGACCGCACGCCTCCACCACCTCGTGATGCCGGTTGTTCTCCACAAACGCCCACACCATCGCCGGCTTCACTGCATCGAGCATCTGCTTGTAGTCGGTGAAGTAGCGAACCTCCGGCCCGGTCATCTTCCGGGCCTCCGCCACCAGCTCCTGCTCGCTCTCCGCAATCGCAACCAGCCGCGCCGGCCCTCCCTTCGCCAGCCTCTCCAGATGCCCCCATGTGTGCGAATGCCTGAGTCCGACGAGAGCAATCGCCGGCTCCTGGGCGGCGAGCGGAAGAGTGAGCAGGGCAATCAACAGCGTGTATCTCATGACAAGTCCCACGTGATCCTATCAGGATCGCGCCGATCGGAGGACGCCGGCGCGCCGGCGAAGCCCATCCGCGATCGATCATGAAAAGCGCCCGCGCATGGGACGGACAGCCATCTCCGCCAACGCCCCGCAGTTCGCCCCTGTGCGCGGATGGACCATTCAGCGCGCAGCCTGCCGGCGCCGGCTCCGGCGCGAATGAGCGCTGCGCGCCGATGCTCGCCGCGTCGATCCGCACTTTCGCCCGCCTGCCGGCGGCTGATGCAGCAGATGAAACGCCGCCTCGTCGATTGCACCGGCCACCACCCCAATCGGTTCTGGCGCTCCTCATCCCGGCGGCTCGACGAAGTGCGCTGCGCCGATGAATTCATTGCGCGCTGACAGCAGCGTCATGTGATAGCATTTCGTGCGGCATGAAACGCCGCCAAATCCTGAAGTCCGGCTTGCTGATCCTGCCGGCGAATCTCGTCCGCGCTTACGCCGCGAACGAAAAGCTGAACCTCGGCATCATCGGCCTTGCCGGCATCGGAGGCGTCAACGCCCGCACCTTCAACGCCCTCGGCCAGAACATCGCCGCGTTGTGCGACGTCGACGCCAAAGTCCTCGAAAAACGCTCCGCCGAATACCCCGCCGCCGCGCAATACAGAGACTTCCGCCGCATGATCGAGCGCGAAAAGCTGGACGGCGTCATAGTCGCCACGCCCGACCACACCCACGCCTACATCACCGTCTGGGCGATGAAGCACGGCCTCCACGTCTACTGCCAGAAGCCCCTCACCCAGACGGTCTACGAAGCCCGCGTGGTCGCGCGCGTCGCCGCCGAAACGAAGGTCATCACCCAGATGGGCACCCAAACCAGCGCCGACCCCAGCGTTCTCCGCATGGTCGAGCTCGTCCAGTCCGGCGCACTCGGCGAGATCACCGGGATTCACATGGCCACCGACCGTCCCATCTGGCCCCAAGGCCACGACCGCCCGCCCGGCGAGGAGGCGGTCCCGGCCCACCTCGACTGGGACCTCTGGCTCGGCCCCGCCGCGGTCCGCCCCTTCCAGGCCAAGTGGCCCGAAGGCCACCCCGTCTACAGTCCCGAGCGCAAGAACCAGTTCCGCTCCGGACCCTGGGTCTACCATCCACTCACCTGGCGCGGCTGGACCGAGTTCGGCAGCGGCGCCCTCGGCGACATCGCCCCCCACAGCATGAACGTCATCTTCATGGCCCTCGGCCTCGGCGCGCCCGCCGCTGTCGAGATCGTCGAGACCTCGGGAATGCGCAACGAAATGTACCCCGACCGCAGCCACTTGCGCTTCGAGTTCGCCGCCCGCGATGGCCGTCCCCCGCTCTCCATCCACTGGTACGACGGCAACCAGCCCCTGCCCGAGCACCTCCTGCCGCCCGCGCCCCCGCAACCCCCCGACGCGCCGCCGCTCAAACGCGGCGCCGGAGGCATGGTCTGGATCGGAACCAAGGGCCGCTACCCCGACGCCGAGCCCCCGAACCGGCCGCCCCAGCGCGAGTGGAACCGCGAAGAGGTCCACAAGGATTGGGTGACCGCTATTCAAACCGGCAAACAGGCCCCCTGCCACTTCGGTTACGCCGGACCCTTCACCGAGGCCTACCAGCTCGGCAACGTCGCCCTCCGCGCCGGCCACCGCATCGAGTGGGACGCCAAGGCCTTCCGTGTCACCAACTGCCGCGAAGCCAACCAGTACCTCACGCGCGAATACCGCAAAGGATGGGACCTCACAGAGATCGCCCGCGGCGCCTGACGCCGGGAACGCCAAAGGATCGTCGGCCTCAACGCCAACGACGTCATCGAGTCCGGCGGCGCATGGCGCGGCGTCGCGATGGAAATGCCCGCGCCGCGATAGCCCGGCCTCACTCCGCCGGCAACGGCTTCACCACGTCCCCCAGCGCTTCCTGGAGCAGCGGAGTTCGCGGATAAGCATGCCCCGCATACTGCCGGAACCCCTCGCCGTACTGAAGCCCCGCCAGCGCGCCGCGCGACCGCGTCCACTCCTCCATGGTGAGGATGTAGTCGTCCATCCCATGCTGCTTCCGAAGCCACGAACGCTGCGAATCATGCTCGGCCAGCATCGCGCGCTTCGTCTCGAACGTGCTCGCGACATCGACGATGAAATGCGGGCGGATCACACTGCCGTCGCGGTCGATGCCCTCGGCTGGATCGGCGAAATAGAGATGCGGAATCCGGTCCAGCGCCGCGGCCGCATCGAACGCCGATGTGTCGTAGTTCGGCGCCGAAACGCCGAAGCACGCATCGGTCACCAGCTTCGACGTCGCCTCGTGATCGCAGTGATAGTCCACCGGCGACGACGTGATGACAATCTCCGGCCTCAGCCTGCGCAGCACCGCCGTCACGCGCCGCCGCGACGGGTCGTCCACGAAGATCGCCAGGTCGCTGAAGCCCGCCCACACGTGCCGCGCGCCGATCAGCGCCGCCGCGCGCTGCGCCTCCCCCTGCCGGATGCGCGAGATCTCCTTTGCGCCGTGCTCGACGCTGCCGCAATCGCCCGCGGTCATGGTCACGATCGTGACGTCATGCCCCCGCGCGCGCAGAAGCGCCAGAGTTCCGCCGGCCAGAATCTCGGCGTCGTCCGGGTGGGCGTGGATGAAGACAATGCGATGAGGCATTGAAACTCAGGGTAACTCAGGCGCCGCTCAGGACTCGAAATGCATGGCGCGCATTCCGCCGCCCGGTCCGATCTCGCAGTCGCAACAGTCGCTGCACCGCTTGCACTTCGCGCAGATGTGATTCTCGCACGCGTCCTTGGTGCACCAGCAGCAGATCGTCTCCGACGGCTCGGCGCAGATCGAGCACCGGAACTTCGAAACCGGCGCTTCCGGCGTCATTGGCGTTTGGTTCCCGGACGGAACATCTGGGTTCTGCATCGCTGGGCTTCCTTTTCTGCGACTTCGAGCTCCACCTCGCGCGTCCGCGCGAGCTCCTGAATGTGCTGCCGCAGCCACTCGCGGTTCCCCGCCACCGCGTTGGCCTGCGATTCGATCAGGTCGGCCACCGCCGGGTTCTGGTATTTCCGCGCGCCCTGCGTGAGCGAAGCCGACTGCTCCAAAAGTCCATCCAGGCGGAACATCGTCTCCAAGGCCAACGACAGCTTGTCCGGCTGCGCCGCGAAACGGGCGGCCGCGTTCTGGACATGGCCGACAGTGTCGACGCAAAGCCTCCACTGTCTGCCATAGGACTCCTGTGCGCCGTCCGCGGCCCACTTGGAAGGGTCCAGACCCTCGAGCAACGGCTTCAATCGGCCCACTGCCTCACTGAGCTTTTCGATACGCGGCTTCAGGTCCCAATCGGGCGCGACCGCGGGCGCCTGAAGAAGTAGAACGGCGATAGGTATGGCGCTCAGCACTATGGCTTCAGTTTAACGGACCTCGCGGACGCCCGCCCTTAACCGCCCGGAGGAGGCGGCGGAGGCGGTGGCGGAGGTGGAGGAGGCGGAGGCGTCGCCTCGGTATCGCCGGGTAGAGGAGGAGTCGGGCCGGGCGCCGGCATGCCGCCTGGAACCGGTGTCGAGCCGCCGCCGGGCAGGCGCGGCGTGCGCACCATGATCTGCCAAAGCGCATCCGCGAAGATCTGGAACACCCGCCCGCGGTCGAACCGCCGCGAAGCGCTCAGGGGCATGTTGCGGTACACGGCGATCTCGTCCCCGCCATTGAGAATCTTCGGATCGCCGTCGCGCGGCATCAGCCGGTGCTCGACGGCCACCTGACCCTCTTCCACCGCGACGCGCGTCGTCTCATCCTCGCCGTCCACCGACACGTCGAACGTCGTGCCGCGCACGGAAATGATCGCCGTCGGCGTGTGGACGCGGTTCGGATTCGGCTGCCCGCCAAGCTTCTGAATGTGGACGCGGATCTTGCCCAGCCACACATCCACCAGATCCCGCAGGTTGCCGGGGTTGGCCCGGAACGTCACCTGGGAGTTGGGGTAGACTTCGAAGACGCTCCCGTCGGAAACCTGGAAGACCGCATGGCCGTCAGCACCAGTGACAATCACCTGTCTAACCTGGATGGAGTCCCCGACGTCGATCGCCCAGAGACCATCGTCGCGCAGCGTCGAAACCTGGCCTTGCCGGGAGATGACCTTCGCGGCTGCCTGCGGGCCGAACAGCCCGCCGAATCCGGGCAGACTTTGGGCATGGCTTTCCGGTGCGGCGACAATGAACGCCATCGCCCCGGCGAGCCATCCGGCCACACTGACTATTGACGCAGGCCGCATGATGCCCCGCAGATTGTTAGTCTATCACTGTTTTCGTCATTGCAAGAGGATTTCCTGAGGGCCTGGTACCGCAAAATCATGGGGGTAGATGGAAAATCGAAAGAATCGGACGATGATTCAAGGGTAGAATGGACCCAGGACGTGAGTCATAGCACCACAAGTAGAGACGGCCTGCCGCGGGCGGCGAGACTCGCCCTCGCGATTGGCTTCGTTCTGTCATTGCTGCCCCCGCCGGTCTTCGCCCAGACCGCGTCCCGCCTGCGGGCCGACTGGCGCCGCGTCGGCAACTCCTCTCTGCTTCTCGGCCTGCCATCCCCGGCCGGAGGGCCGGTTGAGCGGGTTTGGTTTGAAGGCGAAAGCGGCCGTGTTCTGGCCCGCCTGTCCACCGGGCAAGTCTTCTCCACAGCGGATTTCGAGACCTGGCAGCCGGCCCAGTCCGCCGAGGATTCTGCTGATAACACAAGGGTTCCCACCGGCGCCCGCCCCCCCGAGGCGGCTGCCCGGATGGCCCCTGCCCCCTCCGAGCGAACCCGCGTGTACGCCGTCGGCCTGCACGTTTGGCGATCCGAGGACGGCGGAGTGAACTGGGCCAACGTCACTTCCTGGAAAGGCGCCTCGATCCTCGGCGGCCGGGCGCGCGAGATCGCCGTCGACCCCCGCGACGCGGACCGCATCGCCGTCGCCGCGGAAACCGGCCTCTGGATGTCGGTGGACGGCGGCAGGACCTGGAGGGGCCTCAACGAGGGGCTCCCCAATCTCCCCGTGGCCCGCATCTTGTCTGCCCCGCAGGGCGTCCGCGGCTTGCGCATCGCTCTGGCTTCGCCTGGCGCCGAGCCGCGCGAGGCCGAATGGGCCCCCGGACAGCGGACCGGCTGGACCTCCATTGAAAACGGCATCCTCGCCGCCGAAAGCGACCTCCGCGACGGCCTCGCGCTGCTGCTGGGCGTCCGTCCTTCGGCGATCGCCGTCTCCCAGGATTCAATCTTCGCCGGCGCCGCCGATGGCCGCATCTGGGCGAGCCTCGACTCCGGGCGCACCTGGCGCCAGTTCCAACCCGCCCCGCCCGCCGGAGCCGTCGAGCGCATCTGGAGCGACCCGGCGGACTCGCGTTTCGCCTTGGCTGCACTCTCCGGAGTCGAAGGCAAAGGCGCGCGCGTCCTGCGCACCCTGAACGCCGGCGCTTACTGGGATGACATCACCGCCAACCTCCCGGATGGCGCCGTTCACGGCATCACGGCCGACCGCGCCGCCGGCGTCATCTACGTCGCGACCGACCGCGGCGTCTTCGCCACCCTCACGGACTTGCGCTCGCCTGTACCGGCGACTCCCTGGACGCCGCTCCCGGACCCCGTCGCCGACGGCCGCGCCATGGACGTGCGGCTTGACGACACCGGCCTCCAGCTCTTTGTCGCCCTTTACGGCCACGGCGTCTACTCCACGCCCGCCCCGCACCGCGCCCGCCAGCCCCTCCTGGTCCACTCGGCCGACTACTCGCAGCGCGCCGCCGCGCCCGGCGCTCTCCTCAGTCTCGTCGGCGCCCAGGTCCGCGAAGCCTCAGTGAATCGCGCTACTGCCCCAGTGCTTTCCGCCACGCCGGCCGAATCCCAGATTCAGGTCCCCTTCGAAGTCGCCGGCGCCACAATTCAAGTGGCTCTCTCCGGCGCCGACGGCCGCTGGGTGTTCCCCATGGCCCTCCGCCAGGCTGCGCCGTCGATCCTTGTCGACCGCGAAGGCGCCCCGGTGCTCGTTGACGCCGACACCGGCGTCCAGGTGGATCTCATGAACCCCGCCCGCACCGGCATGCGCCTCCAGGTGCTCGCTACCGGACTCGGCCGCGTCCGCCCCGAATGGCCCACCGGCCTGCCTGCCCCGCTTGAGAATCCCCCGGTGGTGGACACCCCGGTTCGCGCGCTGCTCGATGGCCGTCCCGTCGAGGTCGTGCGGGCGACGCTGGCCCCCGGCTACATCGGCTATTACCTCGTCGAGCTCCAACTGCCGGATCTCCTGGACTCCGGGGCCTCGGAGCTGCTCATCGAGGCCGCGGGCCAACCCAGCAATCGCGTGCGGCTTTACGTCGCGCGCTAATCTGAACATCAGAGAGGTACCGTCAACTCATGCTTCGCCGCTGTCTTCTGATTCTTGCGATCGCCGCCCTCGCTGGCGCTCAGGAAAAGAAAGAGGGCGAGAAGCTGGCCCCCTACTATCCGACGCCTGAGACCGTCGTCGAGCGCATGCTGCTGCTCGGCGAGCTGAAGCCCGGCGAGAAGATGTTCGATCTCGGCAGCGGCGACGGCCGCGTCGTCATCATGGCCGCGCAGAAGTTCAAGGCCGACGCCACCGGCATCGAGATCGACGCCGACCTCTACAAACAGTCCAGCGACAGCATCAAGCGCCTCGGCCTGGAAAAGCACGCCCGCATCATCAACGGCGACATCATGAAGCAGGACTTCAGCGCCGCCAACCTCCTCACCGTCTATCTCCTGCCCAGCTCCAATGACAAGATCCGCCCGATGCTCGAAAAGCAGCTCAAGAAAGGCACGCGCATCGTCGCCCACGACTTCATGTTCGCCGGTTGGACCCCGGTGAAAGAAGAGCACATCGAGGACGACGGCGAGGGCCGCAGCCACACCCTGTATCTCTATATCCGCTGACGTCGCCCGCCGATGAGAGGATGTGGCGGATGATCGCATCCTCTTGCCCTTTTTGTGGCGCCGCTCCCTGAGCGGGCTGCGCTCCCTCGTCGGCGCGGCCTGCCTGTGGCGCATTCTGGCCGAGGACGGCCTGCATACCGCCGCCCTCACGGCGCTCGCCTGCCTCCTCGTCGTCCACGGCGTCGCCGTCCACTTCTGGCGCTGGCTGGAGCGCGCCGACCGCCTCAACCTTCTCAGCCTCACCCTCGACCTCGCGACGTTCCTCCTTTGCGTCTCGATGAGAGGGCCCGGCAGCTTCTGGCTCGCCGCCTTCGCCGCCCTCGTCCTCTTCCTCTCGGCCGCAACGATCGAGGACTATCGCGAGGTGCTCCTCGTCACGATCCTCTCGCTGGCCTTCATCGGCGGCCTGCCTCTGCTGCCTGATACGCGCCTTCCGCCGCTCCTGGTCGCGCTCGGGCTGTTCGGCGCGGTTACCGCCATCCAGCGCGCCGCGCTCTCGCGCCGCCTCGCGCGCTGCCAGCAGCAGGTGGTCGCGCTCCGCGCCGAACGCGAAGCCTCCCGCCGCGAGGAGCGCGAGCGCATGGCGGCCGACCTGCACGACGGCCCGCTCCAGGCGTTCACTGGTTTTCAGATGCGATTGGAAGCGCTGCGCAGGAGTCTGGACCGCAACCCTGATTCCGTCGCCGCGGAGTTGGCCAGCCTTCAGGAAACCGCCGCGCGGCAAGCCGGCGAGCTGCGGGCCTTCGTCCGGCTCATGCGCCCGCCCGAGACCGAAGGCATCGGGCTCGCCTCCGCCCTTCGCAGCCTTGTCACCGTATTCCAGAACGATACCGGAATCGCCGCCGCTTTTCACGACGAGACCGGAGCGGCCGGCGACGATATCGTCCCGCCCATCGAGCTGCTCCAGCTCGTCGGCGAAGCGCTCCACAACGTCCAGAAGCACTCGCGCGCCTCGCGCGTCGATGTCGTCCTGCGTGTCGAACCCCCTCATGTCGCGCTCACGATCCGCGACGACGGCGCCGGCTTCCCCTTCGCTGGCACGCACTCCCTCGACGAACTCGAAAAGCTGCGCCGCGGCCCGGTCAGCATCCGCCGCCGCGCCCGCGAATTGAACGCCGATCTCACGCTCCACTCGCTGCCCGGCCACGGCTCGACAATCGAAGTCCGCCTCCCCCTCGCGTGAGCGGCACGCCGTTGCACCTCACAGCCTGCTATCAAGGTGAGGGAGCCCCGCCTACCTTGCGCATCGGAATCACCTGTTACCCCACCTACGGCGGCAGCGGCATCGTCGCCACCGAGCTCGGCCTCGAACTGGCCGCCCGCGGCCACGAGGTCCACTTCATCACCTACGCCAATCCGATCCGCCTCGACCCCGGCCTCCCGCGTGTCTACTATCACGAAGTCGAGGTCACCAGCTATCCGCTCTTCCAGTACCCGCCTTACGATCTCGCCCTCGCCTCGCGCATGAGCGAAGTCGCCGTCTGGCAGGATCTCGACCTGCTCCACGTCCACTACGCCATCCCACACTCCGCCTCCGCCCTCCTCGCGCGCCTCATGCTCCAGGGCAAGCGCCGTCTGCCCTACGTAACCACCCTCCACGGCACCGACATCACGCTCGTCGGCTCCGACCGCAACTATCTCCCTATCACCCGCTTCTCCATCGAGCAGAGCGACGGCGTCACTTCCATCAGCGAATACCTGCGCCGCGAAACCGTGGAAGTCTTCGGCGTCCAGCGCGACATCCGCGTCATCCACAACTTCGTCAACTGCGACATGTACCGCCCCGCGCGCCAGCCCCATCCCGGCCGGCCGCGCCTCCTGCACATCTCCAACTTCCGCCCCGTGAAGCGCATCCCCGACTGCGTCCGCATCCTCGACCTCGTCCGCCGCGAAATCGACGCCGAACTCTGGATGGTCGGCGACGGCCCCGACCACTCCGCCGCCGAGAGCCTCGCCCACGAGCTCGGCGTCCACGAGCACGTCCGCTTCCTCGGCAAGCAGAACCACATCGAGCGCCTCATCCCGCAGTGCGATGTGCTCCTCCTGCCCAGCCGCCTCGAGTCCTTCGGGCTCGCCGCCCTCGAAGCGATGGCCTGCGGCCTCGTCCCCATCGCAACGCGGGTCGGCGGCCTCGTCGAAGTGATCGACCACGGCGAGACTGGTTTCCTCGAAGCGGTCGGCGACGTGGAGTCCCAGGCCCGGCGCGCCCTCGAAGTCCTCACCAGCGAAAGCAAACGGCTGGCCATGTCCCGCAAGGCCCGCGAAGTGGCCGAAACGCGCTTCTGCACCACCAAGATCATCCCGCTCTACGAGAGCTACTACCGCGAAATCTGCGCCTGACCTACCCCGCTTCCCCTGACTTGACATAGGGGTTAGGGGTATCTGAGAATAGGGGTGGGAGGTATCCGGATATGGAAAAGACAGTCCGCCTCGCGATCGAAGGCATGCACTGCGGAAGCTGCGTCAATCGCGTCGCCAACGCCCTCGCCAGGCTCGACGGCGTCAGCGTGGGCAAAGTGGAGGTCGGCTCGGCGGAAGCCGCCATCGACGACACGAAGGCCAGCCCCGCGCAGCTCGTCGAAGCCGTGAACAGAATCGGGTTCCAGGCTCGCGAAGCCTGAGGCGAGGATGACGGCCATGTCCGCTCCAGCCGCCCGTGTCACCTTCCCTGTGCGCGGGATGACCTGCGCCGCCTGCCAGTCATTTGTCCAGCGCACACTCGAAGAGCAGCCGGGCGTCCGGAACGCCACGGTGAACCTGCTCATGCACAACGCCACAGTTACATTTGATCCCGCGGCCGTCTCGCCGCGCGACCTCGTGGAAGTTGTCAACACCACGGGCTACGAAGCCGAGCTGCCGGCCGTCGAGCGTAGCGCCGCCCTCGAACAGGCCGCCGGCGATGCCCGCGAACAGGCCGAATATCGGACCCTCAAGCTCCGCGCCGCCTTCTCGTTCGCCGCAGCGCTTGTCTCCATGGCGGCCTCGATGCCGCTCATGTCGCACGGCAGCCTCGACCCGCTGCTCCACCGCATCGCCATGCGGCTGGATGCGCCCGTCCGCGCGGCTCTTCCCTGGCTGTATGAGGTCCCGCCGCCCGCGTTGCGCTGGTTCCTGCTCCTGCTCTCCACGGCCGTGATGGCCTGGGCCGGACGCCGCTTCTTCGTGAAGGCCTGGGCCGCGCTGCGCCATCGCACGGCCGACATGAACACGCTGATCGCTCTCGGCACGGGCGCGGCGTTCCTCTACTCCGCCGCCGTGACGGTCGCCCCGCAGTGGTTCGCCTCGCGCGGCGTCGCGGCCGAGGTCTATTTCGAAGCCGTCGTTTTCATACTCGCTCTCGTCCTCACAGGCAATGCGATCGAAGCCCGGGCCAGGCGCAAGATGTCCGCAGCCTTGAAATCCCTGGCCTCGCTTCAGCCGCCGTCGGCGCGCATCGATCGAGGCGGCGCCGAGCTCGAGATCCCTCTCGAGCAGCTTCAACTCGGCGATATCGTCGTCGTGCGCCCGGGCGAGCGCATTCCAGCCGACGGCGTGATTGCCGGCGGCGAGAGCAGCGTCGACGAATCAATGCTCACCGGTGAGCCCCTGCCGGTGGAAAAATCGCCGGGGGACTTCGTCGCCGGCGGCACGCTCAACGCCCAGGGCCGCCTGCGCATCAGGGTCACCGCGCTCGGCGCCGAATCCGTGCTTGAGCGGATCCTCCGCCTGCTGCGCAACGCCCAGGCGGGCAAAGCCAGCCTCCAGCGCCTGGCGGACCGCGTCAGCGCCATCTTCGTCCCCACAGTCTTCGCCCTCTCCCTCATCACCCTGGGCGCGTGGCTGGGCCTCTCGTCTGAGCCCGCGCTCCGCGGCTTCACGGCCGCCGTCGCCGTCCTGATCATCGCCTGCCCCTGCGCCATGGGACTCGCCGTGCCCGCCGCGGTCCTGGTCGCCACCGGTCGCGCCGCCCGCATGGGTGTGCTCTTCAAGGACGGAGGAGCGATCGAGAGGCTCGCCGGGGTCGACACCATCGTCTTCGACAAGACCGGCACGCTGACGTCGGGCAAGCCCATCGTTGCGGGCGTAGAGCCCGCGCCCGGCTTCACCGCGACGTCCCTGCTCACACTCCTCGGCGCGCTTGAAAGCGCCAGCGAGCACCCGCTCGCCGCCGCCGTCGTCGTCGAAGCGCGCGCCCGGCAGCTCGACCTTCCCCCGGTCGAGAAGTTCCAGGCGCTTCCCGGCGCGGGCGCCGAAGGCTTCGTCCAGGGACGGCGCATTCTCGCGGGCAAACGCGAGTTACTCGAAAGCCGCGGTATCGCCGTGCCGGCCGCCGCCCAGGCCGCTGCCGGCCGCACGGTGATCTACGCGGCCGCCGGCGGCAGCTTCGCCGGCAGTGTCGCCCTCGCCGACGCCCCGCGTTCCGAAGCCCGTGCTGTCGTCGCGGCGCTCCGCCGTCGCGGCCTCCGCGTGCTGATGCTCACCGGAGACAACGAAGCCACTGCCCGCGCCATCGCGAATCGGATTGGCATCGACGAAGTCGTCGCGGACGTCTTGCCCGAAGGAAAGCTCCAGGCCATCCGCCAACTCCAGGCCGCCGGCCTCAAGGTCGCCATGGTCGGCGACGGCATCAACGACGCTCCCGCGCTCGCCGCCGCCCACGCCGGCATCGCCATGCTCTCCGGCGCCGGCATCGCCGCCCACGCCTCCGACGCCGCGCTCGTCCGCGAAGATCTCTGGGGCGTCGTCCGCGCCCGCGATCTAGCCCGCGCCACGGTCAGCACCATGCGCCAGAACCTCGTCTGGGCGCTCATCTACAACGTCATCGGCATCCCCATCGCGGCCGGCATCCTCTATCCGGCTTTCGGCATCCTGCTCAGCCCGGTGCTGGCCGCAGCCGCGATGGCCTTCAGTTCTGTCAGCGTCATCGGCAACAGCCTCAGGCTTGCGGGAAGGAGATTCGAATGAAACCCGACATGACAACCGCCTCCTGCCACCCCGCCCCCGCCGGCGAGCGCATGGCCTCCGGCGTCGATCCCGACCTCCAGCGCGCGGCCCTCAACCGCCTCAAGCGCATCGAAGGGCAGGTCCGCGGCCTCCAGAAAATGGTCGCCGGGGGCCGCTACTGCGCTGACATCCTCGGCCAGGTCGCCTCCGTCCAGGAAGCCCTCACCGGCGTCAGCAAGCTGCTGCTCCGAAACCACCTGCGCCACTGCGTCACTCAGGCCGTCGCAACCGGAATCCCCGCCGAGGCCGAGAAGAAGTACGACGAGCTCGTCGAGCTCCTCGGCCGCCACTGGCGCTAATCAGTAACAACATAGGCTTCAGCCTGTGGCGTTCGCAGCCTCATCCTCCCCGCCGCAACCCTC
>CAYYNC010000050.1:39465-48068 GCA_964472745.1 uncultured Solibacteraceae bacterium
TTTCCCCCGCCCGGCGCCTGCTCCCCGTAACATAGGCTTCAGCCTGTGGCGTTCGTAGCCTCATCCTCCCCGCCGCAACCCTCCCTTGGGCGTCTTTCCCCCGGCCCGGCGCCTGCTCCCCGTAACATAGGCTTCAGCCTGTGGCGTTCGCGGCTTGGTTCACCGCGCCCGCCCAACCCACGGAACTTTTCCCCGCCGCCCGGAGTCTACTGTTTCGAGAGCCGCCGATTTCGATTGGCGCTATGATGGTCGTGCGGAGGCACGCATGGAACCGGACCGGGAGGAGCAAGACCTCGGCCGCCATGACGCTGTCCCGGATGAGCCGGGATGGCCCGACGAGTGGTGTCTCGTCGAAGGGCTAAGGAATGGCGATGAGGAAGCCTACGCGACGCTGCTGGACCGGTTCCAGCAGCCGGTCTACAGCCTGCTGCGGCGGCTGCTGGACGACCCCAATGAAACCTCGGATGTCACCCAGGACGTATTCCTCAAGGTCTTCCGCAATGTTGGCTCGTTTCGGGGACAGAGCAGCCTGAAAACGTGGATCTATCGCATCGCGGTCAACGAGGCGCATAACCGCCGCCGCTGGTTCGGCAGACACCGCCGCCCGGAGGTTGAACTGGAGAACTCGAACGGCAACGGCCACGGTTGGCTCCATCATTTGAGCGACCACGGACGTTCGCCTTACGACCTCGCTCTCAACCGGGAGCGCCAGCAGGCGATCGAAAAGGCGCTCGAAGAATTGAACCCGGTCTTCCGCTCCGCGGTTGTTTTGCGCGACGTGGAGGATCTGAGTTACGAGGAGATTGCCGACGTTTTGAATGTATCGCTCGGCACGGTGAAGTCCAGGATTCTGCGCGGCCGTGAAGCGCTGCGCAGGACTCTGACAGAACAGTTCGCTCCGTCCCGCGGCTTCGAGTTTACGCCGCAGACGGCCGACTGAAAGGACTGAATCGGTATGGAGTGCCAGCAAGTCAGATGGATGCTCTCAGCGTTCGAGGACGGCCTCGCGCTCGAGAGCGAGCGGAACGAGATGATCTCCCATTTCCGCCAGTGCCGTGAGTGCGCCACCCGCGCCGGCCAAACGAGGGCCGTCCGTGAGTCGCTCAAAGCCTTGCCCCGCGAGACCGTGCCTCGCCACCTGATGTTCAGGCTCCGCTCTCTCGCCTCGCGCGAGGCCGCGCGCCGCCGCGACCGCGTCGACTTCCGGCGCATGGTCCGCAAGTTCACCGACGACGCCAGGCTCTACGTCAACAACCTGATGAAGCCGATCGCCTTGCCCGCTGCCGGCGGCATCGTCTCCGCGATCTTCCTCTTCTCGATGGTGATGTTCAACTTCCAGGGCATCGTCACCGCCCCGCGGCCCAACGACGTCCCCACTGTTCTGGCAACCGACGCCACCGTCATGAGCAGCATCCTCGATTTCCCCGGCGACGAGCTGATCGTCCACGTCCTGGTGGACGAAACCGGCCGCGTGATCGACTACACGATCCCCGACGACCCGCATCACCCGCGCTCGCCCGCCATGCGCCGCAGCCTTGAAAACTCGCTGCTGTTCACATTCTTCAAACCCGCGACATCCTTCGGACAGCCCATCCCCGGCTGGGTCAGGCTCAGCCTGCGCCGCATCGAAACGGACGTCCAGGGCTGATCGCGGTATAACCTTGCCCGGTAGGAGACTCGGACAGCACTTCCTCTTTGATCGCTCCATCCTTGAACGCATCGCCGTGGCCGCCTGCGGCGTGCGGGCGGCCACGGTGATTGAGATCGGGCCCGGACCCGGCTCCCTGACCGCCGCGCTGCTGCCGCGCGCCGGCCGCCTGGTCGCCATCGAGCTGGATCCCGTCCTCGCCGCGCGCCTAAGCCAAACCTACGCCGCCGAGCCGCGCTTCACCCTCGTCCAGGCCGATGTCCTCCAAACGGACCTCGCCCAGTGGGGACCCGCCGTCGTGTGCGGCAACCTGCCCTACTACATCGCCTCGCCCATCATCGAGAAAACCCTCGCCCTCGGCCCCCTCCTCGAACGCGCCGTTCTCCTCGTGCAAAAAGAAGTCGCCCTCCGCCTCGCCGCCCAGCCCGGCTCGCGCGACTACGGCTACTTGAGCGTCGCCACGCAAATCCATTGCGCCGTCGAGCGCCTCTTCGACGTCAGGCCCAATGCCTTCCGGCCGCCGCCCCGGGTCCTCAGCTCCGTTGTCCGCCTCACCCCGCGCCCCGCTCCCGCCGTCCCTGGCCCGCCCGAGTTCCTCCGCTTCGTCTCCGCCTGCTTCCGTCAGAAACGCAAGTCCCTGCGCAACAACCTCGCCGCAAAATGGCCCCGCATCGCTGATCTCCCTGAATCCTCGCTCCGCGCCGAACAACTCGGCATGCCGGAGCTCGTCCGGCTCTTCTCTATACTGGAAAGTTAATGGTCAGAGTGCGATTCGCTCCCTCGCCGACGGGTTTCCTCCACATCGGCAGCGCGCGGACTTTCATCTTCAACTGGCTCTTCGCCCGCAAGCAGAAGGGCACGCTGATCCTGCGCATCGACGACACCGACGCCGAGCGCAACACCGCAGCCTCGCTCGCCAGCATCTTCGAAGGCCTCGACTGGCTCGAGCTCGGCTGGGACGAGATGTTCCGCCAGAGCGACCGCATCGCGCACTACAAAGACGCCGCCGAAGCCATCCTCAACAAGGGACTCGCCTACCGCGATTTCACTCCCGCCTCGCAGAACCTCGACGAAAAGGCCTCCGAGCCCCGCGCCTGGGCCTTCAACTTCCCAGACCGCGACCTCCCGCCACACGAAAGCGACCGCCGCGCCGCCGCCGACGAACCCTTCGTCATCCGCTATCGCGTCCCCCGCGGCCAGAACCTCGATGCCGTTTTCGCCGATCTCGTCTATGGCCCCCAATCGAAGTCTCTCGACGATGTCGAGGACTTCGCCCTCCTCCGCTCCAACGGCATGCCGACCTACCATCTCGCTTCCTGCGTGGATGACGCCGAGAGCCGCATCACCCACATCATCCGCGGCCAGGACCATCTCACCAACACCTTCAAGCACATCCTCATCTTTGAAGCCCTCGGCTACCAGCAGCCCGCCTTCGCCCACTTGCCCCTGCTCATCGCCCCCGACGGCTCCAAGCTCTCCAAGCGCCGCCACGGCGCCGTCGTCAGCGTCACCACCTACCGCGACGCCGGCTTCCTGCCCCACGCCTACGTGAACTTCCTCTGCCTGCTCGGCTGGTCCCCCAAGGACGACCGCGAAGTCATGTCGCGCCAGCAGCTCATCGACGCGTTTTCCCTCGAAAACGTCAACCGCTCCAACGCCATCGTCAACTTCTCCGAAGACGACCCCATCGACCCCAAGGCCCTCTGGCTCAACTCGCAGCACATCTACGCCATGCGTGTCGAGGAACTCGCCCAGCGCCTTCAACCCGTTCTGCAATCCGCCGGCTACGACGCCACCCCCGAAAAAGTCCTCGCCGTCACGCCGCTCATCCAGGAGCGCATCAAAACGCTGCGCGACGCCGTCGCCGCGGCCGACTTCTTCTTCCTTGAAGAGCTGCCGCCCTACGACCCCGCCGAGCTCATCCCGCAAAAAGGCGACGCCGCCATGGCCCTCACCGCTCTCCAGGCCGGCCGCAAAGTCCTGGAGACCACCGAATTCATCCACCCCCTGCTCGATGCCGCGCTGCGAACCGCCGCCTCGTCCGCCGGACTGAAAGCCGGACAGATGTTCCAGCCCATCCGCGTCGCCGTCTGCGGCCGGAAAGTCGCCCCGCCGCTGTTCGAGACCCTCGAAGTTCTCGGACGCGACACCTGCCTGAAGCGCATCGACAATGCCATTCACCTTCTCTCCGGAGCGCGGGCGTAGGGGCTGTGAAGGAATCACTATCGAGCTGTGGGTGCAAACGAATGCAAACGAATGAATCGCCGCGAATCGATCCATGTCGATCTCCCTCCTCCATCCGTGCGCCTTTCTACTCCGCGTCCATTCGTGGCCCAAAGCGCTCATCCGCCTCCCCAGAGGCAGCGTTCCCGCAATAACCGAGGTGTCAACCGCTCAATGTCCAACGACAACAAGCCAGCGAACAGCCCGGCCGGCGCCGCTCCCCCAGAGCCCCCGCGCCAGTCCCACTTCATCCGCGACATCATCCTCCGCGACCTCGAAACCGGCAAGTACGAAGGCCGCGTCCACACCCGCTTCCCCCCCGAGCCCAACGGCTACCTCCACATCGGCCACGCCAAATCGATCTGCCTCAACTTCGGACTCGCCCTCGAGTTCGGCGGCAAGTGCAACCTGCGCTTCGACGACACCAACCCGGAGAAAGAAGAGCTCGAATACGTCGAATCGATCATTGAAGACGTCCGCTGGCTGGGCTTCGATTGGGAGGACCGCCTCTTCTACGCCTCCGACTACTTCGAGCAGCTCTACGAATACGCCCTCATCCTGATCCGCAAAGGCCTGGCTTATGTCTGCGACCTCACCGCCGAAGAGGTCCGGCAATACCGCGGCACCCTCACCGAGCCCGGCCGCGAAAGCCCCTACCGCAACCGGACGGTCGAAGAGAACCTCGACCTCTTCCGCCGCATGCGCGAAGGCGAATTCCCCGACGGCGCCCGCACCCTGCGGTCGAAGATCGACATGGCCTCGCCCAACCTGAACATGCGCGACCCGGTGATGTACCGCATCCTCCACGCCGAGCATCACCGCACCGGCGGCAAGTGGTGCATCTACCCGATGTACGACTTCGCCCACGGCCAGTGCGACTCCATCGAGCGCATCACGCATTCCATCTGCACTCTCGAATTCGAAGACCACCGCCCGCTCTACGATTGGTACATCCGCGAAATCGGCATCTACGCGCCGCAGCAGATCGAGTTCGACCGGCTCAATCTCACCTACACGCTGCTCAGCAAACGCAAGCTCCTCCGCCTCGTCCAGGAAGGCCGCGTCTCCGGCTGGGACGATCCCCGCATGCCGACCCTCAGCGGCATCCGCCGCCGCGGCTATACGCCCGAAGCCATCCGCACGTTCTGCTCGCGCATCGGAGTCTCCAAGACCAACGGCATCATCGAGCTCGCGCTGCTCGAGCACGCGGTCCGCGAGGACCTCAACAAGCGCGCCCCGCGCCGGATGGCCGTCCTGCGCCCTCTCCGCGTCGTCATCGAGAATTACCCCGAAGGCCAGATCGAAGAGATGGAGGCCGTCAACAACCCCGAAGACGATTCCATGGGCACGCGCAAAGTGGAGTTCTCGCGCGTCCTCTACATCGAACGGGACGACTTCCGTGAGGACCCGCCCAAACACTACTACCGCCTCTCGCCCGGCCGCGAAGTGCGCCTGCGCTACGGCTACCTGATCACCTGCACCGGCGTCGTGAAGCACCCCGCCACCGGCGAGATCGTCGAGCTCCGCTGCACATACGACCCGGCCACCCGCGGCGGCAACACCCCCGACGGCCGCAAGGTGAAATCCACCATCCACTGGGTCTCGGCGGCCCACGCCATCGAAGCCGAAGTCCGCCTCTACGAAACTCTGTTCACCAAGGAAGACCCCGACCTCGCCCCGGAGGGCCAGGACTTCACCGCCAACATCAACCCGCACTCCCTCGAAGTCGTCCAGGCCGCCAGGCTCGAGCCCAGCCTCGCCGCCGCCCAGCCCGGCGATCGCTTCCAGTTCGAGCGGCTCGGCTACTTTTGCGTGGACAAGGACTCGACGCCCGGTCGCCTCATCTTCAACCGCACCGTAACGCTCCGCGACACGCTCGCCAAAATCGAAGGCCCGGGGAAGGGAAACAAATGATCATCGTCGGACTCGGCGGGCTGCTGCGCGATCCCGCCGCCGCCGTCCTCCGCGACGGCCATCTCGTCGCCGCCGTCGAACAGAAAAAGCTCGCCCGCCGCTTCGAGCCCGGCGAGTTGCCCGAAGACGCCGTTCAATCGGCGCTGAGCCTCGCCGGCGCCCAGTCCGGCGACGTCGCCACCGTCGCCATCGCGCGCCCCTTCGGCGATCGCGGCGACAGCCGTCTCCAGCTCGAGCTCCGTGACCGCTTCCCTCAGGCCCGCGTCGTCGTCGTCGAGCACCATCAGGCCCACGCCGCCTCGGCCTATTTCGCTTCTCCCTTCGACCACGCCACCGCCTTGACCCTCGACCGCTCCGGCGACTTCCGCTGCGGAGCCCGCTGGCGCGCCCATGGCACGCGCATCGAGCTCGAAGACGAGTTCTTCTTTCCCGATTCCATCGGCGATCTCTACAGCCGCGTCACCGAGCTGCTCGGCTTCCAACCCCGCAGCGAAGAGCACAAGGTGCAGTGGCTCTCCGCCTTCGCCGCCCCCGACTTGGCCGAGGTCTTCTCCAGGCTGCTCGTGCGCGAAGGCTCGGGACTGCGCCTCGATCGCCGCTACTTCGACGCCGACCGCATCGGCCGCGGCGGCTTCAGCGCCCGCTTCTATCACGAGATCGGCCTCGAGGACGAAGCCGAGATCACCGGAAACTGGCGCGCCCGCATCGCCGCCGGTCTCCAGGCCGCCGTCGAGCGCTTCGTCATCGAAATGGCCGGCCAAGGCGACAACCTCTGCCTCGCCGGAGGACTCGGCCTCAACGCCCTCCTCGTCGCCGCCCTCGAACGCTCCGGCCGTTGGAAGAACGTCTTCGTCCAGCCCGCCGCCGGCAACAGCGGCACCGCCCTCGGCGCCGCCTGGTGGGCCTGGTACGCCACCCACGGCCGCGCCCACCGCGTCCCCATGAACAGCCTCTCCCTCGGCCCCGAATACACGCCCGCCGAAATCAAGCAGGTCCTCGAAAACTGCAAGCTGCGCTTCCACTATCTGCTCACCACCGGCGAGCTCGTCGCCGCCGCGATCGATCAGCTCTCATCCGACAAGATCGTCGCCTGGATGCAGGGCCGCATGGAGTTCGGCCCGCGGGCGCTCGGCAACCGCAGCATCCTCGCCTCCCCCCTCAACCCCTACGCCACCGAAAACCTGAACGTCTTCATCAAGCACCGCGAGCCCTTCCGCAAGTTCGCCGCCTCGGTCCCCGCCGAATCCGCCGCCGGCTACTTCGAGGTCGGAGCCAACGCCCGCTTCCTCTCCACCGTCGGCCGCGTGAAGGACGCTCACCGCAAGACCTTCGAGCCCGCCGTCCTCGGCGACGGCCTCGTGCGCGTCCACACCGTCGACGCACAGGAGAACCCCCTCTTCCACGCCCTGCTCCGCGCCTGGGGCGAAAAAACCGGCCTCCCCGTCCTCTACAACACCTCTTTCAACCTCTTCGGCGACCCGCTCGTCTGCACCCCGCGCGACGCCGTCCGCAGCTTCTACAGCTCCGGCATCGACGCCCTCCTCGCCGGCAACTTCCTCCTCGAAAAGTAGCGCCGCTCAGAACTTCACGAACCACCCGCGCCGGTACAGAAACCACGCAATCCCGTACATCACCCCAACGTGGCACAGCGCATACATCAGCGAAGCGTTGTACGGCGATGCCATCACCCCGCTGCAAACATTCCTGAACCACCACTGCCCGGCGCTCGTCGCCTCGTCCACCTTGATCTTGCTCAAGCTCCGCGCGAAAGCCCCCGAAAGCACGTAAATCAGCAGCGCGTTCATCCCGAAGATCTCAAACGGCTTGAACCACCGCCCCCAGCCGCGGACATCCGCGATCCAATACCAGCACCCGAAGCAAAGCATCGCCAGCCCCGCCATCAACACCGCGTATGGCACGGTCCAGATCGGCTTGTTGATCGGCATCCAGATCTGCATCACGTGCCCCGCCCCCATCAGCAGCGCGCCGCCCGCCGTGAACCAGGAAGTCTTCTCCTCCGCCGTGAGCCTTGACCGCAGCAGGTGTCCCGCCAGAATCCCAAACAACACCGTTCCAGTTGCGGTGAGAGTCGAAACGATCCCTTCCGGATCCCAAACCTTGGTCGCGCTCCACATATGGCCGCTCAACAAAAGGCTGTCGACATATTGCGCGAAGTTGCCCACCTTCAGATCGAGCTGCCCCGGCCCGAACCCCGGCACCGGATACAGCGTCATCAAAACCCAATATGCGCCGCACAGTCCCGTCAGCCAATAAACCTGCCCCCGAATCGAAGTGTAGAGGAAGATCACCGAGGCGATCAGGTAACACACCGCGATCCGTTGCAGCACGCCTGGAATCCGAATGCTGGACCACGACACCCCAAACGCCGCCGGCGCCAGAATCCCGACCCCGAAGATGATCGCCGCCCGCCGCAGCGCGTGCCCGAGCAGCATCCGCTTGTTCTCCCCCCGCTCCACGCGCTTCGCCGTCGAGAGCGTCATCGCCACGCCGACAATCCACAAAAAGAACGGAAACACCGTATCGGTGAACGTCCACCCGTGCCACTCCTTGTGCAGCAGTGGCGCATACGTCGTATCGCTGTCCCCCGTGTTGTTCACCAGGATCATCGACGCCATCGTCGCCCCGCGAAAAATGTCCAACGACTTCAGCCTGCCCGTCAAGTCCGCCATGGGAATCAGAGGTTACCATAGCAAATGTGTGAGCGGACTCGTCCGCCGTAGCCTTGGCGAAGGCGGATCCTTGCCATGAACCTAAATCCGGCAGTTGGAACAGAGCAGCCGAAGCCCAAGTGGTTGCT
>CAYYNC010000051.1:0-44620 GCA_964472745.1 uncultured Solibacteraceae bacterium
CTTTTTTCTTTCGTTGGGTCTTGACAGGCCGGAACACTTTCCTGCACACTTGTTCTGAACCGGCGGTAAGTTGGAGGAGTCAGACCCGCCGCCGGGGTCAATCGCATATTGAAGGAGCGAATTCAATGTTGAAGCTCGTGTTCGCGTTAGTGGTGTGTCTGATGATCGCGCCGGCGGCCTTTGGGCAGGCGACGGTGATCACAGATTTCGGCTGTTGGATCATCTCCGCCGACTGGGGCACAGGGTATGGGCCCACTCTGTATACCACGGTCAGCAAGCATGTCGAGTCGAGCAGCGGGAATGTGAACTTCCTTTGCGACTTTATCATTCCGCCCGAGGAAAATGTGGGTGGACCGGCCATCAAGAAGGAAGGCTTTCTCTGCGGCACTTATGCCGGCCTCACGACCGATACCCGCTCCGTCACGGACTGGGAGAATGGGACAGTGCATCTGAGCTGCAAGATCAAGCCGTAAGGCGCGCCGACCGTTCGCGCATTCGATTGGTTTTGTGAAATTGCCCCGGACGGGGGTAACCCCGCCGGGGCGGTTTCGTCTCATGAGCCAGGATATGTGCGGGAGATTCGCTGCATTGTTGCTTGCCGCGTCGCTGAGCGGGGGACAGACGGCTCGTGCGCAGACGGCGTTTGCCGTGGCAGGGACGGTTGCCACGATTCAGGGAGGGGAGCGGGCGGCGGTGGCGCGGGCCACGGTGGTGGTGCGGCCGGCGGGATCGCGCGAGGTGTTGGGCAGCGTGCGGGCGGACGAGCAGGGGCGGTACCGGATCGAGGGGCTGACTGTGGGGCGGCTGGAGGCGGAGGCATCGAGGACAGGGTTCCTGGGGAGAAAGCTGGTGGTGGATTGCACGCAGGGAAACGCGTGTTCGCAGGTTGAATTTGAACTGGTGAAGGCCGCGGCGGCGGCGGGGCAGGTGGTGGACGAGTCGGGCGAGCCTCTGGAGAGAATCGAGGTAAAACTGAGCCGGGCGGGGAGCGCTCAGGGCGAGGCGGCGGCGAGGGCGACGGACGACCGCGGGCGGTTTCGCATCGGCAACCTTGCGCCAGGGGAGTATGTCCTCGAGGCGAGCCAGGAGTTCAGGATTGCTTCGGAACCCGCGTATTCGGCCGAGCCGATGAGGGTGAAACTCGAGGCGGGCGAAGCGGCGGAGCTCCGCGTGGTGATGCGGCTGGAGAATTCGTTCAGGGTGGCGGGGAAGGTGCGTGCGCCGGCGGATGTTCTCAAAGGCGGCGCGACGATCGAGATGCGGCGCTCGGCGGCGGGGATTCAGGGTCCGGTCCGGGCGGCGCTTGGCGTGGACGGATCATTTCTGTTGTGGCCGGTGAACGCGGGCGACTACGAGGCGCAGCTTGTGAAGCCGGGGGCCAGGCCGGTGCGGCTTTCGACGGTGCGAGTGGACCGGGACATCGCGGGACTTTCGCTGGAGGCGGCGCCGCTGGGCGGCGTGCGCGGACTGGTGGTTCGCGAGCGGGGCGTGCCGCCGGGCGCTATCCATTTGCTGCTGTCGGCCGGCGCGGGAGGTGAGGCGCGTGCGCTGAGCGCATCCGCGCCGGGGTACAGATTCGAAGCCCTGGACCTGGCGCCGGGCGAGTACCGCGCGCGGGCGATGTCGCAGGCATATTACGTGAAGGCCGGCGGAGAGGTGCGAGTGGGCGAGGGCGAGGTGAAGGAGCTGCGGATTGTCGTTGCGGCGGACTACGGCGTCCTCAGGGGGCGCGTGGATGCGGCGAATTCGCGGGTGGCTCTCAGTGGGGAGGGAGGGGTGCGCACGGTTCTGGCGGATCAGATGGGCCGGTTTGAGTTTGAGCGCGTGATTCCGGGAGTCTACCGGGTGGCGGCGTGGCGGCGGGCGGGAGAGGAGGATGTGCAATCGGATGGCGCGTGGCAGGCGGCGGGGGAAAAGGTGAAGACGGTGAGAGTGGGGCCGATGGGCGCAGTGGAGGTTGAGCTGGGGGTGATCGAGTGACGAGGCTCGCCGCGGTTTTGTTCTGCGTGGCCGCGATCAGCCGGCCGGTATGCTCTCAGGGCGAGGCGAAAGGGAAAGTGGGCGGGGTGGTGAAGTCGGCGCAGACGGGGGAGTTGCTGAAAGGCGCAGTGATCACTCTGCGGGCCTTGGCGAGAGAGAAGGAAGCGCCTGCTGTCACTGTGACGAGCGGATTTGACGGCCGGTTTCTGGTGGAGGGGCTGCCCGACGGCAACTACGAGGTCACGGCGAAGAAGTCCGGCTACCATACGATGCGCCCGCGATCGCTGCGGGCAGCGGTGGAGAACGGCAAGGAGGTGACTGACCTTGAATTCAAGCTGTGGCGGCCCGCGGCATTGGAGGGAGAGGTCAGGAATCAGGATGGCGATCCGGTGGGGGGCGCTCGAGTGGAGGCGTTGCGGAAGGTCGTGCGGCAGGGGAGGCATTCGTGGGTGCTCGCCGCCACCACGACCACCGACGACGCAGGCTACTACCGGCTGTTTGATTTGCGGCCGGGGGAATATGCGGTCGGGGTTTCAGTCAGAGACCCGGAAGCGCCGGGCGGGGTCCTGGTTTACGAGTACGGCGAAGTGTACTACCCGAACGCGGCGGATGCGGGCGAGGCTCTGGCTGTGCGTTTGAACTGGGGGGACGAGGCGAAGCAGATCGATTTCCGGCTGGCTCCGGCGGCGGAGGCGGGAATCGCGGGAACGGCGTGCCCGAAGTGCCTGATCACATTTGGGAGGGCGGGCGGCGGGCCGTCGGGGTCCCGAATGATGCAGGCGCGGCCGGACGGGCGGTTCGGCATCGCCGGGCTGACGCCAGGACTGTACCGCGTGACGGCGCAGGCGGCGGGGATGCCGCCGCAAAGGGGGAGCGCGGAGGTGCAGGTGGCGGCGGGGCGGATCACGGAGGTTTCGATCGCGCTGTCGGCGGGGGTGGTCATCGCGGGAAGCGTCATGCGGGAGGCGGAGCCGAAAAAAGAGGAGGCGGAACGGCCGATGTCGGTCCGGCTGACTTCGGTGGAGGATGGTGCGGGCGGGCTCGTGGTTCCGGCGGCGGTGGGGGCAGGGGGACAGTTCCGGCTGGAGGGCGTGCAGCCTGGGCTTTACCGGATCGAAGTGGAGCCTTTGCCCGAGGGCGCGTATTTGAAGTCGGCGGCGCTGGGAGGCCAGGAGCTCACCGAGCCAGTCATCGCCGTACAGGGAGGGATGTCACCGGGGTTGGTGACGCTGAGGCTGGGATTCGATGGGGGCGCGGTTCGCGGGAGTGTTGCGGGCGGGGGATCCGGGGTGGCGGTGCTGTGGCCCCGCGAGGAACAGCGCGGCTACCTGGTGGAGCGGTTTGCGGAGTTCAAGGGGGACGGGACGTTCAGCTTCGAGGGCGTGGCGCCGGGGAGTTACTGGGTATTCGCGCTGCCTTCGCGGGATGCGGTGGATTTGAGCGATCCGGGGGCGTTGAAGGCGATTGAGGGATATGGGACAGCGGCCAGGGTCAAGAGTAAAGAGGCGGTTGCGGTTGAGGCGCGATTGGTCCCCGATGCAAACTGATTGCTTTGTTACAGGCACAACGTGAACATTGCGCAACACGCTGCGTAAACTTTATGTTACAAGGAACCGGAAGATGCGACTGGGAATAATGCCCGTTTACGTGTGTGTCCTGTGCCTGGCCGGGGCGCAGGAGAAGAGCAGTCTGGATGAAGAGCTGCTGGGGGCGGCGAGGCGGGGCGAGCTGGCGCGGGTGAAGGAGCTGCTGGCGAAGGGCGCGAACATCGAAGCGCAAACCCGCTATGGGATCACGCCGCTGTTCTATGCCGCCTGGAGCGGGCACGCCGATGTCGTGCGGCTGCTGGCGTCGCAGGGCGCGAGGGTGGACGTGTCGGACACGTTCTACAAGATGACGGCCTATGCGGCGGCGCTGAATAAGGGCCATGCGGATGCGGCGAAGGCTTTGATCGAGGCAGGGGTCAAAAATCCGGCGAGCGGGCTTGAGGCTGCGGCGTCAGGCGGCCACAAGGAGGTCGTGGAGCTGCTGTTGGCGAAAGGCGGAGCGACTCCGGAGCAACTTTCGAACGCGCTGGCGGGGGCGGAGCGGGGAAAACATGCGGAGGTCGCGGAGATGCTGAAGAAAGCGGGCGCGGTTGCTCCGAAGAAGCCCGATTTCCAGGTTGACGCCGCGACTCTGGCCTCGTACGCGGGGTCTTACCGGGGAGAGCCGGTCGGCGAACTTACGTTTGCGGTGAAGGACGGAAAGCTGTTCGGCGGGCCGCCGGGGCAGTCGATGGAGTTCGGCGCGTTCGACAAGGAGAACTTCGCGCTGCTCCAGATGCAGCAGGTGAAGATCCGCTTCGTGACCGAGGGCGGGAAGGTGACGGGCGCGGTGCTGACGCAGGGGCGGACGCCGGTGAATCTGAAGAGGGTGGAATCGAAATGAGAGTTGCAGCGGGGTTGGCGCTTGTTGCGGCGGCGTTCGGGCAGAACTGGCCGGCGTTTCGCGGGCCGATGGCGTCGGGGATTCTCGATGGCGCGAATCCGCCGGTGAAATGGAATGCGGAGAGCGGCGCGAACATCGCGTGGAAGACGGCGATCCCGGGGATTTCGGTGTCGAGTCCCGTGATCTGGGAGGATCGCGTGTTCGTCGTCAGCTCGATTTCTAGCGATCCGAAAAGCGTGTTCCGGCACGGGCTGTATGGGGACACCGAGCCGGCGAAAGACCAAAGCGAGCACACCTGGAAGGTGTATTGCCTGGACCGGCGGACCGGGAAGATCCTTTGGGAGCAGACGGCGCTCAAGGGCATTCCGCGGACGAAGCGGCACCCGAAGGCGAGCTTCTCGTCGCCGTCGCCGGTGACGGACGGCAGGCGCGTAATCGCGTATTTCGGCGGCGAAGGGCTGTTTGCCTACGACATGAACGGCAAGCTGCTCTGGAAGAAGGACCTCGGCGTGATCGACGCGGGGTGGTTCTTCGATCCCGACTATCAGTGGGGCGTGGCGAGCTCGCCGGTGATCTGGCGCAACATGGTGCTGTTGCAGGCCGATCAACAGAAGGACAGCTACCTCGCGGCGTTCGACGCGGCGACGGGCAAGGAGATCTGGAAGGCGAAGCGCGACGAGATTCCGTCGTGGGGCACGCCGGTGGTGTTCGAGAACGGCGGGCGGGCGATGCTGGTGACGAACGCGACGAAAGGGATTCGCGGGTACGATCCGCTGACGGGAAAAGAGCTGTGGACGCTGGGCAACAACAGCGAGATCACCTCGACGACGCCGGTTCAGGGCGGGGGGCTGATTTTCGTGGCGAACGGGTATCCGCCGGTTCAGCCGATCTACGCCATCAAGTGGAGCGCGGCGGGCGATATCACGTTAAAGGGCGACGCGACCTCGAACGAGCACATCGCCTGGAGCGCCAAACGCGGAGGACCGTACCAGCCGACTCCGCTTGTGTACAACGGAATTCTCTACATCCTGGGCAACAGCGGTGTTTTTTCGGGCTACGACGTGAAGACGGGGCAGCGGCTGTTCCAGGAGCGCGTGGCGGGGAAGGGCGGGTCGTTCTCGGCGTCACCGGTTGCGGCTGACGGGCGGATCTACTTGTCGAGTGAAGACGGGGAAGTGCACGTGGCGAAGGCGGGTCCGAAGCCCGAGTGGCTGGCGTCGAACCCGGTGGGCGAGGTCATCATGGGAACGCCGGCGCTGGCGAAGGGGATGATCGTGGTGCGCGGGATGAAGCACGTATTCGGCATCGCGGACCAAACGCCGGTCAACGCTTCGGCTCGCTGACGGGGCGGCCAGGGCGCAGCGGCTTCCATGAGCCGGCGCGGATGGCGTCGAAGAACTCGAACGAGGCTTTTACGCCGGCGCGGAGGGTGGCGTGGCGATCGAGGGCGTCCAGCATGCGCGCTTCGCCGCGAGTGATGCGGTAGTTGATAGCTGCGGCAAAGGCGCGCGCTTCTTCCTCGGTAAACAGGGCGTCGTTTTCGCCGTAGCGGTAGAAGACGGGGAGCTCGGGCGGCTTGTTGAAGTCGGGGAAAGGCCGCAGCGCTCCGCCGAACGCGGCGAGGGCGGAGTAGGCTTCGCGCTCGGACCAGGCGAGGCGAAAGGCTGCGGCGGTTCCCTGTCCGGCTCCGAGGAGCATGGCTCGATCTTCCAAGGAGAAGACGCCGCGGAGTGTGGCGAGGAGCTCGTGGGCCTGGCGGGCGTCGGCGTCGTTCCAGTCCCCGCCGGTGTAGGAGGCGGGGGCGAGGACGAAGTACCCGCGCGGAGCTGCTTCGGGCGCGAGCAGCCTCATCAGGAAGCCTTCGTCCGATTCGCCGGTGTGCAGCGCGAGCACGACGGGCCATTTCTTGGCGGGGTCGTAAGCCGCGGGGATGAACAGGCGCCAGGTGGCCTGCGCCGAGGCCAGGCGCACGCCGCCGCGCAGGCGCGCGAGCGGATTGTTTTCCCGCGGCAGCGCGGAGATCAGTTGCTCTGAAAGCGCAAGATCATTTTCGGGGTCGAGCGTTTCGGCGCCGTGCGAGTAAGGGGCGTTGGCGAGGAGACGTTCGGAGGCCGGATGGACTTCGTCGGACTGAAGTCCCACGCCTTCAAGGACCGCGCGCTCGTAAACGCCGGCGTAGATGGCGACGGTGTCGAAAGCGAGAGCGTGGGCCGCGCTCTTCTTGCCGGCGTCGGCGCGGGCGAGCGATTCAGCGGCGCCGCGCAGGGCGAGGGCGCGATCGCGGAGCGCGGCGTCGATCCAGACGTTGCGCGCGGCGGCGGCGAGGGTCTGGCCGGATGCGTTGTTCAGAGCGTAGCGCGCGGTATAGCGCCCCGGCGGGAGATTTGCAGTGGGGAGGGAGAAGTCGAGTTCCCGGAGCTCCTCCAGTTTCTCTTCGCGGGCGCGTCCGGCGGTTTTGCCGGCGGAGTCCTCAAGCCAGACGCGGACGGTGAGCGGCGCGGGCAGTTTGCCTTCGAGGAGAAAGAGCGGATCGAGACGCGGGTGGAGGATCATGCCGGGGGCGAGGATGCGGCGGTCCAGGCGGAACAGGAGCGAGGCTGCGGCGTCGGTCGAGTCGTCCGGGGGGAGGCCCTGATAGATGGAGAGGACCTTGACGAGGAGACGCCAGGCGAGATTGACGTTCTGCGCCGCGATGGCGTCCTGCGCGGCCTGGAAGAAGGGCGTCGCGGCGGCGTCGATCTTATGATCCTTGCGCGCGGCGTTGAGCGTGGCGCGAACGGTGAAGCCCAGACGGCGAACCTCCAGGGGCGAAATGTCCTTGAGGACGTGCACCGGTTTCCAGCGCGGCTTCGGCGGCGGGGCGGGCGGCCTGGGGGGAGTCTGGGACTGCGCGGCGGAGACAAGCGCGAGCGCGGCCACAAGGATCAGGCGCATGACGCGATTCTGACACACGCGGGGCCCGCGGCGTCTCAGCAGCCGCCGCCGGAGGATGCGCCGTTGCTCCTGCTGAACGAGAAGTAGCGGGCGACGTTCTCGCCCAGGATCTGGGGGAAGCTCTTGTCGAGGTTGGAGCGGATGGCGACATAACATTCGTCGCACTTGTTGTTTTTGGTGAACTCCTCGACCATGCGGGCCTGGTCTTCGAGCCTATAGCGCTTGAACTGCATGGAACAGGGCTGGAGCTCGCCGCGACAGGTGACGACGAGGAAGCGGAGACCGGCCTTGCAGCCGGACATGCCGCGGTTTTCGAAGTACTCGCGCGTGTGGCCGAGGGTGGTGGGGGCGCTGACGATGAAGTTCTCTTCGTTGCGGCGATGGAGCACGCGGTCGAGCTGAGTGCGCAGGGTCTGGAGCTGTTCTTCGCCGTTGAGGAAGAGATCGCGGCAGCCGGTGCGGCGGGCGGAGTAGGCGCTGTAGCAGATGTTGACGCCCCACTCGCGGGCCTTGTCGGCGGCGGCGTTGATTTCGGCGACGTTCTCGCTGTGGATACAGGTGTTGAGGACGATGTCGTCGTGGCCGAGGCGGGCCAGGCGCGGGACCAGATCGCTCAGATGATCGTAAAGGCCGGGGTAGCCGCGGAAGGAGTCGTGGCGGGCGTCGGGGAAATCGAGGCTGACGGAGAACTGGTCGACGCCTGCTTCGCGAAGGCGCAGGTAGCGCTCTTCGGTCATCAGCGCCCAGTTGGAGACGAGGATGATGTAGGGCAGGCGGTTGGGCTGCTTGATGTTGCGGACGACGTCTTCGAGGTCATTGCGGAGGAGGGGCTCGCCGCCGGAGACCTGGACGACGCAGGCGCGGAGCACGTGCATGGCGCGGTTGTAGTCGGCCGGCTTCATCATGCCCGTCTCGTCCTTCATCCCGCCGTGATCGCAGTGGCGGCAGAAGCAGTTGCAGGAGTCGGTGACTTCGAAGCTGACGACGACCGGGCGCTGGGTGAACCAGTTGAGTGTGCCCTGGCCGATGATCCGCAGGGATTCGGCCAGTGGGACCTTGCGCATCCAGAAACCTCCGGAAACTTAAATCATATCAAACGGTCTACATGTCTTCGAAGTCCATCCTGGAATGCGGGGGCAACCCGCACTGCGCTGGGCCGCTGGGGCCACAAGGTGGAAGGCACGCAGGGCGAGAGGGGTTCGATGGGCGCGAAGCCTATGCACACATGCAGTGGGGGGATTGCGGCGTGGGCTTGATCCAGACGCGGCGGGCGGCGGGGGAGCCAAGGAGGACAGGCTTTCCGGCGATGAGCAACGACAAGGTGTCGTCGTAGTTTTTGGCGACCCAGCGCAGGCAGCCGCCGGGGCGCAGGTTGACTCCGTCGAGGAACTCGAGCAGGCGGCGGTCGCGTTCGAAGACGCTGACGACGGTGAAATGGCCGGCGCGCCCGACTTCGCTCAACAGGCGCCAGCCGCGCTTGCGGCGATCCTCGGGGGTGTTGGGGCCGGCCATGTTGCCGTGGGGGCAGGGCCTTCCGGCGCCCAGGACAGCGACCAGGCGTTCCTCGAAGTCCTGGGAAACCGCGTGCTCCAGCCGCTCCGCCTCATCGTGCACTTTGTACCACTCCATGCCGAAGACTTCGGCGAGCATGCGTTCTATCAGGAGGTGGCGGTGGAGGACCCGGGCCGCGATCGCCTTTCCCTGCGCGGTGAGCGTGATGCGCCCGTCTTTGGCTGAGCGGACCAGGCCGTCGCTCTTCAGCCTGCGGAGGCCGGCGGTGACCGCCGGGGGCGAGATTTGGAGCCAGCGCGCGAGGGTCGCGGGGATGACCGTTTCGCCTTCGGACTCGGCTTCGGCGATGGCCTTGAGGTAATTCTCTTTGGAGATCGTGATCTGCATTGGCGGCCTTTCGCGGCGGGTTGGCACAGCCTGAAGGCTATGTTACGTGGCACAGCCTGAAGGCTGCGCCACGAGACCTGTTGACAATGTGTTCACTTTGATTAATACTCTAGTATTCATGGGGATTGCAAGCTGGGCTTCAGCTATGGTGAAAGAGGCGTGGCGCATTCTGATCGTGGCCGCGCTCAGTCTCGCCGCGGCATCGGGGCAGGCTCCTCCGGACGTGGAGCGGCGGCTGAGCGAGCTGGAGCGGAAGATGAAGCTGCTCGATCCGGCCTTCAGCCCGCCGCCGGGAATGAGCGTCGTGCAGCGGCTGGATGCGCTGGAAGCGCGGATGGATGCGCTCCTCGGCTCCAGGCCGGCCCAAGCGCAGGCGGCGGCCGGGCAGCCGACGCCCGGCCCCGCGGGACAGGCGATCCAACAGGTATCGGTAAGCGGCGATTTCCAGAAGGCTGAGGACACGGAGCTGCGGCTGCCGGTGGCGGGGTACATGGATTTCCATGTGAACAAGGAGTCAGGTGATTCATTCCGGCCGGACTTTCACCGCTTTGTCCTTCTGTTCGGCCACAGCTTCTCCGAGCGCGTGAAGTTCTGGAGCGAGCTCGAGGTGGAGCATTCGCTGATCGAAGGGGGCGAGGAGAGCGGCGAAGTGGCGCTGGAGCAAGCTTACGTGGACTTTCTGATCACGCCCAGGTTCAACCTGCGGGCGGGCATGATGTTGACTCCGGTGGGCATCATCAACGAGCGCCACGAGCCGCCGTCCTTCAATGGGGTCGAGCGGCCATTCGTTGAATCCATCATCATTCCTACGACGTGGCGCGAGCTGGGGTTCGGCTTCACCGGAGATCTCGGCCGCGGCTTTCGCTACAGGACGTACCTCACTTCGTCGCTGGACGCGAGCCGGTTCAATGCCGAGTCCGGCATCGCCGGCGGGAAGACGTCGGGATTTGACGCCTCGATGCGCAACCCGGCGCTGGCGGGGAGGCTGGAGTACGCGGGAGTGCGCCGCCTGACTCTCGGCGCGAGCCTGTATCGCGGGCTCGCCGGGTTCAACACTCCGGGCGTGAACCCGCGCGTGGCGATCGCGAATTTCGACGGCCGCTACAGCGTCCGGCGCGTGGACCTGCGGGGACTGTTCGCCAACACGTGGGTTTCGAAAGCGGGCGAGTTGAACCACCTGGTGCGTCTTCAAACCGGCGTGAATCCGAATGTGGCGCGCCAGATGCGAGGGTATTACTTCGAGCCCGCGCTGCACGTTCTGCCGCGCCGTTACCGGCACGATCTCGTCGCGTTCGGGCGATACGAGCGCTACAACACACAGCACAGGATGCCGGCCGGCTATGTGCCGCTGCGGCAGTTCAATCGTTCCTCCTGGGTGACAGGGCTGACGTACAAGCCGGTCCCGGACGTCGCCTTCAAGTTCGATTACGTCTTCAACCGCAATCAGAGCGCCGTGGTGAAGGCGCTGAATGGCGTGAATTTTGGGATCGGATGGTGGTTCTGATGAAATCTTTAATGCTGTTCTTCGCTGCATGCGGCTTGCTCATGGGCCAGGATGAGGCGCAGCGGAAGCCTGACCGGGTGATCTCGATTTCGGCGGAACGGTTCTCGTTCAACCCGTCGAAGATCTCGATCAAGCAGGGCCAGTTGGTCGAGTTCGTGCTGACCAGCGAGGATACCGATCACGGATTCCGCATTCCGAGCGCGGGAATCGATGTCGCGATTCCACCGCAGGGGAGGGGCGAAGCGCGGGTGCGATTCATCGCCAGGGAGAAGGGCAGGTTTGTGTTTGAATGCTCGCGTCCGTGCGGAGCGGGCCACAACCTGATGCGCGGCACGATTGAGGTGAAGTAGGAGGGCCAGCATGTTCAGGCCAATCGCGGCGCTACTGCTGATGACAGCCGGCGTGGTCTGGCTGTGGGGCCAGGTTTCCTCGCGCCGTGTCCTTCCCGGCGACCCATTGCCAGGGATCACGGCGGCCGAGTTCGAGCTGTTCCGGATGGGTCTGGAGGACTTCACGGAGGTGGAGACCGCGGAGGACGGGCTGGGGCCGGCGTTCAACGGCACGAGCTGCGCCATCTGTCACAGCGTCCCCGCGGTGGGCGGGATGAGCAGCATCACCGAGGTCCGCGCCGGGTATCGCGATGAAGAGGGCAGGTTCACGGAGCTGAATGGCGGCACGCTGTTCCACCTGTTCTCGACGCCGAGTCACCTGTGCCAGGTGCAGATCCCCGCCGAAGCGAACGTGATTGCGCGCAGGCTCGCCGTGCCGCTGTTCGGCGCGGGGCTGATTGAAGCCATTCCGGACGAAACGCTGATCGCGATGGAAGACCCCGAGGACAGGGATGGCGACGGCGTCAGCGGCCGCGCGGCGCGCATCGTCGATATCGCCACGCGCCGCGAGCGGGTCGGCCGGTTTGGGTGGAAGGCGCAGCAGGCGACGCTGCTGGCGTTCGGAGCGGACGCCTACCGCAACGAGATGGGAATCACCAACGACCTGTTTCCGGATGAAGTGGCGCTGGGCGTTGATGCTGCAACAATGGCGCTGTGCAGCCCGCCGCGGCGCGGCGTCGAGGACGTTCGGGACCGCAGAACGGGGATGAGGGGGATCGACAATTTCGAAAACTTCATGCGCCTGCTGGCGCCGGTGGAGCGCGGGCCGGTGGACGATGCGGCGAGGGCCGGCGAGCAGCTCTTCCGCTCCATTGGCTGCGCCGCCTGCCACGTGCCTGCTCTGATGACGGGGCGGAGCGCGAATCCGCTGTTCGACCGCAAGGCGGTGAACTTGTACTCGGACCTGCTGCTGCACGATGTGGGCACGGGAGACGGAATCGAGCAGGCAGCGGCGCAGGCCGATGAGATCCGCACGCCGGCGCTGTGGGGGCTGCGGCTCCGCAGACCGTTTCTGCACGACGGCAGCGCCGCGACGATCGTCGCGGCGATCCGGCGGCATGGCGGGGAGGCGCTTTCAGTCAGGGAGCGGTATGAGAGCGCGACGGCGGATGAGCGTTCGAAGCTGCTTGCTTTTTTGAATTCGCTTTGAGGGGAACGAGCGGGCGCGAGGAATCACGCTTCGTGAACGATGCGGCCGTCGCGCATGTGCACGGTGCGGTGGCCGTAGGCGGCGGCTTCGGGGTTGTGGGTGATCATGAGGATGGTCTGACCCATCTTTTCGTTGAGATCGCGGAGAATGCCGAGGACGGTGTCCGAGTTCTCGGTGTCCAGGTTGCCGGTTGGCTCGTCGGCGAGGAGGATGGCGGGATGGTTGACGAGGGCGCGGGCGATGGCGACGCGCTGCTGCTCGCCTCCGGAGAGGGCGCGCGGCTTGTGGTGGAGGCGGTGGTGGATGCCCAGCAGCTTCAGCAAATCCTGGAAACTCTGGTCGATGGGCTTACTGTTGCCGCCGAAGTGACGGGCGATTTCGATGTTGCCCATCGCGGTGAGCGTCGGCAGAAGGTTGTACCTCTGAAAGACGAAGCCGACCTTCTTGCGGCGCAGGCGCGTCCGGCCGGAATCGGAGAGAGCGGAGAGGTCTTCGCCATCGACGACGACAGTGCCTGAAGTAGGCGAGGTAAGGCCGCCGACAACGTGGAAGAGGGTGGACTTGCCGGAGCCGCTGGGCCCGACGAGGGAGACGAATTCGCCGCGCTCGACTTCGAGCGAGACTCCGCGCAGCGCTGGAACGTCGACGTCGCCGACGTGGTAGATCTTCCGGAGGTCGCGAACCTGGATGATGGGATCGGCCACGGCGTTCCCTCACTCGTAGGCCAGGGCTTCAATGGCGTCCTGGCGCGCCGCGCGCATTCCGGGGTAAAGGGCGCCCAGAATGCTGGCCGCGACCGAGATCCCGAGGGCGAACGGCCACCAGTCGGAGGCGATCTCGGATTGCACGTTCGCGCGGATGAAGGTGTTGACAGCCCAGTTGGCGCAGAAGGAAAGCAGCACGCCGGCCACCCAGCCCGCGAGCGCGAGCACCAGCGTCTCGCGGATGAGGATATTCACGATGTCCAGCGGCGCGGCCCCGAGCGCTTTCAGGATGCCGATCTCGCGCGTTCTCTCGAGCACCGTGGTGTACATGGTGAGCGAGACGACGAGGAATCCGATGATGATCGAGAGGCCGATGATGATATAGATGAAGGCCCGCAGACCGGGGACGTTGCTCACCGAAAAGAGGCTGACGAACTCCTCGATGGAGTAGATCTGATAGCCCTCGAGCTGGCTCTTGAGTGAATCGATGACGGCCTGAGTATTGGCGTGATCGTCGAGCTTGAGGAAGGCCTGGCTGAGCTTGCCGGCGTTGTTCGTGATGTCCTGCAAGGTGCGGATGGGCACGAATAGGCGCGACAGCTTGCCGGGCTCGACGACGCCGCTGATTCTCCACTGCTTGTTAAGAATCGTCAGCGTGTCGCCGGCCTTCTTCTGGTTCTGGTCGGCGTACCACTGGTCGATGATGATGTCGTCCGGACCGGTGAACGGCCCGCCGTCAAGGTACTTGAAGGGTCCGCTGATGCCCGTGAATTCCTTCAGATCGATGCCCGCGACCGTGCTGATGCCGCCGATCGGAATCACCGTGGTGCCGGCGGCGCGCGTGACGTGAGGCTGCTTGCGGAAGAAGTCGAGCATCTTCTCGGGCATCGAAGCGCCGCTCAGGCTGATGAGTGAGGCGCCGGGGGGCTTGATCCAAATGTCGGCGTTCACGCCGCGGGCGCGGTTGATGGAGTCCTGGAGCATGCCGCGGCTCAGTCCCACGACGGCGAGGATCATGGTGACCTGAAAGCCGATGGAGAGGGCGCTGAGAGCGGTGCGCAGGCGGCGGTGTTTGAGGTTTTCCAGGACGAGACGGTTAATCAATCGGGCGAGGTCCTTGAGACTGACTTTCTATTGTATCGCGGGCGTTTCGCCGGCATCGCTGATCTCGCGATACATGCGCAGCGCGGTTTCGAGCAGATGGAGCGTGAGGGCGGCGCCGAAGCCGCAGCCTTCGTAGGCGGCGAGATCGAATTGCGAGTTGACGTTGAGGGTCTGGAGCATGAGCGCGTGGGCGGGATCGCCGGACTGCATCGAGAAGATACAGGCGTCGAGCGCATCGTGGCAAAAAGCGCGCGCCACGAGGGCGGCGGCGCAGGCGGTGAAATCGTCGATGACGACGGGGATGCGGCGTTCGGCCGCGCCCAGAATGAGTCCGGCCATGGCGGCGATGTCCGCGCCGCCCAGGCAGCGCAGCGCCCCGAAGGGAGAGACGGCCTCGTGCTGATGCCTGGTCACGCCGGCGCGGATGGTCTGGAGGCGGCGGTGGAAGACGGCATCGTTGGCGGCGGGCTCGCGCGGCGTGGCGCCGGCGGCGTCGCTTCCGCTGAAGACGCTCAGCAGCGCGGCGGCTGGCCCGACGGCGGCGACGCCGAGTTGGGCGACGCCGATCGCATCATAACGGCCGTGGGCTTCGACGGCAAGGTCGAGCCCGCGTTCGAGTGCGGTATTGGCCTGTTCGACAGTGAGCGCGGGGCCTTTGAGAAAGTTGACTGAGCCTTCGCAGACGCGGTAGGGCAGCGCTCCGGTCACCGGCGCGCCGCGCGTCCCGATGTCAATGACAACGGGCTCGATGATGTAGTGGCGGCAGAGGACGTTCACGGCCATGCCGCCGTGGAGGAACTGGCGAACGCGGCGCAGGGTGTCGTCCTGCGTCTCGACGGTGATGCCCTCGAGCGCGACGCCGTGGTCGGCGCAGAAGACGTAGAGGCCTTTGCGGCGGAGCGCGGCGTCGGCCGAGCCGCGGATCAGCGCGTAGTGGAGAACCAACTCTTCGAGGCGTCCGAGGCTGGCTTCCGGCTTGGGCAGCCGGCGCCAGCGCCTGGCGGCCTCCTGGACAACCTTCGGGTCCAGCAGGGGGCGGATGTTCTCGATCGTCTTGCGGATTCTAGCGGAGAGCATGCGGGTTCGGTCGCTCCTGATGATGGCGGCTCATAACCACAAACTGCGCTTCTGGCTGCGCAGGACAAAGATGAAGAAGGGCCCGCCGACCAGCGCGGTCACAACGCTCACGGGGATTTCGATTGGAGGAAGGGTGCGGGCGACGGTGTCGCAGACCGCCAGGAAGGCGGCGCCGAAAAGAAAGGATGCGGGCATGAGGAGGCGGTGGTCGCTGCCGATCTTCAATCTCAACGCGTGCGGGACGACGAGTCCGACGAAGCCGATGGGGCCGGTCAACGCGGTGACGGACGCCGTGAGGAATGAGCCCGCAAGATAGCCGGCCAGCAGGAGCTTCGATGGCGACGCGCCGCGCGACGCGGCCCATTCTTCTCCGACGGCCATGAGGTTCCAATGGCGCGAGTAGAGGCAGAGGACAAAGCTCACAGGGATCACGGCCGCGGCGAGGACGGCGAGCGTGGCCGCCGCGGGGGGATCGATTCCGCCCATCAGCCAGTGAACGATGGCAAAGCTCTGGCCCACGCTCGAGAGGTTGTGGAGCAGCATGATGAGCGAGAGGACGACGCTGTTGATGGTGACGCCGGCCAGCAGCAGCGTGAACGAGGAGAGGCGGCGGCCTTCGCTGGCAATGGACAGGACGAGCGCCAGCGTGAGACCGGCGCCGGCGAAAGCAGCGACCCACACAGCGGGCAGTCCCGCGGCCGTGTGCCAGCCGAGAACGATCGCCACCACAGCCCCGAGAGAAGCGCCGCTGGAGACTCCAAGCGTGTAGGGTGTCGCGAGCGCGTCGCGGAGAAGGGATTGAAAGAGGCACCCGGCGATGCCGAGCGCTCCGCCGGCGACGAGCGCGAGAAGCACGCGCGGCAGGCGCACTCCGAAGAACATCTGCGCGTCCGGCCAGGCGCCGGCGAAGGCGCGCTCGAGATCGATGGGAGCCGGCCCCAGCAGGGGCGCCGCCAGCGCGGTGGCGGCAACGGCGACGGCGCCGGCCGCGAGCACAGCGGCGAACCTGCGAGGGGTGACCGGGTCAATTCCCATAAGCGATCCAGGGGCGGCCGCCGGGCCGCTCCAGCCACTGCGCGTCGACGTTGAACACGCGCCGGATCATCGCGGGCGACAGGGCCTCGCCGGGCGCCGCGTCCGCCAGCAACTCGCCGGACTTCAGTACGAGGATACGCGAGGAGAACGATGCGGCAAGGTTGAGATCGTGCGTCACCGAGATCACCAGCATTCCTTCAGAGGACAGCCGCTGGAGGAGGGAGTAGATGGAAAGCTGGTGCTCAAGGTCCAGGAACGTCGTGGGCTCGTCAAGCAGGAGGATTCCCGGCTCCTGCGCCAGGGCGGAGGCGAGGACGACGCGCTGGCGCTCGCCGCCGCTGAGGCTGCGAAAGTCGCGGTGGCGGAAAGCGATCGTATCGGTGAGATGGAGGGCGCGCTCGAGCGCCTCGCGGTCGCGCGACGACTCGAACAGGCCGCCGGCGTATGGAGTCCGGCCCATCAACACGACCTGCTCGGCGGTGAAGGGGAAATCGAGGCGGAGGCTTTGGGGAACAAAGGCGACCTGGCGGGCGAAGTCGCGGCGGCGCCAGGCGGGCGATTCGATACCGTGCAGGCGGCAGGAGCCCGTATAGCCTCGACGAAGCCCAGCCATGATTCCCAGCAGGGTGGATTTGCCCGCGCCGTTCGGACCGGCCAGCGCGACCATCTGCGGCTCGCCGAAGCGCAGCGTGATGCCGCGGAGCACTTCGACGGCGCCGTAGCGCATGCCGACGCGTTCGAGTTCGAACAGCGCGCTCACGGTTTTCCCGCCAGCTCGGGATGGACCAGCGCCAGCATGCCGCGCGCGGCGGCGGCCATGCGCGGGCCGGGGCGCACATAGATGTCATCGCCCACCACGCGCACACGGCCGGACCTCACGGCGCGGAGCTGCGGGTACTGGCGCCAAAGCGCGATCACCTCTTCGGGGCGCTGTCCGGGACGGCCTTCTGCGTGGGCGAAGTCGCCCATGTCGAGGATGATTTCGGGATCTCGGGTGAGCACGGTTTCAAGCGACACTTTGGGATATTGGATGGGCGAACCGGCGAGGACATTTGTCGCGCCCGCGATGGACAGCAGCTCGTCGATGAAGGCGCCGGGGCCGGCGCCCACCATTCCTTGAAGAGTCCCCGGAGCGCGGCCGACCAGGAAAAGGACTCTGCGCCGCGGGACTCCAGCGGCTTCCACTTTCGCCCTCACTTCTTCAAGACCGGCGCGCAACTCGCGCGTGAGCCGCGCGGCGGCCGGGCGCGTCTCCGTCAGCTCCCCCACGCGCGTGACGCAGGCCAGCGTCGAGGCGATGGAATCCTGATCGAGCTCTTCGGCGCGGAGGCCCAATTGGCGCAGCCTGGCCGTAACACCAGCGGGGTTCTTGAGCACCAGCACGAGGTCGGGCCGGAGAGCGAGGATGCGCTCGTAGTCCGGTTGAAGAAAAGTGCCGATCTTCGGCTTCGCAGCAGCCTCGGGAGGATAGCGGCAGTATGAGGTGACCCCGGCCACTCTCGGCCCGAGGCCCAGGGCATACAGGATCTCGGTGACGCTGGGGGCCGTGGAGACGATGCGGGCGGGCGCGGCGGCCGTTGCAAGCGCCGCCGGCAGGAGAGCCAGCGCGATCAGGTTGCCGCGCAAAAGTATTCCCTGGCCTCCCTGAGGAACCGCTCATTCTCTGGCCGCGTCCGCACAGCGAACCGGATCGCCTCGCCGTTCACGCCGGGAAGGCCGGTGCAGTTGCGAAGGATGATTTTGCGATCGAGGAACCAATCGCAGATCTCTGCGGCGGAGCGGTCGGTTTCGGCGAAGAGGAAATTCGCGACGCCCGCCGCGAACCTCAAGCCGTCGAGGCTGGACATCTCTTCGAGTAGCCAGCGTCTTTCTGCGGCCACGAATTCCCGCGATCTGCGGATATGGCCGGCATCCGCCAGGGCCGCGCGAGCGGCGGCTTCGGCGAGCGTGCCGACGGTCCAGGGCGCGCGGCGCTTGCGGAGCCGTGCGATCCATTCCGAGGAACCCACCAAGGCCCCGGCGCGCAGTCCGGGCAGCGCGTGAAACTTCGAGAGAGAGCGCAGCACGAGCAGATTGGGATGATGCACACACCAGCCGACGGCTGACTCCAGCTCGGTGAACTCGATGAACGACTCGTCGATAAGCACCGGGCCTTCCCGCGACGCGATGGCGCGTCGGATGATCTCCACCGGGATCGCTTCGCCGGTGGGGTTCACCGGCTGGCTCATCACCAGCAGCCCCCGCTGCGGCCAGTTTTCGGGATCCGCGAGAGGGAGTTTCAGCGCGTGCGGGAAGGCGCGGTAGAACTCGCTCCACACCGGGGTGACGAGCGCCGCGGGGCCGTTCCACCCGGTGCGGGCAAAGAAATGCAGCAGCTCGGTGGCGCCGCCTCCGGCGAGGACGAGCGCTTCCGGGACACCCCAGGCAGAGGCCAGCGCGCGCTCCAACTCGGCGGGCGGCTGGCCGGGGTAGTGGCCGATACGGTCGAGCGCCTCCTCGACGGCGGCGCGCACGCCCGGCGCGGGCCCGAGGGGATTGATGCTGGCGCTCAGATCCAGCACCTCCCGCCAATCCCATCCGCGTTCGCGGCAGATGGCGAACAGGTTGCCTCCATGGCTGATTCTCAAACGGTCCTCCATCCCGCACCGAAGCCTCTTCCGCGTTTAGGCGGCGGCCACGCCCTCGTGGGTTTTCCGGAATCCCGCGCGGGCCGGGCGGTCTGCCTGATTTCTACTGTACACGCTCCGCAAGTCAGAAAAACTCTCTTTGCCAGGCGGCCATCTCGGCGTGGCGCTCGAACCACTCGGCGAGCCGGTCCAAGTCCCGTTCGGCAGGCAAAGGCTGCGGCAGCCGGAAACCCTGTATCTCCGACGCCACCCTGTAATCGCTCAGCGCGCCTGGCGCGAGAGGCTCACAGCCCGGGTACCAGCCGCCTACGCTCAGCACGCGGCATCCGGCAGCCTTCTGGTCTTCGAGCCAGGTCCCCAATCCCTGTTGTCCCATCCAATCCGAGTCGAAGCCTGGCGAAGACGTTCGGGGGATGATGATCACGCCGAACACGCCGGGCGGCGGACTGGTCATCCACTCCATTCCGCGCAAGAGCGAGAACTCGTCGAATCCTTCGAGGTGAGGAAGCGAAACGACTCCAGTGCGCCTGCCCACGCCCGGCCGGTAGGGAGGCAGAGCAGTGAGCTTCCCGTCCTCCGCCGGGAAGAGCTCCGCGGGCGGCGTGGGGAAGAAGCCGAGAGTTCTCCCGCTGCGCCCCATCCTTGCGGCGCCGCGCTCGACCACGACAGGCTCGGGACCGCCGTGCCACTCCATGCGCGCCGCCAGTTCGACGACGAGGTACTCCGCACGCCGCGAGAGGCCCGTCAACCGTTTCAGGCCACCCTCGAATTCGGTTTCGGGGTGCACGCCGCAGGCCTCGGCCAGAATCGCCGCGGCACGCGACACTTTGCCCCCGGTGGGGCAATCGAGAAGGTCGCCTTGGGAAGTTGAGCAGTGGAGAGGCAGGACGGCGCGGCTGTGGCGGTGCAGCCAGCGGGCGAGCGCCGCGGCGAGAGTCGTCTTACCCGCGCGGGATTCGGCGCTTGTCAGGACGATGAGGTGTGCAGCCATCCTCTCTGAGTATTACAGTCTCGCGTTGCCAAGGAACTCGGCGGCGACTTGCGCCACCGGCTTCTGTTCGACTTCGACCTGCCTGTTCATCTCCCGCATGGCGCCGGCGCTGATCTTGCCCTTCAATTGGTTGAGCAACTGGGCAAGCTGGGGGTTGCGTTCGAGGACCTCGGAGCGAACCACAACTCCGGCCTCGTAGGGAGGGAACGCGCGCTTTTCATCGATCAGGACGCTGTATTCGCCGCTCGCCAGCGCGGCATCGGTGGACGATCCGGCCAGCATCGAGATCTGGCCTTTGTCGAGGAGACCGTAGAGTTGCGCCACGTCGAGCACGCGCAGCGGCGCGCGCAGCGTGAGCCGGTAGTTGCGCATCAGCAGCGGCAGGCCGTCGGCGCGGTTCTGGTAGTCGCTGGAAACGCCGAGCACCCAGCCGTCGGGATCGTCCTCGGCGTCGGTGAGCGTCTCAAGCGCGTACTTGGATTCATCCGCGCGCTTGCGGCTGATCACAATCGCGGGCGTGCTGTCGAATCCGAGCGGGCCGAACCATTCGCAGCGCGAGCGCGTACGGTACGTTTCGGCCACCACGTCGCGCACCGCCTGCCGGTCCGTGGATGGCGTCATTTGATGGATGGCGACGAGCGCCACGCCGGTGTATTCGGGATAGAGGTCGACTTCGCCGGCCAGAAGGAACTCGTGGGCGAGCTGGGTAGAGACGAGGCCAAAGCGGCGCGCGACGCGGCCGGCGCCCAGCGTGCGCTCGAGATGCTGGGCCAGGATCTCGCCGAGGATGTTCTGTTCGGTGGAGTTCTTTGCGCCAACGGTGAGAGGCTCTTCGCGCGGGCGCAATGCGCAGCTTGCGGCAAAAGCGAACGCCACTGCCAGAATCGCGGTCGTCCTCGCCACAGCCGAAAGGTTCATGAACTTTGACGGATTCTCTTCGCAGCCGCTACCCGACGGCGGCGGCCTGGAATTGAGCGACTTCCTATTGTCGCAATTCCAGTAACGAGGATCGGAGTTGATTCTCCTCCCCGGCAGCGCCACGAGTCACCGCAGCGTTCCCGCAGCCGGACGCTAGTGGCCGTTCACCCGGACCGCTTCCCGGCTCTCCGGCGCAGTCAGCGGGGCGACCTGTTCCTTGAGGAACCCGATCATCTCGTCTTCCGTGCGGAGCAGATCGCGCAGCGAGGTCTTGGTCAGGATGCTGTCGAGGGTCTGTTGGACCGTGCACCACAGCAGCCTCACCGAGCAGTCAGTCGAGTGAGTGCAGGCTTTTTCGAGTCCGGCGTGACGGTCACAGAACTGGGGGCTGTAAAAGCTTCCTCCCAACAGCGCCAGAACTTCGGAGATCGGCACCTGGTCGGCCGGCTTCGACAGCGTGTAGCCGCCCGCCTGCCCGCGAACGCTGGACACCAATCCGCCGAGGCGGAGGATGCGCATCAGTTTCGCGACATTCGGGACCGAGAGCCCTTCGGCGCGGCTGATCTCCGGAATGCTGTGACTCTTCGTCTCACCGTGGCGCGCCATGTAGAGCAGACATCTCAATCCGTACTCTTCCTGCGCGCTTAGTTTCATGATTGTATTGTATGCCAAGAAAGAGCAATTTGAGACAAAAAGATTTGTCTATCCTTTGTTAAACTCCAGCAACCGCGGATGCGGGCCGGGCTTGGCAGACATGAGCCTTTTGTTTTGAACGAGATAGGAGGATCGACTCGGCCGCGGCCCGCCGCTCGTGGCGCCACACAACCTGATGGTAGTGCTGCCCGCTGCACCAGGACCGGCGCAGGGGTGCTATCCTGAATCGATAGGGCGGCCCCAGGAGTGTGAGCGGGGTCGTCCCAGTGTGGCCTCGCTCGCCCGTATCACCCCTTACCGATCCGTATGGCCTTTCAGATTCAACCCGTCAGGGAGTTCATCGTCAGTCCTGCGCTTCCCGCAGCAGTTACCCGCCTCGGCGAGTTGGCGCAGAACCTCATGTACACCTGGGACCCCGTGGTGCGTACCGGCTTCACGCGGCTGGACCCCGGTCTCTGGAACCAGTGCGAGGGGAATCCGGTTCTCATGCTGAGCCGCATTCATCAGTCGACTTTGGAGAAAGCCGCGTCCGATCCCCGGTACTTGTTCCTCTACCGCCAGGCGTGCGAACGGTACGACGCTTATCTCGCCCGCAGACCGCAGTCGCACGGGGACTCGATGCTGGTGGCGTACTTCTCGATGGAGTTCGGCCTGGCAGAGGCGCTGACGATCTATTCCGGCGGCCTGGGAATTCTCTCCGGGGACCATTTGAAGGCTTCGAGCGATCACTACTTGCCGCTGGTGGCAGTGGGACTGCTCTATCAAAAGGGCTATCTGCAACAGCACCTCAATCCCGACGGCTGGCAGGTGGAGAAGTACCCGGTCAACGATTTTTACACCTGGCCCGTGCAGCCGCTGACCGACGCCAACGGCAACGATGTCCACGTGCAGGTGAAACTGCCCGCCGGCATCGTCACCATCAAGGTGTGGCGGATGCATGTGGGGCGCGTCGATCTGTACCTGCTGGACACGAACCTGCCGGAGAACACGATCCCCGATTACCGCGATATCACGGACCAGCTCTATGGCGGCGACATCCATAACCGCATCCGCCAGGAGATCGTGCTGGGCATCGGCGGGCTGCGCGCGCTGAAAGCGGCGGGAGTCGAGCCGACGGTGTTCCACATGAACGAAGGCCACTCGGCCTTCCTCGCCATCGAGCGCATCCGGCTGCTGATGGAGGAGTACGGGCTGACGTTCGAAGAGGCGTTCGATGCGGCGCGCACGAACAACGTCTTCACCACCCACACTCCGGTGCCCGCCGGTATCGACATGTTCGATCCGGGGCTGATCTACGAGTACTTCGGCGAATACTGCCGCACGCACGGCATTCCGTTCGACCGCATGCTCCAGCTTGGCCAGCATGGTCCGCCGGAGCAGGGCGACCGTTTTTCAATGGCCGTGCTCGCGTTGACGGCAAGCTCTCTGCGCAACGCGGTGTCGCGGTTGCACAGCGAAGTCTCGCAGCGGATTTTCCAGTGCCTCTGGCCGTCCCTGCCGGAGCACGAGGTGCCGATCACGCCGATCACCAACGGCGTCCATCTGCCCACCTGGCTGAACGGCGACCTGGCGCAGTTGTACGACCACTACCTGAACCCGGACTGGCGCGAGCGCTACACCGACCCGGCCGTGTGGGACCAGATCCCCGAGATCCCCAACCGCGAACTGTGGGAGGTCCACCGCAAGCGCAAGCGGCGCTTGATCACGTTCGTCCGCGAGCGGCTCAGCCAGCGGGCGCAGAGCAGGCGCGCGTCGGCGAGCGAGATGCGCCGCATCAACGACCTTTTCGACCCCGACGTGTTCACCATCGGCTTTTCGCGGCGGTTCGCGACCTACAAGCGCGCCAAACTGCTCTTCCACGATCCGAACCGGCTGCGGCGCCTGGTGACAAACCCGGAGCAGCCGGTGCAGGTGATCATCGCCGGCAAGGCGCATCCTCACGACGAACCGGGCAAGCGACTGATTCACGACATCGTCGCCCTGACGCGCGAGCCGGATCTGGGGCGCCACATCGTCTTCATCGAGGACTACGACATTCAGGTGGGCCGCGAACTGGTGCAGGGCGTCGATCTCTGGCTGAACAATCCGCGGCGCGGCGAAGAGGCGTGCGGCACCAGCGGGATGAAGGCGGCGATCAACGGCATCCTCAACTTCTCGGTTCTCGACGGCTGGTTCGACGAGGCCTTTGACATCTCGGGCGGCTGGGCGATCGGCGACCGCGAGCCGTACCAGCCCGAGATGGACGATATTCATGCCACCACCATCTATTCGCTGCTCGAGAACGAAATCGTCCCTCTCTATTACAAGGAGCGCGAAGAGGGCGTGCCCAACGCCTGGATGCAGCGCGTCAAGCAGTCGCTGGCGAACCTGAGCCCGCGCTATAACTGCCAGCGCATGATCCGGGAATACGAATCGCGGCTCTACGAGCCCGCGCACCAGGGGTGGCTGCGCGTGCGGCGGGACCGCTTCCAGCCGGCGCGGGAGAAGGCGCGCTGGTCGCAGCGGGTGGAGCGCGTGTGGGACTCCGTCGAGCTTACCGACGCGACGACGGGCCTGGGCGCCTGCCTGCTGACAGGAACGCCCGTCGTGCTGCGCGCCGCGGCGCGCCTGCACGGGCTGACGCCGGATGACGTTCGCGTGGAGGCGGTGATCGGAAGGGTGGGTCCGAACGGATTGCTCGACGACACAACCGTGGTTGTGTTGCCGCCTGTCGCGGAAAACGACGGCGCGCACATCTTCGAGCGGGAGTTCGTCCCGCACCAGTCGGGCCGGCTTGGATACACGCTGCGCATCAGTCCGAATCACTTTGACGACCCGCTGATGCGGCCCTGCCGCAGCCCGTTGAAGTGGGCCCGGTAGCTTCGCGGCGGTTCGGAATTCGGTGAAGAGTTTGTAACCTGGACTTTTTCGTGGATTCTGTGCTGGATTCCTGATGTAAACCGTGGTAAGTATGGGGTGAGCCTGATTGACAGGCGCCTCCCGGAATCAATGGACGTTCCCGGAGTCCTCTTCATTCAGCTCCGCCAGCCAAGATCCCGGAATCAGTGAAGACCCATCTCCGAACCAGACGACTTGGTTCCGAACGGATGCTGGCAAGATCCTGAGGCGATCCACATAACGAGGAGCTTCATCCCGATGGAAGGCGACCGCAAATACAGGCAACGTGGCTACATGGATTCTTCCGCGCCGGAGCAGGGTTCCCAGTACAGGGGCGACGACCGGCAGCGGCCGCGGGGACCCAAGCCGCCGATTGACATCACCGGACCGCGGCTTCCGCGGCTGGTGGAGGCAGTGACCGCCTCGCGCTGCTACAACTGCGCCACGGCGCTTCCGCCGGGATTCGACTTTGCCGGCATTTGCCCGAAGTGCAGCGTCCCCCTGCACTGCTGCAAGCAGTGCGCGTACTTTGAGCCGGGGACCCGCTTCCAGTGCCTGAAGCCGATCAAAGAACGAATTCCGGTGAAGGATGCGGCGAACGAGTGCACGTTCTTCCGGGCGCGGGTGACGGTGGCGCGCGACAGCGCTCCGCCCGCCGGAACCATCCGCGTGGGAGCGGACCGCCCGGAAGTGCTGGCGCCCAAGAGCGCCAACGACGCCCGCATCGCTTTTGATAATCTGTTCAAGAAATAGGGCGGCGATCGCGTGCGCCCGGCGTGGCGGATGAAGGCAAGAGCGTTCACTGTTCTCAGCGTTGTCATCGGAGGGTGCGCGATTCTCGCGGGTGGCGAGATCAGCACCGGATTCCTGGTGGGGCCGCGTTACGACGCGCATGCGTTCTATGTGCGCCCGGGGCCGGCAGCGTCATGGGAGAAGACCTATCAGGGCCGTGATTTCCGGCGGCAGGCGCAGGGCAAGCTGTTCGGTGGGAAGATAGGCAAGCCCGACCCCGCGGCTCTCGATACGATCGCCGCGGCGGGCATGCTGCTGGTCTCAGTGGCGCTCCAGGATGAGTCGGGCGCCAATGCATTTCGGCCCGACGGCTCGCTCGACGCCGGCTGGGCCGCGCGCCTCGATGCCTTTCTCAAGGCGGCCGACAGCCGCGGCATCGCCGTGCAGCTTATCTGCTTCCACCAGGCGCAGGATCAGCGGCTCGATTCGCAGGAAGCGATCCTGGCCGCGGCGCGCAACCTCACCGACTGGCTGATCGACCGCGACTACCGCCATGTCGTGCTCACGCCGGCCGAAGACTGGTCGCAGCCCGGATGGGATCACGACCATTTCGTCGCCGCGGGGCAGGAGCAGATCATCTCCGCCATGCGTGACCGCTTCCAAGAGCGCCGGGTGGACTTCGCTCTCCCGATCGCGGTGTTTCTCGATGTCCGGCTGCGCGCCGATTCTCCGCTGCTGGACGCCGCGGACGTGCTCATCCTGGCAGGCGACGGGAGGGCGCTGGATGCGCGGCGCGTCGAGCGTCCGGCGGTGATCGTCGCTTCCGACGCGTGGGAGTGCGAGCGGTTTGAAACGGCGTCGGGATGCCTGTTCGCTGCGCCGGCCGCGGTCGCCCAAACGGTGCCGCCGCTGATCTACTCGCGCCCGCCGAGGCGGGCGAATCGCTCAAAATAGAGCCATGGCCATCGCCGAGCTTTGCGCCTTGCGGCAATTTCGCGTCCGCGATTATTCGATCGGCCCGCCCGCGCCGGGCGAGGTGCAGGTGCGCGTGGAAGCCGTAGGCATCTGCGGCAGCGATCTCCACCAGTTCAGCGAAGGGCACGTCGGCGACATTCAAGCCGTCTATCCGATGGTGCCGGGGCATGAGCCCACGGGCACGGTGATCGCGGCTGGGGAAGGCGTGGCGGGATGGTCGCCGGGCGACCGCGTCGCGATGGAACCGCCCATTTACTGCTACCACTGCGCCTACTGCATGTCGGGGTTGCACAACCACTGCGAGCACGTGCGCTTCATGAGCTCGCCGGCCGAGCCGGGCTTCTTCCGCGACAGGGTGAACATCCCGGCCGAGAACCTGCTGCCGCTGCCGCTCAATCTCGGCTTCGCCGAAGGAACGCTGGGAGAGCCCGCCGGCATCATCCTGCAATCGTTCCGGTTCGCGCAGCCCAAGGTGGGAGAGACGGCGGTGGTGATCGGAGCGGGGCCGATCGGGCTGACGACGATCGCGGCGTTGCGCATTGCGGGCGTGGCTCGCATCTGGGCCGTCGATCCGATCGCGCACCGCCGCGAGATGGCGCTGGCGCTCGGCGCGGACGCGGCGATCGACCCCGGGACCGCGGACCCCGTGGCCGAGGTCCTCGCGGAGACGCACCAGCGCGGCGTGGACATGGTTCTCGACTGCGCCACGCGCGACGACACGATCAACCAGGCCATCCGCATGGCGAGCCACTGCGGGCGCGTCATCATCACCGGCGTGCCGTCCGAGCTGATGATTCCGATCGACTTCCACCCGCTGCGCAGGAAGGAGCTGTTCTTCACGGCCGTGCGCAGGAGCAATCACACCGGCGCGCGTGCGCTGGAGCTGATCTCGGCGTTTCCGGAAAGGTTCGCGCCGATGATCACGCACCGCAAGCTGCTGTCGGAGGTGCAGCCGGCATTCGAATCGCTCGAAGCCTACGCCGGCGGCGTGGGCAAGATCGTGCTGTATCCGGAAGGGTAGCTACTTCGCTTCGCGGTCCATGAAGTAGTAGGCGATCATGTGGCACACGATCATGTGGCCGTCCTCGATGCGTCCCATGTGGGGCTCGGCGACGTTGATCTCGAGCTGCGAGAGTCGGCCAAGCTGGCCTCCGTCGCGCCCGGTGAGGCCGATCGTCTTCAACCCCGCGGCGTTCGCGTATTCCACCGCGCGCAGCACGTTGGGGGAATTGCCCGAGCCGCTGATGGCGAGCAGCACGTCGCCGGGCTGAGCGAAGTTCTTGAGCTGCTCCACGAACACGACGTCGTAGCTGACGTCGTTCGAGTAGGCCGTGATGGTCGGCAGCGAATCGGTGAGCGCCGTGATGCGGAAGCGCTTCTGGCGGTTGAAGCTGGCGCCCTTCACCATGTCGCACACGAAGTGCGACGCGGTGCTGGCGCTGCCGCCGTTGCCGCACGCGAAGACGGCGCGGCCGTTGTCGCGCGCCTCCTTGAGCCACTCGATGGCCTGTTCGATCTTCGCGATCGGCAGATTCCCGATCGCCTTGTGCAGTGCCTCGCGGTACTCCGCTGCAAAGCCGGTCATGTCGCACCCCCTGCGGGTTCTGATGCCAATCTCAACGCGCCCCACAAGACGCTGTCGTCGCCAAGCTCCGCGGGCTCGACTTCAAGCCGCGCCTTCGACCACGGCGTCACCTGACGCCGCAGCTCTTCGCGCAGCGGCACGAAGAGGCGGTCGCCCGCCTTGCTGATGCCGCCGCCTATCAATATTCTCGCGGGATTCAGCAGCATCACGGCCGCTTTCAGCCCGCGCGCGAGGTCGACGACGTAGTTCTTCACAAACTCCGCGTCTTGCAAAAGCTCTTTCGCCGGACGCCCGTGGTCGCGCTCCAGCCACAGCCCGGAGCACATGCGCTCGAGACAGCCGTGCGAGCCGCACAGGCACTCCGGACCGCCGGGCCGGACGTTCAAGTGGCCAATCTCGCCGGCGTAGGAATCCGCGCCCCGGTAAACGCCTTCCGCAGTGAGGATGCCGCCGCCGATGCCTGTCGAGATCGTCATGTAGAACAGCGGGCGGGCGCCCCGCCCGGCGCCGAAGAAGCCTTCGCCAAGGGCGCCGGCGTTGGCGTCGTTATCCATCACCACCGGAACGCCGAAACGCCCGCGGAGCCACCCGGGGAGGTCGAAGTCGCGCCAGCCGCCGACGTGCGTCGAGAGCACCACCTGCTGGCGTTCGAAGTTCACCGGGCCGCCGAATCCGACGCCGATCGATTCGAAACTCTCCTCTTCAGCCCAGCCGCGGCCGATCTCGCCGATGCGCGCGAGCATCCAGTCGCGGCCGCCCTCGCGGTCGGTCTGGCGCGATTCGCGATGCGACATCGTCCAGGCGCCGCGCACGCGCTGGAAGAGCGCCATCGTGAACTTCGTGCCGCCGATGTCGATCGCCAGTACGCTCATCCCGCCAGCGCCCGCTCCGCTTCCAGAACTTCTTCGGGCGATGCCGTGCCGGTGCCCTTCTTCATGATGGTCACCGAAGTCACCGCATTGCCGAATCGCGCAGCCTCGGCGGGCGGCGCGCCCGCGGCCAGCGCCAGAGCGGCTCCGGCGGAGAAACTGTCGCCCGCGCCGCAGATGTCCACCGGGTTGGCGACCGGCTTCGTGGGCACGCGGATTTCGACGTCTCCGTCGAAGACCGAGACGCCGTCCGCCCCATGCGTCACGAACATCAGGCGGTGGCCGATCATGCGTTTCAGCGCAATCAGCGACGGCACGCCCGCGCGCTGCATCGCCTCCCGCGCTTCGCGGTCGTTCGGCTTGACGACGACGCCGCGGAACAACTCCGCCCGCAGGCGCGAATCCACCCACACAAGCCGCTCGCGGCCCACCCGCGTCAGGGTTTGACGAACCGCGGGAGTCACCACGCCACCGCTCTCCGTTTCGGCCTGGTCGGACGCCAGCACGACGTTGAATTCCGCGGCGTGCGCCAGCAGGCGGCGCACCACTTCGGCATCCGTTTCACGCGACGGCGGCGGCGAGACGAAATCGATCCTGCCCAGGTCTTCTTCGCCGGTGTCGCGGTTCAGCAGCTTGGTGTAGGTGAAAGTCGGCCCGTCACCGGTCACCAGCAGGCTGGCGTCGGCTCCAACGCGCGCCAGGGCCTGCCGCAACTCGTAGCCGTGCCCATCGTCGCCCAGCACTCCCAAGACCGCGACCCGCGCGGCGCCCAGCGCAGCCAGATTGTTCGCCACTGTTCCGCCTGCTCCGGCGGTGATGACGGTCGAAACCACGGCCACGCGGTCGATTCCCGTTTCACGTGAAGGCTCAGCGAGCGCAGGATCGTATGTGCACCAGCGGTCCAGGCAGATGTCGCCCACCACCAGCGCCTTCAAGCCGCGGATCTTCTCCAGGATCGCCGCGGTCGTCATCCCTGCGCCTCCAGCAGCGCCTTGCGCAGCGCGGGGAACGTCGCCCGGTGATCGCCGCAGAAGTAGAAGCTCTCGCCGCCGTCGGCGACAGTGCGCACCAGCAGCGTCTTGTGCGGGCGGAAGTAGTAGCCGGGGTCGGACTTCGGCAGCTCGTGCCGGTGGTCCCCCCGGATGGGGACCATGTCAAACACCGCGGTGGTGAAGTGACGGATGGAGCGGCCTTCCTGATGGGCGACGTTGCGGGCCATCGCCAGCGCCTTCAGGAATACTTCCGGACCCATGATCGCGGAGCCGAAGTTCAGGAGAAGGCCGCCCTCCAGTTCCTCCACCATTCCGGTGAAGATCAGAAAATCGCGATAGCTGGCCTCGCCCAGCGCGGCGCCGTCGCAATTGGGATGCTCGTGCAGGATGTCGTAGCCGATGCCGACGTGCGAAGTCACGGGCACGCCGAGACGGTATCCGGCGGCGAGCACGCTCAGATCTTTGTAAGGGAAATCCGATTCCAGGATGCGCTTGCCCGCGTATTCGCCGATGCCGTAGCCGCCGGCCGCCGCCTCTCGAATCCAGTCGTTCAACTCGCCCGTCTCGCGCCACAGGCCGAACTCGCCGGAGCGGATGTAGCGCGCCACGCTCTCGGTGGTGGCGCCGATGCGCGCCAGCTCATAGTCGTGGATCACGCCGGCGCCGTTCAGCGCGACGATCGACAGCGCGCCGCGCTCCAGCAGGTCGATGATCTGGCGGTTCGTCCCCGCGCGTAGCAGGTGCGCGCCCATCATCAGGATCCGCGACGATTTGCGCTCGATCGCCCGGGCGAACCTGCGGCCCACTTCGGCGAGGTCCGGGTGTTCGAAAGGCGGGGCGGCCTGGTCGAGCGCCATCCAGTGCGACACATCGAGGTCGTGCTTGCGCAGATTGAGGGGCTGGACGTTCAGCCGGCTTCTGTCAAAGAGGCGGTAGCGTGTGGGCATTTAGCCGGGAAACAACATCGAGAACAGCTCTTCGCGCCCGAGATAGTTCGGCACGATATAATCCGCGCCGACGCCGATGAGGCGCTTGCGCTTCCACTCATCGATTGTTTCGCATCCGGGCTCATCCGTGGCAACCCCCACCGCCACCCCGCCCACTTGCTTCACGTTCTCAATCTCGACGTACCCGTCGCCGAAGCCCAAAAACTCCTCGCCTTTGACGCCGGCGTTCTGGATGATGCGCTGGATGAGGATGGCCTTGGAGAAGCTCTTGTAGTCGTCCAGCGCGCCGTAGACGCCGCCGTCGAAGTAGCGGTCGACGTCGAGCAGGCGCGCCTCGTCCTTCACATACTTGTCGTCGGTGCCGCTGGCGAGGAACATTCGGAAGCCGCGCGCCTTGAGCGCTTCCAGCAACGCCCGCGAGCCTGGAACCAGGTACTGCTCCGGATTCGCCTTGCCGCGGCGGAGATCTTCGATGCGGTGCTTGATGCGGTCCATCAGCCGGTCCAGGTACATGTACTTGTACTTGAGCGGATCTTCGGGCCGGCCGCCGCGCTTTTCGATCTCCTCGGCGAGGGCGATCATCTGGTAGATGGTCTGCTTGCCGGTGAGCCGCGCGACGAAGTCCTGAACTACCAACTTCAGCTCCTGCTCGCTTTCCCCTGTCTTCAGGGCGGCCAGGATCTCGACCATCATCGGCACCATGACATCCACCCAGCCCGCGCGGATCAGCGAGAGGGTGCCGTCGAAGTCGAACAGGGCCACTCGCGCCTTTGTCGCCACGGCCATATCGTTGATTCGTTCAACCAGGTTCACAGTCTTCTCGGATACTTTCACAGTCAATTTCTACGCTCTTTGTCCTCTGGAATCGGTCGCGTCAACTTCGCGGCGCCGGCCTGGATGCATCACATCCAGAATTCCCAACGCTTCGCCGCGACGACAAACAACGCGAGGCAGGCATTGGTGACCGCGTGGGCCAGAATCAGGTCGCTCAGGCGCCTGATCCGGCACATATAACCATTGTAGATGGCTCCGGCCGCAAGTCCTACTTCCCAGTACGGCCCGTGCTCCACCGCGAACAGCACGGCCGTGATCCAGAAGGATCTGGCGGCGTAGGCCCCAAGCGGCGCGTTCCAGAAATCGCCGCGGATGGTCCAGCGCATCAGCCAGCCGCGCCAGAACAGCTCTTCAACCACCGGGACCAGCAGCGCGGCGCGCGCGGCGCGCAGAGCCAGCATCAGGGGATCGGCCAGCGCCTGCGGCGTCATTGTCACTGCGCCCCCGCCAGTGAGAGTGTTCTGGAATATCCAGTGGCTCCGCCAGGCAGGGAACAGCAGGTCGGGCGTAATCCACACGAGGAAGACCGCGACGCCCACGCCCACGCTCGCGGGGGCATTCCTGAAGCGCCATTCCAGAAGTCCGCGCGAAACCCAGAGCAATGCAATGAGGGGCGGAACAATCCGCAGGATTTGATCGGCGAGCGGAGGCAGACCGAGGCGGGGGCTGAGCGCCATCATGGCGACAAAGACCGCAAAGGGCAAGACGTACGGAACCGCCGCGTGGCGCAAGCGCTTTGTATCTCCCGCTCCGCGAGGGATCAGCCGAGCTTGGCCAGCAGCTCGCGAATGCGCGTCTCGTCCTCGCGGCTCGGTTTGAGCGACAGGGCCGACTGCAAGCGCTGCTTCGCGCCGCTCTTGTCGCCCTTTTGCAACAGCGCGGCGCCCAGATGGTATTGGTAGGTGGGATTTTGCGGAGACTTCTCGACGAGATCTTTGAAGATGCCGAGTGCGTTGTCGGTCAGGTTCTTCTTGAGGTACACCCAGCCCAGGGTGTCGGCGATATCGAGGTTGTCAGGCACGCGCTGCCGCGCCTTCTGCGCGTAGGTAAGAGCAAGATCGAGATCCCGGCCCTCTTCGGCGTACATGAAGGCGACGTTGTTCAGCGCGACGGGATTGTCGCCGCCGGCCTTCAGAGTATTCTCGTAGAACGGAATCGACTCGCGCTTCATGCCCGCTGCGTCGAGCGTCATCCCCAACTGGAGATTGACGCCGATGTGGTTCGGCTGCATCGCCTGGGCTTTCTTGAGCAGGTCGATCGAAGCCTGGAGCTGGCCTTTCTGGCGGAGGATCTCGCCCATCCGCAAGTGCAGGTCCATGCTCTTGGGATTCTGCTCGAGCAGCGACTTGAACTCGCGCTCGGCGGCGTCGAGGTTGCCCACGCGCAGCGCAATGTTGCCGGCCGCAAAGCGCAGGTCCGGCCTGGGTTTCCGCTGGACCTCGGCGAGAACGAAGCTCAGCGCCTCCTGCTGGCGGTTGGTCGCCATGTACACTTCCGAGATCGCGTAGACCAGCCGCGGGTCGTCGGGGAACTTCTCGCGCAAAGCGCGGAACTCAGCTTCCGCCGCCTTGTATTCCTTGTTGAGGAACCGCAGCACCGCGTCCTGGAAGCGCAGGTCGGGGGCATCTGGCGTCTCGCTGAGGTACTTGTTCAGCTCCACCCTGGCCTGCTGATGGTTGCCGCTGTTGATGAGCGCATTCGTCTTGATCACGCGCGACTGGAGATTCTTTGGATCCTGCGCCAGCGCCTCGTCGGCCGCCTGGAGAGCCTTGCCGAATTCGCCCTGTATCAGGTAGGCCTGCGCCAGGCCCACCTTGGCGGCGAGGAAGCCGGGCGTCTTGGCCGCTTCCTGGAACTGCACGACCGCGGCCTTCAGCTCGCCCCGGCGCTGGTAGGCGCGCGCCAGATTGTAGCGGATGACGTAGTTCTCCGGCTGCTTGCTGATGAGGCTTTGAAGATCGCTCACGGCCTGCTGGGATTTCGCCGGATCGCCGCTCTGCAATTGCAGGGACGCCCGCATCTGGAGCAGCTCCATGCTCTTGGGATCTTCCTTCAACCCCTGCTCGGCGACATCGAGGGCTTCGCGCGTCTTGCCCTGCGCCACGTTCAACATCGCCAGGCGCAGCCGGTACTGCGCCCTCTGCCCGGGCTCCTTCTGGACTCCTTCTTCAAAGAGCTTCTTCGCGGACTCGAAATCACGGGTGCGAAGGTAGAACTCGCCCACTTTCATGCGCGCTTCCGGCTGCTTGCCGGCGGTGCTGAGAACTTCGTTCAGGATCGCGCGCGAGCGCTCCGCGTTCCTCATGGCCAGATAGAAACCCGCCTGCTGAAGGCGGAAATCGATTGAATCGGGGATGTTCTTGACCTTCAGCGCGATGATCTCTTCCGCCTTCTGGAACTCCTTCGCTCTCATGTAGGCCGCGGCCAGTGCGTCGTAGGACGCCGTGTAACGCGGCGAGTCCGCGATGATCTCCCGCAGGATTATCTCGGCTTCAGCCGCCTGGTTGTTCAAGTACAGGACCTGCGACAGCGCGAATTTCAGCTCCGGCTGCTTGGGCCTCACTGCGTCCGCCATGCGGAAGTATTTGATCGCGTCCGTGGCGTTGTTGCCCGCCACCGCCAGGAAGCCCTTGAGTCGCAGGCCGTGATAGGACCGCGGGTCCTTGCCCAGCAGCGTGGTGGCGACGTCGTTGACCTCGTTCAGCATCTCCTTGCTGCGCGCCACTTGCGTCGCGGAATAGGCCATCAGGTAGATGTCCGCAAGCCGGCCTGACGGCTCCTCGTTGTTCTCCAGCAGTTCCGCCGCGCGGCGGTAGGCCGCGACGGCCAGGCGAACCTCGCCGCGGCGCAGCTCGACCTCTCCGAGTTTCCAGTAAGCCTCCCCGAATTTCGGGTCCTTCTTGATCGCGTTGCGGTACATGATCGACGCTTCCCGCAACTTCCCTTGGCCGAAGTACTTGTTGCCGTTTTCCAGATAGCGTCGTTTCGCCTTTTCCGGATTCAGGTTGCATCCCGTGCCGATCAGCAGGGCTCCTGTCGCCAGGGCTAGGATCAGTCGCGTTTTCATATGTGTATTGCCGGCGCGCGGACGGTCCGCGCAGTTCTCCTCAATCCAATTCAGCACAATTGCGGACTTCCTTCAAGGACGAAAAGGCGCCGCAACCGTAGCGCAGCCTTCAGGCTGTGCTACCCCCTACCGCACTGCGATCGTCGGAACATTCGGCCCCGTCTTGGGGCTGTCGATGTTGCCCACCCTGACCGTGACAAGCAAATTCTCCCCGCGCCGCCGATACCAAGGTACGTAGACCTGAATGCGGTAGACCCCGACGAGTCCTGGCGCCATCGTCGAATCCTCGACGTCCATCTCCGACTCACGGATCAACGGATTGTCGAAAAACACCTTGACCGCATCGGTGGTCGCCTTCGGCTCCTCGGGTGTCGGCACGCCGGCCTGAAGCCGCGGCCCTCTCACCGCTCCGAGCCCCACGGCATAGATGTAGAGCCGGTCGTCCCGCTCGGCCGGATTCTGTTGCGACACCGGCGTTCCATCCTCGTGATAAATCGCCGGCGCCTTCGTAGCGGGGTCGATCAGCACCGCGGGGGCGTAGCGCAAGACTTGAAGTTGTGTGGCCGCGGACGCAATCTTCCTGTCGATCCGGCGGACGATCACCGGGTAGCGGCCCGGAACGAGGTCAGGCGGAATATGCGCGTTCACCTGGCCGCCGCTGGTCATTGAGAGCGGCATGGCGATGTTGTTGATTGTGACGCAGACGCCTCCCAGATTCAGCGGCCAGTTGCCCGCATCCACTTTCGCCTCCTCGCCCAGGTTCCGGCCGTAGATCGACACCGGCGTCCCCTGCGCCACCAAAGGCAACTGGCTGCCGATGTTCACGATCCCGTCGCGATTGATGGCAGGCCGCTCGGCCACCGGCAGCGGCGTAAGCGGCACGATGCTGATGCCGCTCGTGGTGAGCGCGAAGGCGGTGGTCCCATCGGCGTCCACAGCCATGGTGCGGCCGCTCACATTCGCCCGCCCTCCCACGAGCAGGCTCGTCAAAGGCCCTTCCAGCGCGGCCGCCGTGCTGCGCACCTGGCCCGTATTGACATCGACAATCTCGATCGCGGGCGGATCGGTGAACTGCTGGTTCGCCGCCGTCTGGAGAGGCGGCGCGAACCTCGCAAACGTGGTGTTGCCCAGCGGTGCGACGGCGGAGATCGGCTTGGGAACCGTCTGCGGCCGGCCCGGCACGGTCACATCGCCTGCGCTCACCGTCGGCGACAGCGCCTGGTTCAGCACGCGCCCGTTCACCAGAAAATACTGCCCGCGCGGCCCGGCGGCCACCGGCCCGTAGTAGCCCTGGATGGCGCCCGTGAAGATCTGCCGGCGCTGGACATACTCGTCGGCCAGCGCGTCGTAAAGGTTCACAAAGCCGTCGCCGGAAAGCAGAATCGCGAACTCCCCGTTCGGAGTCGAGGCCATCGACCTCGGGGCCGCAATGGCCGCCGTGCCGATCAGCGGGCTCGGCCGCCGCGGCAGCGCCTCGTCGTCGATCACCTGCCAGAGCGCGCCGTTGTTCATCACGATTTGCAGCCCGCGCTGCGTCGCCGCGATCACTTGCGGCGTGATCGGCCCCGTCGCCGCGTTGAACGGCAGCGGCGGGAACTTCACGCGGCCGATTACCGTCCTGCTCTCGGCGTCAATCACCGTGATCGATTCGCCGCCCGTGTTGGCGACATAGAGCGTGTTGCCGTCGGGCGTGAGCGCCAGCGACCGCGGCAACTGGCCGACTTTAATCGGATCGAGTAACTGCCGCGACGGGATGTCGAACACTTCGATGCGGTTCATCCCCGAGTTCGCGATGTAGAGCCTCTGCCTGACCTGGTCCTGAATCATCTCCACCAGCCCCTCGCCGGGCACGACGCCCACCGGGACCGTGATGATCTCGCCCTGCGCCTCTGCGTTGCGCGAATTCTGATACACGCGCACCTGCGGCGGAATGTTGACCGCGGCGGGCGCGACGATCTGAACATCGTGCGGCGCGGGCGTCCCCAGGCTCCGGGCGTTGGCTGCGTTGTAGCGCAGGTCAATGGCCGGCCCGTCGGGCGTCTGCGCGGCGCCCACCTGGGGCGGCTGCCCTGTCGTGGTTCCGGCCACCGGCGTGGTCAGCACCTGCCCGCTCGCTGTCAGCCGGCCGCCGCCGTCGTTGCGAACGGCCACCAGCCGGCGGCGAATGTCCTGAGTCACGTTGCACTGGTCGGACCCCAGCAGCACCGAGGTGGTTTCGGGCACGGCGATGGGATTGTCCCGCAGGCGCGCCAGGGGCAGGATCATGAACCCGGATTCCGACAGGCCGTAGATCGTCCCGCCGTCGGAAGAGATGATCATGTTGCCCACCATTCGCTCCGGCAGTTTCACGCCGAGCGTCACCAGCAGGTTGTCCGGGTCGTTGTAGAGAAGCTGGCTGATGTTCTCCCTGGCTGGCGGCGTCTGCTGTGGAGGGAAGTTGATCGCGGTGTACAATGTGCCGCCATCGGGGGAAAACGCGGCGCCGCCCTGGTTGAGTTGCAGGTTCAGATTGGCGCCCGTGGGCAGCACGTAAGGGAAATTGGCCGCGTTCTGCTGCGCGAGCACTTGCAGCGTCCAGGAGTCGTAGAGCCGCAGCCCCGCGACCGCTTTCGACGCGTCGGGAGCGATTGTCAGAATGTTCGATGTCTCGCCGATGATGCGGCTTCTCAGCAGCGACGCCGACGCCACTTCGTAGATGAACAGCGCGCGCTGGGTGGCGCTGATGGCATACGAGCCCGCAATGATCTGCCCGTCAGGCGTCGGCACAAGCGTGGCGCGCGAGCTGAAGCTCGGGTAGCCGTTGGGCGGAGGCAGCGCCGGCGGCAATTGCGCCTGCGGCGTCAGGATCACGTTTTGAATCGGTGTGCCGTCCTCTCCGGCGAAGGGGTCGAAGATCAGCAGGATGTTCTGCGCGTTGTTGACGCCGGTGCCGATCGTGGTGATCAGCAGCTTTTCATCCGCGCCCACCGCCACGCCGTCGGGCCTTGCGGGAAGGTTCACACGCCGGGTGACCGCCAGCCGGTTCAGGTCGATCACGTTCAACGACGAGCCCGCGTGGCATGTCACGTAGAGCACCGAGCCGTCGCGCGCCATCGCCGCGCCCAGCGGAGTCGCATCGGTCTCGATCGTCGTCAGAAAGCGCCGCTGCGATGTCGAGTAGACTTCGACGCGCCGCTGTCCTGGATTGACCAGGTACAGCCTGCCGCGGGCCTCGTCCAGCACAAGGTCGGAAGCGCCGCCTACCAGATAATTCACGCCGCCCTGGACGATCGGCGTCACCACTGTGCCGAAGGTGGCGGTCTGTCCTGGCTGTTGCGCGAAAACCGCCGCGGCCGCGGCCAACAGCGCGAAAAGAAGCTGCCCGTGCGTCTTCATCGAAGTCTTTAGTCTAAACCCGCGGCGGCGCTTGCGGTTGCGGGGCTACCGCAATGCCGCGGAAAGGGTGTTGGTCTGCTTGAGCAGCTCCAGGCGCGCTTTCTCGAGTTGATACCGCGCTTCGTGCCACAGGAGCCAGCGCTCCTCTTCGGCGTAGCGGGCCTCCTCGAGCTGGCGCGCCGAGGCGCGGCCTTCTTCAAACTGCGCCAGCAGCACCGAGACCTGCTCGCGAGCCGCGTCCAGGTCCAGCTTGGCGACTTCGCGCGCCGTCTCCGCCTCCGCCACTCGCTGCCACGCCTGCCGCGTCCCGGACTCGATGCGCCCGCGCGCCGAAGCGATCTGCAACCGCACGCGGCGCGCCTCGACGTCGGCCTGCGCCGCGCGCGCCTCTTCGGCGTTTGCGGCGAAGAGTGGAAGCTGGATCGATGCTCCGAGCTGTCCGTTGTGGCGCTGGAACTTGCGGAAGAAATCCTCGTAGTTGTTGAACCGCGCCAGCAAACCATATTGCGCAACCAGGTCCACCCGCGGGCGTTTGGCCGCGCGGTAGCCTTTGGCCTCCAGCGTCTTCGCCGCCAGCGCCGATTCGAGCCTGCGGATCTCCGGGTTTTCGCGCAACGAAGCCTCCACTGCGGCTTGTTCGCTCTCCGGCGCCGCGGGATCCATACGCTGCTCTCCGGCCGGGGTGACGACATCGCCGGGCGCGAGCCCCAGCACCTGCGCCAGCGCCTGGCCCAGCAGCCGCGCGCTGCCCTCCAGCGCCTGCACACGCTGCCTGGCCCGCGCCACGTTCACCGCCGCGCGCTTCCCCTCCACCGCCAGTTCCCTGCCCTCCTCCACCCGCAGGCGCACCGCCGCCTCAATGCGCTGCTGGTGATCGACCTGTCGCGCCGCGATCTCGCGCGATTTCACCGCCCGCTCCAGGTCGAGAAACAACATCGCCGTCCGCAGCGCCACTTCTTCCCGCACCTGCGCCGTTCCCAGCGCCGCGCCGCGCGCCGTTTCGCGCGCCTGGGCCACCTGGTATCCCCGCTGCGGATCGTAGAGGCTGCGGATCGCTTTCGCTTGAATCACCGCCGGCGCCGAGCCCTCGATCGACATCGGGAAGCCGTTCGAGTATGCCAGCCCGCTGCCCACCACAATCCGCGGCGTCAGCGGCTCGCGGATCGCATCCACGCCGAGCGCCGCCTTCTGCTCATCGAGGCGGGACAGCAGCAGGTCGGAGTTCTGCCGGAGCGCGAGGTCCACCGCTTCTTTCAACGTCAGCGTGCGCGTCTCTGCGTGCGCGCACACGCATCCCGCAAGAATCAGGAACAGATTTCGCATGGCTACTCGTAGCGTAGCGCCACGAGCGGATCCACGCGCGCCGCACGCCACGCCGGCGCCCAGCCGGCCAGGAAGGCGACGCCGGCCATCAGCAGCGCCGCCAGGGCCAGCGACACCGGATCGTGCGGCTCCAGCCCGTAGAGAAAGGTTTTCGCCAGCCGCGTCAATCCAAGAGCGAGCGGAAGACCGGCGAGGATGCCGGCGCCGGCCAGCCACGCGATCTCCCTGAGCACCAGTCCCAGCACGGCGCGGCGCCGCGCGCCAAGCGCCATGCGGATTCCGATTTCCCGAGTCCGGCGCCCCACCGAGTATGCCGTCACGCCATAGAGACCGACGGCCGCCAGCAGCGCCGCAAGCACGCCGAAGGCCGTGCATAACAACGCCACCAGCCGTTCCGCCATCAGCGCCTGGTCGATCTGCCGCTCCATCGTGATGAGGTTGGAGACCGCCATGCCCGGCGCCGCCTCGCGCACCGCCGCGCGGATCACCCGCGCCATTGCTTCCGCGCCCAGCGGCGTCCGAACGTAGAAGCTCGCCCCGGCGAGGTCGTCGAACTGCTGATACGGGATGTAGACGAAGCGGATGGGTTCGTCGCGCAACCCCACGTACTTGCTGTCGTTCGCCACCCCGACAATCGTGACCTCGGGCTTGTCGTGGCCGAATCCAAACCGCCGTCCTATGGGGTTCTCTCCACCGAAGAAACGCTTCACAAATGTCTGGTTGACCACGGCCACCTTTCGGGCGCCGAAGGCATCGGCGGGGGTGAACTCGCGTCCCATCAACAGCGGAATGCCCATTGCCTTGAAGAAGCCCGGACCTACGCCGTTCACCTGTGGGTTCATGTCCTGGCCTTCCTTCGGCTGGTAGCCCTCGATGTTGATGGTGCTCGTGCTCGAATCGCCGGTGAGAATGCCTCCCTGCGACACGGTCGCGGCCGTGACGCCAGGCGCCGCGGCGAGCTTCTCATTCAACGCTGCGTAACTCCGGCGCGTCTGATCCGGCTTGTAGCCGGCCAGAGAAGCGTCCACCTGGAATGTCACCAGATTCTCCGTATTGAATCCCACGTCCACGCGGCGGAGATTCTCCAGGCTTCTCAGGAACAACCCGCTGCCCGCCAGCAGCAGCATCGACAGCGCGACCTGCGCCGAGACAAGCGCCTTTCGCGACCACGCCCGCCCGCCCGGGATCACCGGCGCGGCCTGGTCCTTCAACGCGGCGGCGACCTCGGCGCGGCTCGCCTGCCACGCGGGGAGCAAGCCGAAAAGCAGGCCCGTCACGAGGGCCAGGGCGAAGCTGAACGACAGAACGCGCCCGTCGAGAGAAGTCGAGATCGCCGGCATCTGGTCCGGCGGGAGGAATCGCACCAGCGCTTCAATCGTCCACGTCGCGCTGACCAGGCCCAGCAGACCGCCCAGCGCCGCCAGGACTCCAGCCTCCACCAGCAACTGCCTGAGCAGCGCCCAGCGGCCGGCGCCCAGCGCCAGCCGCACCGCCACTTCTTTCTGCCGCGCCGCTGAGCGCGCAATCAGCAGGTTCGCCACATTGGCGCACGCGATCAACAGCACAAGCCCGACAAGCGACATCAGGATGTAGAGCGGCGTGCGAGTCTCAAGCCGCAGGCGCGCCATCCCGGCCGAGCCGTCCTCCACCGCGATCTCTTTCGCCAGGAAGATCTTTTTCAAGCGGTCGTCGAGCGGGAACGGCATCGTCGCCAGCTCTTGCTCGAGCATCGGCTTGTACAGCGTCGTCAGGTTGGCCCTGGCGGTCTGAAGCGAGACTCCGGGCTTGAGGCGCCCGATCACGTTGAGCCACAGCACCCGCCGGTTGTCCAGGCCGTTCCAGGTCGGCGTCACCTGGGCCTTCATCATCACCGGCACGAACACCTGCGCCTCGCGCCCCACTTCCGTTCCCTTGAACCCGGGCTGCGAGACTCCCACAACGGTCATCGGGTAACCGTTGATGCGCAGGGTGGAGTTCACGATTCTGGGGTCCCCGCCAAACCGCCGTTTCCAGAACGGGTGGCTCAGCACAACTACCGGATGCCCGCCCGGCGTCACATCGTCGGACGGTGTGAGTGTGCGCCCCAACTCGGCGCCGACGCCCAACACCTGGAAGTAATTCCCCGAGACAATCTCCGCGGTGACCGTCTCCGCGTCATTGCCCGTCTGTAGATTCAACGGAATCGGGAACCGCGCGATCGTGTCCTCGAAAACCTGGTTCCGCTCCCGCAGTTCCTTGTACATCAGGTATGAAAACGCGTTCGCACCCCAAACCCAGCCAATATTCGTTCCGGGCTGCCTGAGCAGCGCCAGCCTTTCCGGCTCCCGCACCGGCAGAGGCCGCAGCAGCACCTGATCGAGCAGGCTGAAGATGGCCGTGTTCGAGCCCAGTCCCAGACCCAGCGACACCACCGCCATCGCCGTGAACATCGGGCTCCGCGCGAGCGTCCGCACCGCGAATCTCAGGTCTTTGCCGATCTGACCGAACATGCTCAACCCTCTTCCTGCTCTGACGCCCCTGCCGGCTATTCGTATCGCAACGCTTCAACCGGGCTGACTCTCGTCGCGCGGCGCGCCGGCAGATATCCGGATGCCAGCCCGGCCGCGGCCAGCGCAATCACCGCCGCGGCGACCACCGCCAGATCGTAGGCCTTCACGCCGTACAGCCGGCTCTCCACCAGGCGCGCCACGGCCAGCGCCGCCGGCACGCCGAGCGCAATCCCGGCCACGATAATCACTGTGACCTCTTTGAGCACCAGCTTCTGAATGCCGCTCGACGCGGCGCCCAGCGCCATGCGGATGCCTATCTCGCGCGTCCTGCGAGCCACACCGAAGGCCATGACGCCGTACAGCCCCAACATCGCCAGCACGGTCGCCAGAATGGCGAACGATCCGGCGAGCTGCGCGATCACGCGGTCGCCGCGCACGCTGCGCCGCACCTGTTCTTCCAGGGTCCGGAAGTCCTCCAGCGGCAGGTCGGCGTCCAGGCTGCTCATTACCCGCCGGATCTGGCCCGCTACCTGTTCCGGAGCCAACGCAGTCTTGACGTAGAAGGAGACAGCCCCCAAGTCCTTGCTCTGTTTGTAGGGCGTGTAGTAGACCCTCGGCATCTCGTCCCGGATGCTCGCATACTTCGAGTCCTTCACAACGCCGACGATCTCCATGTCCATCGCCACCTTCCCCAGGCCGATCCCGAACTTCCGGCCGATGGGATTGCGCCCCTGGAAAAAGTGTTTCGCGAAGGTCTCATTGATCACAGCCACTTTGGCCGACGATGCGCTGTCGCTCTCCGTCAGCTCGCGCCCCGCAACAAGCGGGACCCCCATCTTCCCGAAGAAGTCCGCGTTGATGCGGTTGAACATCGAATGGGAATCCGAATCCGGCTCGGCCGGGTAGCCCTCTACCGTGATTGAGTTCCCCCAACTGCTGTCGGCAAGCAGGGGCACATACGACACCGCCACGGCCCGTACTCCCGGCACGGCCGCCAGCTCCGCTTCGGCCCTCTCGAATAGCGTCCGCGACTGCTCCGTCGTGTACCCGTTCAACTCCGGCGAAATCCGGAAAGTCAGCGTGTTCTCGGTTTGTAGCCCCAAATCGGCGTTCAGAAGGTTGACCAGGCTTTTGAGGAATAGCCCCATCGGAATCAGCAGCAGAGCCGATAGCGCCACCTGCGCGCCCACCAGCGCCTTTCTGACCCGCACTCCCGCTCGGCCGCCCGACGTGCTGTTGCCCTCTTCCTTCAACGTTCCCGCGACGGTGTCCCGGGCCGCTGCCCACGCCGGATAGAGGCCGAACAACAACCCTGTCGCCAGCGAAACCGCAAGACTGTAACCCAGCACGGCCAGGTCAGGCTCGGCCGTGAAGTAGTTCGGCGGGCGGTTGTCGGACGTCATCAGGGAAATGAGCAGATCGAGCGTCCAGCCGCTCAGGAGCACCCCGGCTACAGCCCCGCCCAGCGAGAGCGTCAACGCCTCCAGCAGCAATTGCCGGATGATGTGCCGCCGCCCCGCGCCGAGCGCCGTGCGGATCGCCAGGTCCTTGCTTCGCTGAACGGAGCGCGCCAGCAGCAGGTTCGCGGCATTCATCGCCGCGATCAGCAGCACCAGAGCCGTGCACCCGAGCAGCACCAGGAGCGGAGTTTTCATCTGGCCCCGCATCGTGCTCTGGCCCTGGGCGCCCTCCTCCAGCTTCAGGGTCGACTCCGCGAAGCGCTTCCTGAAATCCCCGCCGCGCGATCCGGCCAGCTTCGACTGCGCCTCCACCAATCCGCGGTAAACACTGTTCAACGCGCCCTCGGCTTGCGTCATCGTCGTTCCAGGAGCCAGCCGGCCGAAGGAGTAGATCCAGTAGTCGTTCCACTTGTCCGTGCCATCCCAGCCCGGAGTCATCGCAGGTTTGAAGACGAGCGGAACATAAACATCGGGATCCGAGCCTAGTGTGGAGCCCGTGAACTTTCGCGGCGTCACGCCCACGACCGTGAACAGCCGCCCGTTGATCCTCAGCGGATGGTTCAGGATATCCGTTCGCCCGCCGAGCCGGTCGCGCCAATAACCGAAACTCAACACCGCGACAGTCTGGCCCGCACCCGCGTCGTCGTTGTGGTCCAGCATCCGGCCCATCTCCGGCTTGAGTCCCAGCAACGGAAAGTATCCGCCGGAAACCGTGCAGACAGCGCCGTCGAGAGTTCTCCCGCGATACGATATGTTGGCCTCGAACTCGCGGAAACCGGCGATGCCTTTGAGGCCCTTCGAGTCTTTCTCGAGGGCCCTGAACATGGGGTAACTGAAAACCGACTCGAGCCGTCCCGCGTCGCCGGTGGAGGTGCGCCCGGTCTTGAACTCGGCCGGCGAGGTCAGCGTAACGAGATCCTCCGGCTTTTCCACCGGCAACGAGCGCATCAGCACCTGGTGCATCAACGAAAAGATCGCCGTGTTGGCCCCGACCCCCAGCCCGAGCGACAGAACCACAATCAGGCTGACGATGGGCGTGCGCGACAAAGTGCGAAAGACGTAGCGGATCTCCTGCATGGTTCGCCGACTGTCTTCGCAAGTATCATGCCGCAAACGCATATCAAGAGTTTCCAACGGCTTGCGGGATCTGAAGCGGCCCCTCAAGTTTCAGGCGTGGGACACGCCGTTCCAGAATCGGACGGCGTTCTAGCCGCCGCCGGCTTTTTCGAGAAGCCTTAAGGCTTCTTCACGCGAGGGGTCCTCAGGCGTGAGCGGCGCTTGCAGGTATTTCTCGAGCAGCCGCCTGGCCTCATCGAGGTTCCGCCTTGCCTCGACGTAGGTTGCGGCGCGCGCGTAGAGCAACTGCTTGTGGTTGGGATCGATCTTGGCCGCGCGCTGGAAGGCGGCTTCGCTCTCGGCCCAGCGGCCGCGTCCGGCGAAGAACTTGGCCAGATCCACCAGCCGGCCGATCTGCTTCGGCGCCAGTTCCACCGCGCGCTTCAATTGCCCTTCCGCGATGTCGTACTGCTTGCGCGCCATCGCGATCTGGGCCAGCGCGTAGTGGTATTCAGCCGGATCGTTCGAGCGAATCAATTCGCTCAGCTTCGTCGCTTTGTCGATGCCGCCACCCAGGAATCCCGGCGCTTCGAGGTAATACGTGAACAGATCGTTCACGGCCTCTTGATTCTTGGGGTCCAGC
>CAYYNC010000051.1:44720-46167 GCA_964472745.1 uncultured Solibacteraceae bacterium
AAGACTCCTCAATCAGGCGGATCGCCGCGCGATATTCCGTCTTTTCATACAGTTGGCGCGCCTTGTCGAGGTCAGAAGGGTGTCCTGCCGCCGCCACCGCGGCGATCGCCACTGCCAGGATGTGTCCCACTAGCCTCATGGCCCACGCCCATCTCATATGATGGGGGGACTTTGAGGTGGGTTTCAAGCCTTTATTATTCAGTCAGAAGCCGCCGTTCGGAGATCAGCCGGCAGGCCGCGATCCCCGTCAACTCGCGCACGAACACCTCGTCGCCGGACACAGCGGCGCAGCCCCGCTCATCCAGCGTCAGGAGTTTGTCTCCGCGAACCGCCATTGACCAGTCCTGGCCGAAAGGCTCCATGGTCCACTTCGTCTCCTCTGTGCGCAGGTCAAGGCACATGAATCGCTGGTTCCGGAGGCGCATGTAGGCGTAGTCTCCGGCGATGACCGGGGTTGGCATGGAGCCCTTCGCCTTGTTCCTCCACGCCTCTTTCAGCTCGAACCCCTCTCTCTCCCGCGGGACCTTGTACAGGAAGAAGCCAATCCGGCCAGTGCTGGTGAAGACCGAGTCGCCGCAGACCAACGGGGTGAGGATGTTCATCCCTCGGAAGCTGGGGACTCCGCGCGACCACAACACCGCGCCGCTCGCGGGATCGACGCCGTCGAGCGTGACGCGCGTCTGAAACAGGATTTGGCGCTTGTCCCCGATGGCAGCGATCACCGGCGATGAGAACGCACCGCTTTCCATCATGCCTGGGTCGCCTTGATCGAGCGCGCGCACGATGTCGCTGTCGCCTTCCGCGGTTCCGAGAGTGAAGACGCGGTCGCGCCTGACAAGCGGCCCGGAGCAGCCTTTGTCGAGGTCCACGCGCCACACCGGATTCAGCCCCCGAAGCGCTCCGGCCCGCGCCATTGGGTCCGCTCGTCCGCCGGCCCCGCGTGAATCGCCGAAGCGCGCAAACCGGGAAAGAGAAGCGCTTTGCCCACCCTGCCCTGATGCGACCTGCGCTCGTGTGAACGGAAATGATTGCAGCGGGACCGTGACTCAGGACGGGATGAACTCCAGGACTGCGCGCAGCAGCGGCTCCTCGCGCGGCAGTTCCGCAAGGCCGCGGTCGAACGTCGCCAGCTTGCCACGGTCCGGATCGCCGATACCATGATCCGGCTCGGCTGACGCTTCCGCAGACCGATGTTCGCACCTGCCTTCGCTCTCTCCTCCGGAGCATATTCCAATCCAAGAATGATCCTGAATTCGCGGATCGTTTCCAATGCAAGATGATCCTGAAATAGGGGCGCTGGCTCCAGGTGGCTCTCCTTTCTTGACAAGTGACCGCCAAGCGGGGGAGGGGGTGCAGGGCGAGGGGGCCGGCGTTTGAGGTCCCCTTGCCCTGCCCAGCAATGTAGCGGGTCGCCTTCTTGGGCGGCGCAGCCCTGATCCGGCGCGTT
>CAYYNC010000052.1:0-42912 GCA_964472745.1 uncultured Solibacteraceae bacterium
AGGATAGCAACCACTTGGGCTTCGGCTGCTCTGTTCCAACTGCCGGATTTAGGTTAATCGGACCAGAGCACTATGCGAAACCTCAGACTGTTGTTGGTTTGTCTGCCGCTGATTGCAGCGGGATTCGAGGACCCCTCGGGCTACAAAGAGATCGCGGAGTGGAAGCCGCTGAAGTACCGCTCGATCGGCCCCGCCTGGGGCGGACGCGTTTCCAGGGCGGCCGGCGTGCCGGGTGATCCGAACACCTATTACTTCGCCGCGGCGGCGAGCGGCGTTTGGAAGTCCACCGACGGCGGGATTACATGGAAGCCGCTGTTCGACGCGCAGCCGGTATCGTCGGTCGGGTCGCTGGCCGTGGCCCCTTCGGATCCGAACGTGCTCTACGTGGGGACCGGCGAAGCGAACATCCGCGGCAATGTGGCCGCGGGCAACGGCATCTACAAGTCGGTGGACGGCGGCAAGAACTGGAAGCACGTGTGGAAGCAGGAGGGGCAGATCGGGACAATGGCGGTGCACCCATCGAATCCCGACATCGCTTTCGCGGCAGTTCTGGGCAAGGCGTTTGGGCCGAATCCGGAGCGCGGGGTCTATCGAACGCGAGACGGCGGCAATACGTGGGAACAGGTGCTGAAGAAAGACGAGAACGCCGGCGCCTCCGATGTCGCGCTCGACCCGTCGAATCCAAACATCGTTTTCGCCGGTCTGTGGGAGGCGCGGCGGTTCCCGTGGGACCTGAAGAGCGGCGGGCCAGGCAGCGGGCTGTACATCTCGCGAGACGGCGGCACGACGTGGAAGCAACTCACTGAGCAGGGGCTGCCGAAGGGGCCTTGGGGTAAGGTGGGCGTCGCTGTCGCTCCTTCGGACGGCCGGCGTGTGTACGCACTGATCGAGGCGGAAGAAGGCGGCCTGTTCCGAAGCGACGACGGCGGTGAGAAGTGGGAGCGCACCTCGGCCAGCCGCCTCATCCGGCAGCGCCCGTGGTATTACACGACTCTCACGGTGAATCCGCAGAATCCGAACGAAGTCTGGTTTCCGACTGTGCCGCTGGTGAAGACGATCGATGGCGGCAAGACGATGCAGATCGTCAAGGGCACGTCGCATGGCGATCATCATGACGTCTGGATGGACCCGAGGAATCCGAAGCGCATGATCGTCGCGCACGACGGCGGTGTCGACGTAACGGTGGATGGGGGCGAGAGCTGGTTCGCGCCGGCTTTGCCAATCGCGCAGTTCTATCACGTCTCCGTGGACACGCGGGTGCCGTTCCATGTCGCGGGCGCCATGCAGGACATCGGGACCGCGCAGGGGCCGAGCGACTCGCTTTCCACCGTTGGGATTCGCAATGGCGAATGGTACAGCGTGGGCGGGGGCGAGGCGGGGCACGTGGCGTCCGATCCGAGCGATCCGAACATTGTCTACGCGGGAGAGTACGGAGGGACGATCACCTACTACGACCATCGCACGCGGCAGGCGCGAAATGTTTCGGCATATCCGGAAAACCCCTCCGCCCATGGAGGCGAAGATCTAAAATACCGCTTCCAGTGGACGGCGCCCATTGCCGTGTCGCCGCACAATCCGAAGGCCGTCTATCACGCGGCGAACGTTCTCTTCCGTACGACGGACGGAGGGCAGACCTGGAAAGCCATCTCGCCCGACCTGACGCGGAACGACAAGTCGAAGCAGCGCTGGTCCGGCGGACCGATCACGGGCGACAACACGGGAGTGGAGATCTACGGCACGATCTTCGCGGTGGCTGAGTCGCCCGTACAGAAGGATCTGATCTGGGCGGGGTCGGACGACGGGCTGGTGCATCTTACGCGAGACGGCGGCATGACGTGGAAGAACGTCACGCCGGGGATGGGCGGCATGCCGCCGTGGGGCACGGTGCGCGTGATTGAAGCGTCACGATTCGCCGCGGGCATAGCGTACGTCGTGGTTGACAATCATCGCCTTGACGACAACCGGCCGTATCTGTACAGGACCACGGACTTCGGCGAGACCTGGTCGCGGCTGGATGGCTCGCTTCCGCAGGACGTGTACTTGCACACGGTGCGGGAAGATCCGGCGGACGGCGACATCCTGTACCTCGGGACGGAACGGGGCGCCGCGGTTTCGCGAGATGGCGGCAGAAACTGGAATTCGCTGCGTCTCAACATGCCGACCGTGGCGGTTCACGACATCGTGGTAAAAGGCGATTCGCTGGTGGTGGGGACAATGGGGCGCTCGATCTGGATTCTCGACCACCTGGAAGCTGTGCGGAAGTGGAGCGACGCAATCGCCGCCAAGCGGGCCCACCTGTTTGCGGCGCCGGATGCGATCGCGTGGCGCCGGGACCGGCGTGTGAAAGACCGCTGGGCCGGCGAAGATCCGCCCGCTGGCGCGTCGATCTATTACTGCCTGAAGGAACCGGCGAAGGAAGAAGTGAAGATCGAGATCCTCGACGCGCAAGGCAAACTGGTGCGGGCGCTGAGCAGCAGGCCCGAGAAACCGGCCGGATTCGGCGACGATCTCAACGCGGCGGAGGAGGCCGCGAAGAAAGCCGCGCTGCCGAACGAAACGGGGGTGAACCGCGGCGTCTGGGATCTGCGGCACACGGCGGCGAAGTTGATCGCGAACGCGAAGATCGATATGGGGAATCCGGCGCGCGGTCCGCTCGTGCTGCCTGGCGTCTACACCGTCCGCCTGACCGTGGACGGGGTGAGCGAGACGACTCAGCTCAAGGTTGAGGCGGACCCGCGCGAGAGAGTAAGCGCGGCCGAGCGGCAGGCGCAGTTTGCGCTTTTGAGCGACGCCCGCGATTCGATCACGCGTCTGACAGGAATCGTGAACAGGCTGCGGTCCGTTCGGACGCAACTTGCCGCGCGCAACGAACTCTTGAAGGACAACGCGAAAGCGAAGGACCTGCTGGAACGATCGGCGGCGTTGGTGAAGAAGCTGGACGAGCTCGAGTCGCTGCTGCACAATCCGAAGGCGGAAGTTGTCTACGACATCCTTGCGTTTCAGGGCGGCACAAAATTGTACTCGCGATTGGTCTGGCTCTATGAGCAGGCGAATGACGGAACGGGCGCACCGACGCAGGGGGTGAGAGAGGTTTTTGCGGATCAGAAGGCGGAGCTCTCGCGCCACGGCGCCGAGTTCAAGCGCTTGCTCGATGCCGACCTGACGTCGCTCAACCTCGAGGCAAAACGGCTTGACTTCCCGGTTGTGCTGGCGCCCGACTGGCAAAACTGACGGGTGATTCGGCAGCGCAAAGGCCCTATAATCGAGTCGCCGGGAGGGAGAGACCAGCATGGACGACTCGACCCGCCGTGAATTCGGCGCCGGACTTCTGGCGCTGCCATTGAGCCACTGTGCGCCGCCCAAAGCAGCTCTGCGCAAGCGCGAGGGATGGGAGCCCGCCTACCTGCGGCTGGAACGTGAGGGCGAACTGGCGCGGCGCGTGGATGCGTTCCGCGAAATCTACAGCTCGTGCCGCCTCTGCCCGCGGCAGTGCGGCGTGAATCGACGCCGTGGGGAGAAAGGAGTCTGCGGCGGCACTGCGCGGGCGAAAGTCTACTCGGCGCACCCGCACTTCGGCGAGGAACCGCCGCTCGTCGGCCGCGGCGGGTCGGGCACGATCTTCTTCAGCAACTGCAACTTGCTGTGTTCGTTCTGCCAGAACTGGGAGATCAACCATCGGGGCGACGGCTCGTTCATAAGCGATGAGAGCCTGGGGCGGATGATGGTGAGCCTGCAAAACCAGGGATGCCATAACATCAACGTCGTCACGCCGACGCACATCGCGCCGAATATCGTCAGCGCTCTTCGGACGGCGATCCGCCTTGGCTTGCGCGTGCCCATCGTGTACAACTGCGGCGGTTATGAGTCTCTGGAGGCGGTGAAACTGCTGGACGGGATCGTTGATATCTATCTGCCGGACTTCAAGTACACCGACGGCGCGATGGCGAAGAAGTACTCCTCCGGCGCATCGGATTACCCTGAAGCTGCGGAGTCGGCGCACATCGAGATGAAGCGGCAGGTGGGCGACCTGGTCGTTGACGAGAACGGCGTGGCGCTGCGCGGGCTATTGATACGGCACCTCGTTCTGCCGCACAACATCGCGGGGACCGATCGTTTCGTGAAGTTCGTCGCGGAGAAACTGGGCAAGACGACGTGGGTGAACATGATGGCGCAATACCGGCCGGAGCACCGCGCGCGCGAATTCCCGGAGCTGTCGCGCCGCATCACGCGCGATGAATACCGGCAGGCGCTCGCCTGGGCCTCCGAGGCGGGCTTGACGAACGTGCTCACGCAGTGATGGTTCGGGACACAAAGGCTTTGGCCGATGCAGACGCGCTGTTGCTACGCGTGATCGGCGCGACGTGCGAGGAAGCGAAGCGGCGGGCGGGCGAACATCTGGTGTGCCATGCGGGCTGCTTTTCCTGCTGTTATGGACCCTTTCCGATCACGCAGCTCGATGCATGGCGAATACGGCGCGGGTTGGAGGAGATGCAAAGGACCGATGCCGCGAGCGCCGCTGCCATCGTCGGCCGGGCGCGCGCCGCGGAAGCGAAACTGCTGGAGCGTTTCCCCGGCGATGCGGAAACAGGCGAGATCGACGAAGCCGAGGGATGGTTGCCTTTCGAGTACGTTGAGCGCCATAACATGGTCCCCTGCCCTGCTCTCGACTCGGAGACAGGCGCGTGTCAGATTTACTCTCACCGCCCGATCGCTTGCCGAACGTTAGGTCCGCCATCGGTCATCGACGGGAAGACATTGCAGCATTGCCGGCTGTGCTTCCAAGAGGCGACCGAAGAGCAAATTGAGACGGGCCGCGTGACGTTCGACGACGGCGCCGCTGGAGGCGCGGCAGCAGAGGAATTGGAGCGTTGCTACACCCCGCGCGGCCGGACGCTCATCGCCATTGCCCTCTCCGGCCTGCGCTATCGTTTCTAGAAGTGACCTCGCACGAAGACCTGGGCCGGCGCGTTTCGCTCGTGAGCATGGGCATCAGCGGGGCGTTGGCGGTGACAAAGCTGATCGTCGGCTGGATGGCCGGATCCACGTCAGTCGTAGCTGACGGAATTGAGAGTGCGGGGGACGTCCTTGCGTCCGGAATGATCCTGGTGGCGTTGTCGGTGGCCGCGCGCCCGGCGGATGCCAACCATCCGTATGGCCATGGGCGTTTTGAAACGCTCACCGGCTTGCTGGTGGGCAACATTCTTGCAGTGACCGGCGCGTTGATTTCGTGGCGGTCGCTGGACGGCATGGGCGAGGCGCACTCGGCGCCGGCCGCCTATGCCGTCTGGCCGCTGATTCTGTCAATCGCTCTGAAATCGGGATTGGCAGGCTACAAGTTTCGCTCCGGGAATAAGATTGGAAGCTCTGCGCTCGTCGCCGACGCCTGGAACGACAGCGTGGATATTCTCTCGGGCACTGTTGCGCTCATCGCCGTGAGTCTCACGCTGTTCGACCCGGGCCGTTTTCTGATGGCCGATCACTGGGGCGGCTTCGGCGTCGGGTTGATCGTGATCGTGCTCGGGCTTAACGTGATTCGCGAGACCGTGCTGCATCTCATGGACACCATGCCCGACGAAGCGACGATGAACAGCATCCGCCGGTCGGCGCTCACGGTTCCGGGAGCGCTCGGTGTTGAGAAGTGCTTCGCGCGAAAGACCGGACTGCGCTGGCACGTGGATCTGCATCTCGAAGTAGATCCCGAACTGACGGTGAAGGCGTCGCATTCGATCGCGGAGGAAGTCCGCAATCGGGTGAGGTCCGATCTCGAGTGGGTGGCCGACGTGCTGGTGCACGTAGAGCCGCACGCAGGTGTTGAGGCTCCCGCGACGCGGCCGCGCGCCTGACATCATGAAAGCAGGAGGAAGGGGCCGTGGAGAATGCAGAGATCGCGCGACTGTTGAGTGAGACCGCGGACCTGATGGAAATTGCGGATGAGGACTCCTTCCGCATCCGCAGCTATCGTAACGGGGCGAGTGTGATCGAGGGGTATCCGGAAAGGATCGAGGACATCCTGAAGGACGCAAGCCGTAAAGTCACGGACATCGCGGGCATCGGCAAAGGCCTTGCGGCAGTGCTTTCCGAAATCATCGCCCGCGGCTCGTTCGAACGGCGCGATCAGCTTCTGGAGAGATATCCGCCGACCGCGCTCGAGATGCTGCGCATCCCGGGCCTGGGGCCGAAATCGATCCGCCTTCTGTGGGACCACTTCAGGGTTTCGACGCTAGAAGAGCTTGAGAGGCTGTGCAAGGAACAAAAGCTGCGCGAGCTGCCGCGCATGGGCGCGAAACTTGAAGAGAAGATCCTGCGCGGGATCAGCCATTACCGCCAGAGCGCCGGGCGCTTTCTGTTGAACTACGGCGCGGCCGCGGCCGAGGAGCTGACGGCCTACTTGAAGGAAAGCGAGGGCGTGGATAGCGTAACGCCGGCGGGCAGCTTGCGCCGGGGCAAAGACACGATCGGCGACCTCGATCTGCTTGTAACGGGCCCTGGAGCCGCGGCGGCGCTGGACCGTTTCGTCAAGCACCCGCGCATCCGGGAGGTGCTGGGGCACGGCTCGAACAAGGCGAGCGCGCGATGGGGGATGGAGGGACTGCAAGTGGACGTTCGCGCAGTCCCGGAAGAGAACTACGGCGCCGCCATGCAGTATTTCACGGGTTCGAAGGAACACAACATCGCGCTCCGCCAGCGGGCGCAGCGCATGGGTCTCACGCTGAACGAATACGGCCTCGCAAAGGTGGATGGCGGCGTCGTGGTGGCATCGCGAACCGAGGAAGAGATCTACGCGGCGATTGGCCTGGCGTGGATTCCTCCCGAGATGCGCGAGAACCAGGGGGAGATCGAAGCAGCCGAACAGCGTTCGCTGCCCGCGCTGATCGAGCTCGGAGAGATCCGCGGGGACCTTCATATGCACACCCGGGAGAGCGACGGCCGCGCGACTCTCGAGGAGATGGCGGAGGCGGCGAAGGCGCTGGGATACGAGTACATCGCCATTACCGACCACTCGAAGGCGCTGGCGATGGCCAACGGGCTGGACGAGCGGAGAGCCGTCGAGTTCGCGCGGCGCGTGCGCGAGGTTAACAAGGAGGACCGTGGCATTCGCATTTTCTCGGGGCTGGAGTGCGACATTCTGCGCGACGGCCGCATGGACTTGAGCGAAGATGCTCTGGCCGAACTCGACTATGTTGTGGCCAGCGTCCACAGCTACATGAACATTGAAACCGCGGAGATGACCGACCGGCTGCTGCGCGCCATGGAGTGCCCTTCAGTGAAAGCTTTCGGCCATCCGACAGGCCGGGTGCTGCTGCACCGCGAAGCGTACACGTATGATTTCGACCGCATCGCGAGCGAAGCGGCGAAGCGCGGCATCTGGATGGAGATCAACGCCAGCCCCGAGAGACTCGACCTGCACGCATCGCTGCTGCGGCGCGCCAAGGCGCTGGGAGTGAAGTTCGTGATCTCCACCGACGCCCATCATCCGAAACATCTGGCCAACATGCGTTTCGGCGTGACGATGGCCCGCCGCGGGTGGCTCGAGCGCGGGGACGTGATGAACACGCTCGGGCAGAAGGGCTTCGCGGCCGCAATTCGGGCAAACTGAAAGTCTGATGCCGATGAAGCTCATCTCTTCCGAGGAGATCTGCCGCACTCCGATCTTCCGGGTGACGCTCGACCACGCCACCGATCCCGACGGGTTCGAGATCAAGCGTGCGATCGTGCAGCATGTGGGATCGGCGGTCATGATGGCCGTTGATGAGCGGGGACGCGTGCTGCTGGTGAGGCAGTACCGGCTTCCCGCGCGCAAGTATCTTTGGGAGCTGCCCGCGGGACGTGTGGATCCTGGCGAGACGGTGCTGAAGGCCGCCAAACGCGAGCTGCTCGAAGAAACAGGCTACAAGGCGAAGAGGTGGACCAGGCTGGCGGGCTTCTGGGCGAGTCCGGGTTATGTCGCGGAAAAGATGACGATCTACGCCGCCCAAGAGTTGACCGCCGGCCAGGCGACACCCATGGAGGACGAGCGCATCGAGGCGCGATGGTTCTCGATGCAGGAGGTCGAGCGGATGGTGGAGCGCGGCGTCATTCAGGACGCGAAGACGATCGTCGGCTGGTCACTGTGGCGTCTCAAGGCCGCCAAGAGCCGGAAGAAACGAAACTAAGCATCGCCTTCAGCGCTTGCCCGCGATGGCTGACGTCCATTTTGTCCGCCGCGCCGATCTCGCCGAAGGTGCAATTGAAGGGCGGGTAGAAGAAGAGCGGATCGTAGCCGAAACCGTTTGCGCCGCGCGTTTCGTCGATGATCCGGCCCTCGACTGCGCCGCGAAATGCGCCGATCAGACGCCCGCGCTGCGCGAGCGCGATGACGCAGACGAATCGCGCGGTTCGATCGGCCGCATTCGCCAGCCGCTCCAAGAGCAGCCTGTTGTTCGCAGCGTCGTCCGCTCCTTCGCCGGCAAAGCGGGCCGAGTAGACGCCAGGAGCGCCCGCCAGGCAATCGACCTCGAGCCCCGAGTCGTCGGCAAACACCGGATCGTCGCTGTAGCGGCTGTAGTAGACGGCTTTCTTCACGGCGTTCTCTTCGAACGTGGCGCCGTCTTCCGCACACGGCGGGATTTCTTTCAGCCGATCGAGGGCTTCGATGTGAACATCCGGATGCCCGAAGTGCTCCGCGGCCAGTCGAAATTCACGGAGCTTGCCCGGGTTCGAGGTTGCGCAACGCAGGATCGCCATCAGCCTTCGATCACCCGGCGCTGAGCTTCGCATAGCTCCCGAATCCCCTTCCGCGCGACGGCGATCATCTCCGCGAGCCGCTGGTCTTCAAAGGCGGCCTTCTCGGCGGTCGCCTGCAATTCGACGTAGGCGCCCGCACCCGTCATCACGAGGTTCATGTCAACGTCGGCCTGCGAATCCTCGTCGTAGCAGAGGTCAAGCAGCACGGCTCCGCCGACCACGCCGGCGCTGGCCGCCGCCACCTGGTCGCGAAGCGGATTCTTCTTGATCGCTCCGTACTCGATCATTCGACGGACCGCAAGCGCCATCGCCACATAGCCCCCCGTAATCGAGGCTGTGCGCGTGCCGCCGTCCGCCTGAAGAACATCGCAATCGACAATGATCGTCCGCTCTCCCAGCGCCTCCATGTCCACCACTGCGCGCAGCGAACGGCCGATGAGGCGCTGGATCTCCTGCGTGCGCCCGGACGGCTTGCCCTTGGCGATCTCGCGCGGCGTGCGCTCCACCGTCGCCCTCGGCAACATCGAATACTCGGCGGTGACCCATCCGCGGCCCTGATTCCGCAGGAATTGCGGGACCGTCTCCTCCACGGTCGCGGCGCAAAGGACCTTGGTGTTGCCGATTTCGATCAAGGCCGATCCCTCGGCCGTGAGCAGGTAGTTGGTCCGGATGCGGACTTCGCGCATCTGGTCGGGCTGGCGGTTGTCGCTTCTCATGAATGGATGTGGAGACTCTCAGGCTCGCGCGATTGAATAGTACAGCAGAAGACCCAGAAAGACAAAGATGGCCACTACCAGGATCAGGCAACCGATGCCCCCGGGATTCGCCGGGCCCTTGGTCTTCTTGCGACTCCCGGCGGGCTTGATCTTGGCCATAAGCTCAATCTAGCATTCGCAAGTTTTCAGCCGGGAGTCGCGAGGGGCATGGTATCTTGACCACAGTTTCCCCGATATGCGAACCGCCGCCGCCTTCTTCCTGCCTGCGCTCCTCTTCTGCCAAGGCCCTGCGCCACTGCGACCGCCCGCAACGCCATTGATCGTCCATGACCCATACTTCAGCGTGTGGTCGTTCGCGGATTCGCTGAACCAGCAGCCGACGAAACACTGGACAGGCGCGGACCAGCCGATCACAGGCCTGGCGCGCATCGACGGCTCGGCGTACCGTTTTATGGGGACGGCGCCGCGCGAGGCGAAGCCGATGCCGCAGTCAAGTCGCGTGCTCACGCCGACGCGCACGATCTATGAGTTTGAAGCTGGGGGCGTGCGGTTGACCCTGACGTTTCTGACGCCGGCGCTGCCGCATGACCTCGAGATCCTCTCGCGTCCGCTGACCTATGTGGACTTCGCAGTCCGGTCCATGGATGGGCGATCACACGACGTGCAGCTCTACTTCGACGCAAGCTCGATTCTCGCGGTGAACCAGGGTGAAGACCGTACGATTGCGAGCCAGGCGCAAGTTGGGCCGATCCGCGCGTTGCGCGCTTCGGCGGAGGATCAGAGAATCCTCTCACGTTCAGGCGACAACCTGCGGATCGAGTGGGGTCATCTGTATGTCGCTGCGCCACCCGGGCAAGACCCGGCGACTTTGCGTATCGCGAACCAGTCAGGCCGGCGGAGCTTTGTGGAAACAGGGCGCCTGCCTGAAAGCGACGAACTCGAACAGCCGGCCCGGCCGGGCCGCGACGCGCTTCTTCTGGCGGCGGCCTTCGACCTTGGCAGGGTATCGGGTGAGACGAAGCGGCGACTGATGATTGCTTACGACGATGTCTTCTCCATCGAATACTTCAACCGGCGGCTGAGGCCGTGGTGGCGCAGGAATGGCGCCGGCGCGGCGGACCTGATGAAATCCGCCGCCGCCGATTACACCCGGCTTGCGGAGGAGTCCCGCCGGTTCGATGAGGAACTCACGGCCGATCTTGTGAAGAACGGCGGGGCGAAGTTCGCGGCGCTGGCGATTCTCGCGTACCGCCAAACGCTCGCCGCGCACAAGCTCGCCGCCGATCTCGATGGCACGCCGCTCTATTTCTCGAAGGAGAATTTTTCGAACGGCTGCATCGGTACGGTGGACGTCACGTATCCATCCGCGCCGTTCTTCCTCCTGCTCAACCCTCAGCTTCTGAAGGCGCAACTCCGGCCGATTCTCGATTACGCTTCCCTTCCCCGCTGGCGATTCCCCTTCGCGCCACACGATCTCGGGCAGTACCCGCTGGCGAACGGTTAGGTGTACGGCGGCGGCGAGCGAACGGAGGAGAACCAGATGCCGGTCGAGGAGAGCGGGAACATGCTCATCATGCTCGCAGCGTTGGCTCGCGCCGAGGGAGGTTTCGAGTTCTCCGGGCGCTACTGGCCCGTGTTGAAACGGTGGGCGGAGTACCTCAAGGACAAGGGCATGGACCCGGAGAACCAACTCTCCACCGACGACTTCGCGGGCCACCTCGCCCACAACACAAACCTCTCGATCAAGGCCATCCTCGCGCTGCGCAGCTTCTCCGAGATCGCGCGAGGTCTCGGCAAGGACCTTGAAGCCGCGGAGTACGAGCGCACGGCGCGCGAGATGGCGGCACGATGGGAGCCGCTGGCGCGCGACGGCGATCATTACAAGCTGGCGTTTGATCGCGCGGGCACGTGGAGCCAGAAATACAATCTTGTGTGGGACAAGCTGTTGGGGTATTCAATATTCGCGCCCGAGATCGCGAACCGCGAGATGGCCTACTCCCTCAAGAAGCTGAACCCGTTCGGCCTTCCGCTGGACAACCGCGAAACGTACACCAAGCTCGACTGGATCGTCTGGACGGCGACGCTCGCTTCAACGCCAGCGGACTTCGAGGCGATCATCGAAGGCGGTTACAGGTTCGCAAACGAGACGCCGACGCGCGTGCCGCTGAGCGATTGGTACTGGACTCTCGACGGAAGGCAACGCGGCTTCCAGGCGCGGTCAGTAGTGGGCGGCATCTTCATTCCGATGCTGCGGGACTCTGCGTTGTGGAAGAAGTGGGCGTCGCAGGCGCCGTCGCGGCCCTGAGCTACGCGAGGATCTTCTTCACAACTTCGCCGTGGATGTCGGTGAGGCGGAAATCGCGCCCCATGTGGCGGTAGGTGAGCTTCGTGTGATCGAAGCCCAGGCAGTGGAGCATCGTCGCCTGGAGATCGTGGATCGCCACCTTGTCCTCGAGGATGTTGAAGCCGAGGTCGTCAGTTCTGCCGATCGCCTGGCCGCCCTTGACGCCGCCTCCGGCGAGGAACATGGAATAGGCGAGCGGGTGATGGTCGCGGCCCGCGTTCTCGGGGTCCTGCGTATTCCTGATCTCGACCATCGGCGTGCGGCCGAACTCGCCGCCCCAGACAATGAGCGTTGAATCGAGCAGGCCGCGCTGCTTGAGATCCTTGATGAGCGCGGCGGTGGGCTGGTCCGTGATGTCGCAGTTCTTCTTGAGGTCGCGATTCAGATACGTGTGCTGGTCCCAACTCGCGTGCATCATGAGGATGAAGCGGACGCCGCGTTCAACCATGCGCCGGGCGAGCAGGCAGTTCAGTCCGAACTGGCGCGTAGGCTCTTTGTCGATCCCGTACATGTCGCGGATCGATTGCGGCTCTTTCGACAGGTCGACCAGCTCGGGACCCGCGGTCTGCATCCGGTAGGCGAGTTCGTACGACGCGATGCGCGAGGCGATCTCCATGTCGCCGGTCTCGCCGAACCTCTCCTGATTGAGGTCGCGGATCGCGTCGAGCGCGGCGCGCTGCGATTCGCCGGAGACTCCGGCTGGGTTGGACAGGTAGAGAATCGGGTCGCCCTGATTGCGGAAGAGCGTCCCCTGATAGTGAGAGGGCAGAAAGCCGGACCCGAAGTTCGTCGCGCCGCCGCTGGTTCCCACCCCTGAGGACAGCACAACGAAGCCGGGGAGGTTTTGCGATTCGCTGCCGAGTCCATAGACAGTCCAGGCGCCCATCGTGGGCCTTCCGAACTGCGTGTGGCCCGTGAAGAGCAGCAACTGTCCGGGGTGATGATTGAACGCCTCGGTGTGCATCGAGCGCACCAGGCAGATGTCGTCCGCGCAGGAACCGATGTGGGGGATGTAATCGGAGTACTCGACGCCGGACTGGCCCAGCGGTTTGAAAGTGCGGGGACTCGCGAGGACTTTTGCGTCCTTCTTGATGAACGCGAGGCGAGTCTGCGAAGTGAGCGACTCGGGCAGCGGCTGTCCGCTCCACTTGGCGAGGCCGGGCTTGGGATCGAAAAGATCCATCTGCGAAGGCCCGCCCTCCATGAACATGAAGATCACGTTCTTCGCTTTGCCGGGAAAGTGGGGCTTGCGCGGCGCGAGAGGATTGACTTCGGGCGTCGCGGCGGCGAGGCCGTCCTGATTCAGCAGATGGCCGAGGGCCATCATGCCGATTCCGCCCGCCACCTCTTTCAGAAAGCGGCGGCGGCGTTGAAGGAGCAGAAGATCTCTTTCGTTCATGGCGTCTACTCCCGGGTGATGAACTCGTCGGTATTCAAAAGCACGCGGCTGACCATCACCCACGCCGCGGTTTCGGCCAGCTTGTTTCCTTCGGGCGCAAGAGGCGCGAGGGCGCGGGCCAGCTTCTCGTCGCGCTCCGCGGCTTTGGCCTGTTCGTCGAAAAGACGCAGGAGGCGCTCGCGCTCGCGGGCGGTTGGCGCGCGGCCGAGCGCAAGCTGGAAGGCATAGTCGAGCCTGGCTTCGATTTGCGGGGGAGACTCGCGGAGGGTGCGCAGAGCGAGCGCCTGCGCGGCCTCGAAGAAGACCGGATCGTTTAAGAGGTTCAGAGCCTGCAACGGAGAGTTCGAGCGGCGACGGCGCGAGCAGGCGACGTTGGAATCCGGGGCGTCGAAGTTCATTAGCATCGGGTACGGGGTCGTCCGCTGAAAGTGGATGTAGAGGCCGCGGCGGTACCGCGCGGGACCTTCGTCGTCCGTCCACTTGACGCTGTTGGCGTAGCCGAGTTCGGCGACGCCGGCCGGTTGGGGCGGGCGGGCGCTGGGGCCGCCAATCGCAGTGTTGAGCAGTCCGCCCGCTGCAAGCGCCGCGTCGCGGATCTGCTCGGCGGGCATTCTGAGGCGCGATTGGCGGGACAACAGAGCGTTTTCGGGGTCCTTCTCCGCGACATCCTTTCGAACAACAGAACTCTGCCGGTATGTCGCGGACATGACTATTGTGCGCAAGAGATGCTTCACGCTCCAACCGCAGTCCATGAAATCCGCGGCCAACCAGTCCAACAATTCAGGGTGTGAGGGAGCTTCCCCCTGCGTGCCAAAGTCCTCGGACGTTCTTACGATTCCGCGGCCGAAGAGTTCTTGCCAGAAGCGATTCACGGTGACTCGGGCTGTCAAAGGATTGTCGCGGCTGACGAGCCACCTGGCCAGCGCGAGGCGGTCGGCCTTCGCGCCGGCGGGCAGCGGCGGCAGAATGGAGGGCGGGGCCGGCTCGACGCGGAGTCCCTTCAACCTGTAATCGCCACGAACAGCGACGTGCGTCGGCGGCGCCTGCGGATCTTCGACGATCGTCATCGCGCGGGTCAGTTTTGGCGTGCGCGACTCCAGCGCCCCAAGGCGCCGGCGAAGCTCGCGCAGGCAGTTGAGCTCGTCGATGTCGCGGCCGCGCGTGGGGCCCGGATTGCCGATGAAGTATTGGGTGAGCCGCTCGGCGTCGTCCTCGTCGCGCTGCTCTCGCGGCGTGCGCAGGATGCGATCGGCGCCATCCAGCATCGCGCGCATCGAGACGACCCAGAAGTCCCATTCCAAGTCTTCGCCAGGCTTGTCCATCGCACGCCGGATGCGCTGTTCCCATTCCTGCTGGAGCGCGGGGACGTTGTAGACCATGTAGAGGTGCTCGCGCTCGGCCAGGTATTCCGGACGCGCGCGCATCCAGGGGCCGAATTCGCCGGCGAGCGGCGCTGGAATATCCCGCTCGTCCGTGCCGTTGAAAAACGCGTACAGCGAGTAGAAGTCCTTCTGGCTGATTGGGTCGTACTTGTGGTCATGGCACTGAGCGCAGCCGACCGTCAGTCCAAGCCAGACCGTGCCGACCGTTGACGTTCGACTCACCATTTGCTCAAATCGCGCTTCCGCGCGGTCCACGCCTGCTTCGCGATTAGTGAGGGTATTGCGATGGAAACCCGTGGCCACCCGTTGTTCAACCGTCGGGGCCGGGAGAAGATCGCCGGCGATCTGCTCAATCGTGAAACGGTCGAACGGCATGTCGCCGTTGAAGGCGTCGATCACCCAGTTGCGCCAACGCCAGGCGTACGCCCGCACCTGGTCTTTCTCATAGCCGTCGGAATCGGCGTAATGCGCGAGGTCGAGCCAGAGGCGCGCCCATTTCTCGCCGAAGTGCGGTGAGGCGAGGAGACTGTCCACGTAGGTTTCGTACGCGTTCGGACGGTTGTCGTTCAGAAAAGAACGGACCTGGCCGGGCGACGGCGGCAATCCCGTGAGGTCCAGCGACAAGCGGCGGGCAAGCGCCGTTTTAGAGGCTTCCGGCGATGGGTCGATGCCTTCCGCTTCAAGCCGCGCGAGGATGAAGCTGTCGATTGCGTTCCTGGTCCACGCGCGGTTCCGAACTGCCGGGATCTCGGGACGGCGGATGGGCTGGAACGACCAGTGGGAGGGCTGCTGTTTCTTTGCGGCGGCCGTGGCGGCGCCGCGCGGCCAGTCCGCGCCTGCGTCGATCCACGAGCGCAGGATGTTCACTTCCGCCGGAGTGAGCGGCGCGCCCGCGGGCGGCATCATGAAGTCCTTCTTCGTGCTGGTCACTCGCTCGATCAGCTTGCTCTTCGCACTCTGGCCGGGCAAGATCACCGGACCCGAGTAGCCTCCAGCAAGGGCAGCCTCGGGATCGTCGAGGCGCAGCCCGTTCTGCTTCAGCTTCTCGTTGTGGCACATGACGCACTTGCGCTTCAGGATGGGCTCGACATCCTTGGAGAAGGCGGTATTCCTGTTGGCAGGGGACTGCGCCAGCGTGTTGATATGGAGCAGCAGTGCGGCCGCTGCTACTTGCAGAATGCCCCTCATCTCCCGCTATTCTACCGCTGCGGCTCGGCGCGGATATGATGACTGCATGACTCGCGGACTGCGCTTCCTGCTTCTGGGGCCTGCCCTGGTTCTCGCGTTGGCAGTGCAGGCGCCGGACGTCACGGGCAGTTGGGAAGGCCCGGTTGAGACCTTCGCCGGGAAGATCCGGATTCGAATCCATGTGACCCGCCAACCAGACGGGACGCTTGCAGGCACGATGGACAGCGTGGAGCAGGGCGCGTTCGGGATTCCATTGGACTCCGTGACTTTCGCTGACGGCGAGCTGCGTTGGGAAAAGAAGGCCATTTCCGCCGTCTATTCGGGCAAGCTGAGCGCGGACGGGAAGTCGATCCAGGGAAAACTCACGCAAGGGATCGACCTGCCGCTCACCTTCAAGCGCCTGGAAAAACCTCCCGAGACGCCGAAGCGGCCGCAGGAGCCGAAGCCTCCGTTCCCTTACACGGCCGAAGAAGTGACATTCTCCAATGCGAAGGCTGGAGTCACGCTTGCCGGGACATTGACGATCCCTCCCGGCAAGGGCCCGCATCCTGCCATCATCCTGATTTCGGGCAGCGGCCCGCAGAATCGGGATGAAGAGCTCATGGGGCACAAACCGTTTCTGGTGCTCGCCGACTATCTGGCACGCAGCGGCATCGCGGTGTTGCGTTACGACGACAGGGGCTTCGGGAAATCGACAGGGCAGTTCAATACCGCAACCTCAGCCGATTTCGCCGGCGATGCCGAGAGCGCGCTGGACTACTTGAAGACCCGGAAAGAGATCAACGCGAAGCGCATCGGATTCGGGGGCCACAGCGAAGGCGGCATCATCGCTCCGATGGTCGCGGCCCGGCGAAGCGACGTCGCCTTTCTGGTGCTGATGGCCGCAACCGCGGTGAGAGGCGAGGAGATTCTCTACGCGCAGGGACAGGCCATCCTGAAAGCCTCGGGCGCGCCGGACTCGATGATGGCGCAGCAACGGGAAACGCAGCGAAAGATGTTTGAGATCGTCAAGGCCGAACAGAATCCCGCTGAAGCGGAGAAGAAGCTGAGAGCGGCGTTCGGAGATTCGAAGGCGATGGAAGGCCAGATCCGGCAGGTAAACAGTCCCTGGTTCCGCTACTTTCTGACGTACGATCCCGCGCCGGCGCTGGAGCAGGTGAAGTGCCCGGTGCTGGCGATCAATGGCGAGAAAGATCTCCAGGTGTTGCCCGATCAAAACCTGCCGGCGATCGAGGCGGCGTTGAAAAAGGCGGGCAACAAGGATGCAGAGATCGTGCGGCTGCCGGGCCTGAACCATCTGTTTCAGACGGCAAAGACCGGCACACCCCAGGAGTACGGCCAGATTGAGGAGACGATGTCGCCCAGCGCGCTCGAGACGATCTCCGCCTGGATTCGGACGAAGGTTGGCATCAAATGACGAAACACATCACCGCGCTCCTTTTCGCGACGGCGGCCTGGTCCGCCGAGCCCAAGGCGATCGCGAGCTATGACATTAAGGCGGCGCTCGATACGACGACGCACATCATCACCGGAAGCGAAGTCCTCACGTGGTTGAACGACTCGCGCGATACGGTCCCGGCCCTCCAGTTCCATCTCTACATGAACGCTTTCAAGAACGAGAAGAGCACGTTCATGCGGGAGAGCGGCGGAGGGCAACTGCGCGGCGACCGTTTCAAGGGCAAAGAGTGGGGCTGGATCGACGTCAAGCGCATGCAAATCGCCGGCGGCGCGGACCTGACGAAGTCGATCCGCTTCATCCAGCCGGACGATGGGAACAAGGACGATCAGACCGTCATCGAAGTCCCGCTGCCGCAGCCTGTGAAGCCCGGCGAGACGCTGCGCGTGGAAATCGATTTCGTGACCAAGATGCCCACGGTGTTCGCCCGCACGGGCTTTCACGGCAACTTCTACCTAGTCGGGCAGTGGTTCCCAAAACTCGGCGTGTGGGAAACCGCCGGGTTTCGGTACTCGCAGAAGGGAGCCTGGAACTGTCACCAGTTCCACGCCCACAGCGAGTTTTTCGCGAACTTCGGCAACTATCGCGCCGAGTTGACGGCGCCTAAGGGTTGGGTGATTGGCGCGACTGGCGGAGTCCCGGTGAAGGTTATCGATGACGTGGCGCGCAAGACCTCCACATACACGTTCGAGCAGGAAAACGTCACCGACTTCGCCTGGACGGTTCAGCCCAACTTCATCCGGCGCGAGCGCACGTTCGTCGCGGATACCGAAGCGCCGCGGGCTGAAGTCCGCAAGGTGGCGCGCTTACACGGCATCACTGAGGACGAAGCGCGCCTGAGCGATGTGCGGATGATCGCCCTCGTTCAGCCTGAGCACTCAGAACAGGTTGAACGGCATCTCGACGCATTGCGCGCCGCCCTGAAGGGCTTCGGCCTACGCTACGGCCGGTATCCGTTCAAGACGATCACGGTGGTTGATCCGCCTTACGGCGGCGGAGGCGCGGGCGGGATGGAGTACCCCACCTTCATCACCGCGGGCACGTCCTGGAGATCGCCGAGTGATTTTCACGGCCTTGAGGAAGTGACGGTGCACGAGTTCGGCCATCAGTTCTGGATGCAACTCGTGGCGAACAATGAATTCGAGGAGTCCTGGCTCGACGAGGGATTCAACACCTATTCGACGACACTGGTCATGGAGGAGGCATACGGTCCCACTGCGCTTCCGGCGCAGTTGTTCGGCGTGCAGCTTGCGGGGTGGCTAGGACTCCCGAAGCTGCGGGGCCACAGCATCAATCGAGCGGCGTTCCTGGCTGCGCCTGCGGTCGACGACATGGTGCGCCGGGCGTGGGAGTACTTCAACTCCAACAGTTACGGCGTCAACAGCTACATGAAGCCCGGCACGGTCCTTCGAACGCTGGAGAACATCCTCGGCGCGGACACGATGGCGCGTGTGATGCGCACCTATCACCAGAGATGGCGTTTCGGCCATCCCACTTCGCACGACTTCCTGAAGTTGGTGAACGAGGCCGCCGGAAGGGACATGACTGAGTTCTTCGACCAGTTCATCTTCGGCAACAAGCTGCTGGATTATTCGGTCCGCAGCGTCGCAACGCGTGAGGTGAAGACATTCGCCGGCGTCTTCGATGAAGCCGGCAAGCGCCTGACCGTCGCCCGCGAAGACGCCGAAAAGCGGGACCGCGAAGCGGATAAGAAGGACAGCAAGCGCAAGAAGCTGTATGAGTCCACAGTGAAAGTCTTTCGCGAACAAGACGGGGTGATGCCTGTCGAGTTGGAGGTTCATTTCAAGGACGGCAGCGTGGAGAAGCGCACGTGGGATGGGCGGTACCGCTGGGCGAAGTTCGAATTTCTGAAGCCGTCCGAAGTCGACTGGGTGGAAATCGACCCCGCGAGGAAGTATCGCATCGACGTGAACTGGACGAACAACAGTTGGCAAAGCAAGCCGCAGCCGGAGCTGACGGCGGCGTGGTCGTCGCGCATCCTCTTCTGGATGCAGAACCTGTTGCTCATGATGTCCGCGGGAGTGTGAAGAGGAACGCCATGAGCCCATTCCACGCTGTATCGAAGGCAGCCGGACGCGTGTCGCGCCGCAAGCGCGTGTGGTTCCTGTACTGGTTCTTCTACACGTTGATCTCAGCCATCGCAGCCGCCGCCGCAGCGACCTTCGTCTCCTCCAACCTGGCGAAGAGCCGCTATGCCGCCGATCTACTCCAAGAGTTTGACCCCATGTGGATTGTTGAGGCATTTGTCCCGGATCGACTGAATTTGCCGTGGACCATCGGCGGAGCGGTCGTCGTGTCAGCGCTGATCGCGATGTTGGGGAGCATCTATCTCGCCGGCGGCGCCATCTCCATGCTGGCAAGCGATGAGCGTTATACGCCGGCGCGCTTCCATGAGGCTTGCGGACGGCATTTCTGGCGGTTTCTGAGGCTGTTTGCCTGGAGCCTGATATTTTTCGGGATCGTGTTCGCTCTCGGCGGCGCAATCATGAAATTGGCGCTGAAACTGTGGGGCGAAGGCATGAAACAGAGGCCGCTGGTGATCGCGGACTGGATCCAGACGGCCCTCACCGGACTGTTGCTCGGGCTTGTCGTGACGGTGTTCGACTACGCGAAAGTCCGCCTGGTTGTCACGGAAAGCCGCCGGACACTGCGCGCCGCGCTGGCATCGTGGCGGCTCGTGCTGGGCAACCTGGGCCGCACCATGGGCGCCTGGGCGATCGTCAGCGTCATCATGCTTGGTCTTGCGGCGCTCTACATCACGGTTTCCGGCTGGATCCCAGCTCGGACAATGCCTTCGATTTTTCTGCTGATTCTCTTCCAGCAGGTCTTCATCTTCAGCCGGATCTGGACGCGGCTGATGCTCTGGGGCTCGGCGATCGAGATGGATAGCGCGTTGAGGCCGCCGCCCCCGCCGCTCGAACCCGCCTTTGTTCCGGCGATGGCAACCGCGGCGCCGCCTGCGCTGAGCGAGGGCGCAGAAGCGGAGCCGCCGGCTGAGCCACAATCTGAATAGTCATGCGACGCCGATCGTTCATGGCGGTCCTCGGCGCGACCGCCGCGGCCGCGCCGCGCCTGCTGAAACCGCGCGCGCTCAAACAGGGCGACACAGTCGGCCTCATCACGCCCTCCACCTACGTCTCCGACCCGGACCGTCTGGCGGCGATGCGCCGGACGGTGGAGTACCTGGGTCTGAAGTACAAGGCCGGCAAGAACGTCGGCAAGCGGCTGGGCTACCTGGGGGGCTCGATTCAGGAGCGCCTGGACGATCTGCACGCGATGTTTGCGGACGCTGAAGTGCGCGCAGTGATGTGCGTCCGCGGCGGATACGGCACAGCGATGCTGCTTGATCGCATCGACTTCAGCTTGATAGCGCGAAATCCAAAGATCTTCACCGGCTACAGCGACATCACCGCGCTCCATCTCGGCATTCATCAGCGGACCGGCCTTGTCACCTTCCACGGGCCGACGCTGCTCTCCGATTTCTCCGAGTACACGCTGGAACATTTCCGCCGCGCGCTGTTTGATCCCAGGCCGCTCGGCCTGCTGGCCAATCCGCCCGAGTCCAATCGCCTGCGACCGCGGCACCCGGTGCGCACGATTCGCGGCGGGAAGGCGCGCGGACCTCTCATCGGCGGCAACCTCTCGCTGATTTCTTCCACGATGGGGACTCCGTGGGAGATTCAGACCGAAGGCAAACTGCTCTTCATCGAGGATGTTGACGAGCAGCCGTATTCGATGGATCGCATGCTCACGCAACTCCGACTGGCAGGCAAGTTCCGCGGCATCCGGGGCCTCATCCTCGGAGAGTGCTCAAACTGCGCGCCGCGCGAGTTCCGGCCGTCGTTTGAATCGACGCTCTCGCTGGGCGAAGTCCTCGACAGCATTGTCGGCGACCTGCCGGTCCCGGTCGTCACCGGGATGACCATCGGCCACACGCAGGACCAGTTAACCCTGCCTCTCGGCGTCACGGCTGAACTTGACGCGGATGCCGCAACCATCAGAATTGAAGAATCGGCAACGTCGGAGTGAATATGCCAAGAATCAGGTACGCTCTCCTTCTCTCACTGCTCACAGCCTGCGGCGCGGCCGCGCAACAGAAAGTCGAACTACTCTGGCCCGACGGCGCGCCGGGCGCTGCGGGCGTGGAGGATGCCGACAAGCCGTCGCTTTCACACTGGCCCGCCGCGCAGCCCAACGGCGCCGCGGTGCTGGTCTGCCCCGGCGGGGGCTACGGGGCTCTCGCGATGGACCACGAAGGCAAGCAGGTTGCGGAGTTCTTCAATTCGTTCGGCGTGTCGGCGTTCGTGCTGAAGTATCGCATCGCCCCGCGCTACAAGCACCCCGCGCCGCTTGACGACGCGCGGAGAGCGCTGCGCCTTCTTCGCAGCCGTGCGGCGGAGCTTGGGATCGACCCGCAGCGGATCGGCGTGATGGGCTTTTCCGCCGGCGGGCACCTCGCCTCGACTCTTTCTACTCATTACCAGCCTGGCGAGCGTCCCGACTTCGCGATTCTCGTTTACCCGGTGATCAGTTTCACGACACGCTACACGCACAGTGGATCGCTGCGCAATCTCTTGGGGCCCAATCCCGATCCGGCTCTTGTTTGGGATCTTTCGAATGAGCTCAGGGTGACGGCCGAGACGCCCCCGACATTTCTCTTCCACACCGACGCGGACCGCGGGGTCCCACCAGAGAACAGCGTGCTCTACTACCTCGCCCTGCGCCGCTACGGCGTCCCGGCCGAGATGCACATCTACCAGGACGGCAACCACGGCGTCGGCCTGGCGCCGAAAGACCCCGTCCTGTCCACCTGGCCGGGCCGCTTGAAGGATTGGCTCAAAGTGCGCAAGATCGTCCCGTAACGGAGCGCGGCTGGCGCTCGTCAATAGATCGGCATGGTGCGAATCTCCATTGCGGCGCTGGCTTTCACCCTGCCGCTCGGAGCGCAAGAGCCGCCGCCCGAAGATCCCGGCAGGCCTGTTTTGCGCAGGGGCGGCCCCGCTCAGCGCCGGGAGGAAGTGAAGCCGGCCGAATCGAAGAGATCCGTACGCGAGATCGAGGTGGACGCCGAAGGGCGGGTTGTCCGCGATACAAGCCGGTCCGCCAATCCCGAGGATCTCATCGAGCGCGCCCGCGAAGCGGCGTTCGATTTCGATCAAAAGCTGCCCGACTTCATCTGCGAGCAATACGTGCTGCGCTACGAGAGCAAAACCTACAAACCTGAGTGGAAGCTGAAGGATCGGGTCCAGGTTGAGACGATCTACGCCGGTGGGAAAGAGGAGTACCGCAACATCCGCGTCAACGGGAAACCGCTCAAGAAGGGCACTCCCGAAGATTCGGGCTCGTGGTCGATGTACGAGTTCGGCACCGTGCTGCTGGACGTGCTCTCGCCTTCCACGGATGCGTCGTTCAAGCTGCGCGGCGATTCCAGCGCCGCGGGAATGCCGGCGAAGGTGTACGACTACTCGGTGCTCCAGCCGAACTCGCACTGGCGCATCCGTTACGGCCGTGAAGTCAAGCCAGCGTACAAAGGCGCGTTGTGGATCGATCCAATAACGGCGCGCGTGCTGCGGGTTGAGATGAACAGCCGCCAGTTGCCTGCGGACTATGACATCGACACCGTCGAAACGACGGTCGACTACGGATGGGTGAACATCTCCGGTCAGCGGTACCTTCTTCCCGTGAGAAGCGAGAATCTCGCCTGCTGGCGCGGCGCTTTTCACTGCACGAAGAACGAGATGGAATTCAGGAACTACCGCAAATTCAGCGTCGATTCGCAGGTGATGCAGGTGGAGAGCGAGCTCAAGTTCCCCACCGCGGAAGGGGAAAAAGCGGCTAAACCGAAGGGCAAGAGTGAGCCTCCCTCCATCACGCCGAAGCCCGAGAGCACGCAGAAAGCCCCTTCAAAGAAAAACTGAGAGCCGGGCCGCCTGCGTTACGATGAAGGGGCATTTCCACATCTGGAGATTCCCATGCGTCTCGCGTTGTTTTTCCTGCTCGCCCTGTTTCCGGCCGCGGCCCAGACGGCCAGAGAAGGACTCGTCGCGGAAACGCTTTTCGACATGGAAAGCGTCGCCTCGCCGGCAATCTCGCCCGACGGAGCTCAGATCGTCTTCGGCCGTACCTGGGTCGACAAAGTGAAGGACCAGCAACGGTCGAACCTCTGGATTCTCGACAGGCGCAGCGGCCGCCTGCGTGAACTGACGGCAGGCAACTGGCGCGACACTGCGCCCGTCTGGTCGCCCGACGGGAAGCGGATCGCCTTCCTTTCGGACCGCGACGGCACAACGCAGATCCACGTCATGTGGGCCGACACGCGCGAGATCGCGCAGTTGACCCATGTCGAGAAATCGCCCTCGAACATCCGCTGGTCGCCCGACGGCAAGACGCTCGCATTCTCGATGAACGTGCCTGACGACGACCCGATCCTGCCCGTTAAGCTGCCGAAGCGGCCTGAGGGCGCGCAGTGGGCGAAAGCCGCCGTCATCGTGGACCGGCTGACATGGGCGCGGGATGGAGTCGGCCCGATCCCACGAGGATTCATGCATGTCTTCCTCGTCGACGCCGTGACCGGCGGAACGCCCCGCCAGCTCACGACGGGCAAATACAACCACATGGGACACGAATGGTCGGCCGACGGAAAGACAATTTTCGTCAGCGGCATCCGCAAGCCCGATGCGGAGTACGTGCGCAACGACAGCGAGATCTACGCCATCGACGTCGCGGCCGGCTCGATCAAGGAGCTCACGAATCGCAAAGGTCCCGACACCAACCCGACGCCCTCGCGCGACGGCAAGTGGATCGCTTACACGGGCTACGACGACCAGCGATTCACGTCGCACATTTCGAGCATCTATCTCATGGCCCCGGACGGCAGCGCCGCGAAGCTCTGGTCCGGCGGGCTGCCCAGTTCGCCGGGCGGGCTGAAATGGGCGCCGGAGAACAACGGCATCTACTACTCGATGGAGGAGCGCGGGACCTCCAACCTTTACTTTTTGCCGGTCGGCGGAACGCCGAAGAAGCTGACCGACGGCAACCACGTGCTGTCACAGTTCGACCTTGCCTCGACGGGCGACTTCGCCGCCGTGCGTTCCAGTTACAAGGAACCGCCGGCACTGGTATCGTTCTCCACGCACGACCCCAAGATCATCCGCAAGCTCGTGGATGTCAACGACGACGTCCTGGCGACTCGAAAGCTCGGCGACGTCGAAGAGCTGTGGTACACCTCCGCGGATGGCTGGAAGATCCAGGGCTGGCTCGTGAAGCCGGTGGACTTCGACGCCAGGAAGAAATACCCCATGGTGCTCTACATCCACGGCGGACCGTGGTCGATGTACAACGTCGGCTTCAATTGGGCGTGGCAGAACTTTGCGGCGAACGGCTATGCGGTTCTTTACACGAATCCGCGCGGCTCCACGGGCTACGGACAGGAGTTCGTCAACGGAATCCAGTACAGCTATCCGGGCAAAGACTACGACGACCTGATGGCGGGCGTTGATGAAGCGCTGAAGAAAGGCTGGATCGATCCCGAGAACCTCTTTGTCTGCGGAGGCAGCGGCGGGGGCGTGCTGACTGCATGGATTGTGGGACACACGAACCGATTCCGCGCGGCCGTTTCAATGCGCCCCGTCATCAATTGGCACTCATTTGTCGGAACAACGGACGGCCCGAGCTGGTATGACCAGTTCAAAAAGAAGCCTTGGGAGGATCCGATGGAGTACGCGCTGCGGTCGCCCCTGCACTACGCAGGAAACGTAAAGACGCCCACGATGGTGATGACGGGCGAAGCCGATCTCCGCACGCCGATGACGCAGAGCGAGGAGTTCTACCGCGCGCTGAAAATCCAGAAGAAGGAAACGCTGTTGGTGCGCATGCCCGACGAATTCCATGGATGGCGGCGTCCGTCCCACCAGTTGCTCCAGCAGCTCTATCTCCTGGCCTGGTTCGAAAAGTACCGCACCAACAAGCCCGCTCCGGAAAAGACCACCGAATGAACTTCAACTTTGCACAGGCGGCGTTGGACGTCCTGATCTTTTGGATGTTGACGACGCCCCACGAATTCGCCCATGCCTGGGTGGCCGAGAAACTGGGCGATGACACGCCGCGGCTCGAAGGCCGCGTCACGTTGAATCCGCTGGCGCACGTCGACTGGCTGGGCACGGTGTTGCTGCCCGCGATCACGGCGCTGCTTGGCGGGGGGTTCCTGGGCTGGGGGCGACCGGTGAACACCAATCCGGCACGGCTGCGCGGAGGTTATAACGGCCTGCTCGCCGTGGCCCTGGCCGGCCCGGGCAGTAATGTCGTCTTCGCGCTGATCCTCGCCGCGATCGGCTCGGTTTGGATCGGCGGCACGGAGCTCCTCTTCCGCGCCGCGTACCTCAGCCTCTACCTCGCGGTGTTCAACCTGCTGCCGATTCCGCCGCTGGACGGATCGAAGTTTTTGCTTGCGGCGCGCATTCCGCCTGCGGTCTACATCGAGGCTTCGAGGTTCGGCTTCATCCTGCTGATGGTGGTGATGTTCTCCACCGGGCTCGGCCGCTGGATGGCGGAAACCAGCGCCCGCACGGCGATCTCGATGTTCCAGTTTTTCAGGTTCTGACCGCCATTGCGCCGCGAAGGCCGATATCATAATGCGAAGTATGCGCCTGATCTCCCGCAGAACCGTCCTTGCGCTTGTTGTCGCCGCGCTCTCCTTCGCGCAACAACGGGGCCAGCAGCAGCCGCAGCCGACGGCCGAAGAGCGCGAGCGCGCCGCCTACATCCGCGCGAACTACACCAAGCACGAGTTCCAGGTTCCGATGCGCGACGGTGTCAGGCTGTTCACTTCCGTGTACGTCCCCAAGGACAGGTCGCAACAATACCCGATCCTGCTCATGCGGACGCCGTATACGGTCGCGCCCTACGGCATCGACAATCACCGCCAGCAGCTTGGCCCCGGCCGCACGGACAGATTCGTCCGCGAGGGCTTCATCTTCGCTTACCAGGACGTGCGCGGCCGCGGCCGCAGCGAAGGAACTTTCGTCCACGTGCGGCCGCACATTCCCGTCAAGCGCGGGCCGAAGGACGTCGATGAATCGAGCGATGCGTACGACACGATCGACTGGCTGGTGAAGCATATCCCCGCCAACAACGGCAAGGTGGGGATGTACGGCATCAGCTATCCTGGCTTCTACGCCGCGGCGGGCGCTGTGGAATCGCACCCCGCGCTGAAAGCGACCTCGCCGCAAGCGCCGGTGACCGACTGGTTCATCGGCGACGATTTCCGGCACAACGGCGTTCTTTTCCTATCCCACGCCTTCAACTTCCTAAGCTTTTTCGGCCGCCCGAGGACTGCGCCACAGACCATTCCAGGCGCGGCCTTCGACATGGGCACTCCCGACGGATACGATTTCCATCTGCGCACGGGCCCGCTTCAAAACTACGACGAGAAGTACTTTCGCGGCCAGATCGAGTTCTGGAAAGAGCTTCTCGAGAACGACACGTACAACGAATTCTGGAAATCGCGGAACATTCGCCAGTACCTGAAGCTGGTGAAGCCGGCGATGATGACCGTCGGCGGCTGGTTCGACGCCGAGGACCTCTTTGGGGCGCTGCGCGTCTATGAGGCCGCGGAGAAGCAGAGTCCGGGCGCCATCAACACGCTGGTCATGGGGCCCTGGACGCACGGCAGTTGGTCGCGGGCGGAGGGCGATCGGGTTGGCAGCGTCCGCTTCGACTCCAATACTTCGAAGTTCTACCAGGAAGAGATCGAGTATCCGTTTTTCCTATACCACCTGAAGGGCAAAGGGGACGGAGCGAAGCTGCCTGAAGCGTATGTGTTCGAGACGGGCCGCAACGAGTGGCACAAGCTGGAGGCGTGGCCGCCCAGGGAGGGCAGGAGGAAGATGCTGTACTTTCAAGCCGGCGGGAAGCTGCGCTGGGAGCCTCCGCAAGACACCGGAGAGGTTTTCGACGAGTACATCAGCGATCCCAACAAGCCGATCCCATTCATCGGCCCGATCGCGCGGGGGATGACCGGCGACTACATGGTGGAGGACCAGCGTTTTGCATCTTCCCGCCCCGATGTCCTCGTGTATGAAACCGAGCCTCTCGAGGAGGATCTCCGCGTGGCCGGACCGCTGAAAGCGACGCTTTACGTCTCAACCACGGGCACGGACAGCGACTTCGTGGTGAAGCTCATCGACGTCTACCCGGGCGATGCGCCCGACCCCGCGCCGAATCCGCAGAACGTTCGCATGGGCGGCTATCAGCAGCTCGTGCGAGGCGAGCCGTTCCGCGGCAAGTTTCGCAACGGCTTCGAGAAGCCGGAGCCGTTCACGCCGGGCAAGCGGGAGAAGGTGGAATTCGAGCTCCCCGACGTCTTCCACACGTTCAGACGCGGCCATCGCATCATGATTCACGTGCAGAGCTCCTGGTTCCCGCTCGGCGACCGCAACCCGCAGAAGTTCATGCGCATCCACGAGGCGACCTCGGCGGATTTCCAGAAGGCGACGCAGCGCGTGTTCCGCAGCTCCTCGGCGGCTTCGGGCCTGTCCGTGTCGATCCTGCAATAGCGCGCGCCTCAGCGCGACGCCCACTGGATGAGAAGCGTCGCCGCTGCGATCGTGACGCCCCTCGGCAGACCGAGAGACTTCTCGTGCCCGGCCTGGAGCTCCTCGTGCTCGACGTACGGCGGCAGGCCGCGCACGAGAGACTTGATGATGCGGCCCATGTTCTTCAGCGTTCGCCAGAGCTTGCCCTTGATGACCGCGAACACCAGCGCGGCGATTCCGCCAAGAATGGCGTCGACGAGAAAGATCATGAACAGGTTCCCGGCGCCGGCGAGCGTGCCCACTGCCACCATGAGCTTGACGTCGCCTCCGCCGAACGCTCGCAGCGCAAACAGAGGAACAAAGATCAGCAGTGCGAGACCGAATCCCGCGCCGGCGAACTTCAGCCCTTCGAGAAATGAAGCGCCTCCGATGGCTTTCAATGCGGGGTGGGCGACCAAGCCCAGCAAAACGGCAGGCGCCGTGAGCCAGTTGTGGATCCTTCGCGAGCGAAGGTCTGTCACGGCCGCGATGATCACCAGCGCAGCCAGCAGGACATGAATGAACGGATGCAGACCGACAAGTTCCATTCAGCTTAAGATTCTAGTATGTCTTCATCTCGCCGGCGGTTCGTCGCAGCGGCGGGCGCAGCCGCGTGGTCCGCGCGAAGTTACGCTCAGATCCGCGGCGCCGATGATCTCCTGCGCATCGGAGTCATCGGATGCGGCGGCATGGCCGGCGTCCATGTGCAGATCCTGGTTCGCAACAAGGAGAAGGACAACGCGGAACTCATCACCGCCTGCGATCTCTTTCAAAAGCGGTTGGACAAGGCGGCCGGGTTGACTGGCGGGAAGAAGGAGAAGGACTACCGGGCGGTGCTGGAGAACAAGGACGTGGATTACGTCCTGGTCGCGACGCCCGAGCACTGGCGCTATCGCGTCGCTTCGGACGCTCTCGACGCCGGCAAGCACGTCTATGTTGAAAAGCCGATGCGCCGCAAGATCGACGAGGCGAAGAGGCTGTTTGCCAAGGTGCAGTCGAAGCCCAAGCAGAAGCTGCAAGACGGCGTGCAGGGCATGTCGGATGAGAGCTGCGAGGCGGCATACGAGTATGTGAAGAGCGGCGCGCTTGGCAAAGTCGTGCTCTGTCAGATCGACTACTCGCGCAACCGCCGCGTGGACTGGAAGACCTGGCTTGGGTCGGCGCCGGAACGCGATTGGGACCCCGACCGTTTCTTCCGCTGGCGCCGCTACTGGGACTACTCCGGCGGCGTCGCCAGCGATCTCTATGTCCATCGCGCGACGCGCTTGATCAAGGCCCTGGGTCTCAAGTTCCCCGAGTATGTCGTGGCGACAGGCGGCAAGTTCGAGTTCGCCGGGTCGAAAGCGGAGATCCCCGACACGTTCAACGCGCTCGCCGATTACCCTGGCGGTCCGACGATGCAACTCATCTCTACGATGGCGAACGATGCGCCGGTGGAGCACCTCTTGCGCGGGCACAAGGCCACTCCGATATTCACGCGCAGCGGCTTCACTATCACCCCGCAGCGCGACTTCGCGGGAGAAGCGAAGCCGTTTACCTATCAGAAACAGGGCGCCGAAAGCGTTGATCCGCACCATCGCGATCTCCAGAACGCCATTCGCAAGAACGAACCGCTGCGCTGCGATGGGGAGCTGGGACTCTGGGGTGGGGGCGTCTGCGAGATGGCCGTTGTGAGCCGCCGCCGCCGCGCATACCTGAGATGGGACGCGCGGAAGCAGCGCGCTGTCAAGGCGTGAGTCGATCGAGGAGAAGGCCGACGATGTGGCGATCACTGTGGCTGCTGTGTTGCGTGACCCCGATGTTTGCTCAAGCCCAATACGACCTGCTGCTGAAAGGCGGCCGGCTCATCGATCCGAAGAACTCGATCGACGCGCTTCGCGACGTCGCGGTTAAGGACGGGAAGATCGCGGCGGTGGCCGAGAACATTCCCGCGCAGGCCGCGCGCAGAATCATCGACGCCGCCGGACTTCTCGTGACGCCCGGCCTCGTCGACATCCACGTGCACCTGTTCCACACGACCGGCGTCGCCGACGCGTGGGCGGGAGACAACAGCGTTCGTCCGGATGACTTCAGCTTCCGGACCGGCGTCACCACCATGGTTGACGCGGGCTCCGCCGGCTGGCGCAATTTCGAAACATTCCGCCACACGGTTCTCGACCGCGCGAAGACGCGCGTTTTCGCGTTCATCAATATCGCGGGGCTCGGCATGCTCACCAACATCGTCGAGCAGCACCCCGAAGACATGAAGCCGGCGGAGGTGGCGCGGCTCGCGAAGAAGCACGCCGATCTCGTCGTCGGCGTGAAGACCGCGCACTATGAAGGCCCCGAATGGATCGCCGTGGGCCGAGCGCTGGAAGCGGGCAATCTCGCCGGTCTGCCAATCATGGTCGATTTCGGTTTCTTCAAGAAGGAGCGCCCATACTGGCAGCTCGTTACGGAGCGGCTGCGTCCCGGCGACATCAGCACGCATATGTATCGCTCGCCAGTTCCAATGATCGGTGAGGACGGCAAGCTGTATCCGTATCTGCTGGAAGCCCGCAGGCGTGGAGTGAAGTTCGATGTCGGGCACGGGGGCGGGAGCTTTGTGTTCCGAAATGCGGTTCCCGCCGTCGCCCAGGGCTTCTGGCCCGATGCGATCTCCACCGATCTGCATACCGGCAGCATGAACGCCGGCATGATGGATATGCCCACCACCATGTCGAAGTTTCTTGCCATGGGGATGCCGCTGCGTGAGATCATCGCTCGATCCACATGGATGCCCGCGAACCTCATCCGGCGCCCCGAAACGGGACACCTCTCTGTCGGCGCCGACGCCGATGTGGCGGTCTTTCGCCTCCTGCAAGGCGATTTCGGTTTCAAAGACGCGAGCGGCGGCGTCCTGCGCGGGCGCACGCGGCTCCAGTGCGAGCTCACTCTTCGCTCCGGAGAGATTGTCTGGGACTGGAACGCGCGCAGCGGGGAGGACTATCGGACTCTTGGGCCCGCGTATGGGGTTCGCGAAGGCGAGTTTATCGTCCCGCCTCCGAAGCGATGAGCAAACTCATGCGGACAGCACCACCGCGGAAACGGGCTTCGCGCCGACTGGAATCATAGTGAACAGCGGCGCCTGGCGGGTGCGGCGGGCAGTGATTGCCGCAATTCGGATCACGCCCATATCACCCGAAGCGCGATTGAGCACAAGAGCATACTGCTGATCGGGCGTGACGGCGATGAATGAGGGCTCCAACCCGACACCGGTGACCGCCAGCACTTTCTGCGTTTGAAGATCGAGGACTGTGACGGACCCGGCGCTGGGGTTGGCAACGAATAGGAACTCTGGCTCCGACGAACATGCCATGGCGCCAGGCTTGCGGCCGCTCAGGCTCGTTTGCGCGATTTCGGTGCGATAGGGATAGGCGATCACGACCGCATCCTGTCCTCCCCCTGTGATGAACAACTGGCCGCCGTCTTCTTTCATGCATAGGTTGTCGGGCCTGAGCGACAAGGGCAGTTCGGTCATCAACTGGCGTTTCTCCACGTCGGCGATGGCAAGCAATCGGTTGGCCCGATCGCATACCATCACGGTCCGCCCGTCGGATCTGAAACAGACCTCTCCGGGCTGCGCGCCCTCGTGCAGTTTCACGTTCGCCTGCGGCTTTCGCGAATTGAGATCCACGAATTGCAGCGTCCCATCGGCAAGCGCCGCGCAGGCGAGCCCGGCGCGCGACGAAACATCCAGCGAGACCACGGGCGCTGGAACATTCACAGGTCTGCCCGGCCTGAAGCCCTCGGGGTCCAGCGGGATCAGCGCGCGTTCGTCTCGCGCAGCCAGCCAGAGCATTCCTCCCGCTTGCCGTTTCACGAGCAGCGGCGCTTTCCCGCGCGCGATTCTGCGCCGGAGCAAGCGTTGAGCAAGGTTGACCTCCTGAAGCCAGGCCAAGCCCGCGTCATCGTGCTCGATGATGTACGCGATGTTCGCCTTCGCGCCGGGCTGGGTCACAATCCCCGTTGGTGAGCCCTTCAACTCAATGCGCGAGCGAACCGCGAAGGCGAGCATGTCCACAACCGCGATCGCGCGGCTCTCCTCTGTGGCGACGTAGGCAAAACCGCGGTAACCCGACCCCGCGCGCCGCGCGCAAGCCGCGTGCGCGAAGGCTGCGGTGATCAGCGAGCGGCGGGTGAAAGATGAGCCGCTCACAGGAACGCCATGGTCTTGATGCCCGAGATGTCGAAGGTCTTGCCGCACCGCGGGTTCTTGCATCTCGCCTTGTCGTCCATCAGCACCATGTAGCTCTGGGCCTTGGCGAATTTCGCGCGGTCTCGCTCGTCCGCCCCGGACGGCAGCCGGTCCTTTTTCTTCCTCAGGAGCCACCGCAACTGGTACTCTTCGACGCCGCGGCAATACTGGCAGTTCAGCCTGGCGGCCTTGGTCACCTGCGATTCGACATAGAACTGCCTTTCGTCCATGCCTGAGTCTCCGATTTCAGATCATCGCATACGACGCGCCTGGACCGCTAATCTGGAGTTATGCTGCGTTGTCTCGTGCTGTTCGCCGCGGTCCCGCTTGTGGGCCAGACGCTCACACCCGCGTTGATGCGGTGGCGGCAGGAGATCGAGGCCCGCGGCACGCCGGTCTACATCACGCGCGTCGATTACAATCCTGCTCGCAACACAATCGGTCTGCCGCAGGACGCTCCGCGGCGCGACATCTTCGCCTCCTACCTGCGGAGTCCGGCTTTCCTGAACGACTTTCAGCACTTGTATGCCGCGAGCATCACTCACAAAGAGGAGGGCAAGGAGTCCTACCTGATCCTGCTGAACACGGCTCGCGCGGATGAGTGGCGCGATGCCGAGGAAGCCGTACTGGCTCACGAGCTCGGTCACCACTGGCTTCAATCGTTGGGCTACCCCGCCCCGGCCTATCAGCCTGGACCGTTGAGTTGTGTCAGCATGTTCGCTGGTGACGTTGTCCAACATGTGCTCATCCGCCAGGAACTGGACCGCCGTGAGATCAATCATCGCGGCCTGATGGCGCGCGTGCTCGATGCGACCGCTCGCCATTTGGCCGCCAACCCGAAACCTCCCGCTTCGGACCGCTGCCTCCTCGTTCGCCAGGCAGCGCAGTTGGCCGACGCCATCCTCGGCATGAGCGGCGCACCCTGGCCCGGCCGTGAGGCATACGACGCCGCCTGGCGGGAGAAACTGCCCGACATCGAAGTCCCTGTCGGCAAGATCGTCAGGTACCTGCGGAATCGCGACGTGGCTCCGCTTGATGCGCACAAAGAGGCGGTGCAGTTCGCCTATGAACAACTCTTGGCGCTTTACCTCAGCAGCATCACGGGCGAGGTCGTTCGGGAGCCCGCCCCGTCCGTCCCGCCCAAGAAACAGTAGCCGCTCCGCGGCGCGGCCTTCAGGTTCTGCCGTTGTGTTAACCTCAACTTGTAGTTGGGAGTAGGCTCAAGACGTCCGGCCAGCGGAGCCCGGCGAACTGTTCCCCCCGAAATTAATGCTTTTTCATAAACTTAGAAATGAATATTCGTTCGCTTTTCAGTCTGTTCTCTTCCGACCTCGCGATTGACCTCGGCACTGCCAACACGCTCGTCTTCGCGCGCGGCAAGGGCGTCGTTGTGAACGAGCCGTCGATTGTCGCCATCAACAAGACCAACGGAGAGGTGGAAGCGGTTGGCAAGGAGGCCAAGGAGATGCTCGGCCGCACGCCGGGCAACATCGTGGCCATCCGCCCGATGAAGGACGGCGTGATCGCCGACTTCAAGGTCACCGAGCGGATGCTGAACTACTTCATTCAAAAAGCGCACGGCCGCAAGATGCTCGTCCATCCGCGCATCGTCATCGGCGTGCCGAGCGAGATTACGCAGGTCGAGAAGCGCGCGGTCATCGACTCCGCCTACCGGGCGAAGGCCAGCGAGGTCCACCTGGTCGAGCAGGCGATGGTTGCCGCGATCGGCGCGGGACTGCCCATTACGGAGCCTTCGGGCAACATGGTTGTAGACATCGGCGGGGGCACGACGGATGTTGCGGTGATTTCACTTTCGGGCATTGTCTACTCGCGGTCGGTCCGCATCGCCGGCAACGAGATGGACGACGCCATCATGCAGTACCTGAAGAGGAAATACAATCTGCTGGTCGGCGAGAGAACGGCGGAGCAGATCAAGATGCAGGTCGGCAGCGCGTTCCCGCTCGACAAACCCCTGACCATGGAAGTGAAGGGCCGCAATCTGATCGAGGGCGTTCCGCGCACCATTGTGATCAACGACGAGGAGATTCGCGAAGCGCTCTCGGAGCCTGTGGCGACGATCATGAATGCGATTCGGGTGGCCCTCGAGCGGACCCCCCCTGAGCTGAGCGCCGACATCAGCGACCGCGGCATCGTGCTGACCGGAGGCGGCGCGCTTCTGAAGAACCTCGACCGGCGAATTCGAGAGGAAACGGGCTTGCCGGTTTCCATTGCCGAAGATCCGCTGGCTTCCGTCGCTCTCGGGACCGGCCGCATGTTGACCGACTTCAAGCTGCTTCGCAGGATCGCGATTGAGTAGGGTCCCGGTCCGGGGGAGGTGACGTCCAGGAAATGGAAGCGTTCATCAGCCGCTACCGCAACCTGACGGTGCTCGTCCTGCTTGTGCTCGGACAACTCCTGTTGCTGGCGTGGGAGGTGAAAGGGAACAATGACGCCCGGCTGATCAGGGTGTGGGCGGTGACGGCGATCGCGCCGCTCGCGCGGGGCACGGAGTGGTTGCGCGGCACGGTCGGCGGATTCTGGTCAAACTACTTCATCTCGCGCAACGTGCATGAAGAAAATCGCCGCCTGAAGCAGGAGTTAGGCAAGATCAGGCTCGAAAACACCTTCCTGAAGAACCAGCTTTCGGTGGCTGAGCGCGCCCAGGCGCTCGAGTCGTTCCGCAGCAGCATTCCTTCCAAGACTCTTCCCGCGATGGTAATCGGCACCGGCACGGGTTCGAATTCGCGCGTCGTGTACGTCGACCGGGGTACGCGGGAAGGAGTCAAGCGCGGCATGGCCGTCATCACTCCGGAAGGAATTGCCGGCAAGGTGGTGGCCGCCTATCCGACTGCCTCGCTGGTCATGCTCGTCACCGAGCAAGGCTTCGCCGCGGGGGTGATCAGCCAGAAGAACCGTGTGCGCGGCACGCTCAAGGGCCGGGGGGCCAGCACGTGCCTGGTGGACTACATCCAGAACGAAGACAAGCTCGAGCCCGGCGAGTGGTTCTATACGACGGGCGACGACCGGATCTTCCCGCGCGGGCTGCCCGTGGGCCGCGTCAGCATGGTCCGTGAAGGGCGCGGCGGCAAGGAAGTGTTTGTCGTGCCGAGCGCGCTGGCGCAGAACCTGGACGTACTGCTTATCCTCCTCGATGGCGTACATGGCGACATCCCGGAGCCCGGCGCCCCCTCGGAGGGTGATGTCTCAATCCTGCCGCCTCCGCCCCAGGACCTCTCGACGTCAGCCGGGCCGGAATCTCAACCCGGGGCTCTGTTGACCGACGCCGACAGGCTGCGCGAGAAATACAGGCGCATCGGAGAGAGCCAGGGGCACACTTTCGGCGTAAGCCCCGGGCGTGCGCCCGATTTCAACAAAGAGCCGCCACCGGGCCCGGTGTCTGTTCCACAAAAAGAGGAGACTCCAGGGGCCGCGCCCGGGAACGGAGCGCAGCAACCGGCGCCGGCGCCCGCCGCCAAGCCACCCGCGCGTCAATGAGCGAAATCGAAGAGGGCTTGAACGCGGGAGTCCGGCGGCGAGGCAAGGTCTCGAGCTTTCGCATCGGCGTCTGGGTCGTTATACCGCTCGCGGCAATCTTGTTCGAGGTTTATGTTCCGAGGTTCCTTGAGTACCTGGCCTATCTCGAGCTCAGCCTCCTGGTGACCGTCTATTTCGCACTCATGCGGAGGCAGCCCATCGCCGGCGCGATCATCGGCATGTTGATCGGCCTTGGCCAGGACTCGCTCAGCCAGCATCCGATCGGCATGTTCGGCATCGTCAAGACGCTCGTCGGTTACTTCGCGGCCTCCGTCAGCATGCGGTTTGATGTGGACAGCAGCGCCTTGCGGTTTATGCTGGCGTTCTTTTTTTTCCTGTTTCACCAGTTCTTTTTCTGGGTAATGGCCGGAGCCCTGTTGGGACAGGCCAGAGAGTTTCAGCTTCCGCAGACAATCATTGTTGCGTTTCTCAACGCCGTCGTTGCGGTTCCTCTGTTCTGGATTCTGGATAGACTGAAAGTGGAGGCCCGGTAGAAGAGTGCGATTCATTCCCTCCGAGCGCCAGCCGGACTCGTCGGCGGTTGAGCGCGTGGTGCGCGAAGACCAGTTCTCCACGGCCAAGATCGCCGCCTTCCAGTACGTGGCCGTGGGCGTTTTCGTGTTTCTTCTGGCGGGATATTGGGACCTCCAGGTCCGTAATGAGGGCTATTACAACGCGAAAGCGCTGGCCAACCAGATCAAGTCGTTGCCCGTCCCGGCGCCGAGAGGACGGATCCTCGACCGCGACGACCGCGTGGTGGTCGACAACCACAACTCCTTCCGGCTGATCCTCTCGCGGGAGTACCTCCGCGAGGAACACATCCGCCCCATCGCCTTGGGTCTGAACCTCGATCCGGACGAGCTTGCCTCGAAGATCCGCCGTTTCCGTTCACGGCCCACTTATTTCACTATTCCGTTGAAGGAAGAGTTGACGCCCGAGGAACTCACCTTCGTGGAAGCGCACCGCGGCGACGAGGGCTTCCCCGAAATTGAGCTGATCCGCTCGCAGTACCGCATCTATCCCAAGGATGGCCTCGCCGCCCATCTTCTCGGGTACGTTGGCGAAATCAGCGAGTCAGAACTGAACTCCGCCGAGTGGGCGGCGCACAACCCCGGGGACATTATCGGCAAGATGGGCGTCGAGCGCTACTACAACGAACAACTCACGGGGATCGACGGCCAGCGACAGGTCCGGGTGGACAACCGCATGAATACACGCGAGGTCCTCGGCATCAAGGAGGCGGTGCCCGGCCGGGACGTCCGTCTGACCGTCGACCTCGATCTTCAGGTGGTGGCCGAACTGGCCATGACCGGGAGGCAGGGCGCCGTGGTTGCACTCGACCCCCGAACGGGTGAGGTGCTGGCATTGGTCTCCACCCCCGCTTATGACCCCAATCACTTCGTGGGGAGAATCAACTCCAAAGAGGTCGCCGCATTGCTGGCGGACCCCAGCAAGCCATTCTTTAACCGGGCCCTTCAGGCGCAGCTTGCTCCAGGCTCAACCTTTAAGCCGATTGTCGCCATCGCAGCATTGGAAAGCGGCGTCATCGACGAGCACACCACCGTCCACTGCGCCGGCGGCGCAACGTTCTACGGACGCTTCTTCCGCTGCCATAAGAAGGGCGGGCATGGGACAGTCAACCTCAACCGCGCCCTTGCGCAGAGCTGCGACGTGTACTTCTATACCGTGGGGAACCGGCTGGGAATCGACAAGATCGCGCAGTACGCGGAACTGGCAGGCTTCGGGAAGAAGACCGGAATCGACCTGCCGCAAGAGAAGGAAGGCGTGGTCCCTTCCAGCCGGTGGAAGATCCGGAACTTCCGGGAGAAATGGTACGCCGGCGAGACGATTTCCGTCGCCATCGGCCAGGGCGCATTGACCGTCACTCCCTTGCAGCTTGCGCAGGCCATCGGCGGGCTGGCGATGGGCGGCGTCTGGTATCGTCCCCACCTCGTGCGCGGCGAGAAGAAGCCGGAGCCGGTCCGCAAAGCAGAACTGAATCCTGCGAACGTGGCCAAGGTGATGTACGGGCTTTACTCCGCCGTCAATGAAGGCGGGACCGGCGCGGCATCTCGTATCCCGGGTATCGAGTTCTGCGGCAAGACCGGCACGGCGCAGCGCGCCTCAAACGAGCTGCTGAAAGCGAAAGACCTCGGCGCCAGCTTCAAAGATGACGCCTGGTTTGTGGGCTTCGCGCCCCGCGAAAATCCGGAGATCGTCGTTGCGGCGCTTTTCGAGAACGGCGAGCACGGCAATCTTGCGGCGCCCATCGTGCGTGAAGTCATCAAGGCATACTTTGACAAGAAGGTGCGCCTCTCCAAGCCGCCGCAGCCGCCGAGGCTGGCGCAAACGTTCCAGCCGTCCCCCGCGGCGGCGGGCGCGGGATCGGGAGGACGCTGAGAGATGGCCAGCTATCGCTCAATCCGCGATCTCGATTGGCCTATGCTGCTGCTCGCGATTGTGATCTGCTCTCTGGGCGTCCTTCAGATCTACAGCGCCTCGCACGACACGCCGTGGGGTAATGCCTGGGTGAAACAACTCGTCTGGCTGGGGATGGGCCTCATCGCGATGTGGGCGGCCACGAAAGTGGACTACCACAACCTTCTCTCGCAAGTCCCTGTGCTGTATGGGATTGCGATCGGCCTTCTGCTCGTGACTTTGGTGGCGGGGCAGTACGTATGGGGCTCGAAGCGCTGGATACCGCTTCTCTTTGGTTTTCGCTTTCAGCCCTCCGAGTTTGTCAAAGTGGTGATAGTATTACTGGTAGCCCGGTACTTGACCGAGCTGAAAAGCGACCGGCTTGAGTTTCGGGACTTGGCCAAGCTTGGGGCGTTGGTTGGACTGCCGTGGTTTCTGGTCGTCATCGAACCGGACCTCGGCACGTCCCTCACTTATCTCCCAATCCTTGGCGTCGGTTTGTTCTTGGGTGGCCTGAAGTGGCAACACGCGGCTGCTTCTTTGGTGTTGGCGGCCGTCCTGCTCCCGGCGGGGTGGTTGCTGCTGAAGGATTATCAGAAGGCCCGGCTTGTCACCTTCGTCGATCCGATGAAGGACCCGATGGGCAGCGGCTACCAGGTCATCCAGTCGAAGATTGCGGTTGGCGCAGGTGGGATGTGGGGTAAAGGGGTCACGCGAGGATCCCAAACCCAACTCCGCTTCTTGCCGGTCACGCACACGGATTTTATCGTCTCGGCATTCGCCGAGGAGCATGGGTTTGTCGGAATTGTGGTCCTGTTCGGGCTTTACTTCCTGCTGTTGATGCAGGTGGTGCAGAATGCTCAGACGGCTCCGGACAGGGCTGGGATGTTCATCTGTATGGGAGTCGGCTCGTTGCTGCTGTTTCACGTTCTGGTGAACGGCGGGATGGCGGTGGGCAGGATGCCGGTGACCGGGATCCCGCTGCCCCTCATGAGCTACGGGGGTTCGAGCCTGATTTCGATGTTTCTGATGCTGGGGCTGGTGAACAACGTCCGGCTCCGGCGGTTTGTCTCGTGACGAGATAGCGCAGTATTCGCCGGATGGAGAAGTTGTCTGGCGCAGGCTGAAGATCTGAAGATTTGATGCTCGCGCGCCGCGAAGCGGCCGCGGGAGCGGCGCTGTCGCCCCGCTGCATGGGGCCGCGCTAAACAAAGGGTTTACTTCAAGTGAGCGCCCACCGCCAGGGGTCTTGGAAGGCCGCTGGGCGGGGCGGGGCGCTCCGCCTGCCAGCGGCTCGCGATGGATCCCTCCGCGATGAACGCGGTTTTCGTCACCGCAGCGGAGGTATTACATGTCATCGAAAGAGCTGGTGATCAGCCAGTCGCAGCACGAGACCAAAGTCGGGATTCTCGAGGACGGGCAACTGGTTGAGGTCTTTTTTCAGCGCGCGAACGAGTACTCGCTCGCGGGCAGTATCCACAAGGGACGCGTCACTCGCGTCCTCCCTGGCATGCAGTCGGCGTTCGTCGATCTCGGTCTGGAACGCGACTGCTTCCTCTACGTCTCCGACTTCTTCGACGAGCACGGCGACGAGTTCGACAAAGTCTCCGACGATCGCCGCAGCGATCGCGACCGGGACCGCAATAGGGACCGCGACCGGGACCGAGGCAGACAGCGTGAGAGGGAGCGCGAGCAAGAGCCCGTGCAGGCCGTGCCACCGCCCCAGTCCGCAACCGAGCCGGGCGGACCTGTCGAGGAGGAAACTGCTGGGGAAGTCCCGTCCGCGCAGGGAGAGCGGGAAGCTCAGGCAACCGCTGAAGGGCCGCAACAGCGCGAGCGCCGGGGGCGGAGATCTCGCCGCAGGCGTCGAGGCGGGCGCGGCTTCCCCGAATCGAAGTATGCGTCATCGGATGCAGCGCCGGCGGAGGCGGCCGCAGAAGTCGAGGAGCCGTCCGATGAGGAGATCGTCCTTCTCCCCGGCGAATCCCTGGCCAAGTACCGCAAGCCCGAGGCTGCCGTAGAATCGGCCCGGCGTGTGGAGACTGAGCCTCAGGGAGAGAAGACAACCCCGGACTTGCCGGAGGAGGCCTACATCGAGGCGGCCGAAGACGCGGCGGAGCAGATTCTCGACCGTATCGAGGAGATGGAATTCCGGGCGGAGGTTGCCGGGGCAAGCGCCATGGGCGAACTGCCCGAGCCGGAGGTCCCGGCGGCTGAGGAGCCGGAGGCAGCCGAAGATACCGCTGAGACAATCTTCGCTGAGCCTTTAAAGGCGCCAGGTATCAAGGGCCGCCCGGAAGAGATCGAGTTGACCGAAGTCGGCTCATCCGAGGAGATGGAGGCGGTCGACGCGCAGGAACTTGACGAGGAACCCTCCCAGGCCCTTTCCGGGCCCGAGGGGTCAGAACCCGCCGAAGGAGAAGAGGTTGAAGCGGGTGAGGCGGAGTCCGTCGAAGAAGAGGGAGTCGAGCCCGCCCGTATGCCACAGAGCCTCACGGCAACCCTGCGCGCCCAGGGCGGACGCCTTCCGCACCGGATGTCGCGCCGCATGCGCCGGCGCCGCGGCGGCCAGGGCAGCGAAGCCGGCGAGGCTCGGATGGATGAGGCGCCCGAAAGAACCGAGATCCGCGCCCCCGAGCGGCCCGAGCGGCAGGAGAGGGCCGAACACCGCGAGGACCGTCGTGAACGCGAGCGGCCGCCCCTGCCATCGATCAGCGAACTGCTGAAAGAGGGCCAGGAGATTATCGTCCAGATCGCCAAAGAGCCGCTTGGCCAGAAGGGCGCCCGTATCACGTCGCATATCGCGCTTCCTGGCCGCTATGTCGTGTACATGCCGACAGTGGAGCACCTTGGAGTCTCCAGAAAAATCGCGAGCGACGAGGAGCGGCAGCGTCTGAAGCGCATTCTCCAGCGCCACCGCGAGGGCGTCGCCGGCGGGTTCATCATGCGGACGGCGGGCGAAGGCAAGACCGAGGACGACATCGCGGCCGACATGCAGTATCTCGCCAATCTCTGGCTCGAGATCCGAGCCAAGGCCGAGAAGCGCCGCGCACCGGCCCTGCTGCACCACGATATCGAGGTCGTGCAGCGCATCCTGCGCGACCAGTTGACCGATGGCTTCAAGGCAGTCTGGGTGGACAACGAGGAGCTGTACGAACAAGTGCTGCACGCCGTCGAGCGGATGGCGCCGGGCTTGCTGTCGAAAGTCAAGCTGTACACTCGTCCGGAGCCCATCTTCGACGCCTTCGGCATCACGCAGGAGCTCGAAAAGGCGCTGCGGCCTAAGGTCTGGCTCAAATCGGGAGGTTACATCGTCATCAACCAGACTGAGGCTTTGGTTGCGATCGACATTAACACGGGCAAGTACGTTGGAAGGTCGAATCGCCTCGAAGACACTATCGTCAAAACCAACCTGGAAGCGGTGAAGGAGATCGTGCGTCAAATCCGCCTCAGAGACCTTGGCGGCATCATCGTCATCGACTTCATCGACATGGACGAGCGCAAGAACCGGCAGAAGATCATGCAGGCGCTCGAAGATACGATGCGTTCGGACAAGGCGCCGTACAAGATCTTACAGTTCAACGACTTCGGTCTCGTAGCGATTACCCGCAAGCGCGTTAAGCAGAGCCTGGAGCGCGCCCTTTGCGCTCCGTGCCCCTACTGCGAGGGCGCGGGCTATGTGAAGAGCACCCAGACCGTCATCGGCGAGATCCTGGCGCAGGCGCAGAAGTACGCCAAGGTCGTCGACGGCAAGGAAGTGGTGTTGCGCGTCAATCCTGAGGTCGCGCTTGTTCTCAAGTCGGTGAAGAACAAATACCTCGAAGAACTGGAGGAGGTTCTGGGCCGGCCGGTGCTGGTGGTATCCGACACTGAGCTTCACCGGGAAAAGTTCGACCTGACCTGAGGTCATCGAGTTGTCCAATTGGCTTCGTTTCGCACTTTGGGTGGCGGCGCTCGCCGCAAGTCAGGCCGGCGCCCAGAGACTGCGCATTGTGAGCGAGTTCCAGCGCGTGAGGCCCGACGGGGAGGTCTACTCGCTTGACCGCGTCGACCGCCCGCGCGAGATTCTGTCCCCGGCGGTCGCCCGCAACTCGTGGGCGACCTTCCGGGTGCTCGTCGAAGCGCCGCCGGGCGCGGCCTACACGATCTACATCGCTCAGAATCCCGACGACACCGTGCAGGCCAAACTCTACGAAGAGACCACTGTTCTCGCCGGAGATGAGATGGCGCCTGACGGGCTCAAGCTTGTGACGCACCCGGTAACGGCCTATTTCCCGAAAGACAAGAAGGTCCAGACCTACCTGCTTGACGTGAGGGTGCCGGACGATGCGCCGCCGAAGCGATTTCGACTTGAGGTGCAGTTGTGGGCCGTCGACCGCTGGATCATCTATCCGATGGAGGTTCGCGTTCGCGAGATCATGGTTCCCGCGAATCCAGGCCCGGCTCACTCGCTCCCCGCAGTGCGTGAACGCAGCGACGCGGCCCTGGATGAAGCGGTGCGCGAGTGGGCCTGTCTCGAAAAGCCGAACGAAGAGGCGCCGGCGGTCCCCTTCAATGCGCGCGCCCTCCTCGCGCGCAATGCGAGAAATGACATCGCCATTCTGCGCGTTCGTGAAAATGAAGAACCGCGCGACGGCATTCTCGCATTCCTGCTCAAAGCAGGTGGCTGGAAGGATTTGGACAGCCTCTGCGCGAAGCGGCAGCCTGCTCCCAACGGGGCCGAGTGGTGGCTGAGATTCCGCGATTACCTTTACCAGAGCTTGCCCGTCCGCTGACATACCCAGCCCGCCCACGAGCGGGGGGACTTCGATCCTCGCATGATACACTGGCAGTTGAACCCGCTCCAACAGCCTTCGCGCAACGGCGCGAGGCGGAGTTCACTGTCCCAGGAGAGGTGGCCGAGTGGTTGAAGGCGCACGCTTGGAAAGCGTGTATACGGGAAA
>CAYYNC010000053.1:0-42749 GCA_964472745.1 uncultured Solibacteraceae bacterium
CTTTGCGTTTTGCAGCCTGTGCGCCTGCCTCTTTGGCGGACCGCCCGAGATCCGCGGCGTCTGGGTGGCGCGCGATTCCCTCGGCTCGCGCGAGCGCATCGCGGAGACGATGGAAAACCTGAAGAACGCCAACTTCAACGCGGCGTTCGTCAACGTCTGGTCACGCGGCTATCCCCTCTGGCAAAGCGACGTCTTCGAGCGCCTGACCGGCGCGCGGACCGATCCCGACTACGCCGACCGCGACGTTCTCCAGGAAGCGATCGACGAGGCGAAGTCGCGCGGGCTGGCGGTGGTCCCCTGGGCGGAGTACGGTCTTGCGGCGTGGTGGGCCGGCCGCGGACCCGCGGAAACGCGCGGCCCTATCCTCGACGCGCGCCCGCAGTGGATCGCGCAGCGCCGCGACGGCTCCGTGGATTTCGTCTGGGGCGGGACCTCGCGCGCCTACTGGCTGGCGCACGCGAACCTCGAAGCCCAGCAGTTCATGATCGACCTCATGGCGGAGCTGGCCGCAAACTACGAGGTCCCCGCCATCCAGTTCGACCGCGCGCGCTACCCCGAGCTCGATTGCGGCTACGACGACGCGACGCGCGCCCGCTATGCCGCGGACCATGACGGCGGGCGCACGCCCGACGACCCGAAAGACCCGGAATGGATGCGCTGGCGCGCGGACAAGCTCAATGAGTTCGTCGCCGAAATGACGCGCCAGGTGAAGGCCGCCAACTGGCGTGTCCTCATGACCAACGCCCCCATCGTCTTCGATTACTCCTACCGCAACTTCCTTCAGGAGTACCCCGCCTGGTGGAAGCAGAAAGCGCTCGATTTCGTCTCCCCTCAGATTTACCGGGCAAACGCGGAAGCCTACGAGCGCGAGCTCGACCTCCAGATCCACGCCCTCGAACAGGACGCATCCCGCCTTGTCCCGGGCATCGACGTCACAAATGTCACGGCCGAGACGCTCGTCCGCGCGATCGAGATCACGCGCGAGAAGAGGCTGCCCGGCTTCGTCGTTTGGTATTACGGCGGACTGGCCAACCCAGCGAAGAATGCCCTGGAAAAGCTGAGGGAATCAGTTCTGGCACAGCCGGCCGCTCTTCCCTGGAAGTGAGTCGGGAAACCCAGATCGTCGTCTAAGGCCTTCATCTGAGGGAACATGTTAGGCTGGAAGCTGCGGCTGGTCGGGATCGGCCGATCCGCGAGTGGCATCCCCAAGTAACTTTAATTGAATTGGTACTGGTACTGCCCTACAATGAGGTGGAAGTTGTTGTGGGCAGCCGCGCGCCGGCTGCATCGAGGCAGGGTTGGGTCTGTGGTTTGGTTCGGAGGATTGTATGAGCGAAGTGACTGAGCAGCCCGCGAAGATCCGCGTGCTGATCGCCGACGATCATCCCATCGTGCGCGAAGGTCTGCGGAAGCTGCTTGTGCTGGAAGAAGACTTCGAGGTCGTCGGCGAGGCGGCCGACGGCCGAGAGGTGCTTGAAAAAGTCGGGACGCTCCACCCCGACGTCATTCTGCTGGATTTGCGGATGCCGAACATGGACGGCCTGGGCGTGCTCGAGACCCTGCGCAGAACGAATTCCCACTCCCGGGTGCTCATTCTCACGGCCTCGGAAGACAAGAACGAATTCGTTCAGGCGATGAAGCTCGGCTGCTCGGGCATCGTCCTTAAGCAGACCTCGGGCGACCTCATCGTGAAGAGCATCCGCAAGGTCTACGCGGGCGAGATCTGGCTTGACGCCCACACGACCGCGGCCGTGATGCGCCAGTTCTCCACCACTCCCTCCCATCTGGAGAGCGTCTCCGCGCCGCCGAAGGTCCGCGAGCGGAATCCGCTGAGCGCGCGCGAGCGCGAGATCGTGGCTCTGGTCGCACAGGGTTACAAGAACAAGGAGATGGCGGAGAAGATGTTCATCAGCGAGCAGACCGTCAAGAACCATCTCCACAACATCTTCGACAAGCTCGGCGTGTCCGACCGCCTCGAGCTCGCCCTCTACGCGATCCACCAGGGCCTGCACACCGAGGCGGGCGACCGCTGATCTTTCCGGCGCCCGGTTCGCTCAATCCTGACGAATCATCTTGATTTCCATCGCCCGGCGGCCTAGGATCAGAACAGGAGGTTTTGAGATGCGGTTGTCCTGGAGATTCTGGATCCCACTCTTGCTTGTGGTGGTGGCCGCCCCTCCGCTGCTTTTTGCGCAGGAGCCGATTCCGCGCTTCACATCGGTGGATCCGATGAACGGCAAGGTCGGCACCGAGATTCTGGTGACGGGAGAGAACATCGGTAAAGGCTTGATCGCAAAGCTCTATTTCACCGATGGGAAGAACGACATCGAGACGGCGATCCTCGAGCAGACGGAGACGACGTTGAAGTGCAAGATCCCGCCCGGCGTAAAGCCTGGAATCCGGTACCGGCTCATGCTGCTGACCAAGGGCAAGGAGCCCAAGCTGATCGAGCAGCCCGTGCGCGTGGAGATCGACGAGCAGTAGCTCGCGGCTCAGGGAGCGGCGGCGAGGAATCGCCTTGCTGGCATGAAGGTGGTTTGCTTCCGGCGCTGATTCTCTATGCCCTCGCCCAACCACCCCTACGACTACGACATACTCGTGATCGGGTCGGGCCCAGCGGGCCAGCGTGCCGCCATTCAGGCCGCCAAGATCGACAAGCGGGTCGCAGTCATCGAAAAGAAAACCGTTCTGGGCGGGGTCTCCGTCAACACCGGGACCATTCCCTCGAAGACCCTCAGGGAGGGGGTGCTGGACCTCTCCGGTTACCGCTCGCGCGAGTTCTACGGCTTCTCCTACTCGGTCAAGCAGCGGATCACGATGCAGGATCTGTTGCAGCGGGTGGATACCGTGGTCCGGCACGAGATCGACGTCACCCGCCACCAGTTGCTGCGGAATCGCGTGGAGGTGATCAGCGCCACGGCGTCGTTGGTCGATCCCCACCGCGTGCTGCTCGATTATGTCGATGGCAGCGGCCAGCGCACGGTGAGCGCGGAGTTCATCGCCATCGCGGTGGGCACCGAGGCGACGCGCGACGATCACATTCCGTTCGACGGCCGTTCCATCATCACCAGCGACGACATACTGTCGATGGACGAACTGCCGCGCACGCTGGCCGTGGTGGGCGCCGGAGTCATCGGCTGCGAGTATGCCAGCATGTTCGCGGCGTTGGGGGTCCGCGTTACGCTCGTGGACCGCCGCGAGCGGCTGCTGCCGTTCGTGGATAGGGAGATCGTCGATACGCTGGCCTATCACCTGCGCGAGAACCGCGTCACTCTGCGCCTGACTGAAGCCGTGAGCGGCCTGGAGAAATTCGAGGACGAGAACGGCGCGCGGGTGCGCATCATGCTCGAGAGCGGCAAACAGATCGTCACCGACAAAGCGCTCTATTCAATTGGAAGGACCGGCAACACGTCGCGGCTCAACCTGGGCGCCGCGGGCATCCAGGCCGACGAACGCGGCCGCATTCCGGTGGACGCCTGCTACCGCACCAGCACGCCGCATATCTACGCGGTGGGAGACGTGATCGGGTTCCCGAGTCTGGCCTCCACCTCGATGGAGCAAGGGCGGCTCGCCGCGTGCCACGCCTTCGGCGTCGAGGCCAACAGCGTGCCAGAGCTGTTCCCCTACGGCATCTACACGATCCCCGAGATCTCCATGGTCGGCCGCAACGAGGAGGAGTTAACGCAGGACGGCGTGCCCTACGAGGTCGGCAAGGCGCGTTACCGCGAGATCGCGCGCGGCCAGATCCTGGGCGACACGACGGGCCTGCTGAAGCTGCTGTTCCACAACGAAAGCCGCCGTCTGCTCGGCGTCCACATTATCGGCGAAGGCGCGAGCGAGCTGGTGCACATCGGCCAGGCCGTGCTCGCCTTCGGCGGCAGCGTCGAGTACTTCGTCAATACCGTCTTCAACTACCCGACGCTGGCCGAGTGCTACAAGACCGCGGCCTTCGACGGCATCAACCGCCAGGGCGGTCTGCGGCTGGCCGCGCCGAAGTAGGCGTCATCGAGAATGGAAACGCGCGTCAGGCGTTGCGCGACATGGGACTCTCTTTTGTCGCATCGATCAGGGTAGTCGGGAATGAGGCTGGGGGAATGGTGAGCCCGGGAGGAATCGAACCTCCAACCCACTGATTAAGAGTCAGTTGCTCTGCCAATTGAGCTACGGGCCCGCCCGGCGGTTGGACGTTCTCCATCTTAGCACAAAGCGGCGCGCCTGGTCGTGGGTTTGGCACGCCACCTGCTGCCAAAAACCATACGATCATTCGATATAATGAGAGAGAAGTCTTGATGCGACACCTCTCCACAGTGGTGCTTTGGTGCACGGTCGCCCTCCCGGCCTTCGCCATCGAGCCGCGTCCGACCGTCGAGATCGGCCCGCTCGGTCCCCTGGGGCGGCACGTCGCCGCCGAGTTCCGCCAGCACTCCTCCTCCTTCCGCCTTTCCGACGGGACCGCGCCGTCGGACTACCGTGTCGCGCTCGAACCGCGTTTCCGGAGCGAAACCGCGCAGCGCCTTTATCGTCACAATACCGGCCGCAGCGACGACACAATCCTCTTTTTCACCTGCCTGGAGACCGGAAGGGACCTCGTCCGTTTCGACTTTCAAATGGGATCGAGCGACTCGGACCATGTCCGCACGGCCCGCGAATTTGTACAACGCGCCGTCAAGCGGCTTCAGAAGGCGGATTAGCCCCGGGCAGCCGCGCGGCGGCAAGCTGCGCGATATCCACCAGCCGCGGGGCCTTCTCCCCCACCACCGCCGGCAGCGCATCGCGGAACATCGTGCGGCAGAACGGACAAGCCACCGCCAGCGTCCCCGCACCCGAGGCGGCCAGCTCCCGCGCCCGCTCGTGGCTCACCCGCGTGCCCTTCTCCTCGCCCAGGAACACGAGTCCCCCGCCGGCGCCGCAACAGAAACTCCGGTCGCGCGACCGCGCAGCCTCCACCAGCCTGCCTGAAGCCTCGACGACCCTGCGCGGCGCGTCGTAGATGTCCTGATACCGGCCCAGATAGCAGGGATCGTGGTAGACCACTTCGTCCCCGCTCCCGCCGCGGAGCGCCGGCAGCGACGCCAGCAATTCCGAATGATGCACGATGTCGAAGGTCGCGCCCGCTTCCCGCCAGTCCTCTTGGATCGTCCGCACGCAGTGCGGGCAAATCGAAATCAGCCGCTTCGCCCCCGCTGACTTCAACTGCCCGATATTGAAGTCCGCGAGCTGCAAGAACGCCAGATCGTTCCCCAGTCTGCGGGCCGCGTCGCCGCTGCACCTCTCCTTCTTCAAGACCCCGAACGTCACGCCGTGATGCCGCAGCACTCGCGCCAGCGCCTCCACCGTTTCCCTGCCCTCGGGATCGTAAGACCCCATGCACCCCAGCCACAGCAGGAACTCCTGCGAGCCGTCGAACCACGGCAGCTCCGCCTGGCGAATGAACTTGTCGCGTTCCCATTGCGACATGCCCAGCGGATTCCCATTCCGCTCCAGCTTGAGAAACAGCTCGCCCCCGTACTCGTCCTCCCAGCGGCCCGTATTCACCGCGCCGCGCCGCAGCCCGATGATCAGCGGCACGTGCTCGACGCCCACCGGGCACTGATACTCGCACGCCCCGCACGTCGTGCACTGGAACACCGCCTCCTCTGAAAGATGCACACCCAGCAGCGGCTGCCCGCTCCCGGCCCCGTTGGCATTGAGGTACGACCTCAGTCCCAGGGCAATCTCCTTCGGATTGAGGGCCTTGCCCGTGTTGTGCGCCGGGCAGTGCTCCATGCAGCGGCCGCACTCGACGCACGAGTATGCCTGAAGCGCCTCCAGCCGCGTCAGGTCCTTTCCCGTCTCCAGCCCGAAATCCTCATCGCTCGGGAGCGGCGGGATCTTCGCAAACCCGCCGCGCGAGAGAAACACGGTGACAGGGCTCAGCAGCAGGTGCAGGTGCTTGGTGTGCGGAATCAGCGGAAGAAAAACCAACAGCGCCAGCGTGTGCAACCACCACAGCACCTTGCCCGCCGTGCCGGCGGGATGCCAGAGATACTCGGCGATGTAGGTGATCATGAGCACGAGGATCAACAGCGCGATCACGCCGGATTCCACGCTTGCCTTCTCTCCAAGCCAGCGCGGCCTGATCACAAAACGCCGGATCGCCAGCCCCGCAATGCCGGCCGAAACGCCGATCGCGAACAGGAAGGCCATTGCGAACCACGCCGGCCCGAGGACGCCGCCGTCGTGCCGCAACAGCTCGACGCTGATCCCCGCCGCGAAGTGATCGATCGTCACCAGCGAGAACGCGCAGAAGCCCCAGAACACCAGCGCATGTGCGATCCCCGGCCACGGCCTGTGCCGGATCACCTTGGCTTGCAACAACACCTCCCATACGAACTCGCGCACGCGCGGCGCAAGCGGCGTGAGCGAGAAGTCCTCATCCGGCCGCGAAGCGAGAATTGTTCGGATCACCCTTGCGATCCGGCGCCAGAAAAGCGCACCGGATACAACGCAAAGCGCGAGAAAGATCGCGATTTCGACCGCCGCCGGTTGTTGCATCTCAGAGGTTCCAATCTATCGGGCCGGGGGGCTCCCTTACAATGGGGGGAGCGTTTCAACCTTGGGGGATTGTTTGACGTCACTGGTCGCCGGCGCGGCCGGCTTCATCGGATCGCACCTCTGCGACGCGCTGCTCGCGGCGGGCCACGCGGTCATCGGGGTCGACAATTTCATCACCGGCCAGGCGCGCAACCTGGCCCACCTCCGCGACCACGAGCGCTTCCGTTTCATCCGGCATGACGTGACGGAGCCGCTCGACGTCGCCGAAAGGCTCGATCACGTCTTCCACCTCGCCTCCCCCGCCAGCCCCAAAGACTACATGGAGCACCCGATCGAAACGCTCCGGGCGGGAAGCGAAGGGACGCGGGAACTTCTGGAACTGGCTCAACTGCACAACGCCCGTTTCCTGCTGGCTTCGACATCTGAATGCTACGGCGACCCGCTCGAGCACCCGCAGCGCGAGAGCTACTGGGGCAACGTGAACCCCGTGGGCCCGCGCTCCTGCTATGACGAAGCCAAACGCTTCGCCGAAGCGCTGACGATGGCCTATCATCGCGCGCGCGGCGTGAGAACAACGATCGCGCGCATCTTCAACACCTACGGGCCGCGCATGAAGCTGGACGACGGCCGCATCGTTCCCGCCTTCCTGGGCCAGGCGCTGCGCGCCAAGCCGATCACCGTTTACGGCTCCGGCGCGCAGACGCGCAGCTTCTGCTATGTCTCCGACATGGTGGAAGGGCTAACGCGGCTCTCCCGCTGCGACGACCCGATGCCGGTGAACCTCGGCAATCCCGTCGAAATGACCGTGCTGGAGTTCGCCCGGCGCATCCGCGCGCTCACCGGAGCGGGTTCGGAGATCGTCTTTCGAGATCTGCCCCCCGACGATCCGCAGCGCCGCAGACCCGACATCTCCCGGGCGGCGCAACTGCTGGATTGGGAGCCGCGCGTGGGGCTTGACGAGGGGTTGGAGCGGACCATCGAGTTCTTCCGGCCGCTTGCCGGATCGCGAGTCTGAAAAAAAGCCCCGGTGCGAGCCGGGGCCCTTCCTCCGTTGCAGGGTGGTTCAAGCAGAGCTAGTCAGGAGAAGTCAACCGTCCAACCTCGATCAGAGCGCCAGCCCGTGCGCGCCCATCGTCCGAAACTCGTATTGGTCGATCTGCACCGCGGCGCAGCCGCTTTCACTGCGCACCACGCGCCCGCGGGCGATCAGTTTAAGGGCCGTCTTGTGGTCAAGCTGGGCCGGCCAACTGATGGCCATCTCCACGCGCTTGCCCGGGATGAGCGGCGTCTCGGTGGTGAACAACACGCCGCCGCTGCTGATGTTCACGGTGACTCCGGCGCCTGCGTGCTCGTTGTTCTTGCTCACGACCTTGTAGCGCAGCTCCCGCATGATCGGGAACCGGTCCGAGCTGCGGCGCTCATTGCCTTGCTCCGCGGCCATGCGCTTCAATCCGTTCTCACTCATCGTGTCGCCCTCACGAGTCCATTCTGAGGCGAATGGGCCCGGCAAGACAATGGCCCGAAGTTCTCATTTTTTGGCGGTACGTTCGTCATGTGATGCAGCGGTACTGAGGTTCTAAGGTATCCGCCGGGCACGCTCGGAAGATTCTCCGATATCATCGAACCTATGCGACACCTGACCTCGATTGCTCTCCTTGCGCTCGCGTCCGGCCTGCTCTTTGCGCAGTCGCCCGCGAAACAGCCTGTCTGGCCGGAGGGCGCCACCACCGCCGGCCCCTACACGCCGGGCATCCTCGCCGATGGCACTCTTTATGTCTCCGGCCAGGTCGGCCGGGACCCCAAGAACGGCAAGATCCCGGAGAACTTCGAAGATGAAGTGGCGCAGACTTTCGAGAACATCAAGGTGATCATGCAGAAGGCCGGCTACGACTTCAAGGACGCCGTGGCCGTCGTCGTCCACTTGACCGACATCGAGCTCTTTCAGCGCATGAACGCGGTCTACATGAAGTACATGCCGGAGCCGCGACCGGCCCGGACGACGGTCGGCGTCTCAAAGTTGGTCGGGACCGCCAAGATCGAAATCACGGTCACGGCGTATAAAAGGCCGGCCGCAGGCGGCGGAGCGCAAAGGCGGTAACCGGGGTATCCAGCTTCCCCGGCCGCCAAGGTCATGACCAGCCTTTGATCGCGCGACCCGTGTGATCGAAGCTCGGCGCTGCGTATGACCTCGGCCGCGTGAAGCATGTGAAACCGGGAGGCAAGGGTGTCCAGGCTGGCGGCAAAACGCCGTTCTGCGACACCGCTTATGGATTCGAGGTTGCACATTGACACCACCGGCCGCCGGGGACGGCCAGATCAACTTGACCGGCCAGCTCGTATTCAGCGTAAGCCGCCCGGACGATCCGCTTACCCCGATTGACGAGACGCCGCACTGCCTGTTGAGCAGCATCATCCGGGACATCGATGAAGAAGAAACGACCAGTCAGGCGAAGGCGCGGATCTTCGTCGGCCGTACCGCGTCGGCGAGCGTGAAGAACGGCAGGATCATAAAGTAATTGAGCAGTGTAAGCCGCACCCCTTCCGGGTGCGGCCGGATTGAGGCGCCCGGCTTCGCGCCGGGCATTCTTCATTTCCGGGTGCGCCGCTCGGCCACCTTGCGGCGAATCTCCTCCAGCTTCTCGGCGATCCGAGCCTCGGCGCCGCGCGGCGAGGGATGATAGAACGTCACGCCGGCTAGCGCCTCCGGCAGGCACTCCATCGCCACCGCCGCGTCCGGATCCTGATGCGCGTGCTCGTATCCGGCTGAATACCCCCACTCCTTCATCGCCCGCGTGGGCGCATTCCGCAGATGCATCGGCACAGCCTCCGCCGGCCGCGACTGCACCAGCGCGACCGCCGCATTCAACGCCTGGTAGGCCGCGTCGGACTTCGGCGCCGCCGCCAGATAGATCGCAACCTGCGCCAGCGCCTGGTCGCCCTCCGGCACGCCCAGGAAGTGCACGGTCTGATAGCACGCGATGGCCTGCTCCACCGCCCGCGGATCGGCGAGGCCGACGTCCTCGATGGCCATCCGCACCAGCCGCCGCGCGATGTACAGCCGGTCCTCCCCCGCTTCGAGCATTCGGGCCAGCCAGTAAAGCGCGGCGTCCGGGTCCGACGACCGCACGCTTTTGTGGAGCGCCGAGATCAGGTTGAAGTGCTCCTCGCCGCTTTTGTCGTAAAGCAGCATCTTCCGCTGGATCGCATCTTCCACAGCCTGCGCATCCAGGGCGCCCTCCTTCGATGCCGCCGCGGCGATCTCAAGCACGTTGTAGGCCGACCGCGCGTCGCCGCCGGCGTACACCGCGATCTGCTCCAGCAGGCCGCGATCCGCCGTCAACCCCACCTCCGGCAGCGCGCGCTCCAGCAGCGTCACCACCTCCTCCACCGTCAGCGGACGCAGCGCGTACACCTTCGCGCGCGAGAGCAGCGCCGAAATCACCTCGAACGACGGGTTCTCCGTCGTCGCGCCGATCAGCGTGATGTCGCCCCGTTCCACGTAGGGCAGGAACGCGTCCTGCTGCGCCTTGTTGAAGCGGTGGATCTCGTCGATGAACAGCACGGTGCGATGGCCCAGGCGCCGGTTGCGCTCGGCGTCCGCCATCACGTTCTTGATCTCTTTGATCCCGCTCAACACCGCGCTGAAGGGGATGAACTGCGCGCGCGTCTTCTTCGCGATCAGCATCGCCAGCGTCGTCTTGCCGGTGCCCGGCGGCCCCCACAGAATGACCGACGTCAGCTTGTCGTTTTCGATCTGCGCGCGCAGCGGCTTGCCTTCCCCGAGGATGTGCTCCTGGCCGACGAAGTCCTCCAGGCGCGCCGGACGCATCCGCTCCGCCAGGGGCCGCTCACCCGGCTCGGCGATCGATTCGAACAAGCCCATCACCCGCCCCCGCTCATGCGCTGGCGGCGCGCCTCATACAGAAGGATGCCGGCCGCCACGGCCGCGTTCAGGCTCTCGACTCCGCGCGTCGGGATGCGCACGCCGCGCGCCGCCGCGCGCAGCCTCGCTCCAACGCCCTGCCCCTCGCTGCCGATCACCAGCGCGCAGGGCCGCCGCAGGTCCGTCTCGTGCGCCGGGGCGCCCCCATGAGCCACCGCGGCGTAAAGCGCAACCCCGCGGCTCGCGCACGCCTCAACCGCCTCCTCCGCGGTCACCCTGTCCACCACGGGAACGCGGAACAGCGATCCCGCCGCGCCGCGCAGCGACTTCGGATTCCACGGGCTCGCCGCGCCGCGCAGAAACAGCACTCCCGTCGCGCCGAAAGCCTCCGCCGCGCGCACCACCCCGCCCGCGTTGCCAGGATCCTGCACGCCATCCAGAATCACCACCAGCGTCTCGCCGCTGAAGACGTGCTTCACCGTCCACCCCGGAGGTCTGAACAGCGCAATCACCCCCTGCGGCGACTCCGTCGTAGAGATCTGCTGGAAGACCTTCTCCGGCGTCACCAGCAGCCGCGTTCCCGCCGTCTCCGCCAGCAGCCCGCTCACTTTCCCCAGCGCCGCCTCGGAGACCACCACCGCCTCTACAGCCGCGCGGCTGCGCAGCGCTTCCTCCAGCAGATGCAGTCCTTCGGCCACCGCGTAGCCCTCCCTGGTCAGCCCGCCCTGCGAACCCGCGCGCCGCAGCTCCTTCAGGAACGGATTCCTGGCGCTCGTCAGAACTTCCGGTCGGGGCATGCTACCTCTAGACGTTAGAATCGAATTGTACGATGTGGCGGGTCGCCGCAATCCTTGCCGCTGTCATCAGCCTGCCGGTGGCTGTTCTCATCGTCTCACTCTCGAAGGCGATCGAGCGGCAGTCGATGATCGACGAAACCCGCCAGGCGGACGTTATCGTGGTGCTCGGCGCGGCCGAATACCGCGGGCGGCCTTCGCCCGTGCTCCGCGCCCGCCTCGACCACGCCTACGACCTCTACATGCAGGGCGTCGCGCCCCGCGTGATCACCACCGGCGGCGCCGGCGGCGACCCTCAATTCACGGAGGGCGAAGTGGGCCGCGCCTACCTGGTGAAGCGCGGAATCCCTTCCGAGGACATCACCGTCGAGGCCGAAGGCGGCTCCACCGTGCACTCCATCGTCGCTGTCAGCGAGATCATGCGGCGCATGGGCTTGCAGTCGGCGGTGCTGGTCAGCGACGGCTATCACATCTATCGCGCCAAGCGCATCCTCGAGAACGAGGGGATGATCGTCTACGGCTCGCCACGCCCCGGCGCCCCCACCGGCTCCGTGCGCGAGCAGTTGCGTTACGTGCGGCAGGCCTTCGGCTACCTCCTTTGGCGGATACGCATCAACATTTGACCCGCCGTCAGGCTAAAGCCTGAGACGGTTCCGCCGATCTTCCCTAGTAGGATGACGCAGCCGATGCTCGGCCGGAACGTATTGCTTAACATTCCCGCCTTCCCGCCCATCGCGGCCAAGCTGGCGCGCGCGTTGGCGCGCGAAGACGCCTCGGCGGCGCGCGCCGCCGAGTTGCTGCGCGAGGATTCCGCCTTTACGGCGGAGCTCGTGGCGTGGGCCAATGAATCCGCGCCCGAGTCGGCGGAGTACATCGAGGACGCCAGGCACGCCATCGCCTTCGTCGGCCTGGAACGGTTGCGCAGCCTGGCCGCCGAAATCGCATCGCGTCTCTACATGCGCGGGACGCCCGTCTATGAGGAGCTCACTCCTTACTGGCGCTACGCCGCGGCCTGCGCCTCCTTCGCCCGCGAGCTCGCCGCCGCGGAAGGCTTCCCTTCCAGCCGCGCCTCGCTCGCCTCCTTCCTCCATGACCTCGGCCGCATCGGTTTGACGGTGGCGCATCCAAGACGCTACACCGCATTCCTCTCCGAGGCCGGTGAGCGCCTCGCCGCTGGGGAGCCCCTCGACCTCGTCGCGCGCGAACGCGAGCTGTTCAACGCCAGCCGCTACGAAGCCGGCGAATGGCTGGCGCGCGCCTGGAACTTCCCCGAGGAAGTGGCCCTCGCGGCCGGCCGGCATCGCTGGAACGAAGACGCGATCTCTCCCCTCATCCGCATTGTCCGCCGCGCCTGCCGAATGGCCTACACCCGCGGCTACGGAGTCCTGCCCTACGTCTGCCGCGCCGTACCCGCCGATGGGCCCGAAGCGCGGCAGGTCACAGCCTGAACATCTCGCGCAGCCGCTTGGTCTGCACCCGGCTCACCGGGATCTCGCTGCCTTTGCGGTCGTCCATTCGTAGCTGATAGCTCGACTTGAACCACGGGATCACCTCGCGTATCCGGTTCACGTTCACCAGGTAGCTGCGGTGCGCCCGCCAGAAAACCGCCGGGTCCAGGCTGGACTGCAATTCCTCGATCGTCTTGTAGTTGGTCTGACCTTCCAGCGCCGTCGTCACCACTGTGATCAGCCCGTCCTCGATCGTCGCGAACACGACGTCGGCGGCATCCACGATCAGGTTCCGTCCGGCCGACTTGATCAACAGCTTGTTGCGCTGCGGCGGAGCGGCGGCAGACGGTTGCGCCGGCACAGGATGAGCCGCGGCCTCGGCGTCCAGCATCTGCCGCCGCACCCGCTCGATCGTGAGGCCCAGCCGGTCCCGCTCCACCGGCTTCAGCAGGTAGTCCAGCACCTCCAGCCGAAACGCCTCCAGCGCGTACTGTTCGTATGCCGTGCACAGAACCACCGCCGGCATCGGCGCACGGTCTTCACGGATCTTGTTGATCACCCCCAGGCCGTCCAACCCCGGCATCTGCACATCGAGGAAAACCAGGTCGGGCTCCAGTTCCTCGATCTTCTCAACCGCCTCCAACCCGTTGCGCGCCGACCCCACCACCTCGATCTCCGGATACCCCTTCAGCAGGTAGAGCAGCTCGTCGAGCGCGTGCGCCTCATCGTCGGCCACCACTGTCGGAACGGTCGTGGACGTCTTCGCCGCGGCGCTCACCGGACCCCTCTCCCGGTGCGTGCCCGACTCCATGTCGCGCGAGCCTCCATGCGCTTGTTAGTATAACAATTGGAGCGTCTTACACCTCGACCTCGACGCTCCATCACAGGAGTGCCTTCTTGCCCACTAGCCCACCGGTTTCGATTGCGCCCGCGGAGGGCAAACTCGGCGTTCTGATCCCCGGAATCGGCGCCGTTTCAACAACCTTCATCGCGGGCGTGGAAGCCATCAAGAAAGGAATCGCACAGCCCGTCGGCTCGCTCACCCAGATGGCTACTGTCCGCCTCGGAAAGCGAACCGACAACCGCAGCCCCTTCATCCGCGACTTCGTCCCCCTGGCCGGCCTGAACGACCTCGTTTTCGGCGGCTGGGACATCTACGAAGACACCGCCTACGAAGCCGCCCTCAACGCGCAAGTGCTTGAGCGCTCGCTGGTTGAGCAGGTGAAAGAACCTCTCCAGGCCCTCAAGCCGATGAAGGCCGTCTTCGAGCAGGAATACGTCAAGCGCATCCATGGACCCAACGTGAAGACTGGCGGCTCCAAGATGGATAAAGCCCAGGCCCTGATGGATGACATTCGCAATTTCCAGAAAAACAGCGGCGTCTCGCGCACCGTCATGATCTGGTGCGGCTCCACCGAGGTCTTCCACAAGCCCGCCGCTGTCCATCAGACGCAGGCTGCCTTCGAGAAGGGCCTGCGCGAGAACGACCCCGACATCGCCCCCAGCCAGATCTACGCCTACGCCGCGCTGATGTCCGGCGTGCCGTTCGCCAACGGCGCCCCCAACCTGACCCACGACATCCCCGCGCTGCTCGACCTCGCACGAGACCGCGCCCTGCCTGTCTGCGGCAAGGACTTCAAAACCGGCCAGACGTTCATGAAGACGCTGATCGCCCCAGGCCTCAAGGCCCGCATGCTCGGCGTCCACGGCTGGTTCTCCACCAACATCCTCGGCAACCGCGACGGCGAGGTCCTCGACGATCCGGGCAGCTTCAAGACAAAGGAAGAGACCAAGCTGAGCGTCCTCGACTATATCCTCCAGCCTCAGCTTTACCCCCAGCTCTACAAGGACATCCACCACGTCGTGCGCATCAATTACTATCCCCCGCGCGGCGACGCCAAGGAAGGCTGGGACAACATCGACATCTTCGGGTGGCTCGGCTACCCCATGCAGATCAAGATCGATTTCTTGTGCCGCGACTCCATTCTCGCCGCGCCCATCGTTCTCGATCTCGTTCTGTTCCTCGACCTCGCGCAAAGGGCGGGCCTGAAGGGCATTCAGGAGTGGCTGAGCTTTTACTTCAAGGCTCCCATGACGGCCCCCGGCCTTTACCCTGAGCACGACATTTTCATTCAACTCATGAAGCTGAAAAACACGCTCCGTTGGATGCAGGGTGAAGATCTGATCACGCACCTCGGCCTCGAATACTACGACTAGGCAGACCTCGCACCCTGGACCAGCGGCAAGGAGAAACAGTCAGTCATGAAGGTCCTGATCATCGGCGGCACGAAGTTCATCGGCAGGCACCTTGTGGCCTCGCTCACCAAGGCGGGCCACGAGATCTCCGTGCTGCACCGTAGAGACTCACACGATTTCGGCAGGAAGGTCATCAACCTCCAGGCCGACCGGAACGACCTCGCCAAGGTGAAGGAGGCCATCGGCGCGCAGTCGTTTGACGCCGTCTACGACATCGCCTACGACTGGGAGCGCGGGACGCCGGCATCCGTCATCGAAGGCACCGCGCGCCTGTTGAACGGCCGCGCCGGCCGCTACATCTTCATGTCCAGCGTCGCCGCTTACGGCGATGGCCTCAATCATCACGAGGGAGACGCGCTCGCCCCCGACGACCACCCCGACGTCTACGTCCGCAACAAGGCGCAGAGCGAGCGCGCCCTGTTTCGCCTCCACCAGCGCTTCGGCATTCCCGTCACCACCATCCGCCCGCCGTACGTTTATGGCCCCGGCAACCCGTTCTACCGCGAGCAGTTCTTCTGGGACCGCATCCGCGACAAACGCCCGCTCATCCTGCCCGGCGACGGCCGCCGCCTGATGCAGTTCGTCTACGTCGGCGACCTTGTCTGGGCGCTCGTGCGCGCCCTTGAAGTCCCCGCGACGGCCGGCCACGCCTTCAACATCGCCAATCCGCGCGCTCTCACCCAAGCCGAGGTTGTTGATGCCTTCGCCGCCGCGGCCGGCAAGGAATCGAAGATCGTCCGCATCCCGCGCGAAAGCATCCACCGCGCCGGCGGCCATCCGATGGGCCCGCGCCTTTATTTCGGCATGTACTTCGACTTGCCGCCTATCACGATGATCATCAGCAAGGCGCAGCGCGTGCTCGGCCTGAAGCCCACTTCATTCCCGGAAGGCCTGAAGCAGACCTACAAATGGTACCTGCGCCACCACGAGAAACCGTCCACCGACTACACGTTCGAGAATCTCCTGCTGGCCAAGGCCGCCCAGCTCGCAAGTTAAGCGCTCTTGGCTGTGGGGCGGATCGCCGATCTGGCGCCGATCTCCGATCGGGTTCCCGCCTCAAATCAAACGTTCCCCACGGGAAGCCGTCTTCCTGACCAGCCGCTGCTCCCGCCTTCTCAACTCTTCGCTGTCCGCGATCGCCCGCGCCGCCCGGGTCTTCTCCAGAGCCGTCGCCGCATCCTTTAACCCGTGCTCGTAATGCATCGCGAGCCGCTCCAGCGCCTGGGCCTGCCACTCGTTCTTCACCGTCGCCAGCTCGCTCCACGCCGCCACTGCCGCATCGCGCCGCCCCAGTTTCCTCTCGATCTCCCCCGCGTGCCACAGAGTCTCGTAGAGCAGCGGCTCATCGAGTCTTCGCGATAGCGCCGCCCGCATCAGCGCCAGCGCCTCCTCCAGACGCCCCTCATTCCGCAGCCACCGCGCCACCCCCACCATCTCCGCCCCGCTCTTGAGCCGCGCAGGATCGCGCATCGCCATCGGCACCACCGCGGTCAGGCAAGCCAGCGACAGTATGTCGATCGCGTTGTGCGAAAACACCGGCTCCAGCGGCTTCGCGCTCCCCGTCCGCAGCCACTGGAAATAGAGCTCCGGAATGAACCCGCCCCCGACGTCCCCCACGCGCTCCACGCCCAGAATCCGCGACTCCAGGTCCTGCAACCGGCATCGCTCCAGCGCCAGCCGCCACAGCCGCCGAGCCCCAAACAGCAAATCCACATGCGCCATCCGCGAAAACGGCGACTTCATCCGCGACAGCGCAAACCGCGTCTCGAGCAGCGGCAGATCGAAAGCCTTTCCGTTGTATGTGACGACGACGTCAAACTCCTCAAGCTGCCGGCGCAGCGCATCCAGCGCCGACGCCTCCTCGCCGTGATCCCGCAGAAAGTACTGCTTCAGCTCGAAACCGCGCGGCGTGATTGCGCCCACCCCAATCAGAAACGCCAGCGTCCCCGATCCCCCCGCCAGACCCGTCGTCTCCGTATCGATGAACGCCCACTTCGCCGCCGGCGCGTTCACCTTCTCCCCCGGTGCGAGAACTGTGAGCAAATCCTCCGGCAGCTCTGACAACTCCCCGACGTCGGCCTGCCCGTGCCGGTGCTGCGCAGGCCAGGACCGCTCGATCTCCCAATGCTTCCCGCACCCGCTCTCGACTTCCCTGCCCTCGCCCAACCCGCGCAAGGGCGGACGCGGCGGCCCGCCCGCGTACTTGGCATCGATCCGCGCCACTTTCCGCCGCAGCGCCTCGAGCTGTTTTTCGAGATCGCCCATCCCTACTTCGCGTCGCGCCAGTTCGGCCCGGTCCCGGTCTCCGCCAGCAGCGGCACGGCGAGTTTCACGACGCCCTCCATGCGCGACTTCACCAGCCGCGACACCTCGGCCACCTCCTCCGGCGGGCACTCCAGCACGAGTTCGTCGTGCACCTGAAGCAGCATGCGGCTGCGGAGTCCGCTCGCGGCCAGCTCGTGGTCGATCGCGATCATCGCCCGCTTGATCAGATCCGCTGCGGTCCCTTGCAGCGGCGTGTTCACCGCCGTGCGCTCGGCGAACGAGCGTGCGTTGGGGTTCTTCGAATCGATGTCGGGAATCGGCCTCCGCCGCCCGTCAAGCGTCACCGTGCGGCCCGTTTTTCGCACCTCTGCAATCGTGCGGTCAATCCACTTCTTCACGCCCGAATACCGCTCGAAATACCCGCGAATGTACCGCTCCGCCTCCTCCCTCGCGATCCCAAGCTGCGACGCCAGCCCGAACGCCGTCTGGCCGTAGACGATGCCGAAGTTCACCGCCTTCGCGTTGCGCCGCATCTCGGGCGTCACCATCAGCGGCGCCACGCCGAACACCTCCGCCGCCGTGCGCGTGTGGATGTCCTCGTTGTTGCGGAACGCCTCCACCAGCACCGCATCGCCGGAGAAATGCGCCAGCAGCCGCAGCTCGATCTGCGAGTAGTCCGCCGAAAGCAGCACCCAGCCGGGCTCCGGCACGAACGCCGCGCGGATCTCGCGCCCCAGCTCCGTCCGCGCCGGAATGTTTTGCAGGTTCGGATTCGACGACGACAGCCGCCCCGTCGCCGCTCCCGCCGGATTGAACGTCGTGTGCAGCCGCCCGTCCACTGGCGACAGCATCTGCGGCAGCGCGTCGACGTAAGTGCCCTTCAGCTTCGTGAGCTGGCGGTAGTCGAGCACCTTCTGCGCGATCGGATAGGCGGCGGCGAGCGCCTCCAGCACATCCGCCGCCGTCGAGTAGTTCTTCGTCTTGCCCGTGCGGCCCTGCGCGGGCAGCCCGAGGTCTTCAAACAGAATTTTGCCCAATTGTTGCGGCGAGTTGATGTTGAACGGCTTCCCGGCGAGCGCATAGATCTCATCGGTGAGCTTCTGGATCTCGCCGTCCATACGGCTCGACAGCCGCGCCAGCTCCTCCGTCTCGATACGTATGCCGGTCCGCTCCATCCGCGCCAGCACCGGCGCCAGCGGCAGGTCGATGGCATCGTAGATGCGCCGCAGCTCGCCGTCCACCAGCGGCGAAATCTTGGCGTGCAGGTCCACGAGCGCACCGGCCCTGCCGGCCGCGCCGCCCTCCGGCTTGTTCTCCAGGTACCGCGCCGCGAGAGAATCCAGCTCACAAGCGCTGGGGTCCGCAAGCGCCAGGAAGGCCAGCAGCAGGACATCCTCGATCGCGCCGCGCGCCTCCGGAGCCGCGCCAGCGCTCAGCATCGCCTTCCAGTCATAGACGATGAGAGTGCGCGACCACAGCGGCTCAAGCTCACCCCTGAGACTCCAGGGAACCGCGCGCGTCACGCCCGCACGCGCGCACAGCCCGACCGCGCCGCCCTCCAACTCACCCTCCCGCGGCGGCGCAAACACGCATGCCACAGCCGCCCCGGCAGGCAACGAAGCGATCCACTGCGCGACAGCCGCCGCGCTGTCCAGCGTCGCCGTCTCCCGCTCCGCTACAGCGGCCGCGGCGGCGTCCGGCTCCAGCTCTTTCAGAAAACTGAAAAACTCCAGCTCGCGATAGATCTCCGCCAGCGCCTGGCGGTCCGGCTCGCGCGTCTTCAGATCCTCCAGCTTGAACTCCAGAGGAGCGTCTCTCTCAATCGTCGCCAGCCGCTTGCTCAGCTCAATCTGCTCGCGATTGTTCATCAAACTCTCGCGATACGCCTTCCGCTGCACCTCGCCCGCGCGCTCCAGGAGCGCATCGAGCGAACCGAACTCCTCGAGCAACTGCACGGCGCCTTTGTCCCCGATCCCCGGCGCACCCGGAATGTTGTCCGCCGTGTCCCCAACGAGCGCCAGCAGATCCGGAATCTGCTCCGGCCTTACCCCCTTGAACTCCTTCACCTTCTCGGGATCATAGAGCGTGTCGTTCTTCATCGGATCGAGCATTTTCACGCGATCATCGACAAGTTGAAGCATGTCCTTGTCGCTTGAAACGATCCACACCTCGACATCGCCCGCCTTCCGCGCCAGCGTCCCGATCACGTCGTCCGCCTCGTATCCCGCCGCTTTCACCACCGGTACCCGCATCGCCGCCAGCAGCCGCTCCACCACCGGTATCTGCTCCAGCAATTCCGGAGGCGTCTCCGCCCGGTTCGCTTTGTACTCCGCAAACGCCTCGTCGCGAAAGGTCGGCCCCTCGCTCTCGTAGATCACCGCGAGATACTCCGGCTGATACTGCTTCATCAGCTTCCGCATCATGTTGTGGAAGATGTAGACCGCCTCGGTCGAAGAGCCCCGCGACGTCCGCATCGGCGGCGCCCCGCTCCGCTGCCGGGCATGGAAGGCCCTGAAGATGAAGTTGAAGGCGTCAACGAGGAAAAGGCGCGCTTGTGGCATCGTCCCTCACATGATAAACCGCCCGCGGCCCCCGCGCCGCCGCAAAAAGTGTCAACCCATACCACAGATCCCCCCGGAAGTGTGTCACAAATACCACATAAAAAGTTTTGTAAAACCTTCAGGACAAAGCACTTACCATCCCCCGCCGCTTCTGCTAAGATGTTGTTCGAGTCTGAATCCGCCCGCCGTGGAGTTTCTTTTGCGGTTTGAAACAACCGTCCACCGCGCGGTGGAAGCAAGCGGCGTCGGCTTGCACAGCGGCGTTCCGGTGAAGATCCGGATCACGCCCGCTCCCGCCGGCGCAGGCATTGTCTTCCGCCGCACCGACCTCGACAACTTCGAAATCCCCGCAAGCTGGCGCTACGTTCAGCGCGTGAGCTACGCCACCAGCCTCATGCGCCAGGGCGTCCTGATCTCCACCACCGAGCACCTGCTTAGCGTTTTCTACAGCATGGGCGTCGACAACGCCTATGTGGAGATCGACAACCTGGAAGTCCCGATCCTCGACGGCAGCGGACGCCCCTTTGTCGACCTCATCCGCGAAGCCGGGCTCCGCTCCACGCGCAAGCGCCGCCGCTATCTGCGCATCCTCCGTCCCGTCTCGCTCGAAACCCCCGGCAAATCGATTTCAATCGTCCCCGCCTCTGAATTCCGCCTCTCCTGCGACATCTTCTTTGACCACCCCCTGGTCGGCAACCAGTCGCTCGAAATGCCGGTCTGCCCCGATTCCTACGCCCGCGAAATCGCCCCCGCGCGCACCTTCGGCTTCTCATGGGAGCTCGACGCGATGCGCAACATGGGCCTGATCCGCGGCGCCAGCCTGGACAGCGCAGTGTGCTTCGACCGGGCCTCGGTCATGAACCCCGGCGGCCTGCGCTTCCGCGACGAGCCCTGCCGCCACAAGGCCCTCGACCTCATCGGCGACCTCGCCCTCATCGGCCGCCCCCTTCTCGGCCGCGTCATCGCCACCCGCGCCGGACACGCCATGCACGTCGCGCTGGTCGCCAAGATCATGTCCGACCCCACTCTCTACGACATCGTGACTTCAGACGCCCTCGCGCCTGTCCACGTCATGGCCGCCGCCGGATGATTCTCAATCCATGTGGGGCGGATCGCCCGATCCGCCCCCCGATCGCCGATCGGGTCCTTTCGATAAAGCTTCTTCTATTCTTCGGGGCTGACCGATGCCGGATTGGCTAACTCCCCCCAACCTGATCACGGCCGCGCGCATCTTCCTCACCCCCTTCATCGGCATCGCCGTAGCCGCCGACGATTTCAGATCCGCGTTCACCCTCTTGCTGATCGCCGCCCTCAGCGACGGCATCGACGGCTGGCTTGCGCGCCGCTTCAACTGGCGCACCCGCACCGGCGAGCTGCTCGATCCCATCGCCGACAAGCTCCTCGCCGCCACCATCTTCATTGGCCTGGGAGTCTCGCACGCCATCCCCCGCTGGATGGTCGCGCTCGTTCTCGGCCGCGACATCGCGATCCTGATGTTCGCCGCCTGGGCCCTGGCCTTCCGCGGCATCCGCAGTTTTCCGCCCAGCGTCTGGGGCAAGATCAGCACCTTCTTCCAGTTCGCCGCCGCAACGGGCGCCGTCCTCGAGCGCGTCTGGCCCTCGTTCTTCCTCCTCTCCCTCTACCCGCCCGTCTTCTGGGCCGCGGTCGCCGCCACCAGTTGGAGCGCGATCCACTATTTCCTCGTCGCCCGCCGCCTGCTGCTCCAAATATCCCCCGATGGATGCGCAGGCAGGGTTTCGGAGCCGCGGCCGTCCAGGAGCGGCCGCCGCGAAAACCACTCCCGCGAATCCGCCGGTACGTCGAGGCAATACCCCGATTGACGCCGACCCGGCGGGCCGTTAGTCTGAGAGTAGTGTGAGACGCTTCACTCCTTCTCGCATTTATCTCCTCGCCGCGGCCTCCGCGCTCGGGCTGGCCGCTTTTTCCGGCTGGTACGCCCAGTTCTGGCTTCCCTCGGCGATTCCCGCGGGGCTCTTCCTCGCCAGCGCCGCGCTCGTCCTTTGGCTCGCCACGCGCCCCGTCATCCGTATCACCGACGATTGCCTCGAGATCGGCGCTCAGCAGATCGAGTGGTCGCTCATCCGCCGCGTCGATCAGACCGGCTGGGTCGCGCCGCTCGTCGCGTATCTCACGCTCGCCGACGGCCGCCGCATCCGCATCGTCCACCCCGGCGACACCCGGTCGTCCAACGCTCTCCTCCGCGTCATCCAGCAGCGCGCGACGCAATCCTTGATCAACGGCGTGCCGCATCGGCAGATCTTCGGCGCCCCGCTCGCGCCGCAGAAGACCGAACCCCTCCCCTCGCCCCGCTACCAGGTCGTCAGCCAGGAGGAGGAGGACGAAATCGAGCGGATGCTCCAGAAGCTCCGCACCGCGGGACGCCTCGATCCGGAGAAATAGGCCGGGGATGCATCCACGCGCGCGCAACCGCGTCGGCTCTGCGCTCCTTCAGTTCCTTTTCCTTCTCGTCATCCTGGCCCTCCTCTGGTTGAAGCGAGACGCCATCCTCGCGTTCCCGGGACGCTTCCTCGACATCGGCCAGCCCCCGGTCCAGGCCGACGCCGCCGTCGTTCTCGCCGGCGGTTTCTCCGGCGAGCGCATTCTCAAGGCCGCCGAACTCGCCCGCCAGGGCCTCGTCCCCATCGTCATCGTCTCCGGGCCGAAGGTGATTTACGCTGTGCCCGAGTGCGAAATCAGCATCCCTTTTGCGGTAAAGAAAGGCTTTAACCGCAGCCTTTTTCTCTGCGTTCCCAACGACGCCCGCTCCACCATGGCCGAGGCCGCCGCCCTCGAGCCCGTCCTGCGCGCCCGCAACGTCCGCCGCTTCCTTCTCGTCACCACCGCCTTCCACACGCGCCGCGCCGCGGCCATCTTCCGCCAGGCTTTGCCTGGCTATACGATCATCCCTGTCTCCGCGGACAGTCCCGATTTCCAGGCCGACGTCTGGTACCGCGAGCGCGAGGGCCGCAAGAACATCTTCTTCGAGTGGGTCAAGCTTCTCTCCTGGAGGTTCGGGGCTTGACCCTCCGCGAAATCGCCGCCATCGGCCGCCCCTACCTCGCCCGCTACAAGCGCGGACTCGCCCTCGGCCTCGGCGCGCTCGTCGTCAAGGACATCGCCGGCGCCGCCATCCCGCTCATTATGCGCGAAGGCATCGACGCCATCACGCGCCGCGACCCGCTCTCCACACTTCTCTGGATCATCGCCATTCTGCTCGGCGTCGCCGCCTTCAAAGGACTCTTCCAGTTCTGGATGCGCGTCATCCTCGTCGGCATCTCGCGCGACGTCGAATTCGACCTGCGCAACGACATCTTCACGAAGCTCGAATCGCTCGACTGGAAGTTCTACTCTCGCTTCCGCACCGGCGACATCATGGCCCGCGCCACCAACGACCTCAACGCCGTCCGCATGATGCTCGGCCCCGCGCTGATGTACACCTTCGAGACCTCGCTCACCTTCGTCCTCGCGCTGGCCGTGATGTTCTCCGTCGACTGGCAGTTGACCCTCTGGGCCCTCTCCCCCGCCCCCGTCGTCTCCGTCATCGTCGTCTTCTTCGGCCGCCGCATCCATCACCGCTTCGAGCGCATCCAGTCTGTCTTTTCCGACATCACCAGCCGCGTCCAGGAGAACCTCAGCGGCGCGCGCGTCGTCCGCGCCTATGTCCAGGAAGAAGCGGAGTTGCGCAAGTTCGAAGAGCTCAACCGCAATTACATCGGCCAGGCCATCCGTCTCGCGCGCCTCTCCAGCATGTTCATGCCGGCGCTGCAAGCGCTGATCGGCATCACGTTCCTCATCGTCCTCTGGGTCGGCGGCCTGCGCCTCATCGAAGGCAAGCTCACCATCGGCTCCTACGTGATGTTCAACACCTACATGGGCATTCTCATCTGGCCCATGATCGCCTTCGGCTGGGTCGTCAATCTCATCGAGCGCGGCGCGGCGTCGCTCAAGCGCATCAACGAAATCCTCACCGAAGAGCCCTCCATCAAAGCGCCTCCGGCGCCGCGCCCGCTGCCCGCATCCCGCGACATCGAGTTCCGCAACGTGTCGATGCGCTTTGAAACCAACGGCGCGTGGCGCACCGCGCTCGACGGCATCGATCTCGTCATTCCCGACGGCGCCACCATCGCCATCGTCGGCCGCACCGGCGCCGGCAAATCCACGCTCGTGCACCTCATCCCGCGCCTCTTCGACCCCACCGAAGGCGCAGTGCTGCTGGGCGGCGTGGACCTCCCCGATCTCGACCCCGCCGAAGTCCGCCGCATCATCGGCTTCGTCCCCCAGGAGACGTTTTTATTCAGCTCCACCGTCGGCGAGAACATCGCCTTCGGAGTCGAAAGCGCGACGCAAGAGCAAATCCGCAAAGCCGCCGAACTGGCCGGACTTGCCCCAGACATCGAAGGTTTCCCCAACGGCTACGCGACCGTTGTCGGCGAGCGCGGCCTCACTCTCTCCGGAGGCCAGAAGCAGCGCACCGCCATCGCCCGCGCCCTCCTGCGCGAGCCGGACATCCTGATCCTCGACGACGCGCTGTCCGCCGTCGACACCGTCACCGAAGAGCGCATCCTCACCAGCCTCACCGACTTCATGCGCGGCCGCACGACAATCCTCATCTCCCACCGCGTCTCGACCGTCCGCCACGCCGACTGCATTTACGTCCTCGACCAGGGCCGCATCGTCGAGCAGGGCACGCACGACCAGCTCCTCGCCCTCGGCGGCTACTACGCCGACCTCCACTCCCGCCAGCTCCTCGAGCAGGAACTGGAAACAATCTGATCCCTTCGGGCGATTGACGCCGCGCCACGCCCGCGCTCATCATGCAGGCAGGCAGAGCGCATTCAGAGGTACTACCGCTCTGCGCGCTGCTCTCCCCCTGCGGCTCCTGATCCGTTCCATTGGGGCGCAATCACCTCCCCGGCAGCCATCGAACTCGATTACGGGACGGCGCGCGCCGAGGACGCCCGTATCGTGGATGGGAAGACGATTGTCGTCCACGGCAAATACCCTCCATTCCGGCCCGAGCGTGGAGGCACAATCGCCATCATCGACGCCGAGTCCAGCGCATCGTTGACACAATTTGGGCGCTCGACGCGGTTTTCTCCCCTGATGGCAAGCCGCTGTCCTCTTCTTCATCAGCGCCGAAGAAGGCATCCTGCCAAACGGAACAACTACTCCGAGTACAGCGTTTCGATCAAGGATTTTCGGTTCACAGGCGGCGGCCACGGCGTCGCTGTAACCTCCTGGCCTGCCAGGCGCTTCCTGGAAAAGACCAGCGCCTTGCCGCTCCCCGGAGCGCCTGAAAAAGAGTCGCCTCGCGCCCGCTCCACCCTCGCCTCGCCGCGCACGCGGCCCTCCCATCCGCCGGAGCCGCCCTCCGTTCGATCCCTCCTCCATTCGCCAATTTCCGCGAAATCCCTCCCGAATTATCTTCTTGTATTCGCCCCGGATTTCCGATACACTTTCGCTGATCCCGGACCTTTTGGACCACGCCGTCACGGACCGGGGAGGAGGAGTCTGCATGTTCGGCCTCAATGCCCTCGACGTCGCCATCGGTCTGGCGTTCGTCTATCTCCTGCTGAGCCTCATCTGCACCGCCGTCAACGAGTGGATCGCCAGCATCTTCAAGTGGCGCGGCAACACCCTCCGCGACGGCATCGAAGTCCTGCTCTCCGGCGACACAGCGCGCGCCGAGCACATCCTGAACCGCATCTACCAACATCCGCTTGTCCAATCGCTTTTCAAGGGCAAACGGCTCCCCAGCTACATGCCTCCACGCACCTTTGCCCTGGCCCTCATGCAGAGCGTGGCGCTCCCGCCTGAACCCGGCGCCGGCGCAGCCTCGGATTTGGAGAGCAGGTTCCTCCAGGGCGTGGACGCCCTGGAGGATTCGCACCTCAAGCGCAGTCTCCAGGCGCTGCTGCCTCTGCGCGACTCGGCCAAAGCGCCCCTGGAAGGGACCCTCAATTTGCTCGAAACCTGGTTCAACGACACGATGGACCGCACCTCCGGCTGGTACAAGCGCAAGTCCCAGGTCGTCTCTGTGATCCTGGCGATCATCGTCACGCTGGTCGTCAACGCCGACACCCTCAAAATGGTGCGCCAGCTTTGGACCAACCCCGCCCTCCGCGAGCAGATCGTTGCCGAAGCGAAGGCGTGCGTCGAAAAAGCCCAGCCCGGCGAGCAGACCGACTTCGAGTACACCGATCCCGACAACCCCGATCCTGCGCCTCCGATCCAAAAGATCAGAGAAGCCTGTGTGGACAAGCAGAAGTCCGAACAGCTCCTTGGCCAGCTCACCGGTTGGGACGACGACCGCAACAAATGGAATGAACTCTGGCAACAGGCCTCGGCCGGCAAGCCGCCAGGCATCAGTCCAGACATCAGTTCGGTCTTCTGGGACTGGCTCGGATACCTGCTCTTCAATCACCTCGCGGGCTGGATCGTCACCGCCATCGCATTGACGCTCGGCGCTCAATTCTGGTTTGAGCGTCTGAAAGAGTTTGTTAAACTGCGCGGCGCGGGCAAGGCCCTGCTCACTGAGCCTGCCCAACCTGCGGCCAGGCCGGGCGCGCCGCCCGCGCAATGAGAGGTCTCCCATGAGACTCCGGCTGCTCATTGCCGTCGCCGCGCTGCTCGCGCCCTCCGCGGACGCGGCCCGCCTCGTGCTCAAGCGCAAGTTCGTCGAGGTCCACAAGAACCGCGCCACCCTCGACGCGCAGTTCATCGTCGATCACGCCAAGAAGACCGTCAATCCGATCTCCTCCGGCGGCAAGGACGGCGATCTCCACATCGCCGGCCGCTCCCAAAAGGAGGTCGGTCTGCCCATGGTCGCCGAGATCGTCAACGCAAAAGAACAACAGGCCGCGATCGCGAAGGTCCGCGAAGCGGAGGACTCCGGAAAGCCCGTGCGCATGTCCGGCGTCTGGCGCATCTGGTTCGAGCATCCGGGCAAAGTGGAGCACATCCAGGGCAACCCCGTCGCCAAACCCGCCAACACCAACCCCGATCACGTCTTCGAGCTGCACCCCGTCTCCGGCGTCGGCGGCGTGTCGCTCATCAGCTCGTTCAAGTGGATCCCCGGCTACAAAGCCTACACGGCGGACCGTTCCTTCCCCGAATACGAGAAGCTCACGGCCACCGTCCGCGCCACGAAAACCTCGATTACGATCGATTCGCGCAACGCCGGGTACAATTACTCCGAGTTCAACGCACTCATCTCGGGCCAGCCCAAGACCTTCGATGACTGCGTGATTGCGAACGCCACCATCCTCGATGAGAACGATCCCGAGAACAAGCCGGCAAGCGGACTGCGCCGCCTCGTCTTCCTCAAAGGCATGGCCGGCCTCGACCAGGTGAAGAAGGGCGCGGAAGTCCGCATCCTCGGCATCCCTCGCCTGAACCTGGAGCGTCTCCTCGACATGATCCAAGGCCAGGAAGGCAAGACCCTGACCAACGTCAAACTCCATTACGAGTTCATCGTCGTCGGAATCGCCAAACCGAAGTAAAGTTGTGGGGTGGATCGCCGATCTTCCCCCCGATCTCCGATCGGGCTTGCTGCAAGTCAATCGAATGCGTCGCGAGAGACCGGACAAAGTACCGGTCATGTGAAGCGAATACAATCGTCCCCGGATACCGTCGCAGAGCCTCCTCGAGCGCCTCCCGAGCCTCCATCTCCAGATGGTTCGCAGGCTCATCCAGCAACAGAAGATTGGCGCCCGACACCAGCAGCGAAGCCAAAGCCGCCTTAGCCCGCTCCCCGGCGCTGAGATTCGCCAAAGGCCGCTCAACAGGCTCCGCCCCAAGTTTCAGGCAGCCCAGCATTGTCCGGGCCGAAGTCTCGGACGCGCCCCGGGTCCTGCAAAGCTCCAGAGCCGTCCCCAGCATCGGCAAGTTGGCTCCCTCCTGGGCAAACCAGGCGGCGCGAATCCTCCCACCGAACACAACCTCCCCGCAGTCCGGCGTCAGGTCCCCGGCCAGAATCCGCAGCAACGTCGACTTACCGCATCCATTCGGCCCCGTGATAGCCCAGCGTTCCCCCCGCCGCACGGCGAACCGCAGCCCATCGAGCACCGCCCGTCCCGCGAACGACTTCCCGACGCCGCGCACCTCCAGCGCAATCGGACCGCTCTCCTCCACCGCCCCGAAATCAAGGGCGGCAATGCCTTGCTCTTCCCAAGGCTTCTCCACCTCGAGCAGCATCGACTTCCGCTCCCGCAGAATCCGGGCCGTCCGCGCGATGCGCGCCGCCTTCGCCCGGTAGAAATCGTGGCTGCTGCGTGCCCCCAACGGGGCGCGCGCCGTGCGGTCCGCAAGGCCGCTGCGCTGCTGTTGGGCTTGCTCGAGCGCGGCCGCCGCGCGCCGGCTCTCCTCGTACTGCGTCCGCCTGCGCCGTTCATCCGCATCCCGCCAGGCGCGGTACTGCTCGTAGTTCCCGGCGTAGTCGGTCAACCGTCCCCGCGCCAAGGCCAGTGTGCGCGTGGTCGCGCGGCAGAGCAATTCCCGGTCGTGCGAGACCACGATGGCCGCCGCGTCCGATTCAGCCAGCCACCGCTCGACGCCCTCAAGACCGGCGATGTCGAGGTGATTGGCCGGCTCGTCGAGCAGATAGAGGTCGGCCGCCTGCGCGAGACAGCGGGCCAGGCGGACGCGCACGCGCTGTCCTTCCGACAACTCCGCCACGCGCATCCCCGCGCACTCCTCCTCCAGGCCGACCCGCGACAAGGCGCGCCGCGCCTCGTACTCCGCGGTCCCGTCGAAGCTGTCGATGACGCGGGACGCGGCCGGCGCATCCTGCGTCTGCGAGAATCGCACGACGCGCAGTCCGCGCCGCCGGATCACTCGCCCTCCGCCCGGCTCGATCTCCCCCGCGAGGATCCGCAACAGAGTCGTCTTCCCGCACCCGTTCGGCCCGACGAGCGCTACCTTGTCGCGTGAATGCACCCCAAACGTCACGCCCTCAAACAGCGGAACGCCGGAGCAATGTTCAAACTGAAGTGATTGGACGCTCAGGAGTGACATCTTCCCTCCTCGCGGACGAACTGCGGGTGCTTGTGTCAGGAATCAGCCGCGGAAGATGTCTAAAGACGCATGGAGGTGTACGACCTCAGTATAAACCGGTTTCCCCGAACCGATCGGGTAAGTATCATCCATCAGAGGGCAGGGATGAGACTCATCATCGTCCTCCTGGCCTGGGTCTGCGTGGCCCTCGGAGCGGGCAATAACTCAGCAATCACCGGCGTCTGGCGCGCTCACATCGACGCCGCGCTGGCGCTCGTCACGACGATCTCCGACGAAGGCGGCGGCCTCACCGGAGCAATTCTCTTCCACCTCGTCCGCCGCGACGACGGACAGCCGCCCCGGTCTTTCCCCGAACATCCCGAGCCCATGTTCAACCTGAAGTTCGACGGCAAGGCGCTCGACTTTCGCGTAAGCCACCGCCGTTCTCACGGCGCCCGAACGGCCAACGACCCGCCCGTGAAGTTCCGCATGAAGCTCACCGGCCCGAACGAAGGCCTGCTGATCCGCGAAAGCGGCGAGAACGAAGCCATCCGCGTCACCCGCGATAAGTAGCTACTCACCGCCCACCTGTGGTCGGACCACCGGACCCCGATTCAGTCCCGCCAGCGACTTCAGCCCTCCGGTGTTCGGCGTTCCCGGCCGCCCTTTGTGGCTGCCCGGAAACCGTCTGCCTTTGGCGTCTGACGTTTTAAGCTTGCCATGATGGACTGCGCCCGTGATTCGGTTCTTCCGCCGCCGCGAGACCGGGAATATCTTCCACCGCCGGTTCAGCCGGCGGTTCCGGGCGGCCGCCAACACGGCAACGAGAAAGCTGGACCACCTCGACCGCGCAACCTTGTTGGGGGACCTGGCCGGTTTGCCGGGCAAACGCCTGGATGCGTCGCGCGGCGATCGGGCCGGCCAGTGCAGCATACGGATCAACGATCAACGGCGTATCTGCTTGGGTTGGAGTAATGGCGAAGCCCTGGACGTTGAAATCGCCGGCCATCACTGAAGGAGATGACGATCGCATGCCTCGCAGGAAGTCGAACAGGCTCCCGCCGATTCATCCGCGCGAGACGATCCGCGAGGACGTCTGAAGACCCCTCGGTCTCAGCGTGAATCGGCTGGCGATGGACTTGCACGCGCCGGTGACGCGCATGAACGAGATCGTCAACGGCCGCCGCTCCATTACCGCCGGCACGGCGTTGCGCCTTGCGCGATACCTCGGCACGAGCGCGCAATTCTGGCTCAACCTCCAGGCCAGGTACGACCTCGAGAAAGCGGAGGACGAGCTGGCGAAAAAGATCGAAAGCGAAGTGCGCCCGCGCCAGGCGGCGTGAGCGGACCCGCCGCGGCAAGCCCGCGCCACGATCAAGCGCGACTCCCTCGACGCGCCTCCGGCGCCTGCCAAACCCAACCGAACTGAATGGCCGCCCCGTTGAAACCGCGCCAGTTCGCTCTCCGCGATTCCACCGCAGGCGCACGCAACCTGCCGCTGAGTGGCAGATTGCCGGTCTGCTTCTTACGGCGCGCACCGCGCCTGCCGCGGAGGCCACCCCTTCTCCGCATCCTCCAGTTTCACCGTCCGCATCCGCAGCGACTGCACCTTCGGAGGCGTCGTCGGCGCCAGCGTGAACCCCACCTCGACCACCGCCTTCTCGCATGGAATCCTGAACACCCCGCGCAGCCAGTTCTCCGGCACGACCTCGCCCGGCGCCCGGCACGCGCCCGCCTCTTCACGAATTCGCTCCATCTGCTTGCGCCGGTCTACTTTGGCCGTGTCGAGATACAGATTGTCCGCGGCCACGGCGTCTGCTTCGCGGTCGTCCCAGCGATTCAACAGCCGCGCCAGCGCGTCGCGGGCGGACACCAGCGTCCCCGACGCCGCCAGCCGGCGCGGCTCCAGCCCGCCCGTCTTCAGCATCGCCTCCAGCGCCTCGTGCATCGGCGCGGCCGGCCCCGCGTACGTCAGGTTCGCCATCGCAAACATGCCTACCCCATACTCCGGCAGCCACATCATGTACGACCCGAAGCCTGGCAGCCCGCCTCCATGGCCGACGACGTGCTCGAACCGGCAGTCCTGGCTCACCGAGAGCCCGTAGCCGTACCCGCCGCTCGTCGCCCGCAGCGGCGTTTCGCCCGAGCCGGAACGCACCGAGAAGTTCGAAGTCCGCCATTGCCTCTGCATCTCACGGAGCGAGCTCCGGCGAACCGGTCCCGGGTCATCCTCGTCACGCGGCGGATGCGCCGAAAGCTGATACGCAACGTAGCGGCCCAGGTCTCGCGCGGAAGTCAGCAGGCCGCCCATCGCCCCGAACGCACCGTGCGGCAGCGGCGGAATCTCGACGTAGTCGCTGCCCTTTCTCCCGTAACCTGTCGCGCGCACGGCCGCCGGCACTGCCGACGGCTCCAGCGTCGATGCCTTCATCCCCAGCGGCGCCAGAATTCGCTTCTCGAGAAAATCGCGATACGACATCCCTGACGCACGCGCCACAACACGCCCCGCCAGCGCGAATCCGTAATTGGAGTACTCGAACTTGGTCTCCGGCGGCGTCGAGAACGGCAGCCCCAGTTTCAGCCATGATGTCAGAGCCTGCTCGCTCACCCCAAGCTGGCGGTCGCCCCATGGATTGTCCTCCGGCAATCCGGCGCCATGCGTAAGCAGCGTGCGCACCGTCCACGGCGCCGAATCGCGCGTCGGCGGCGTCAGGCGGCCCGCCTCCGGAATCCACTTCGACACCGGATCGTCGAGCGACAGCACCCCTTCGTCGCGCAGCTTCAGCACGGCCAGCGCCGTGAAGCTCTTCGTCATGGAAGCGATGCGGAAGACAGTGTCCGGCGTCACCGCGTCATTGGCCCCGCGATCGCGCACGCCGAAGCTTTTGACCGCCACGAAGTCGCCGTCGATGACGACGCCGTAGACGAGCCCCGGAATGCCCCGCCCCTTCCAATAGCGCTCGAAGATCTTTTCAATCTCAGGCAATGCCGACTCGAGCTTCGCCCTGCGCTCCGGATTCGTGAACTGGGGCGCGGGCAAGCCCTGACCCAGCGCGATCATCGCAATCGCCGTTGTCAGGCGCATGGCCCGGCTGATCGTCGTCATGCGGTCCTCCATCTCCCCTGGTATATCATCGAAAACATGATTTCAGAATCCAGTCGCCGCAACTTCCTCAAGGGCGCCGCTGCCCTCGGAGCCGCTTCCGCCGCGCCTCTCGCCGCCGCCGCTGAAGCCGGCATCAAGCTTGGTGTCGCCAGTTACTCCTTCCGCGAGTTCAGCCGCCGGCTCGCGATTCAATACATGAAGACGCTGAAGGCGCAATACATCAACATCAAAGAGTTCCACCTTCCCATCAACGCCACCGCCGCTGAAACCGAAAAGGGCGCCGCCGAATTCCGCCGCGCCGGATTGACCATCACCGGCGCCGGCACCATCTACCTGCAAAAGAACGACGACGCCGACCTGCGCAAGAACTACGAGTACTGCAAAGCCGCCGGCATCCCCATGATCGTCGGCTCGCCCAGCCTCGAAACTCTGGCCAAGTGCGACAAGCTCTGTCAGGAATTCAATATCAAGCTCGCCATTCACAACCACGGACCTGAGGACAAGCACTGGCCGTCGCCGCTCGACATCCTCAAGGCCATCCGCAACACGAGCCCGATGGTCGGGCTCTGCATCGACGTCGGCCACACCACTCGCACCGGCACGGATGTGCTGGAAGCGATTCGCGCCGCCGGTCCGCGCCTGCTCGACATGCACATCAAGGACCTCTCGAACTTGATGGACGCGAAATCGCAGGTCGACGTCGGCGACGGCGTCATGCCCATCGCGGCGATCTTCACCGAGCTGATGAAGATGAACTATCAGGGCCACGTCATGCTCGAGTACGAGATCAACGGTGAAGACCCCATGCCCGGCATGATCAAGAGCTTCGCCTACATGCGCGGCGTTCTTGCCGGCCTCAACTTCAAGAAAGCCTGAAGGAGGCGCGATGCCCACAACACGCAGAGTGTTCCTGGCCTCGCCGGCGGCCCCCGCGTTCGCCTTCCAGCCGCCGTCGGACCGCATCCGCATCGGAGTGATCGGCGCCGGCGGACGCGGCCGCTACCTGATGCAGGAGATCAGCAAGTCCGGCGAAAACGCCGCCGTCGTCGCAGTGTGCGACGTGTGGCGCGTCGCCCGCGAGCAGGCCTCGGACTATTGCCGGAAAACGTTCAACACTGCGCCCAGGCTGACCTCGCGCTACCAGGAACTGCTGGCGATGAACGACGTCGACGCCGTCCTCATCGCCACGCCCGACGCGACGCACTCGAAGATCCTCGCCGACGCGATCGCCGCCGGCAAGGACGCTTACTGCGAAAAGCCGATGGGCACCAACATCGAGGACGCCCGCGCCGCTTATCGCGCGGTGAAGGCGTCCAACCGCGTCGTCCAGATCGGCACGCAGCGCCGCAGCGAGGCGGGACTCATCGGAGCCGCGAAGATGATCCACGAGGGCGTCATCGGCAAGATCACCCGCGTCGACCTCCAGGTCCACTTCCAGGAGCCGCGCTGGCGCCGCGATTACCACCAGATCAAATCCGAGGACATCGACTGGGAGGCCTTCGCCTTCGGCCGCAACATCCCGAAAGACATGCGCGTCTGGCGCGAGTGGCAGCTCTTCTTCGACACCACCAACGGCATCCCCGGGCTCTGGATGTCGCACTTCATCGACCTCGTCTCCTGGTTCCTCAACGATCCCTATCCCCGCTCCGCCGTCTCTCTCGGCGGCGTCTACCTTTGGAAAGACGGCCGCCAAACCTCCGACGTCTTTCACTCCCTGCTCGAGTACCCGAAGGACTGCCTCGTCTCCTTCGCCATGTCGCTCACCAACTCGCACGGCAGCCGCAACCTCTGGTTCGGCACGCTCGGCACTCTCGACGGCGACGCGCTCAAGTTCCTGCCCGAAGGCAGCAAGGATCCCAAGCGGCTCCAGGCTGCGATCGACGTCCCCAAGATCGAAGTCGAATCGCACATGGCCAACTTCCTGCGCTGCGTGCGCTCTCGCCAGACGCCGCGCGCTCCGATTCAGGCCGGCTTCTCGCACGCGGTCGCGGGCATCATGGCCGCCACCGCGCTCGCCCAGGGCCGCCGCGTCAACTTCGATCCCGCGAAGCTCGAGCTGACATGACGCGCAGAACGTTCCTCGCCGCACCCGTGGCCGCGACGCTTTCAGCCGCGAAGAATCCGCCCATCACGCGCGTCGAAGTCTTTCCTGTCCGTTACCCTGTGAGCGGATACTTCAAGTTCTTTGCCAAGCCCGAGCGGCCCGCGGTGTTCGTCAAGATCACGCTCGAGGACGGCCGCTTCGGCTGGGGTCAGAGCGTGCCCGTGCCGACGTGGAGCTACGAGACTCTCGAGTCCGCCGCCGGCACTCTGCGCGACTACCTCGCGCCGGTGATGATCGGCCGCGATCCGCTCGACATCGCCGGCGCCCACGCGGCGATGAACCGCGCCATCTCGCCGTCGTTCTCCACCGGCATGCCGATCGCAAAGGCCGGCATCGACCTCGCGCTGCACGACCTGTGGGGCAAGCTCGCCGGCCAATCGCTCCCCGCGCTCTGGGGCCGCAAGCCGCTCGAGCGCATCGTGCTGAGCTGGACCGTCAACGTCACCGCCATCGCGGACGCCGAGAAGCTCGTCGCCGACGGCCGCAAGCAAGGCTACAAGCACTTCAACATCAAGGTGGCGCCCGACCCGAAGTTCGACATCGAGCTCGCCAGGCGCGTGCGCGCGCTCGCGCCCGAATGCTTCCTCTGGGCCGACGCCAACGGCGGCTACACCACCGAGCAGGCGCTGTACGCCGCGCCGCGGCTGCGCGACGCCGGCGTCAACGTCCTCGAGCAGCCCGTCGCCGCCAATCGCCTCAGCGGCTTCGCCGCCGTGAAGAAGCAGGGCGCGCTGCCGATCCTCATGGACGAAGGCGTTGTCTCGAGCGTCGAGCTCGAAGAGTTCATCAAGCTCGGCCTGCTCGACGGCGTCGCCATGAAGCCCGCGCGCACCGCCGGACTCTACGACGCGCGCAAGCAGGTGGAGATCCTCGAGCGCGAGAAGCTGATGTTCCTCGGCAGCGGGCTTACCGACCCCGACGTCTCGCTCGCCGCGTCGCTCGTGCTCTACGCAGCCTACGGCCTCAAGTATCCCGCCGCGCTCAACGGACTCCAGTTCCTCTCCGCGTCCTTCCTTAAGAAACCCTTCGTCCTCGAAGACGGCGCCCTGCGCGTCCCCACCGGCCACGGCCTCGGAGTCGAGGTCGACGAAAATAAAGTCAGGGAGGCAGCCCGTGCATAGACTGACTCTGATCCTGCTCTCCGCCGCGTTGTTCGCCGCCGGCCCCTTCGAATGGAAAGCCGAGAACGGCCGCCGCATGCTCTACGAAAACGGCAAGCCCGTTCTTGCCTACAACGAAGCTCCGCAGCTCGCGCCCGGCGCGCCCGAAGACCGCCGCCGCTGCTGCTACATCTACCCCGCCTACACGCCCGCCGGCGTCGTCGTCCTCGACGATTTCCCGAAGGACCACTTCCATCACCGCGGCCTGTTCTGGGGCTGGCCCGGAGTCCAGACCGCGACGGGCAAGTACGACATCTGGCTCGGCCGCGGCATCCGCCACGAGAACGTCAAAGTCAGCACGCGCGGCGCGACGCTCGACGCCGTCAACGTCTGGGCGGCGGGCGACAAGAAGATCGTCGAGGAAAACGTGCGCATCACCGCGCACCCCGCGAAGGGCGACACACGCGACATCGACGTCGAGCTGACGCTGAAAGCGATTGAAGGCGACGTCACCCTCAGCGGCTCCGCGGAAAAGGGCAAAAGCTACGGCGGCTTCAACGCCCGCTTCGCCCCGCGCACCGAAACCAGGCTGCGCACCGACACAGGCCCGCTGACGAAGGACGAAGACCTGGTGAACCACGCCTGGGCCGAGCTCGAAGCCGTCTACAACGGCAAGCGCGCCGCGCTCCGCATCACCAACGACCCGCGCAACCCCGGCGGGAATCCGCAGTGGTGCCTGCGCCACTACGGCTTCGTCGGCGCCTCCTTCCCCGGCCGCTCCGAAACCGTCCAGAGCTACACTCTCAAGCCCGGCCACCCGCTCACCCTCCGCTACCGCGTCACGCTCAACGACTTACCCTGAAGGTGATGCGCTTTACAGTTCGCCTGCGGGACGACCAGATCCGGGCGCTGCGCCGGTCGCCAGCCGCAACGAGGCGATCCATCATCGAATTGATCCACAAAGGTGTGGACAAGCTCCTCTCCGGCCCGAACTCTCCGTTGCCGGATCTTCGAAGGAAACGCGCACTCGCCGTCGCTGGCCGATTCGCGTCCGGGTCATCGGACATCGGCATTCAGCCTGACAGGCAAATCGCTGAAGCACTCGGGCCTTGAGCTTCTCCGCAGACCGGCTCGTTCGAAGGCGCGGGCGGCCTGGGAAGCATGGCTTGCTTCGAACACAACTCCGATCACCACCAATCACGTGGTCCTTGAGATGAGCGTCCTGCTGTTGCTGCACCGGCTCGGCCTGCCCGCCCTGAGCACATTCCACGAAGATGTCGTCCCGCTACTCGAGGTCGTCCGGATCTCCGAGGCCAAGCACTTTGCCACGGTTGAGGCCGTCATGGCAACCTCCCGGAGGAAACTGAGCATCGTCGACCGCGTCAGCTTTCAGACGATGCGCGAGCACGCCATCCGCCGTGTCTTTTGCTTCGACTCGCACTTCCGCGAACAGAGCTTCGGATTCGTGGCCTGATCACCAGACGCGGAGGTTGATGACCTTCGGCGCCGGAGGTGAGCCCTCGGTGCGGAGCGTGAGCTGAAGGTTCTTGCGCTCCCAGCCTTCGGGGGCTGCGCGGAAGCCTTCTGCGATCCAGGGGCGCGCGGTGAGGAACTCCGCCGCGAGTGCGGTGTCGCCTTCGAGCGTGATGCGCGGCTGTTGCGAGCCGTCCGGGAAGACGCGTGTGACGACAGCGGATCCTTGCGGGGCCGGCGCGCCTCCGATGAGAATCGCCGGCAAGTTCCGCAGCTCCTCAGGCTTCGCTTCTCTCCCGGTCTTCAGCAGCGGTGTGCGGCCGAGAGGCGAAAGGTGCGACGCGATGCGGGCCATGGCGATGGCGTCGCCGGCGTCGTTCCCTTGTGCCAGGACGATCACCGGCGGAGGGGCGCTCCGCAGCACCGGGCCCCAGAACGATTCGTGGGCCGAGGGCCTTCGAGTGAGCCAGTAGTAGGCCGCGGCCACGAAGACCACGGTGATGACGCCCATCAAGAGCAGAATGAGCTGCGAGCGTCTGGGTCCGGGTTGGGTGAGCGTTGAGCTTGCCATGCGTCTTCCAAGGTAGCAGGCTATTCTGAAGGTGTTGGCATTCGGAGGACCTCTTGCAGAACAAAACAATTCATGCCGTATTCGTCACTTGTTTTTTCTCCTTTCTCGTTTCGGCCGACCAGGTAACGCTGAAGAACGGCGACCGGCTGACCGGCAAAATCCAAAAATCCGATGAGGCTTCACTGATCCTCAAAACCGACTACGCCGGCGACGTCAAGATCGACCGGAAGATGATCGTCTCGATCGTTTCCGACGACGCACTCAACGTCGCGCTCAAAGACGGCGCCAAGCTTCAGGGCAAGGTGGAGACGGTGGAGGATGCGGTGCGCATCCATCCGGCGGCCGGCGCGCCTGTCACCGCCAAGCTCGAAGCCGTCACCGCTCTTCGCACCGACGCCGAGCAGAAGATCTGGGAGCGCGAGCAGGAGCGGCTCCTGCATCCGCGCCTGAACGACTTCTGGAGCGGATTCGTCTCACTCGGTTTCGCTTCGGCGAGCGGCAACGCTCAAACAACCACGATCAACACCAGCGCGGCGGCGTCGCGGGCCGCCGGCAAAAACAAGATGGGCATCTACTTCAACCAGGTGTATGCGACACAGAGCACGACGGAGCCGACCGGCGCGACGGCCAGCCGCATCAGCGGCGGCTACCGCATCGACCGCGATGTCTCCAAGCGTATGTTCGTGTTCGGCGCCACCGATTTCGACTACGACCGGTTCCTGCTGCTCGACCTCCGCACGGTGTTCGGCGGCGGCCTGGGCGTCCATGTCTGGAAGGGCAGCAACGGCTTCCTCGACCTCGGCGGCGGTGGTGTGTTCAACCGCGAGAAGTTTTCCACCGGGCGGATCCGGAAGTCCGGGGAACTGCTGATCACCCAGGAGCTGGGGTACACGTTGCTCAACAAAGTCAAGCTGTTCGAGCGGTTGCAGTTCTATCCGAATCTCAGCGAGACCGGGGAGTACCGTTTGAACTTCGATACCGGGGCCAGCGTGCCCATCCTCAAGTTCCTGGAATGGAACTTTGGAGTCAACAACCGGTATCTCTCCAATCCCGTGGCAGGGCGGAAGACCAACGACATTCTGCTGACCACCGGGCTTCGGGTTAGTTTTGATCAGACCCGGCGGTGACAACCCGGAACCGGCGCTTCGCGGCGGTTCCGGGCGGCCCGATCGGCGATCGGGGGGCGGATTGGCAATCCGCCCCACAACAAGACCTTAGAGGTCTGTGACTATGGGTACTCGGGTCAGGACCTGAGCGGGTTCTAGTTCTCCTTTCTCCAGAAATGTGTTCTTCCATTCGTCTTTGGGGGCGGTGTTGCGCACCAGGGTGGTGAGGAGTCGGGCTGCTGGGCGCGCGTCGCGGATGGATTCGTCGAAGGCTGTGGCGGCTTCGATGAAGACCGCGGTTCCCATCGCGCGGAGTGTGCGGGGGCCGAAGAGCGAGGGGAGCTTGCGGTTGATGGCCATGGTGATTTCGGCGCCGAATTCGGCCAGGGCTTCGAGGGCGGCTTCGAAATCCTTGTTGGCTTTTTCGCGGAATTCGGCGAAGGCGTTGCCGGCGTTGACCGAGCCGGCGATGATCTCGGCTTCGGCGCGGAGGAGGCCGCTGTCCTGGAGCCAGATGGTGTCGAGCGCGTCCTTGATGCAAGGGCCGGTGTCCTGCGGGAGGAAGAACTGCGCCGAGCCCTTGTGCTCCTTGGAGGCACTGAGGATTTCGTTGACTCTCGCGAGCTGTGGGGCGAGGTTGAGGTGGACCTGGGGTCCGCTCACGAAGGCCTCGCGCTTGGCTTCGTCGAGGTAGTCGAAGTAGAAGTCCGTCTTGCGCGCGATGACCGGCAGGCTGGCGTAGGTGAGCAGGGCTCTTGCGACTTTGATGTCTTTGTACTTCGATGTGGAGTCGAAGTAGCAAAGGGGGACGAGGCGGCGGAGGGTTTTCTGGATGTGGGCGGACATCAGGGCGTACTGGCCGGCCCCCTTGTTCTTCGTGGGGGCCTTGGTCCAGGCGGCGACGACCTTGCCGCTTAAGGCGACTGTCAGCTCGAGGGCGACGCGGCCGAGGAAGCTGGGGTCGGTTTCCTGCTCGTTGGTGAAGGCGTCGAGGTGCGCGACCCATTCGGCGAGCGAGCCTTTGCCGTTGGTGAAGTTCTTCGGCAGGTATTCGGAGACCAGGGGCTCGAGAGTGCGCTGCAACTGGGTGGTGGTGAAGTTGTCGCCGGCGAGGCGGAGGCGGTAGTTGTAGGCGAGGTTGTCGAAGTCGCCGGGTTTGGCGAAACTGTTGATGCCGGCGGCGGGGGTCTCCATGTGGAACCTGCCGGTGAGGGAGAGGGTGCTGCGCCAGCGGTCGCGGGCGACGACGTCGTCCTTGGCGTCGAGGGTGTAGACGACGCCTCCTCCGTCGGAGACGAACTTCATCTTCGCGAGCGAGGTGTTGATGGCTTCGATTCTGCTCTTGAAGTACGGCAGGGTGACCTGGACGGTGCTGGTGCGCTTGATGCCGTGGGTGAGCTCGGCGGTGCGGACGGTGACGCCGGGGGCGGGTCCGGCGGCGAGCAGGAGCGATTCGAAGTCGCCGCGGATGGCGGCCTTCATGAGGTCGCGGGCGGCGGGGTTGGCGGCGAAGTCGAATTCGACGTCGAGCAGCGCGCTGCGGCTGGTGGTCTTGGTGTAGGCGGCGTCGAGGGCGAACTTCCAGTCCTGGTTGAGGGTTTCGATCGCGGCCTGATAGAACTCTTCGGCCTTTCCGAGCAGGGTGTGCAGCGTCTTGCGGACCTCTTCGAGGTGCTTGATCTCCCCGCGCTTGCCGAGGAAGGCGGAGAGCTTCTGGGCGAGCCAGGGCTCGAAGGTCTCGAGGCTCGCGGCCTGGCCGATCTCGTCGATGAGCTCGTCGCTGATGCGGAGTTTTTGCTGGTAGTACTTGATGAGCGATTCGACGACGCTGCCGTTGAGGATGTCGAGCAGGGACTGAGCCTGGGCCTTGAGGCCTTCGACTTCGCTGCGGTTGAGGAGCGCGGTGAGGAGGCGATCTTCAAGGGCGGCGGAGACGAACGACCCGGCGGGGGTGTCGAGGAAGGCGGGCTGGCCGATCCATTTCTGGAGCAGCGCCGCGGCGCCCTTGGCATCGAGGTTCACAAGGTCTTCGAGCGACTTTTTGAGGGTGGCGGTGAAGCCCTTCTCGCCGATGTTGAGGCGGTTCCAGAGCCAGCTTGTGGCGGTGTGAGGCAACGCTTCCCACTTCTCAGAGGCCTCTTTGATCCTGGCCATCGCTTCGACGGCCTTGGTCTGGTCGCCAAGGAACTCGCGGGCGTGGTGGGCGGCGAAGCCGGAGAGTTTTTCGTGGAGCGGGTGGGCGGGGTCGATCCAGTCCTTGATGTCCTTGAAGAGCTGCGAGCCGTGGACGCCGAAGACGGCGGCGATAAAGTCCTCGAGTTTGGCGGGGGTGAGGTCCCTGGTGTCGGGGGTGAGGGTGGCGGCGGCGGAGAAGGCGAACGACCAGCCGCGGGCCGAGCCTTTGGCGAGGCGGACGCGGAGGCGCGCGGCGGCGGGGTCGAGGGACTCGCGGGCGACTGTGAGGAAGTATCGGCCGGAGGCGGAGAAGCCGAGGGTGGCTTTGACGGCGGCCTGGATGCGGAGCTTGAGGTCGCCGGTGAGTCCCGCGGCGTTGACGTTGCGCAGCCAGGTGTAGTCGTAGCCGAACTGGGCGCCGAGTTTGGCGGCGAACTCGCCGTTCACTTCGGCGACGAGCCACGTGCCGGGAGCGAGGTCGCCGATCTCGTTGACGAGGCGCGGGAGCTTCCAGGAGCGGACGAGCGACGTGACGGCATCGCGGGCGCCGGGGTCCTCGGCGAAGGCACGGATGACGGCGTAGAAGCCGTCGGAGCCGGCCTTGACGTCCAGGGTGGCGGAGGCTCCAGGGGCGAGGGCCATTGCGCCTTTGGCGGCGCCGTTGATGTCGTACATGGCGCGGAAGGCGACGAAGCGGGCGGCGTCCTTGGGGAGGTCGATCTCTTTGAGGACTTGATCAGGGTCGATGTCCTTTTTGAGGCTGTCGGGCTTGAGGTAGACGCCGAGCGTGGAGGCGGCCGATCCGTTGATCTTGAAGGAGACCTTGCCGAGGTTGTCGCCGAGGGCGATGGCGCCCGCGGCTTCGGGGGCGGAGACGTTGAGGGAACCGAGCTTGATATCGCGATCCGGGAAGGGATCGTTGCGCGCGAAGGCGAGGCCGACCTCTTTGTCAGCGCCGTGGCTGACGTCGAGCTTCACGGGGACGCCGGCGAGCTGAAAGGTGGTGGATGACGCGGGTGACATGGCGGTAGCTTGCATCCTAATGTGAACCTCCTCCGGATGGGGTCAAGGGATTATACCCCGAATTTTCCGGAAATGAGAAAGTCATTTGATCGTCCGGCGGGGTCCAGCGCTCGAATTTTGCGAGGCCGTGGCGCTCGCGGATGGCGGCGAGGAGGGTTTTGAGGCGCTCGGGGTACTCGCCGCGGATGTAGGCGGAGCGGGCGAAGTGTTCGCGGTAGGCACGGGCGAGGTGGGGGAACTGGGCGTCGAGGAACGGGAGGAAGACCTGGGCGGCGCAGGGCTGGAGGAAGACGGGCTGTCCGGAGAAGGCGCGGGCTCCGGCGCGGGCGGCGGCGGAGGCCACGGTGTCCAGGTTGTATTCGGAGTCATTGATGCCGGGGAGCACGGGGCTGGCCATGATGCCGACTTCGACGCCCGCCTGGGCAAGGCGGGCGGCGGCGGCGATGCGGAGCGAGGGGCGTGGGGCCATGGGCTCTAAGAGGCGGGCGAGGCCTTCGTCGAGTGTGGTGACGGTGAGGTTGACCTTGACGCGGTTGTGGCGGGCGATTTGCGCGAAGAGCGGAGCGTCGCGTGCCGCGAGGTCCGACTTGGTGGCGAGGGCGAGGTTGAAGCCGCGACGGTTGGAGAAGACTTCGAGCAGGCGGCGGGTGAGGAGGAAGCGGCGCTCGGCGGGCTGGTAGGGGTCCGTGGCTGTGCCGATGGCGATCCACTCGCCGGGCTTGACACGGCGGAGCTCGGCGCGGAAGGCGGCGGGGTTGAAGTCCTTGGCGAAGATGAGGCGCTCAAACGACAGAGGGTCAGGGAATTCCATGAATTCGTGGGTATAGCGGGCGTAGCAGTATTGGCAGCCGAACTCGCAGCCGCGGTAGGGATTGATGGTCCACTCGAAGGGCATGCGGGGGGAAGAACAGCGGTTGAGCCACTGGCGCGTGGGGAGGGTGCGGTATTCGACGCGGGCCTTTTGCTGGAGGGGGTGACCTTCGCGGGCGAGGCGGGCGATGCCGATGAGCATGGCACTATTTTCGCTTTTTATTCGCTATGCGTCAAGGGGGCATTCTCGAGAGGCTCCCCTCAAGGTTGGGCTCCTGGGGCGGGGTTGGGGGTGGGGGTGGGTTTCAGGGGCGGAGCGGACTAACCCAAGTTCGTCACCGAACGACCGGCAATTTGGTTAAGTCGTTTAGAATCACTTCAGGCTATTGCAAAGTCTCCACTGCATTTGATCTTGGGTTCCAAGCGTTCGGGCAGGCTCAGGCCGAGTTGCCGCAGGAGTTCTCTCTGCTCGGATGCGGGTTCCGTGATCCGGCGCAGGCGGATCTCGCGGCCGTCAGTGGTGGG
>CAYYNC010000054.1:0-42238 GCA_964472745.1 uncultured Solibacteraceae bacterium
AGAAAAAAGGGCTCTGCGCGAGAATCCGACAGGAGGGCGATGGGGCGGCGGTTTCGCGAGAGGGTAGCCATCGGCTACAGTGCTCTGAGTGAGGGACAACGACTGGACGAGAGTGCTGGGGTGGCCGGGCTACCGGGTATGGCGGCACGAGATCGATGAACACGTGAAGACATTGAAGCTCTGGGTGCGTCGGAAGCGGGGCAACCGAAGGATCATCTGTTCCGGCTGTGGGTGCCGGGTGGAGGAGATCCATGAGATCTGCGAGCGGGAGGTCCGCGATCTGCCGTGTTTCGAATTGCGGACGACGGTGGTGATCGAGCTTTACCGGGTGCGGTGTCCGCAGTGCGGTCCGCGGATTGAAAAGGTGGACCAGTTGCCGAGCAAAGCGTCGTGCAGCAAGCGTTTTGAAGACGAGGTGGGGCGGGCGTGCGAGGGGGCCTCGGCGCGGCAGGTGGCGCGGCGGTTTCGCTTGGCCGAGAGCACGGTGCGGGCGATCGATCTGCGGTATTTGCGGCGCTGGGCCGCGGCGCGAAGGAAGCCGGCGCTGCGGCGGATGGGCGTGGACGAGATCCATATCGGCAAACAAGGCTTCTTCACGGTGGTGAGCAATCTGGAGACCGGCGAGCCGTTGTGGTTCGGCGCCGGGCGCAAGAAGGAGGCGCTGGACGCCTTTTTCCGCGACCAGCTCAGCCGGCGGCAGCGCGCACGGATCGAGGCCGCCTGTGTGGACATGTGGGAACCCTACCGGTTGAGCATTGAGGAATGGGCGCCGCGGGCGAAGATCGTGTACGACAAATTCCACATCATGCAGCACGCCAACGACGCGGCGGATGAGGTGCGAAGGGCGGAGTTCTTCCGCCAGAAGCGGGAACAGCGGGAGCTGGTGAGGGGGAAGCGTTGGTTATTGCTGGCGCGGTGGGTGAATCTGACCGTGGGCAAGCGGCGGGAACTGAACAAGGTGTTCGCCCTCAACCGGAGGCTCTGGAAAGCCTACCTGCTGAAGGAGAGCCTGGACCGTCTTTGGACCTATCAGTATGAGGGCGCGATGATCAACTACCTGAAGAGCTGGATGAATCAACTGCGTTGGCAGCGGCTGGCGCCTTTCCAGAAATTGGCCGACACGCTGCTGAACCATCTGGAGGGGATTCTGAACTACTGCCGGACGAAGGTTCCGCTTGGGGTCGTCGAGGCGATCAACGGAAACATCAAGACCTTATTGCGCCGCGGACGAGGCTATAAGAACCTCAACTACCTCCTGCTGAAGGCGCAGCGCATGGCCGCGACCTGCACCGAATTCGTCGTCTTTCGGAAAGCCGCATAGAATGCAGGGTTCGTCGAATTCCTGCGGAGAGCCGAAAAAAGAATAGAGTCAAGCCCCGGCCGCCTGCGTCCCCTCTGGCAACAAAATCGCCCCGCCGGAATCCCTTCCGCCGGGGCGACCTGCTGATTCAAACGAAGCCGAATGCGCGAACGCGGCCCGCGCCTTACGGCTTGATCTTGCAGCTCAGATGTACCGTCCCATTCTCCCAATCCGTGACGGAGCGGGTATCGTTCGTAAAGCCGAATTGCGTCCCGCAAAGGAACCCCTTCTTGATTACCGCCGGTCCACCCACGTTGGCAGGCGCGGGAATCGTGAAGTCGCACAGGAAATTCACGTTTCCGCTGTCCGACTGCACAGACTTGCTGTTGGTGGTGAACAGAAGGGGTCCGCTGCCCGTGCCCCAGTCGGCAGGGATGATGATACAGCCGAAAGCTGTGTACTCCGTCGCCTGGCCGAAAGCGCTCGGCGCCGCCAGGATGAGCAACCACACAAACGCGAGAATCAGTTTCGACATGATGCTCGGCATCCTCCTTGTGCTCCTTGGAATCGGCCGGACCCGGCCACTACTCCTCCATGGTAACCAGCCCATTCTGTACTCTGAATCCAATTCCGCACTATGTCAATACCCTTGGGGCCTCTTTCTTGAATCGGATGCCGGATTTGAAACCCTGGGCCAGTCTAGTGCCCTCCCGCCCCGCGGACCCGGTAGTACAATCAAAGTCATGTCGAGGGCGCTCCTCCTTCTGGTCTTCATCTCTCTCTTCGCCGGCGACTGGCCCGAGTGGCGCGGACCCTCCCGCGACGGAACCTCCCGCGAAACAGGCCTCCCCGAAAAATGGTCCCTCTCCGGCGAAAACCTCGCCTGGAAGGCCCCCTACGGCGCCCGCTCCGCCCCCGTCGTCTACGGCAATCATCTCTACCTCCAAAACGGCGCCGGCGAAGGCGAAACCCTCCAGGAGCGCCTGCTCTCGCTCGACGCCGACACCGGCAAGCTCCTCTGGGAGCGCCGCTGGACCGTCTACCTGAGCGACGTCCCGCCCCACCGCATCGCCTGGGCCTCCCCCGCCGTCGACCCCGAAACCGAAAACGTCTATGGCTTCGGCGCCAACGGCCTCCTCACCGCCTTCACCAGGGACGGCAAGCAGCTCTGGCAGCGCTCGCTCAAAGAGGACTTCGGCCTCTTCACCACTCACGGCGGTCGCACCGGCTCCCCGCTCATCGATGGCGACCTCGTCATCGTCAGCCACATCGTTTCCACTTGGGGCGCGATGTCCAACCGCTCCCACCGCATCATCGCCTTCGACAAGCGCACGGGTGAGACCGTCTGGATCTCCACGCCGGGCGGCCGTCCCTACGACACCGCCTACTCCAACCCGATCATCACGGAAGTGAACGGCACGCGCCTTCTCATTCAGGGACTCGGCGATGGCAGCGTCGTCGCCGTCAAGCCGCAAACCGGCGAGCCCGTCTGGCGCTTCGAAATGGCCAAGCGCGGCATCAACAGCGCCGTCGTCATGGCCGGCGGCAACGCCATCGTCACCCACAGCGAGGAGAACCTCGACACCAACGTAATGGGCCTCGTCGGCGCGCTCGACCCGACCGGCAAAGGCGCGCTCACCATGAAGTCCCTCAAGTGGAGCCTCCACGGCTTCGAAGCCGGCTTCTCCTCTCCCCTCGCCGACGGCAGCCGCCTCTACGTCATCGACAACACCGCCAACCTCCAGGCTTTCGACGCCGCCACCGGCGAGGTGCTCTGGAAAATGCAGCTCGGCCTCGCCCAGAAAGCCTCCCCCGTCCTCGCCGACGGCAAGATCTACGTCGGCACCGAAAGCGGCAAGTTCTACATCCTCCGCCCGCGCGCCGGCGGAGTCGACGTGCTTTGCGAGGTGAACCTCCCTGTCAGCGCAAGCGGCCTGTATTCCAAAGGCACCCCCGAGCCGGTCTGGGGCTCCGCTGCCGTCGCCCGCGGGCGAGTCTATTTCGCCACCACCGACAGCATTTACGCTATCGGCCCGAAGGCGCCGAGAGTCGAGCCGCCTTACAAGCCCGCGCCGCTCCCCAAGGGACAGGGCGCCCCGGCCTGGCTTCAGATCCGCCCCACCGAGCATGTCGTCAAACCCGGCCAGGCCCAACAGTTCCGCGCCGTCGCCTACGACGCTCAAGGCCGCAGCCTCGGCGACGTCAAGCCCGGCCAGTGGAGCCTGAATGCCCTCGACGGCGCTGTCGCAGCCGGCCTCTATAAGGCCCCCGCGACCACCCGCGGCCAGGCGGGCATCGTTTCAGCCGCGCTCGGGGCGCTCAAGGGTGAGGCTCGCGTCCGTCTCGTCAGGCTGCCTCCATATACCGAGGATTTCGAGTCTTGGCCCGCCGGAGCGCCCCCGCCGCACTGGGTGAGCGCTGTCACCGGCAGCTTTCAGGTTGCCGAGCTCGACGGCCAGAAGGTGCTCTACAAGCAACCCCTGGAAACGCTTTTTCGCCGCATGAGGGTCTTCTTCGGGCCCAACGACCTCTCCAACTACACCGTTGAGGCCGACATCCGCGCCAACGAGCGCCGCCGCCAGATGGGCGACGCCGGCATCTTCGCCCAGCGCTACGGCCTCGTCCTCTTTGGCAACTCTCAGAAGCTCGAGCTCCAGCCCTGGCAGCCCAACACCGCGAAATCCGTCGACGTCCCCTTCGAATGGAAAAAGGACGAGTGGTACCGGCTCAAGCTGCGCGTCGAAAACCTTCCCGGCGGCAAAGTCCGCGTTCTCGGCAAAGCCTGGAAACGCGACACCCCCGAGCCCGCCAACTGGCTCATCGACAAGATCGACCCCATCGGAAGCCGCGAAGGCAGCCCGGGCATTTTTGGAGATGCGCAGTTCGGCGTCTATTACGACAACATCAAAGTATCAGCCAACTAAATGCGACCTCAACTCCTCCCCCCTCGTCCGCCATGCAGCAGCGGCTTCAGCCTGCGGGTGTTCCGTCACATAGCCTTCAGGCTGTGCATGTTCGCCCTGCTCACCACCATCCTCCCCGCCTCCGACCCCGGAACCGGCGACTGGCCCATGTGGGGCGGAACCCCGGACCGCAACATGGTCTCGAACATGAAGGGCATCCCCGCCACTTGGGACGTCCAGAAGAAGACCAACATCAAGTGGTCCGCCACCCTGGGCTCCCAGAGCTACGGCAATCCCACGGTCGGCGGCGGCGTCATCCTCGTCGGCACCAACAACGAAGGCATGCGCGACCCGAAGATCAAGGGCGACAAGGGCGTCGTCATGGCCTTCCAGGCCGGAACCGGCGAATTCCTCTGGCAGGCCGTCTTCGACAAGCTCCCCATCGGACGCGTGAACGACTGGCCCTACCAGGGCATCGCCAGCTCCCCGGCAATCGAAGGCGATCGCGCCTACTTCGTCACCAACCGCGCCCAGCTTGTGGCTGTCGACCTTAAGGGCATGGCCAACGGCAATGACGGCCCCTACACCGAAGAGCAATACAAGGGCGAGAAAGACGCCGACATCCTCTGGATCTTCGACATGATGGAAGAGGTCGCGGCCCACCCCCACAACCTCGCCAACTCGTCCCCCGTCATCTACGGCGATCTCATCTACCTCAGCACCTCCAACGGCCAGGACGAAAGCCACGTCAACATCCCCTCGCCCAAGGCGCCCTCCTTGATCGCCGTGAACAAGAAATCCGGAAAGCTCGTCTGGGAAGCCGGCTACCCCGGCGCCAAGATCCTCCACGGCCAGTGGTCTTCGCCCGCGGTTGGAAAGATCGGCGACGTCGTTCAGGTGGTGAGCGCGCAGGGCGACGGCTGGGTCCGCGGCTACGACGCGGCAACCGGCAAGCAGCTCTGGGAGTTCGACACCAACCCCAAGGACTCCGTCTGGCCCAAGACCCGCAATGAGCTCATCTCCACCCCGGTCATTTACAACAACCGCGTCTACATCGCCAACGGACAGGACCCCGAGCATGGAGAGGGTCCCGGCCACCTTTACGCCCTCGACGCCACCAAACGCGGCGACATCACCCAGACCGGCCTCGTCTGGCATTACGATAAGATCCGCCGCTCCATCTCGACGGGAGCCCTGCACGACGGAATTCTTTACTACTCCGATTTCAGCGGCTTCCTCCACGCCCTCGACGCAGAAACCGGCAAGCCCTACTGGGTCCACGACATGCTCGCTGCCATCTGGGGCTCCCCCGTGGTCATCGACGACAAAGTCTACCTCGGAGACGAAGACGGCGACGTCGCGATCCTGAAAGCCGGCAAAACCAAAGAAGTGCTTGCCGAAATCAACATGGGCAGCTCAGTCTACTGCTCCCCCGTCGCGGCCAACGGCGCGCTCTATCTGGTCAACCGCAACACCCTCTTCGCCATCGCCTCCAAATAACATAGCCTTCAGACTGTGTGTGAAGTAACATAGCCTTCAGGCTGTGTGTGTGTTAGGCACCACAGCCTCCAGGCTCTGTTCTTACGCCAGTTGTCGCCGTACCCACCCCAAGACTCCCCTGAAGCCGCAAAGATCTCCAACGCCCGGAGCCATTCGACCGCCCCGTAGGGCAGGCACTCGTGCCTGCGGCGGACTCTCAGTCCGCCTCTTCGCCAGCCCATTCCCCAGAATCACCTAAGTCCTGTAACTCGCGTTAATCCGTATATAGTCTTCCGTCAAATCACAACTCCAGAACGTAGCGCTTCCGGCCCTCCCGCCCGCAATCCGAAAATCAATCGAACAATCGGGCGAATCCAGCCTCCGCGTCAGCTCCGCCTCGTCGAAAGGAGCCGCCAGCCCCTTCCTGCACACGACAACCCCCTGCATCCGGATATCAACCGCCGAAGGCTCAAACACCACTCCCGAATACCCAGCCGCGCAAAGCACGCGTCCCCAATTCGGATCGCTCCCGGCAACCGCGGTCTTCACCAAAGGAGAATTGGCGATCGCCCGCGCAATCCTCTCCGCTGAAGCGTCGTCCCGAGTGCCGCGAACCACGATCTCGATCAGCTTCTTCGCGCCCTCCCCATCCCGGGCGATCTGCTTCGCCAGCGACTGACAAACCTCCACCAGCGCGCCCTCAATCCCCGCGCGATTCCGCCCCGTCAGCCGGACGCCCGAAGCCCCGTTCGCCAATGCCAGCAGCGTGTCGTTCGTGGACATATCCCCATCCACGCTCAGCCGGTTGTAGCTGACCCCAACCGCGCGCCTGAGCATCCTCCGCAACTCGCCAACCCCGATCGCCGCATCCGTCATCACAAACGCCAGCGTCGTCGCCATGTTCGGATGGATCATCCCCGCGCCCTTGGTCATCCCGGCGAACCGCGCGCCCGCCGCCTTTGCGAACGCAGTCTTCTTCACCGTGTCGGTCGTCATGATCGCTTCCGCAACATCATCAAACCGCTCCGGCGAGAGCCCTTGCACCAGTCGCGGCAGGGCGCTCACAATCAGCGAGCCATCCAGCTCCACGCCGATCACGCCGGTCGAAGCGGGCAGCACCTCCTCGGTCTTTACCCCGAGCGCCTTGGCCGCCGCCCGGCAAGTGAGCGCCGCCACGCGATCCCCCGTGCGAGTCGCGCAATTGGCATTCCCCGCATTCACGAGCACCGCCCGCGCCACGCCCCCCGAAGTCTCCAAATGCCGCCGCGCCAATCGCACCGGCGCCGCCTGCACGCGGTTCTTAGTAAACACCGCCGCCGCGGCGGCCGGCGCATCCGGCACAATCAGCGCCAGGTCGTTCTTCTGAACCTTGCGAATCCCCGCGTACAACGCGGCATAGCGATAACCGGACGGCAGGTTCACTTAAGCAACCCCTCCCAACCTCTCATTCTCATCAAGGCGATGCCCGTTGAGAAACGCCTCCCCGCTCACGCGCTTCCGGCCTTCCAGTTGTACCTCCAACAGCTCCAGCGCGCCCTCGCCGCAAGCGGCTATCAGCCGCCGCCCCTCACCGTAAAGCGTCCCCGGCGTCCGCCCCGGGCTCTCGGACACTCTGCACTTCCAGACACTGAACCGCTGCCCGCGAAACCAGGTCCAGGCGCCCGGCCAAGGAAGGAATCCCCGCGCCCGGTTGAATATCGACCGCGCCGGCAGACTCCAGTCGATCAGCCCGTCTTCCTTTGTGAGAATCGGCGCGTAGGTCGCCTCGGCGTCGTTCTGCGGAAGCGGCGTAATCGTCCCTGCCGCCAGCCCCTTCAGAGTCCGCGTGAGCAGCTCTGCGCCCAGGCGGGCCAGCCGCGGCGCCAGTTCCAGCGCCGTCTCCTCCTCCCCGATTTCCGTCTCCGCCTTGAGCAGCACGTCCCCCGTGTCGAGCCCGGCGTTGATCAACATCGTCGTCACGCCCGTCACCCGTTCGCCGTTCGCGATCGCCCACTGAATCGGACCCGCCCCCCTGTATTTGGGCAACAGCGAGGCGTGCACGTTCACGATCCCCAGCGGAGGAATATCGATAATCGACTGCGGAATAATCTGCCCGTACCCGACGACAACCATCACGTCCGGCCGCAACGCCGTCAGCTCCGCAACCACATCAGCCCCCCGCAGCCTCTCGGGCTGCCGTACCGCAAGCCCCAGCCGCAAAGCCGCCTCCTTCACCGCCGAGACCGTCACCTCCTGCCCCCGCCCCTTGGGCCGGTCCGGCTGGGTGTAGACCGCAACAACCTCATGCCCTGCCCTCACGCAAGCCTCCAGCGACGGCACGGCAAACTGCGGAGTCCCAAGAAACACCAGGCGAAGAGAACCGATGTGAGGCAGATCGCCCGATCTGCCCCCCGATGGCCGATCGGGTGCGCCGCTCACCCCCACTCCCCCGCCTTCATCAACTTCCGAATCTTCCGCCTGATCAAGTCCCTCTTCAGCGGGCTCAGGTGATGGATGAACAGCACCCCGTTGAGATGATCGATCTCATGCTGTAAAACCCGCGCCAGAAGCTCCGACCCCTCAATCTCGATATTCTCCCCCTCAATGCTCCGCGCTCGCACGCGCACACTCATTGCACGCTTGACATCCTCGCGGAATCCGGGAATGGAAAGGCACCCCTCTTCCCCCACCTGCTTCCCATCGCGAGACACAATCTCCGGATTCAGCAAAACCAGCCTGGCTTTCGGATCCTCCCCCGCCGACGTGTCGATCACCGTGAACCGCCGCGAAAGGCCGATCTGCGGAGCCGCCAGCCCGATCCCCTTGTTGGCGTACATTGTCTCGAACATGTCCTCGGCAAGCTGCCGGAGCTCCGCCGTCCCGAACTCCGTCACGTCTGCGCCCGGCGTCTCCAGCACGGGATCGCCATACTTCACAATCTTGTAAACCATCGTCAATAGGCTCTGATTTGTTCGATGTAGCCGTCGAAGTTTCGACGCGTCTCTTTGAGCGAGTCTCCCCCGAATTTATCGAGGAACGCCCGCGCCAGCACGATGGCCACCATCGCTTCTCCGATCACCCCCGCGGCCGGGACCACCGCCACATCCGACCTCTCGTATGCCGCGCTCGCCGGCTCCCGCGTGTCCAGATCCACCGACTCCAGCGGACGCCGCAGTGTCGAGATCGGCTTCAGCAGCCCCCGCACCACGATGTCCTCCCCGTTTGTGATCCCGCCTTCGAGCCCGCCCGCTTTGTTCGCCCCGCGGTGAAACGCCCGCCGCTCCCTGTCGTAGTGGATCGTGTCCTGCACCTTCGACCCGAAGTACGCCGCCGCCTCGTCCGCCGCCCCGATGAAAACGCCTTTCACCGCCTGGATCGACAGCACCGCCTGCGCGATCTGCCCGTCCAGCCGCGTGTCCCACGCGATATGCGATCCGAGCCCCACCGGAACATTGTGCGCCCGAACCTCGAAGATGCCGCCCACGGTGTCGCCCGTGCGGTAGGCCTCGTCCACCACTTCCTTCATCCGCGCCTCGGCCTCCGCGTCCACGCAACCCAGCAGGACCTCGTCCTTCCCGCTCAGCGCCGCGATCTCGTCCCACGCCACCTCGCGCTCCAGTTCCGCTGAGCCCACCTGAACGACGTGACTCAGGACCTCGATCCCGAACTGCCCGAGAAACTGCTTGCACACCGCCCCGACGGCCACCCGAGCCGCGGTCTCCCGCGCCGACGCGCGTTCCAGAACATACCGCGCTTCGGGGAAGTTGTACTTGATCGACCCCGCGAGATCCGCATGCCCCGGCCGCGGCCGCTTGAGCGTCTTCTTCTTCTCCTCGCTGTCCGGAGCTGCCTCGACTGGAAGCACCTCGGTCCAGTTCTTCCAGTCCGCGTTCTCGATGAGCAAAGCGATCGGAGCCCCGATGGTCTGCGAGTGCCGCACCCCCGCGACGAAGTGAGCGGTGTCGGTTTCAATCTTCATCCGCCCCCCGCGCCCATACCCCTGCTGCCGCCGCCACAGCTCGCGGTTCACCGCCGCGACGGAAACGGGCACACCCGCCGGAAGTCCGGTCAGAGTCGCCACCAGGCACTCGCCGTGCGACTCCCCGGCAGTCTCGAAACGCAACATGGAATTGAACTTACTATCCTACACCGCCGCCGCCCCATTCGGGCTGTGGACTCCCTGTCCCCGAACTGTTTGACGTCACGACAACTGGGCGTGAAAGAAATCAGCTCCAGGCCGGCCATCCTCCAACTGGCCGGCGCACTCGCCTTCACGCCGCGCCTCCGCCGCTCGCCTCCCTTTTCACCCTCGGTCGCCCAAACGCGCATCATCTGGATGAGCCGGTCACAGACTTGTGAGATTTAATTTTCCGCTCTCTTCATGAACTTGCGATTTTCGCCCGCAAACCACCTCCCGGCCCCGTTCTCCAATTTCTTCCGGAAGGGAGGTCTTCCAACGATGGCGTCCGCTGCCGTCTCTCCGGTCCGCCTCAAGGCCAACCGCAAGAACGCCAAAAAGTCCACCGGCCCCAAAACCCAGGCCGGCAAACAGCGCTCGTCCCGCAACTCCATCACCCATGGCTGCTGCGCCATGAAAATCGGCGTCATCTCCGGAGACCGCCGTCCTCAACCAGGAAATCGAAGCCATCATCGCCGCAGGCGCCACCCCCGTTTGCTATGTCGACGTCACCGCCTGCCGCCGCCTGGTCGGGAACTCCACCGTGCTCCAGAAGCTCGACCGCGCCGGGACCCGCGCCAGCAGCGAGATGCACCGCTCGCTGCGCTGCTTCAACGAGTGCCAGGGCCAGCGCCTGAAGTTCACCCAAGCCATCGCCCAGGGCATCGACCCGACGAAAGACCCCTGCGGCGAGCTCTTCAAACAGCTCGAATCCCAAGGCCACCCGCCCGGGGTCGATCCCATCCTCGGCCTCGACGACGACGCTGTCGCACAGCCGTCAGCCTGTGCACGAAACGAACCCGCCGCCGCTGGTTCCGCGGTGATCCAGTTCGCCGTGGGAGCCCCGCAAACCAACCTCGCGCCCGGTGAAGAATCCGCCGCGGTCGAGTCCCCGGTGAATCGACGAAACGAACCGCTCTCCGCGAGACCTGAGCCTGTGGTGATGCCCGCCGGGCCTCGTATCCGATCGCCTGATCCCGCCCCGCAAAACGAAGCCAGGCCGCCCCGGAGTGAACAAGCTTCGGCAGCCCCTGAATCCGCCGCGGCCAGACACTGCCTCAACGCGCGAAACGAACCCAATCCGGCCGTCGACCGGCAGCCCCGGCGGCGCTATGCCCCGCCAACCGGCGAAATCTTCAAGACTGTAACCAACGATTAAAATGACTGAGCTAAACTCAGATTGGATCTCGCAAAGGATCTCCTCCCCCAAGTTCGTCTGTTGAGGTGTCTCAATGCCCGGAATTCTTCGCGTGGTGTTTCTCAGCGGCGCGTTTGCCGCCCTCGCAGCGGCCCAGGCCGACGCAAATAAGGCTCAACTCTTCGGCACTGTCCTCGACCCCAACGGCGCGGTCGTGCCGGGAGCCAAGATCAAGGTGACCAACATTGGCGCCGGATTCTCGCGCGAATTGGAGTCCTCCGGCGAAGGCCAGTTCCGCTTCGTCCAGCTCGACCCCGGCTCCTACGAGATCACTGCCCAGGCCAAGGGCTTCGCGGAGAACAGGCTCACCGGCATCTCGCTCAATGTAGGGGCCGCGATCTCCATCGACATCCGGCTTCAGGTTCAGTCCACCACCACCAGCATCGACGTCTCTGAAACGCTCATCAATATCTCGCTTCCCGCCGCCGCCACGACTCTCGGCAGCCAGGCGATTCGCGACCTCCCCATCAACGGCCGCCGCTTCCACGACTTCGCCACGCTCACGCCCACCGTCCAGATCGAGCCTCAGCGGCAGCAGTTGAGCTTCGCCGGCCAGCGCGGCGTCAACGCGAACGTGATGGTCGATGGCGCCGACTACAACCAGCCTTTCTTCGGCGGCATCCGCGGCGGCGAGCGCTCGAACTTCAATTTCACGCTGCCTCAGAGCGCCGTGCAGGAGTTCCAGGCGGTCACCACAGGTTACGCCGCCGAGTACGGGCGCTCCACCGGAGGGGTCCTCAACGTCATCACCAAGAGCGGCGCCAACAACTGGCACGGCGACGCCTTCTATCAGAACCGCGACCGCTCGCTCAGCGCCGACAACCCCATCTTCCTGGTTCAGCCTTCCGAGAGTCTTCAGCAGTGGGGCGCCTCCGCCGGCGGCGCTGTCCGGCGCGACAAGCTCTTCGTCTTCGGCGCTTACGAGCAGCAGAAGGCCAACACCCCGCGCGAAGTCCTCTTCCCCCTGCTCGCCACCGTCACTCCTTCGCCCGCCACACAGGAGGCCATCAGCTTCCTCCAGGGCCAACAGCAGAAGTTCACGCAAACCAACCGCGCCGCCGCCACCACCGCGCGCTCCGACTACGTATTCACCAATGGAGACCGGCTCACCCTCCGCTACAACTTCGCCGACTCCAACGAAGAGAACGCCGTCTCCGTCGGCGGCGCCGTGAACCCGTTCACCAACAGCGCATTGAGCAATGAGGGCACAGAGAAAGACCGCAACCACTTCGGCACCGTACAGCACACGCGCCTGTTCTCGCCGCGGCTCGTCAACGATCTCAAGTTTTCCGGCAGTTACGAAGAGCGTCCGCGCCTGGCCAACTCCAACACCCCGACTGTCAGCGCCAGCCCGCTCGCCCTGTTCGGCGCGCGCAGCTTCTTGCCCACTGTTCAGTGGGACCGCCGCATCCAACTTACCGACAGCCTCTCGATCCTCGCCGGCAAACATTCATTCAAAATCGGCCTGGACTACTCGAAGCTGGACACCGCTCAGGCGTTCGGCTTCAACCAGTTCGGCGGCTTCTCGCTCAACACCTCCAATGTCGCCCGGCTGCTGACGCTGCTGTCGACCGCCCCGGGACAGAACCGCTTCGACGGCACGGAAGTCGTCTACAACCGTCAGATCGGCAACCTGCTCGCGGAATACGGGATGCACCAGGCGGCCTTCTTCGCCCAGGACAGTTGGCGCGTCACGCCGCGGCTCACGCTCGACTTCGGATTACGTTGGGAAGCGCAGTACAACCCCAGCGTCATCGCCAACAACGAGGCTGTCGTCAGCCGCGTGCACGACGTGCCGCTCCCCAACGGCGCGCGCCTCAACGTGAAACAGATCAAGAACAACCTCGATCAGTTCGCGCCGCGTTTCGGCTTCGCCTGGTCGCCCTTCAAGTCCGGCCGCCTTTTCGTCGTGCGCGGCCATACGGGGCTGTTCTACGCAGCGTCGCCGATGCTGCTCTTCTCGGGCGCAACCAATAACCTCCGCATTCCGCCCGGCGACGTCAGCCTCCAATTGTCCAGCGTGCGCCGGCCCGACGGCTCCAACTTCACCGTCTATCAGCAACTGCTCGCGGCCGGCGTCGACCTCAACCGCTCCACCCTCGGCAGCCTGCCCGTAATCGCGGTCGATGTTGTCGAGCGCGCCTCCGCGCTAGCCCTCGGCGGCACTGCGCGCGATCCCTTCATCGGCGCGGCTCTCACTCTCATGGCGCCCGACTTCCGCAATCCGCGATCCTTCCAGGGCGGACTCGGCTTCGAAACCGAAGTCACCAGCCGCTGGATCGCCGGCGCGCAGCTCAACTACGTCAACACCGTCTGGCTCCACCGCAACCGCGACTACAACATGCCGGTCCCCGTCGTTCGCGCCACCGACATCACGAAACGCCCATGGTACGGCCTGAACGCCGGAGTCAGTCGCCCCATCCCTCAACAGTCCACGCTCACGGTGCGCGAGAGCTCGGCCCGCTCCATGTACCGCGGCGTCACTTTCCAGACTCAGTACCGCGGGCCGAAATTTCAGTGGGGCGCGTTCTACACGGTCGCTGAGAACTTCGCCGACGACGACTCCGAGCGCGACGCCGGCGGCGTGAACCACGTCGACAGCTTCGACTTCAAGCAGGAGTACAACTACTCCAGCCTCGACTTCCGCCAGCAGTTCAATACCTACGCCCTCTACAGCCTTCCCTGGGGCGTCGAGATCTCCGGCCTCCTGCGCGTGCGTACCGGACTTCCGCTCAACCCCATCGCCGGCTCGGACCTGAACGCCAACCTCGTCAACAACGACCGGCCCTACTCCGCCCCCGGCGTGCCGTTCCTGCGCAACTCGTTCCGCAACCGCGCCGTGAAGAACGCCGACATGCGCCTGCTCAAGAGCTTCAATCTCAAGGGCGAGTCAAAGCGCATCCAGCTCTCCGCCGAGCTCTTCAACCTGCTCAACATCGACAACGTCATCTTCGCCGGCAACACCAACGTTTACGGCCCCGGCATCGACACCGCCGGAAACCCTGTGGCGCCCAACGCCGGCTTCATGCTCCTGCGCGGCGCCGACGGCAACTACAACCGCGTCAACACGCAGGTGGGAAATCCTTTCCAGGCCCAGTTCGGCCTCCGCTTCTTCTGGTAAAATAGCCTTCAGGCTGTGTGTTCTGGTACGGTCTTCAGGCCGTGCCCTCCAGCGCGCAACCCCAGACAGTCTGTGCCCCACCACAGCCACATAATCGACCTCGTCCACCGCGCCCGCAAGAAAGCAATCGCGGAAGTCTGCGCCGAAATCCTGGGCTGGACCGCCGCGGCAGGGTTGGCCGCCCTCATCCTCCTCCTGCTTGTCGGTACCGCCACCCTCTCCTGGCGCTGGCCGCTGGCGATCCTGATCATCGCCGCAATCGCCGGCGTCTGGAAGATCCTCCGCCGGCTCCCTCAAAGCTATGAAGTAGCCCAGCGCCTCGATGCCGGCCTCGGCCTCAAAGATCTGCTCGCGACCGCATACCACTTCGAAGGCCGTCCCGCAAACTCAGCCTTTGCCGGTGCGTTGCACGACCGCGCCGAGGAGGCGGTCACCCACGTCGAGCCCGGGTCGGCGATGCCCTTCCATGTCGCGCGATCGGCCTGGGTGGCAGCGGTGTTGGTTGTTCTCGCGCTCGGTGTCGTCATCGTCCGATACAGCGTGCTGCACACGCTCGACCTGCGCGCCGCGCTCGTGCCCGTCTCCTTCGACATCTTCACCGGCATGCCCGACGCGCCTGAGAAGAAGGTCGCGCAGAAGAAACAGCCGAAGCTCGAACAACTCCCCGGCTTCTCCATCCCGGAAGGCGACCGCGCCGAGCTCAGCGACGATCCCCTCGCCGCGGCGCTGAAGCAGATCGAGGTCGCCGACCCCTCGATGGTCTCGCGCGACGCCGGACAGAAAGGCCCCAAACAAAGCGGAGTGAGCACCGAGCCCGGCGACGAACAGGGCGAGGGGACGGAAGAGGGCCAGAAGTCCGCCGGCAGCGACGAGGAAGCGCCCTCCGGAACCCCCGACCCGCGCCGCGACAGCGGCGACGAGGCCCCCAAGAAGCAGGGCGACGAGCAGAAGAACAGCCTCCTCGACAAGATGCGCGATGCCCTCGCCAACATGATGGACAAGCTCAAGATCGAGCCCAAGGGCGAGACGCAGCAGACCGCTCAGTCCAAGAGCGGCTCAAAGCAGTCCAAGAGCGGACAGCAGGGCGACCGCGGCAAACAGACCCCCGGCAATCAGCAGAAGGGCGATCCCGCTGAGATGCAGGAAGGACAGCAGCCGGCCGATGCCGACGCGCAGAACGCCCAGCAGGCCCACGGCAACGCGCCGCAGGAGCCGCCGTCGAATCAGCAGAAGTCCGGCATTGGCAAACAAGACGGCAGCAAGGACACGCAGCTCGCCGAACAGCTCGATGCCATGGGTAAGCTGAGCGAGATCCTGGGCCGCCGCTCCAAGGATGTGCAAGGCGAAATCATGGTCGAGGTCACCAATTCAAAGAACCCGCAGCTCCGCACGCCCTACGCGCAGCGCCAGGCAACGCATGCAGACGCCGGCGGCGACCTCAGCCGCGACGAAGTCCCGCTGCACCTCCAGCGCTTCGTCCGCCAATACTACGAGCACGTGCGCAAGCTCCCGGCGAGCCAGCCCAACAAGTAACATAGCCTTCAGGCTGTGGTGTTCCGTAACATAGCCTTCAGGCTGTGTTCTTCGTCAGTACTTAAACGACTTATCGGGATGCTTAGGCGCCGCCGGAACCGGACGCGGCTCCTTCGCAATCAGCGCCTCCAGGTGCTTCACCGCGGCCTCCAACTGCGCATCGCGTCCCTTGAACGTCTCGTACGGAAGATTGCCGACAACGATATCGGGATCGACGCCATGGCCCTCGATGAGCCATTTGCCCTCAGGCCCATAGACCCCTGTCTTCGCGGCCGTCGCGATGCCGCGGTCGGCGAGGAAGTTCGATGACGACAGCCAGATCTCCCCGCCCCAAGTGCGAGTCCCGATCACTTTGCCCAGCCCGAGGCGCTTGAATCCCTCGGCGAAAGCCTCGCCGTCTGAACGCGTGCGCTCGTCGACAAGCACAACCATGTGCCCATGGAAGGCATACTGCATGTTCCAATAAGGCCTGCCCTCGCGCGGCTGCCAGTAGAACCACGGGTTGCGCATCAGCCTGCCGAGCAGCCGCGAGTCGATGTTGCCGCCGTTGTCGTGCCGCACGTCGATGATCAGCCCGTCGCGATTGAACACCGGATAGTAGTCGCGCACGAACTGCGAGATGTCGTGCGCGCCCATCGCGCGCAGATGCGCGTAGCCGATGCGCCCGCCGCTCAGCTTCTCCACTTCAAGCCGCCGCGTGTACTCCCACTCCGAATAGCGCCGGTCCCCATCCTGATTCAGCGCGATCGGCTTGACGGCGACGTCGCGCGCGCCCACACGCAACAGCGCCTGCTTTCCCGCCTTCCCGCGCAGCAGCGCGCCGATGCCGGGCTCGCTCAGCACGGCCGCTCCGTCGGCGTGCGTGATGACGTCGCCCTCGGCGGCGTCGACGCCCGGCTTCGCGAGCGGCGACTGCTCCTCCGGCAGATCGGGATCGTTCCGATGGATGTGCACGATGCGATATCCGCCTGCGGCCTGGTCGCGTTCGAGCTGCGCGCCGGGCGACGCGATCTGCGCCTGGTCCTGCCCGCGGCGCACGTCGCCGCCGCGCACGAAGATGTGCAGCGCCGAGAGTTCGGCCACCATCTGCGCGATCAGGTCGTTCAACTCCGCGCGGTCCGTCACCCGCTCCACCAGCGGCATGCGCTTGTCGCGCATCGCGCGCCAGTCCGCGCCGTGCATGTTCTTGTCGTGGAAATAGTCGCGTTCCAGCCGCCACGCGTCCATGAACAGCTCGCGGAACTCGTCGCGCGGCTTCACCGGGAACGTCCAGTCGCTCAGGCTCACGCGCGCGTCGGCAATCGCTTTCGGAGCGGCGAGCGCAGTGGCCTTCACCGTCGAATCGAGGATCAGAAACTCCTCGCCGCGCCGCACGAGGAACTTCTTGCCGTCGCCCGAAAGCTTGTAGTTGTTGATGCCGCTCATCACCGTCTCGACCTCGGGCTTGTGCCCGGGCTCGATGCATTGCAGGCTCACCTTCGGCGGCCGTACCGAGCGATCGCTGTCGGTCCAGCAGAGCCGCTTGGTCATCGCGGTGAGATCAGAGTAGTTGCCCGCGGCTCCGGGAAGCTCTCTGATGCGCGCCATGATGCCGGACTTGTCGATCGTAACAGTCGCCTTCGCTTCGGGCTTCGCGGCGTCGGGCTTCGGCGCCTCGGCCTTCGCGGCGTCGGGCTTCGCCTCCGGCTTCGGCGGCTCCCCCGGATGCAGCTCGTTCGGCTCCTCGAACACCGAGCGCTGGCCCTTCTGCAACGCCATCTCGTAGATGCGCATCGTGCGGTCGAAGTGCGGTTCGGGCTGGCGCGGTCCCCAGGGCGACATCACCGTCGAGCGCAGTGCGCGGTCGGAGAGGAAGTAGAGCCACTTGCCGTCGCGGCTCCACGCGGGGTTCCAACTGTTGTAGCGGTCCGAGGTGAGAGGCGTGATCGTGCCGTCGTCGGCGTTGTAGAGCTTCAACTGCGCGAACGTGTTCAACGCCTGCTCGGTGTAGTCAAGCCACTTCGAGTCGGGTGACCACTCGAGGTCGCCGAAGCCGCCGTTCATCGGCGACTTCGCGATCATCTTGTTCGTCTTCTGCCGCACGTCGTGGAGCCACAACTGCCAGTCCTTGGCGTGGTGCGCGATCCAGTTGCCGTCGTGCGACGGGATGCCGTCCCAGCGCAGCGCCTGGCCGTCGCTGGTCAGGCGCTCGGGTGCGCCGGCGCCGTTTGCCGGAAACTTGTAGAACTCGAGTTCGCCGCTCTCGGTGGATAGCGTGAGCACGCTCTTGCCGTCGGGCATCATGCTCGCGTTGCGGTAGCGCACGCCGGGCTTCGCGGCGACAGTGACAAGACGGTCTCCCTTCGCCGGCGCGACAAACACCTGCCCGCGCGCGGTGAACACGACGGCCTTTCCGTCGTGCGAGATCTGCCACGAGCTCAAGTACTCAATGGGCTTCTTCACCCGGCGCTCGCGCATGTGATCGAAGTCCGACACCAGCGTAACCGGAACCACGGCGTTCCTGCCGCTGCGGATGCCGAGCAGCCGGATGTCCGCCCCGCACTGATACGCGATGCGGCCCGCGTGCAATGACGGCGGCGCTGCGTCGATGCCGCGATGCTTCGTGTGCTGTCTGAGATCCTTGCCGTCAGGCGGCATCGACCAGAGGTTTATCGTGCCGCCGCGGTCGCTGAGGAAGTAGACGCGCCCGTTCCACCACATCGGCTTGCGCGAAGTGCCCGGATAGTCCTTCGTCAGCGGCACGGCCTCCGTGCCCGGAGTGAAGCGCCAGAGATTCTGCGCGGCGCCGCCCTTGTAACGCTTGGTCTGCGAGCCTTGAAACTGGAGGCGGGTGAAGAAGAGGGTCGCGCCCTTGTCGTCGTAGCCGCCTTCGGCCGCCTGCGAGAGCGGCAGCGCCTCTTGCCCGCGCTGTCGATCGCCACGAGCTGCGCGTTGCGCAGCGTCGAGTGGCGCGACGTCGTATAGAGCACTCGCCCGCCGGGAGTCCATCCGGCGACGATCGCATTGCCGCCCTCCCACGTGCGCCGCACGGGCAGGCCGCCTTCGGCTGGCGTCACGTAGACCTCGCTCGGTCCTTCGTACTCCGCTGTGAACGCGACCAGCCTGCCGTCGGGCGAAACGGCCGCGTTGGTTTACTGGCCCTGGTGCGAAGTCAGACGCCGTGCTGCGCCGCCCTCGGTTGAGACCGTCCAGAGGTCGCCCTCCGCGGTGAAGACGATCGTCTTGTCGTGCAGGGCGGGGAAGCGGTAGTCACCCTGTTTGGGCTGCCCCGGCAGCAGCGCGCCCGCGGTCAAGATGAGCCAGAGTGAGCGATGCATAGCGTTACCGACTACGATGCCAACGGCGCAAATAGGCCATTCCAATCGGCGCGGGGAAGGTGTATGCCTGCGCCATCCGGGATGCGGTGAAACGCATCCCGCGGCCCATTCTGATTTCCTGCGGGACCGGGGAAGACTCGCGGGTCACGTCGATAACAGGAGGCGCCCGCTTGACAGGATAGGAGGCACACTCATGAAACGCCTGTCACTCACCAGGTCAACCGCCGCTGTGATCCTCGCAGCGGCCATCAGCGGATTGCTCGCGCTAACCGCCTTCGCCGAGATTGGCGGCATCAAACCACCTACTCCGTTCATTCCCACACCCACTGGCGATGGAAGGGCTGTCGCTTACGGCGGGAAGACCTTCGCGCCGCGATGCGCCGTTTGGTCGAACCAGTTCGGGGCCGGCGTGGTGCTGACGGCCTGGGATGTGCAATGCACGAGGACGCCCGGCTACTGGAAGACCCATTGTGCGGATGCCGTGCCATTTCTGCCGATATCACTTGGCGGCGGATGCCTCGTTGTCAGCACGTGCGCGCAGGTCGAGACCGTCTTGAAGGATGCGGATTCGCAGGATGCGGCCGGCAAGCTCAGAGCCCAGCTTCTGGCTGCCAAGCTGAACGTCGCCATGGGCGGCATCCCACCGGCGGACTTGGCCGCTATCGGACCAGTCATCGCCGCCGCCGATGCGCTGCTGGCTAACAACAACTGCAAGCCTGACACAGGCAAGCAGGGCGCAGATCGCTCTCTTGCACTCGCTTTAGCCGAAAGGCTCGACTTTTTCAACAACAAGTACGCCCCTGAGGTCGAATTCCACATGGGAAGGGGAGGAGCCGCGCGCTCCTTCCCGCGCACTACGCGACAGCGCCCAGGCCATTGCCGGTCAGCTCGCCAGTGCGCATGTAGCCGTCCTTGATCACGAAGATGCCGGGGTGCGTCGGCTCCCACTTCGCGTTCGCAGCGGGTACGTACTGGCGCGAGTTTGCTTCAATCGCGGCTACGCCCGGCACGTGCGCGGCCAGCCCTGCGGAATGGATCAGCGATGCGCCGGGACACGTGAGGTCCTGCACGCACAGGAACATCTTGTGGATCTGCGCGGCGGCCGCCATCAGCAGCGCCTGCGCCTGCCCCTTGCACGCTTTGAGCGCGGCGCCGGTATAGCCCATCTCGCGAGCGAGCATGAGGCTTTCAAGATCGGTGAGCGACTCGTCGATGACGACGGGGCGCAGCTTCGACGCCGCGTGCATCACGTTCTCGCGATGCGCCTTGAGGTCGCGTGCCGTCGGCTGCTCGACGTACTGGATGCGTTGGAAGCCGGCAGGCGACTTCTGCTTCACCTCGCTCAGCATCTGCAAGAGGTACTCGACGTTGGGGCACTTCTCGTTGAAGTCGAGCGAGTAGAACCACTCGGCGACGCCGCGCTTCTTCATCTCGCCACCGGCGACGCGATCGACGGTGAGCACGCGCTCGCGGTCCCAGGCCAGATTGTCGCCGTTGAGCTTGATCTTCAGGTGAGTGAGGCCGTTGTAGGCGATCCACTCGGGCAGCGTCTCGGGCAGGCCGTCGTTGAGGCGCTTGGTGATGTCCTTGTCCGTGATCGGGTCCACCGCACCGACAAGATGATAGAGCGGCATGCGCGGCTTGGGGTCCTTGAGTACGTAGTCCTCGAGGTGCTTGCCCTTGTAGTCCGACCCGAGGTAATGGCCGAGGTCTTCGGTGAGGAACTCGCGCGTGTAGCAGTGGTACGCGCTGCGATTGTGCAGCTTGCCGTAGGCGTCGTGCAGAGCGGCATCGAACGGGCTCGCCGTGACTAGCGTGCACAGCTTCGGGATGGGCGCGTCGAGCTTCAGCGCGGCCGAGACTTCAGGCGCGGCCTTGAGCCACTCGGGTTCGAGGTGGTGATTGAGCTCGATCGGATGGCCGTACTCTTTGTACGACGCGGTGATCGCGCGAATGCGCCTGGCTAGCTCGCGCATCGCGTTGAGCGTCGTGTCGTAGTTCATCGTCTTCGAGGGGAAGGCCCAGATGTTGCCCATGGGCATCGACCCGAATCCCTGCTGCGTCTTGCCCGCGCGGTCGCGCACGGTGACGGTGACGTTGAGCAGGGTGACGCGATCGACGATCGCGCCGCCGAACTTGAGCGGCGCGCGGTAGAGGTAGTTCTCCTCCGCGGTGACGATGTCTTCGATGCGGATGTCGAAGGGGTTGGTCTTGGCGACATTCGGCGCCGTACAGGCCCATGAGGCGAGTCCCGCGGCGCCGAGAAAACCTCGCCGGGTGAATTGATTTGACATGGCTTGTCAGACAAGTCTATCGCGCCCGCGTTGCTCTGAAGCGGTCCGCGGCCTTCACAATGATCACGCACAGCACGAGCAGCGCGGCCGCGATGAGCAGGAAGTTGACGGCGTTGCGCTTGAGAAACACGATCGGCTCTTCATGCAGGCCGCGCCCCACCCACGCCATCGCGATGTAGCGTGGGATGCGCGCCGCGCCAATAGTGAGCGCGAACGCCGTGCGCGAAATGCCGAACGCGCCCGAGCAGATGACGAACGCCTTGAGCGGAAGCGGGATGGGCACGACCGCGGGGATGAATACCGTCACGAGCCCGTAGCGAAGGAACCACTCCTTGAACCGGCGGCCGCGTCCTCCGCGCAGGCGCTTTTCGAGGAAGCGCTGGCCGCCCTTGCGCGCGATCTCAAACAGAATCATGCTCCCGATCACGGAACCGGCCACTGCGAGCGCGGCGGCGAGCCAGGCATGCTCCGGCGCGTTCGCGGCGAACAACAGCAGCGCGATGTCGGGGCCCGAGGGGTTGGGCACGCCCGCGCCGTCGATGATGCACACCAGGAAGATGCCCACCGGACCCCACGCGATGAGCTTCGCGACGACGGACTTCATCGGGAAGCCGCCGCCTCTCTGCCATCGAGGCGCCGTAGCAGCTCGGCCTCATCCCACACGGCCACGCCGAGCTCGCGGGCTTTGTCGAGCTTTGAACCCGCCTCCTCGCCGGCGACGACGGCGCTGGTCTTCTTGCTCACCGAGCCGGCGACCTTGCCGCCGGCGGCCTCGATCAGCTCCTTGGCCTTCTCGCGCGTCATTGACGGCAGCGTGCCGGTGAGCACGAAGGTCATGCCGGTAAATGGCCCCGTATCGGGGCGCCGCTTGACTTCCTGCGTGAACTGCAAGCCGGCCTTGCGCAGACGCTCAATCAGCTCGCGGTTGTGCGGCTCGGAGAAGAAGCGGCGGATCGACTCGGCGACCTTCGGCCCGACCTCTTCGGCCTGCTGGAGCGCCGCTTCATCGGCGGCCATGATGTCGTCGAGGCTGCCGAAGTGATCGGCCAGAATCTGCGCGGTGCGCTCGCCGACGAACGGAATGCCGAGGCCGGCGATCACGCGCCACAGCGGGCGCGAGCGCGACTTGCCGATGTTGGCGATGATCTTCGACGCGGACTTTTCCGCCATGCGCTCAAGCTCGACGAGCTGCTCCAGGCGCAGCTCGTAAAGGTCGGCGATGCCGCGCACCAGGCCCTTGTCCACGAGCTGATCGATGAGCGCGTCGCCCATTCCGTCTATGTCCATCACGCCGCGCGCGGCGAAGTGGCCGAGCGACTCCTTCAACCGCGCGGGACAATCCGTGTTCATGCAGCGCCGCGCGACCTCGCCCTCGGCGCGTACGACGAGGGAATCGCAGACCGGGCACTTGTCCGGCATGCGGAAGGGCCGCCGGTCCGGCGGGCGCTGCGCGACCTCGACCACCTTGGGGATCACGTCGCCGCTGCGCTCGACGACGACGGTGTCGCCGATGGCGAGGTCGAGCCGCGCGATCTCGTCTTCGTTATGCAGCGTGGCGTTGGACACGGTGACGCCGCCGACGACGACAGGCCGCAGGCGCGCCACCGGCGTCAACGTGCCGGTGCGGCCCACCTGCACTTCGATGTTCTCGAGAACGGTTTCGGCCTGGCGCGCCGAGAATTTGTAGGCAATGGCCCAGCGCGGCGCCTTCGCGGTCCAGCCGAGCCGCCGCTGCTCGTCGACGGAGTCCACCTTCACAACCACGCCGTCGATCTCGTAAGGGAGCGAGTCGCGCTTTTCAGCCCACTCGCGGCAGTGTGCCAGCAAATCCGTGAAGGAGGGGAAGCGGCGCCGGTGGGGGTTCACCTTAAAGCCGAGAGTCTTCAGCATCTCAAGGCTTTCCCAGTGACTCGGCAGCGCGTACTCGCCGTCAACAAGCAGGAAGTACGCCTGAAACTCGAGCTGGCGGGCGGCGGTGATGGCGGGGTCGAGCACGCGCAGCGAACCGGCGGCGGAGTTGCGTGGGTTGGCGTAGGTCTTGAGTCCTTGCGCGGCTTGCTCCGCGTTGAGCTTCTCGAACGCCTGGCGCGTCATGATGACTTCGCCGCGAGCTTCCAGGCGCGGCCAGGGCGCGTCCTTCACTCTGAGGGGCAGACTGCGGATGGTGCGCGCGTTTTCGGTGACGTCCTCGCCGACGGCGCCGTCGCCGCGCGTAATGGCCTGGCGCAGGAGGCCATCTTCATAGTGTGCGGCCATGGAGAGGCCGTCCAGCTTGAGCTCCGCCACGTATCCGGATGGCGGTCCGCCGAGCAGCTCGCGCACGCGGCGGTCGAAGTCAGCGAGCTCGCCTTCATTGAGCGCGTTGTCGAGGCTGAGCATCGGCGAGGAGTGGCGCACTTTAACGAAGCCCTCGCGCGGCGCGCCTCCGACTCGGACGGTTGGCGAGTCGGGCGATGCGAGCTCCGGGTGCTGTTCTTCGAGCGTCTTCAGCCGCCGCATCAGCCCGTCGTATTCGGCGTCGCTGATCTCGGGGGTGTCGAGGACGTAGTATAGGTATTCGTGGCGGCGAATCTCGTCGCGGAGACGAGCGATCTCGGCCTGTACGCTTTCGGCCATCTTGCTCATCTCATGGTACCCGGGAGACTGAATCCATCGCACCTGAAAACCCTGTCTTCGTGATCTACAATCCCGCTGCCGGCAAGCTGTGGCGGCATCTCGATCTCCTGGAAAAAGCGCGCGAATTGTTGTCGGCCAGACTGGGCCGCGTAGAGCTTCTGCCGACGCCGGGTCCGAACGCCGGCGCGGAGCTGGCGCGCGCAGCGATCGGGCGCGGCAAAGCCCGCATGATTGTGGTCGCGGGCGGAGACGGCACCATCAACGAAGTCCTGAACGGGATGATTGGCAGCGGCGTTCCTCTCGGCATCATTCCCTTTGGCACGGCCAACGTGCTCGCGACGGAGCTGAGGCTTGGCTCGAATCCGCTGCGTGCGGCGGCGTGGATCCCGGACCTCGTCGAGGCGGATGTCGCGACGGGCCTGCTCACCGGTTGCGGGGCGCCAAGGCACTTCGTCGCCATGTGCGGCGCGGGGCTCGACGCGCGCATCGTCGAGCTGGTGAGCCCGGCGTTCAAGCGCCGGTTCGGCAAAGTCAGTTACTGGATTGCGAGCTTTGGTCAGGTTGGGCAACGCTTGCCGGTGTTCGAAGCGGCCATCGACGGGCGCCGGTACGAAGCAAGCTTCGTGCTTGCCAGCCGCGTGAAGAACTATGGCGGCGATCTCGAGATCGCGCGGCACGCGAATCTCTTCAACGGCGACTTCGCGGTTTGCGTGTTCGAGGGATCCAGCTCGTTTCGCTACCTGAAGTACTTCACCGGCGTGTTGTTCAACACTCTCGACGGAATGAAGGGCGTCCACGTGCTGCGCGCGCGACGCATCGAGTTCGCGCCCCTTGGCTCCGCACGCACCGGTATTCAGTTGGACGGCGAGCACGCGGGATTCGCTCCCTGCGCGATTGAGATTGTCCCCAAGGCTCTGCGGTTGCTCGTGCGAGACACAGCCTGAAGGCCATGTTACTGGATGCGCTTCAGGCGGCTCGTGGAGTAGACTTCAAAATCCTTGCCAGGTTCGGCGAGTGGGAAGGTCTCCTCGATCTCGCCGGGTGAGAGGATGCGGTAGGCTTCCTTCGCGCGCCAGCCTTGCGGGATATTCCCGATCCGCTGGGTGATGAATTCGAGCGCCTTGCCGTCCGGCGCGAGCGTCTCCAGCGCGTACTCGTTCACGAAGCCTTCGATGTGGAACTGCCGCAGGACGAGCTTCTTCTGTGCGCGAGCGTAGCTGAAATAGCCGATGTCCTCATGGACCTCGGGCTTCGCGCCGGGCGGGCGCGGCTCGTACACGGACCTGTTGCGCGCCACAAGAAAGCGGCCGCCGAGCTCGAAGCGGTATTCGCGCGTCGTGCGCCCATTGCCCGGCTTGCCCGGGGCGGGGCCCTCCCACTTGCCCTCGAAGACGCGAAGGGGCGCCCAGGGGTCGGATTGCGCCGCGGCGGCCGCGACGAGCGCAGCCGCCATGAGCCGGCGCGCCGGGGTCATGCCGCTGCACTCCGCGCGGCGGCGGGTGTACCCATACGCTGCGTCAGGAAACCGATGACCGCGCCGGCGGCGAAGCCAGGCAGCATGATTTCGAAGTAGTAGTGTTTGCCGGTCTCCGAGGGCATGGCCGCGGCGATGCGGGCGAACAGCAGGCCGAGCGCGGCGCCCACGGCGACGCCCCATTTCATCAAATTCACTTTGCGCGCGAACCAGCCGCTCAGCAACCCGGCCAGCATCCCTTTGAACGACCAGCCCACCATGATGCCGGCCATCGTCGAGCGCACTTCAGGCGTGAACCATGCCGTTGCGCCGTCCACCGCTCCCAGCACCACAGCCCGCAGCAATCCGACCACGATCGTGTTCAGGTGATGTTTGAACCTCCACCATAGCATTCCATGTTGGGAGAGGTATCTTTAACTGGACGCCAGAAAAAAGACACAGCCTCTCCGGAAAGTCGGCGAACAATCCCCCAATGTTTTCAACAAAGGCCGGCGCCGACTTTCGGGCGCGCCATGATCCGCGGCGCGTGCCGGGTGATGTGGTTGAAGGTTATGTTACGGAACCGTCAGATAGATGCGATTCAGGGCGACGTTCGAACAGTAGACGCGGCCTTGGGAATCGACCACGATGACTCAGGCGTGATGGGCGGCGGCGGGAGATCTGCACGCGAGCAGCAAGGCCAGGGTGCGAGCGCACCGGCTCACCGCGTCTTGCCTCGTTTGCCGGATTGGAGAAGCAACCCTGGCAACTCCTCCCAGGTGGTATATTGCGCGGCCGGGAATTTCTTTCGCGTGGCTTCAACCTTGTCGGGAGCGCCGTCGAAGAACACGATGGGAATGGCGCGCCCCCACTGAGTGAACCACAGTGCATCGGCCACTTCGCGCCCGTGCGACGGCAGGCGGCGCAGCGAGATGACGACGGCCGCCGGCGGATTCGCTTTCAACTCCTTGAGCTCGAAGCTTCCAGTCCTGACCCGCCAGCCCGCCTCTTGAAGCGGCGCGGCCAACGCTTGCGCCTCCGCCGCATCCCAGTGGACGAGAACAAGATCGCCGAGCGGTTTCATGCGTCTACTCAGCCAGCCGTCTTTCCAGGTCGGCGTGAAACTGCTTCAGGGTTCGATCATAGCCGAAGACAAAGCGGGCCATGAGGCGGAAGATGGGGTTGAAGACGCGGCCGCGCTCGGTGATGGTGAGGCGCGCGCCCGCGCCGGCCGGCTCGATCTCGAAGGCCCAGGAGCCCGTGAACCCGCGCTCGCGGCCGCCCGCGTCGGCGGTGACGAGCCTGCGGCCCGGGATCTTCTCGGCCACACGATAGGAGAGCGGGCCGAACGATCCCTGCTCTGTGACGCGGTCGCCTCTGACTTCGACCTTCTTGACGCCGGAGCGCCATTCGGGGTATTTCGGCTGATCCGCGATCACCGCGTACACTGTCTCCGGCGGCGCGCCATATTCGGCGGACACCGAGGCGACGTGCTCCTCCGGCGTCATCGTCCCGGCAAGCCAGAGGATGGCTCCGGCGACGACGACTCCACCAATCCAGATCATCCACATCCTCGCCTTACCTTCCCAGCGGCTTTCGCGAGCAACTCCAGTCCATCGACGGCGCGCGCAAGCTCGTCCGAGCTCAGTGCCGACAGCGCCTCACGCAGCCGTCCCGCTTCGAGCGCCGAGCCGCGGCTCATCGCCGCCGAGCCCTTTGCCGTTCTCAGTACAATCGCCCCTCTCGGGTCTTCGGGGTCGGGATGGCGCGCGATTAGCCCACGCTTCTCAAGCCAGGCGAGCGCTTCCGACATTGTCGATTTCGCGACGCCGAGGTGGCGCGCCAGGAGACCTTGAGGAAAGGGGCGGGTCTCGCTGAGGTGCGCCAGAACCTCGTTGTCGCGCGGGGAAAGCTCCTGGCCCGTGACCCGCGAGGTCTGACGCCGCGTGTGGCAGGCCCGGTAGATCCGCGGGTAGGCGCTTTGGATGCGCAGCAGAGCTTCCTCCATCTGCATCGCAACCAAGTATAGGGTCGAGGAGGATTGTTCGTCAAAACGAACCGTGCTGGATCATCCGAGGATCTGTCCCAGCGCCTTCCATTCGGTCTCGAAGCTGGCGAGGATCGTCTCCGAACTCCCGTTGAGGCCGATGCGCTCGAGCGGCGAAGGCCCTCCCGGGTCGGCGGGTCCGGCGTCGGGGAAGCCGAGCGAGACGGCGGCGGCGTCGGCCGTATGGAGAACGGCGGCGAGCGGAAGGCAGCCGTCGCCCGATATGCGCGGCGCGGCGTCGGGCCGGTGGTGAAAGCGCACGGCGCGCTGGATCGGCGCGGGCAAGTGCCAGCGGTTCAGGGCGTCTGCCGACAACTCGGCATGAGTGACTTCGAGGATCTCGGTTTCGATTTCCTCGACGGGGCGGGCGCTCTCGGCTGCCAGAGATTCGATCTTCAAGTGCTCAGCAGGAAGGGCGACGGCGATCATCAGGCGGCCGATGTCGTGGAGCAGTCCGCCGGCGAAGGCGCCCTCGGCGAATTCGGCGGGGATTCTCTGGGCAATGAGGTCGGCGAGCAGTCCGGTGGCCAGGGCGTGGCGGTTGAACTTGCCCATGTCCCAGCCGGGCGGCGTTTTCACGCGCGACCACAGGTTCGAGACGGACAGGCCGAAGACGAAGTTGCGGAGCTTGTTGAGGCCCATAATCGCGACCGCCGCGCGGACGCTGGAGACCGTGCCGCGGCGGCCGTAGAGGGCGGAGTTCACCAAGCGCAGGACGTTGGCCGCCAGCACCGTGTCCTGCTCGATCTGGAGGCCGAGCTTGGCGAAGGAGACGTCCTCCGAGGCCATGCTGGCCAGCAACTGGTTGAGCACGGGGGAGAAAGGCGGAAGCTGGGCCAGGCTTTCGAGCGCCAGCTCACGATAGTGTGCTCGGGGTGGGGTCCATGGCCTCACGCACAATCTATCGGCGGATCAGCGGCGGAAGTGCAGGGGGGAACAAAGAAACCACAGCCTGAAGGCTATGGTAAGCGCTCGAGTCGGGACCCGGCGAAAAAAAGCCGCAGCCTGAAGGCTATGGTACTCGGTAGGATGGAGCAGTGGACGATTCGCTGGCCATCGAGGTGCGCGACCTGCGCAAGGTCTACGGCGACAAGCCCGCCGTGGACGGGCTCACGCTGGAGGTCACCCGCGGCTGCTTCTTCGGCTTTCTCGGGCCGAACGGGGCGGGGAAAACGACCACCATCCGGATCCTCATGGGTCTGACGCCGCCGACCTCTGGCACGATGCGCATTCTGGGCCGCAAGATGCCCGAGGAGTCGGTGGAGATCCGGCGGCGAATCGGCCTGGTGCCGGACGAGTCGCTGCTGTTCGACCATCTCACAGGGTACGAGTTCGTGGAGTTCGTGGGGCGGATGTACGGGCTGTCGCGCGAAACGGCCCGGCAGCGGGCGCAGGAGCTGATGGCGCTGTTCGAGCTGGACACGGCGGAGCGGAAGCTGATCGGGGAATACTCGAAGGGGATGCGCAAGCGCGTGGCGATGGCGGGCGCGCTGATTCACAGGCCGGAGCTGTTCCTGCTCGACGAGCCTTTCGAGGGCGTTGACGCGGTGGGTGCGCGCCTGATGAAGGACATACTCATCGACCAGGTGCGCCAGGGCGCGACCATCTTCCTGACCTCGCACGTGCTCGAAGTGGTGGAACGGCTTTGCGACCGCGTCGTCATCATCAATGAGGGGCGGCTGGTTGTGGACAGCGCGATGCGCGACCTGCGCTCGGGCGCGGAGACGCTGGAAGATGTCTTCGTGCGCGTCGTGGCCGGGCCGGCGCGGACGGGCGAGATGCTCGACTGGCTCTGATCGAAGATGCTGGACGGACAAACCACGACGATCGTCTGGGCGCAGTGGCGCAGCATGCTGAATCGCTATTCCCACGGGGCGTCGGGCTTCGGCGGGGCGCTGTTCGTGTGGATCATGATGGGCGTCTGGTACGGACTGTTCGCGTTTCTGGCCTGGGCGATCGCGGACCTCGTGCCGGCCATCGTCTCTCCCGTCACTCTTGTGCAGGTGGTGGGGGCGGGGCTGTTCCTCGCTTTCGCTTACTGGCAGTTGATTCCGGTGTTGATGGTCTCCAGCGGGCTTTCGCTCGATCTACGGCGGCTGCTCGTGTATCCGGTTCCGGAGCAGCGGCTTTTCGGGATCGAGGTGATCCTGCGCGTAACGACCGGCGCGGAGGTTCTGATTGCGCTTTGCGGGCTGGCCGTAGGGCTCGCGCGGAGTCCGCTGGCGCCGTGGTGGGGGCCGTTGTTCCTGCTGCCCTTTGCGCTCTTCAATATGTTCCTTTCGGCGGGGGTGCGCGACCTGCTGACGCGGCTGTTCAGCCGCAAGGGCGTGCGCGAGCTGATCATCCTGGGCATCGTGCTGGTGACCGCGCTGCCCAACCTGCTGTTGACGATGGTGCCGGGAGAGGCGTGGAAGAAGCTCTACGCCCAGTACCTCGAAAAAGTCCCCGGCCTGCCGCTGCCGTGGCAGTGGGCGGCGCGGCTGGCGGTGGGCGGTCCGAGCGCCGTCGCGGCGGCGGGCCTGGCGGGGTATTGCGGGCTGGCGTACTGGTTCGGACTGCGGCAGTTCAAGCGCAACCTGAGGTGGGATGCGGCGGCGGTGAGGTCGGCGGAACGGGCGCGGTCGTCGCGGCGGTTTGAAGGCGTTCTTGAGTCGTTGTACCGCCTTCCTTCAAGGCTGATGTCCGATCCGGTCGGCGGGCTGGTGGAGAAAGAGCTGCGATTCCTGAGCCGCGCACCGCGCTTCCGGCTGCTGTTCTTCATGGGCTTTTCGTTCGGCTTGGTCATCTTTCTGCCGATCGTGCTGGGGCGGAACAATCCGCCGGAGGCGATTCAGAACAACTTCCTGGTGCTGGTGAGCCTCTATTCGGTGCTGCTGCTCGGCGAGGCGCTGTTCTGGAACATCTTCGGATTCGACCGCCAGGCGGCGCAGGCGTATTACGTTCTTCCGCTGCACCCGCGCAGCGTAGTGATCGCCAAGAACCTCGCGGCGGTCGTGCTGTTGTTCCTGGAGGTGACGCTGGTGACGCTGGTCGTCGCCATGTTCCGGCTGAATGTGACGCCGATGAAGGTGGCCGAGAGCTACGCGGTGACGCTGCTGCTCTCGCTGTTCATGCTGACGGCCGGTAACATCGCTTCGACGCACTATCCGCGCCCGATGAATCCAGCGCAGTCGTGGCGCAACACGACGAGCGGGCGCTTGCAGGCGATTCTGCTCCTGCTCTATCCGGTGATCGCGGCGCCGATCGCGCTGGCGTACCTGGCGCGGTGGGCGTTTGAATCGCAGGCGGCGTTTTTTGTCGTGCTGCTGTCCGGGTTCGTTGTCGCGGCGATGAGCTACTGGGTGTCGCTCGAATCCGCGGTGGAGGCGCTGGAAAACCGGCGGGAGGCGATTCTGGATTCGCTGGCCCGCGCCGAGGGTCCGGTGGGATGATCGCGCTTCGCAATGCCGTGAGTGCGCTGGTTCTCGCGGCCGCGGTGATGCCCGCGGCTTGGAAGGAGTACCGCTCCGGACCGTTTGTCATCTACTCCGAGGCGGGCGACGAAGAGGCGTACGCGGCGATGTATCACCTCGAGCAGTTCCGCTACGCGCTCGGGTCGAGCTTTGGAAAACCCGAGCCGCGGTCGACGCTCCCCATCGGCATCGTCGTCGAGAAAGGACGGCGCGGGGTGGGGAAGCCGTACTTCGGCTATTCTCGCGACGGATGGATGGGACTTTGGCAGACGCAGTCGCCGCCGGGACCGGAGTTCTTCGTCGCGCTCGGGCGCGTGTTGCTCGAGGACAATCTCGCCGGGCCGATGCCCGAGGGAATGGAAGACGGCCTGCTGGACCTCTTTGCGACGCTTCAGATCCAGAAGGCGAAACTGATTCTGGGCGCGCCCCCGGCGCCGGCCCGCAGGACGCCGCAGTGGGCGCTGCTGCACATGCTGGCCACCAGCGAGGAGATGGCGACGCGGTTCCGCGTGCTTGTTTCCAATCTCGCCGCGGGGAACGATCCGGAGCCCAGCTTCCGCAACGCGTTCGGCCGGCGTCCGGCGGAGTTCGAGGCCGAAGCCGCGGCGTACTTGAAGGCGGGCAGGTTCGGCACAATTGTCATGCCGGGGCGGACGCTGCACGAACGCATGTACAAAGAGCTGCCGGCGATGCCGTCGCGGGTGCGGCTGCTTCCCGGCGACCTCGCCCTGGCGCGCGGGGATGCGGCGGCGGCCCGCACGGCATATGTGGCGGCTCTCAATGAGCGCCCGTCGGCGGGAGGCCATGAGGGACTGGGGCTGGCGTTGCTCGCTCTCGGCGACCGCGCGCAGGCGAAGCAGGAGCTCGAAGCGGCGACATCGGAAGAGGGCGCCGGACCACGCGCCTATCTCGAGCTGGCTCGGCTGGAGACCGGCCGCGAGAAGGCGCGGAAACTGCTTGAGGGCGCGGTGAAGCTCAATGCGCAGTGGGCGGAGCCGTACCTGCTGCTGGCCGAACTGGAGCCGGGCCCCGCGCGCAAGAGCTATCACTTGAAGAAGGCGGCGGAACTGGCGCCGCGGCGTCATGAGACATGGCTGGCGCTGGCTAAGGCGCAGTTCGACAACAAAGAGTTCGCGGCGTCGGAAAAGTCCTGGCGCGCGGCGCAGCGGGCGGCGCCGTCGGCCGCGGTAAAGGCGAAGCTTCAGGCGGAATTCGCGGCGTTTCAACAGGCGAAATTGGATGCCGAGGCCGCGGAGCGCCGCCGCAAGCAGGAAGAGGAACGCGCGGAGTTGGAGCGGGTACGGCAGCAGGCGCTAGACAGCATCAAGCAGGCCGAAGAGAAGGCGGCGCAGAGCGCGGGCGCGCGCGTCTCGGCGCAGAAGCCGGAGGCTTGGTGGGAAGGTCCGAAGACGGAGCCGATTGAGGGCGTGCTTCAGCAAGTGGATTGCATCGGGACTCGCGCGCGGCTGGTGGTCCGCACCGGCTCCGGCCTCGTCAGGCTGCTGATTCCGGACCCGGCTAAGGTAATGATCATGGGAGGCGGGGAGGCGCGGCTGGGTTGCGGGCCGCAGCGGCCCCCCAAGCGCGTGAAAGTGGAGTACATTCCGCGCGCGGACAAGGCGGCGGGGACCGCAGGCGACGCCGCTGTGGTGGAGTTCGTGAAATAGGCCCCGGATGCCCTTCTCAGTCTCAGCGCGCTGGCTGGCCATGGTCGTCATCGCACTCTCTTCCACGCTGAACTTCCTGGACCGGCAGATCCTGGCGGCGCTCGCGCCGCAGCTCATGCGCGAGTTCCAGATCACGGCGGCGGGCTATGGCGACGTCATCTTCGCGTTTTCGATCTGCTACGCGCTGGCGGCGCCGCTGGCCGGGCTGTTCATCGATCGGGCGGGGATTCGCGCGGGTCCGGCGATCGCGGTGGCGCTGTGGTCGCTGGCCGGGATTGCGACCGGGCTGACGGCGACCTTCGCCGCGCTGGTGGCGTCGCGCTCGGCGCTCGGCGTTTTCGAAGCCGCGGGGATTCCCGGGACGGGGAAGGCGTCGGCGGTTTATCTCAAGCCGAAGGAACGCGCGTTCGGCGCTTCGATCTCGCAGATGGGGCTGACCCTGGGCGCGCTGCTGGCGCCGGTGATGGCCGAGTTTCTGTCGGAGAGGTACGGCTGGCGCAGCGCCTTTCTGGTGGCGGGCGCGCTGGGATTCGTATGGATTCCGGTCTGGCTGGCGGTGAGCCGCAACGCGCCGCAGGCCGGTGCCGGGCCGGCGCACGAGGCGTTCTCCTCGCGCGGGATTCTGCGCGATTCGCGCTACTGGGCGATTCTCGTTTCCAACGTCCTGATGATGTTCGCCTACAGCTTGTGGGTGAACTGGACCACCGTGTTCCTCGTCAGAGTGCACGGGATTTCTCAGCAGGCGGCCAACTATCAACTGGCCTGGATTCCGCCGATCTTCGCCACGGCGGGCGGATTCGCGGGAAGCTGGCTGACGCTGCGCTGGGCGCGCGGCGCCGCCGATGTCACGCCGGCCCGGCTGAGGGCGATCCGCACGGGCGCGGTGTTGCTGCTGGCGACGGCGGCGGTTCCCCTGCTGCCCGGCGCGGGGTTGGCGACGGCCGCCATCTGCCTGTCGTTCTTCGGATGCGTGGTGGCGAGCGTCAACATCTATTCGCTGCCGCTCGATCTGTTCGGGGCGCGGGCGGCGGCCTTCGCGGTGGGCGGGCTGACATCGGTCTACGGGCTGCTTCAGGGATTCTTCTCCTCGGCCGTGGGTCGCGTGGTGGACCGGCACGGGTTCGTTCCGGTCTGCGTCGTGGTGGCGCTGTGCCCGCTGGCGTCGTGGCTGGTGTTACACTTCGCTCTCCGCCGCAAGTGAACCGCGTCCGGTCGATCCTCAAAGCGATTTGGTGTCGGGCGACGGGCAAGGAGCCCGAGGCCGTCGTGGCGGTGTTCTGCGCCGGACCTGCCGCGCAGAACGAAGCGGTGCTGCGGATCATGCGGGAACTGGTTCCGGACCGGCGCATTGTCGTGGTGGAGGCGGAAAAGGAGGAGACCGGGATGGCCTGGCTCCGGGTGCGGCGGGAGCTGGCGCCGTATCGCGTCGCGCTGTGCGCCGTGCCGCTGGGGCGCCCGGGGGGCAATGCGGCGTTGCGCCGGGCGGCGTTTCTATTCGCGCCGCTGCGCGTCCTGGCTTTCAACGCGCAGCTTGAGCGGCATCATCTGCGATTCGCCACGCTTTTCGCCTCCCTCCTCTTCTTGCGTGGCGCTCCGCTGGATCGTATCTTCCTGCGACCTTCATGGCTTGTTCCGTGGAAGTCTGATCGCAGCGTTTTGCCGCAGCGCTGGCGCATGGTGGAAGGGCGCGGGTTTCGTGAAGGCAAGCCGCGGGTGGCGGTGGTCAGTCCTTATCTGCCCTGGCCGCTCAGCCACGGCGGCGCGGTGCGGCTGTGGAATCTGCTCGGTCACGCGGCGCGGCACTTCGACATCGTGTTCTTCGGCTTCGAGGATGGGCAATCGAATGCCGATCTCGCGCGTGCGGCGGAATGGTGTTCGCGGCTGTATGTCGCCGCCAAGCCGCGCTATCGCGAGCCGCGATGGTCGACACTGCTGCCGCCCGAGGCCGGCGAGTTCTACACGCCGCAGCTCCATGATTCGCTTCGCGCGGCGCGGGCGGATCTCGACCTGGATCTGCTTCAGGGCGAATACACGCAGATGGCGCGCTACCGCCCCGAGATCCTCGTCGAGCACGATCTCACCTGGGACCTGCATGCGCAAGTGCATGCGCGGCAGCCAAGCCTTTCCACCTGGTGGAACCTGTGGCGCTGGCGGCGGTTCGAACGCCGGGCGGTGCGGCGCGCCTCGCGCGTCGTCGCGATGTCGCAGAAGGACGCAGAGCTGTTGGCGCTTCGGAGCGCCGTGGTGATCCCCAATGGCGTGGATCTCGCCCGCTTCCTTCCTGAGCCCGAACCCGCCGGCCAGCGGCTGCTGTTCATCGGCAGCTTCCGGCACTTCCCTAACGTCGTCGCGTACCGCTTTTTCACCGGGCAGGTGTGGCCGCTGCTGTGTGACGAGTTTCCGCAGTTGCGCGCGACGGTGGTGGCGGGGCCCGATCCGGAGTTGTACTGGCCTCATCCTTCACCGGACCCGCGGATTGAGCTGCTGGGCTTCGTCGAGGATGTCAGGCCGCTCTACCGCCCGGCGAATCTCGTCATCATTCCCACGCTGGTCTCGGCGGGCACGAACCTGAAGGCGCTGGAGGCGATGGCGATGGAGCGCGCCATCGTCTCGACTGCGGCCGGCGTCGCCGGGCTGGGATTGACCCACGGCGAGAGCGTGCTGATCGCGGACGACGCCGGCGGTTTCGCCGCCGCCATCCGCACCGCCCTGCTCGACGCCGGGCTGCGGCGAAGGCTCGCCGCGGCCGCTCGCGCGATCGCCGTCGAGCGCTTCGACTGGCGGGCCCTGGCGCTGAAACAGATCGACTTGTGGCGCGAGATGCATCCGGCGTGCCCCAAATTCGCCGTCCGCCCGATGACCGCGGCCGACTGCGGCGAAGTCGCAGCTATCCAACAGGCCAGCCCGAAAGCGGCGCAGTGGAATCCCGAGGAATATCTTACCCGCCGCGCCTGGGTAGCCGAACTGGACGGCAGGGTTGCCGGTTTCGCCGTCCTCGGACCCCTGCCCGGCGACGAGGCTGAAGTGCTGAACATCGCCGTCCACCCGGCGCATCGCCAGGCCGGCATCGCCGCCCGTTTGCTGGCACAAGTCCTGGCGGGACCGGAACGCCGCATCTTCCTGGAAGTGCGCGAATCGAACGCCGCCGCGATCAGATTGTACGCCGCTTTCGGCTTTCAGCAGACCGGCCGGAGGGAGGAGTACTATACAGCCTTTCCGGGAAAAACGCACCGCGAAGCAGGGATTGTAATGAGTCTGCAAAAGTGGTAGTGTCAGGGTACGACGGGATGCCAGACACCCCGCCATCAGCCCGATGAAGCTGATTTCGATACCCGCCGAGCCCTTGACCCTCCAAAGCCAAACGACCCGGCGTGGTGTGTATTCCGAAGGAGAAACACCCAGATGGAGAAATTCTCGCAGGAAGAACTCAAGGCGTACCTGATGCAGTCGAACGAGGAGTTCCGCGCGCTGGCCGAGAAGCACGCGGAATACGCCCGGCTGATCGATGCGATCGAGTCAAAGCCTCACTTGACCCCGGCTGACGAGGACGAAGAGCATCGTCTGAAGAAGCTGAAGCTGAGGATCAAAGACCAGATGCAAGAGATCATGAACCGGCACCGGGCGCAGATGGAGGTGGCTTGATTCCTTCGTTCCGCGTCCGGTACGCGTAACCGAGTCCTGAGAGCCCCGGGATCGCCTCCGGGGCTTTTCCTTTGTCAGCACGCCGAATTTACCCTCCCCCTGTAGTCTTTCCCGTAGTTCCAGCGTCTTAATCCTCAAGCCGTCGGCCCTTGCGGGTTTGCTCCGGACGCTGCGCTCAAGGGGGCGGGATAGTATTGGGGCTGCTAAACTGATGGGTACACCACCACGTCGAGAGGGCTTCGCCATTCAAAAGACAGGACTAAGCTTGATGCTGGCAGCCATCGCGGCCGCTGTTCCCGTGGCTGCCCAGACCGCCGGCCGCATCGCCGGCGAGGTCAGGGACCAGGCTGGTAAGCCGATGGATGCGGTTCGGATTACCGCCGAGTTGGCTCCCACAGGGCTGACACGCGCTGTGGAAACCGATGCCGGCGGCCGCTTCCTGATCGCCGACCTGCCCCCGGCCGACTACCGCCTCATTGCGGAAAAGCAAGGGTTTAGGCCCCTGCGCCGCGACAACATCAGCCTGAGCGTGGCTGGCTCCGTGTCGCTGCAATTGACGCTGGAGGTCGGGCCGCTCGACCAGCAGGTGACCGTCACCGCCAGCCCTTCGCAGGTGAACACGCAGACCTCCGAGTTGAGTTTCCTGGTAGGTGAAATCGCGATGCGCGAGCTGCCGTTGAATGGCCGCAACTACACCGACCTGGCTTTGCTCCAACCGGGCGTGGCTGCGTTTCCGCACCGCGACGGCGGCAGCGTCGTGGCGCACGGGCTGGCGATGTCGATGAACGGGCAGGACCCGCGGTCCAATGTCTACCTGATCGATGGCACTCCGCAGAACGACTTCACTAACGGGCCCGCGGGGTCTGCGGCGGGGACGGCGTTGGGGCTGGAGGCGATCCGCGAGTTCCGCGTCGAGCTGAATACCTACTCGGCGGAGTTCGGACGCAACTCGGGCGGCCAGGTGAACGCGCTCACCAAGTCGGGCGGCAACGAGGTCCGGGGCTCGCTCTACTACTTCCACCGCAACGACAACTTCGACGCCCGCAACTTCTTCGACCCCGAGCGCCAGCCGGAGTTCAAGCGCAACCAGTTCGGCGGGTCCATTGGCGGGCCGATCCGCAAACAGAAGACTTTCTACTTCGGCGCCTACGAGGCGCTGCGCGACAGGCTCGGACGCACCATCTCGACGATCGTGCCCGACGAGCAAGCGCGCCTGGGGATTCTGCCCGACCCCGCGCGGCCCGGCTCAACGATTACGGTTCCGGTGAATGCGGCGATCCGGCCTTATCTGGATGAGTTCCCTCTGCCCAATGGTCCCAATCGCGGCGGCGGGCTCGCGGTCTACAACTTCGGCTTCAAACAGATGCTGCGGCAGGACTTCGCGCAGGGCCGCATCGACCACTACTTCAACCAGGCGCACCAGGCCTTTGCGCGCTACACCACCGACGACGCCGAGCAGCATCTGCCCACCGATTACCCTCAGTTCCCGCGCGCGTTCCTTTCGCGCAATCACTTCCTGACGCTCGAGCATCGCTGGATCGCCTCGCCGCGCACTTCGCATTTGTTCCGCGGCAGCTTTTCGCGGACGCGCATCGGGCAAGACGTCGAGGCGAACACGAGCCGGCCGCTCCAGCCCTTCATCCCCACGCGCTCAATGGTCGGCAATATCGACATCGGCGGCTTCCCGCGCTGGGGCCCGCAGACCTCGGTCACTGTGCAGCTTGTGCAGAACATCTTCGGCTTCGAGTACGGCGTCACGCACTTCCGCGGGCGGCATTTGCTGAAGGCGGGACTGCTCAGCGAGCGCTATCGCGACAACATGGTGAATCCCACGTTTTCTCTTGGAATCCACACGTTCGCTGACCTGCGCACGTTCCTGATCAACCAGCCGCAGCGCTTTCTTGGTCTCGCCCCCGGCGGCCAGCTCGACCGTTATTGGCGCTTCACGCTGATGGGCTTCTATCTCCAGGACGACTATCGCCTCGCGCCGCGGCTGACGCTGAACCTGGGACTGCGCCACGAGTTCTCGACCATGCCCATCGATATCTACGGGCGCGATTCCACGCTGCGCAACCTGACGGATTCCGCCCCCGCCGTGGGGCCGCTCTATCAGAACCCCACGTATCGCAACATCTCGCCGCGCGCAGGATTCGCCTGGGATATTCTCGGCAACGGAAAACTGGCGCTGCGCGGCGGCTACGGGCTGTTCTTCAACACCAACAACCAGCAGCATCTCATCGTCACCGTCACCAACCCGCCGGCGACTCCGCGCATCGCGATCACCGGCTCGACGTTCCCGGTTCCCGACGTCAGCCGCGCCGTCGCCAACACGATCCGTCCCATCCAGTGGGACATCGAGAGCCCGCGCATCCAGGTGTTCAATCTCACGCTGGAGCGCCAGTTGCCTTACGACACGCTGCTGTCGCTGGGTTACGCGGGATCGCGCGGAACGCGCTTGTGGCGCTCGGGCGACTGGAACATCGTCGAGCCCGCGCGCCAGGCCGACGGCACGCTGGTCTGGCCCGCGACAGGGCAAAGGCGCAACCCCAATTTCGGCGTCATCGAGCTGAAGTCCTCCGACGGCGACTCCTGGTACAACGCGTTTCTCTTTGAAGTGCGCAAGCGTCTGGGACACGGATTGTCGGTGCAGTCCTCTTACACCTTCGCGCGCAACATCGACACCACGCAGGCGTCGACGTTCTTCAGCGACGCGACCAACGGCACGACGACGGCGTTCCCCGAGTTCACAGGCTTCAACTACAACAAGGGCCTTGCGGACTACCACGCCAAACACAACTGGGTGGCCAATTTCATCTGGCAGACGCCGTTCGCGAAGCAGTCTGCGGGTCTCCATCGCGCCGTGCTGGCGGGCTGGCAGCTCAGCGGCATCTGGTCGATGCGCAGCGGCAATCCGCTCACGGCGTTCGTCGCCGCGAATCGCTCGCGGTCGATGTGGGGGCCGTCGCTCGCGCCGGGGCAGGGCTTCGACCGGCCTTCCATGGCGCCTGGCGCTTCACACCAGTCGGCCATTCTCGGCGCGCCCGATCAGTGGTTCAATCCCAATGCGTTTGCGCTCCAGCCGGCGAGACAGTTGGGCAACCTCGGCCGCGGCGCGCTGATCGGGCCGAACCTGCGCAACATGGATCTCTCGCTGATGAAGAACTTCGGCCTCGGGGCGGCGCGTGAGAACGCCAACCTGCAATTCCGGCTCGAGGTCTTCAATCTGGCCAACCGGCCGAACTTCGGGCCGCCGTCGCTCGCCGCCTTCGCCGGCAATGCGGACAATGAGCGGCCGCTGAGCACCTTCGGCCGCATCCGCGGCACGGTGACTTCGTCGCGGCAGATCCAGCTTGGGCTGCGACTCACTTTCTGATCACATGCAGCAGGGGAAGGGAAAATCGATGAACTGGCTACTGTTCGCGCTCGGCGCGGCTTTGTTCTGGGGCATGTACGGGCCTGTGCTGCACAAGGGTCAGGTGCAGCTTGGCAATCCGCTCCGCGCGTTGTTGATGGTCGGCGTCGCCTACTTCCTGGTGGGCGTACTGGTGCCGGTGCTGATGCTGGCGCCGAAAGGCCAGCTCGGCGGATTCACGCTCGGCGGTTCGGTGAACGCCACGCTGGGCGGCGCGCTGGGCGCTTTCGGCGCCGTCTGCATCATCCTTGCGTTCCGCAACGGCGGGGTCCCGAACTATGTGATGCCGCTGGTCTTCGGGCTGGCGCCGCTGATCAACGTCGCGGTCTCGATGATCACGCATCCACCCAAGCAAACGCCCAGTCCGATGCTCTGGGTGGGCTACCTGATGGCTTCGGCCGGCGCGGCGCTGGTCTTCTATTTCAAGCCTCCGGCGTGAGACTCTGAACCGCGGAGACCTGTTCAAGATTCCGGCGTTCACGCCGGCGCTGCGCGCAGCGCCGAAATCGGCGCGCATCCGGCGCATCGTCCTCACGGCCATGGAAGGCCGCTTCCACAAGTTCGTGACGATGAACTCCTACGACACGGCGCCGAAGGGCCAGACGTACGGCACCACGCTCGTCAGAGTCCAGACGGACCAGGGGGTGGAAGGCCTCGGCGCCGCCTCCGGAGCGACGGACGCAGCGTTCCGGGCGGCGGCGCGCACGCTGATCGGCCCAGACGTCCTCTCTCTGTGCCGCATGGAGGGCGGGCGCATCACCGGGCGCGCCGAATCCTACGCGGCCGTGCTCGATAAGCACATGCACCTCGACGGGCCGCTGTTCGACCTCGTCGGCAAGCTGACCGGCTCGCCTTGCTCGAGTCTCATCGGCCCGGCCGTCCGCGACCGCGTAGAGGTCTGCGACGGCACTGTTTACTTCAGCGACCTTTGGTTCAAAGACAAGGGCGTGCGGGCTGTCGTCGAAGAGGCCGAGGAAGCCGCCCGCGCGGGCTACCTCGGCGCCAGGCTGAAGCTCGGCCGCGGATGGAAGTGGATGGAGAAGAAAGCGGGACTGCTGCGCGACATCGAGGTCGCCAACGCGGTGCGCAATGCGGTAGGGCCGGGCATGAAGGTGCTCGTCGACGCGAACAATGGCTATCGAAATGACTTCGGCCGCGCCTGGCGGCTGTTGGAGGGCACGCGGCAATCGAACCTCTACTGGCTGGAGGAGGTCTTTCCGGAAGACGTCGAGCTCTATACAAAGCTGCACGCAAGGATGGAGGCCGCCGGCATCCGGACTCTGATCGCCGACGGGGAGACAGTGGGCGAGGTGAAGCGCTTCGAGCCCTATCTCCGGACGCCCCGGCTGATCGACGTCGTGCAGATGGACATCCGGCGCGGCGGCTTTCTGGCGAACCTCGAGCTGGCGAAGATGGCGAAGGCCGCGGGCGCGATGCCGGGTCCCCACAACTGGGGATCACAGATCGGCCTGTTCATGGGGCTGCACTTCGCCGCCGCCGTCGAAAACGCGGCCGCCGCTGAAGACGACCGGTCGCGCTGCGACGCCATCGTGGCCGAAGGCTACAGCTTCAACAAGGGCTACTACAAGGCCTCCCGCGCGCCGGGTCTCGGCATCCGCGTGGACGAAGCCGTCTATCGCCGCAAGTACCAGGCGCAGGAAACCGTGATCCCCTGACGGCGCGCTCGCGCCGGAACCGCGGAATTAGCGATTACCGCGGCGGCTCGCCGCCTCCTGCCGGCTGCTGCTTCTCCTGCTCACGCACCAGTTTCTCCATCTCGTCGAGCAAGGGGAGCTCGAAGCCCTTGACCGGAGGCGGAATGAATTGCAGGAAGTTCCCGACGGCGGTTTCAACCGCGCGCGCCACATCCGGCTTCACCGCCTTCTGCTCCAGCATGTCGCGCACCGCGCGCAGGAAGATCACCCCGCAGCGGTGAACACTGGGGTTGAACAGCTTCACGCAGACGTGGTCGTCGCAGCACGCGCAGACGATCGCTGAATCGGTGAAGTGGTTTACGTAGAACACCCCGCCGGCGAACGCGAACGACCACACCGCGTTGATGCGGTAGCAGCCCGGCGGCACCTCGATCTCCAGGTGCCCGCAGCGAGCCGGGATCACCACGTACCTCCTGCCGCACCATTGCAGAATGTTGCCGTCGCAGTCGTAAATGTTCACATACCAGGTGCGATTGTCGAATCCGCACGGATCGTCAAGCGCGGAAACCCATATGTTCAGTTTGGCCATCCCCATGGAAGTCTCCTCACAATCTGCGGGAATGCTTGAAACCCCGCCGTTGACGCACACTTCGGTTTTGCACACCGTGGCGGGCCGGGTCGCCGCGCGCGAGCGCTGGATGTTTGTCCCAGGCGTTCCTCGGCAGGCCCGCCGGCCTGCTCGGGAGATACGCTGACTGGACTATACCTCCGCAATTCCAGCGTGTCAATGGAAAAGTTTAGAAAAAGACGGCGCTCTGTTCTCAACATTCAACTGGAAATCGCCTCTCGATTCCTCGAGAATCCGCGCCGGATCCATGTGCGGCGCCCCGCTGTCGAACTTGCGGAATGCTTGCCCGGCAATCAGTTGGCAGGACGCTTTGACTGTCTCAATCTGGGAGGGGTCAAGCCCTCGCCTTCAGGCGACGGCTTCAG
>CAYYNC010000055.1:0-41540 GCA_964472745.1 uncultured Solibacteraceae bacterium
CCGGCCCAGCCCGGTCTGTTCAGTCCGTCAGTTCCCCAAAACCGTTAAGCACCCGCACCGCAGGATGGTCGTGCGGCGGGCCTTCAGCGCATTTCGGGGCGAGTCCGCTCAGCGACCGGGACACGGCGCATGGCACGGGCAGGAGCGCACGACGGACCTGACGAGAGCGCTGGCGAGGATGAAGCCGCGAGAGCGGGCGATGCTGTGGCTGGCCTACGCCGAGGGCGCGTCGCATGAGGAGATCGCCGGCGCGATAGGCGTTCAGACGGGCAGCATGAAGGCGCTGTTGTTCCGGGCGCGGCGCAAGCTCGCGGCTTTGCTCGGAGGCGGGAGCGAGGGAGGCGGGCAGTGAGAGCGTTCGAGTGCGAGTTTGAGGCCGAAGTCCTTCTGGCGGTTCGCAGGGGGCGGTTTCCGTCGCAGGCGGAGGAGATCAGCGCTCATGCGGCATCGTGCCCGGTGTGCTCCGGAGTCGTCGCGGCCGCATCTGCGTTTGAGAACGCGAGCGAGGAACTCCTGGCGCGCGCCGAGCTGCCGGACGCGGGGCAGGTCTGGCGGCGTGCGCAGTTGCGGGCGCGGCGCGAAGCGGTGGAGGCGGCGGGCCGGCCGATTACGGCAGTTCAGGTGATCGCTTTTGCCGCAGCGATGGGGCTGATCGGCGCGTGCTTCGGCGCGACGTCCGGCTGGTTCCAGTCCGGATTGCGCTGGGTTGTCTCCCAGTGGAAAGCGATGGACCAGGCCGCGTGGCTCGCATCATCGCTGGCCTTTGTCTCGGAGCACAGCGCGATCGTTCTTACGGTGCTAGGGTTCGTGTTTCTACTTCCCGCCGCCGTGCATTTCGTGCTTTGCAGGGATTGAGGCGGACGGGCGGCGCGACGGCTTCTATTTCTGGCGTTTGACGGCGAGCCTGGCGGATTCGGTGCGGCCTTCGCGCTCGCGGGTGACGGTTCCGGCGAGGTCGTCGCCATCAAGGCGGAGCGAGAACTTCATCAGTCCGCCCTCACTGGACATTTCGAACGTGACATTGCCATCCGCCACCACGCCGTTTTGGATGGGGTGCTGTTCGCCGGCGCGAGGCCCGCCGGTTCCGGTCAGTTTAGTTCCCTCCTGCTTCAGGACCAGGTGGGCCGGGCCGCTTCTTTCCCCGCCCTCGGGGCCAGGCACGATGAGAGAGCCAACCCAGACGCCCGTGGCGTCGGCCGCGATCAGGGCGGTGGCGGCGAGCGTCGACAGAAGCAGCAATCTCATGGGGCCTCCCTGTACAGTCGATACGCGCGGGCCTGGGCTATTGTTTCATCCGAGTTGCAGATTTGACGATCCGGCGCTGCGGGGCAGGAATTTACAGTTGCCGGTTGCGCAGCGGAGGGGGTTTCGGCGGACAATGCGTACCTGGAGGCGATTATGACCCGGCGCATGGTACTGGCGGGGCTTTCGGCAGTTCGGGCGGCGGCGGCGGGGGAACCGGTTCGGGCTTCGCTCGATTCGTTCTCGTGGCTGGCGGGGCGGTGGCGGGGCGATGTGAGCTTCGGGACGATCGAGGAGATCTGGTCGCCGGCTTCAGAGGGAGTGATGATGGGGATGTTCCGCATGATCAATCGCGGGAAGCCGAGTCTCTACGAGTTCATGACCCTGGAGCAGCGCGGAGACGGGGTGATCATGAAGATCCGGCACTTCAACGGGCAGTTTGCCGCTCGCGAGGAGAAGGACAAGGCCGTGGAGTTTGTTCTTACGGGGTTGGCGGGGAGCGAGAGCACGTTCTTTGTGGATGAGGGGGAGGCGCAGGTGACGCTTGTTTACAGGCGAACGGGGACCGAAGGATTTGAAGTGGATTTCAAGAAGGTTTTCGGCGGGGGCAAGACACAGGCGATGAAATTCCCGTATAAACGCGCGGGATTTTAGGGAACGCACTGGTACTTTTGGGGGATTGCGGCGAGCGGCGGGATCTGAGAGAATGCTCGCATCGCGGCCGGCCGGGGACTGGCTGCTTGAACCGGGCTCTCGGAGGATGCACACATGCCACACAGCCTGAAGGCTATGTTACTTTTTGCGGCGATTGGGGTTTTCGGGGGGACGTTTCCGAGCGGGTTTTCGGAGTCGGCCGTGGTGACGGGGCTGAGCGCTCCGACTGCGATGGCCTTCGCTCCGGATGGGCGAATCTTCGTTTGCCTGCAAGGCGGTTCGTTGCGGGTGATCAAGAACGGGGCGCTGTTGGGGACTCCATTTTTGACGGTGTCCGTCAACTCGTCGGGCGAACGCGGACTGCTAGGCGTCGCGTTCGACCCGAACTTCGCGACGAACAACTACGTCTACGTCTACTACACGACTTCGGCGAGTCCGATTCACAATCGCGTGAGCCGGTTTACGGCAAGCGGCGATGTTGCGGTTGCGGGGAGCGAGGTCGTGATTGCCGAGCTGGAGAATCTCTCGTCGGCGACGAACCATAACGGCGGGGCGATTCATTTCGGGCCGGACGGGAAGCTGTATGTGGCGGTGGGAGACAACGCGAACGGAGCGAACTCGCAGTCGTTCAGCAACCGGTTAGGAAAGATGCTGCGCATCAACGCGGACGGCTCGATCCCGTTCGACAACCCCTTTATGGGGCAGACGTCGGGGCCGAACCAGGCGATCTGGGCGATGGGTCTGCGCAATCCGTTCACGTTCAACTTCCATCCGGGGAACGGTCGGATGCACATCAACGATGTCGGCCAGAACTCGTGGGAGGAGGTGAACCTGGGCGTCGCGGGTGCGAATTACGGGTGGCCGAATTACGAGGGATTCGACGGCGGGAATTCGGCTTATGCCGATCCGCTGGTGGCGTATCACCACACGAACGGGTCGCCGACCGGGTGCGCGATCACGGGCGGAGCGTTCTACACGGGATCAAAGCACCCGAGCCAGTTTGCCGATGCGTTTTTCTACGCCGATTATTGCGGGCAGTGGATTTACTACCTGCCTGCGCCTTCGTACACGGCGCAGACGGCGTTTGCGACGGGTTTGGGGCGGAGCGCCGTGGATCTCCAGGTGTACGACGGCGAGCTGTATTACCTGACGCGCGACGGCGGGGGCGGGGTGTGGCGGATCCGTTACACGCCGAATGATCCGCCGGCGATTACGCAGCATCCTTCGGATCAGACGGTGGCGGTGGGGCAGACGGCGACGTTCACGGTGTCGGCGACGGGGACCCCGCCGCTCAACTATGAATGGCAGCGCAATGGGACGCCGATTCCTGGGGCGCCGAATCTGCCGAGCTACACGACGGGTCCGGTGAGCTCCTTGGACAACGGTGCGCTTTACCGTTGCAGGGTTTGGAATGCGTATGGGGAGGCGCTGAGCAACCAGGCGACACTGACGGTGGAGGCGAACAGCCCTCCGCAGGCGACGATCGTAACGCCGGTCGAGGGGACTCTGTATACGTTCGGGCAGACCATCAACTATTCGGGCACGGGCACGGATACGCAGGATGGGACGCTGCCGGCGAGCGCGTTCACGTGGCGGGTGGATTTCCATCATGCCAGCCACGTTCATCCATTCATCGGACCCGTGGCGGGAGTGACGAGCGGGTCGTTTGCGGCCGATTTCGCCGAGACCGATGCGAATGTGTTTTACCGGATCTATCTGACGGTGCGGGATTCGCACGGTGCGGAGACGACGACGTACCGGGATGTGACGCCGCGGACGGCGACAGTCACCCTGAAGACGAGTCCGAACGGGCTGCAATTGAAGCTGGATGCGATTCCGGTGACGGCGCCTTACACCTTCACCGGCGTTGTGGGACAGCCGCGGACGATTGAGGCGCCGTCTCCGCAGACGGTGGGGAACAGGACTTACGCGTTTCAGTCGTGGTCGGACGGCGGGGCGCGGGTGCATACGATTGCGACGCCGGCGAGCGCCACCACTTATACGGCGCGCTTCAAGCGGCAGTAGGGGACCCGCGCTTTTAAGGAATTCGGCCAGGCAACGGAAACCCGGAGTGACGTCGCGTCCGGCGAGCCTGCCGCGGTTCGACACGCGGACGACGCGCGGACCGTCGTACCAGGAGCGGCAGAGCTTGCGCTTGCCCTGCTGGAGCGCGATACGGAGTGCATGAGCATACGGGTGAGCGAGGAGTTCTTTCCGATGGCGGGCGGAAAGAATGGCGGAACGATCTATCAGAGGGAGCTGGGCTGGTTTGTTTCGGCGGCGCAGGGGGCGAGCGGCTTCGGACATCTGGAGTTGTCCGCCTTGCTGATCGAGCGGCGTCCGGCGGAAGATAAGCTGCTCTCTGCGTGCTGGCTCCACGAAAGGGAGCTGGTGCGATCGCTACCTTATCCTGCCGGGCTCCCGGCAGCGCTAAAAGCACCTGGCTCATGCGGGCCGGAATCATGATGCCGTTGCGGCACGGTTGATGCTGGAGGCAGGCCGGGCGGCGGAGTCGAGGGGGCGGCGTGGCGGGACGGCATTGCACCGGGCGGCGCGGCACGGCAATGTGGAACTGGCGAGGATGTTGCTGGCGCGCGGCGCTTCAGTCTCCGATGCGCAAAATGAATTCGGGAGCACTCCTATGGGGCGGGCTTTGCAGGGGCCGGAGAATGCGTGGCATCGGGAGATCGGGGACTATGCGGGGACGATCGCGGCGCCGCGGGCAGAGAGGGCATGAGGGGGTGGAGGAGGGGCCGGCCCGGCTCGAAGCGCCGCGCGGCGCCCGTTGCGCCCAGGGTCTCCCCAAGCGGCTCATCCGGCCGGGGGATGGGCGTCAGGGCGCGGCGGCTCCCAAGGCGGCAGTCATGGGATGTCAGAGCGGGCTGACTTTCACTGGGGGGTGAGCGAAAGCCGCGGAACAGGCCCGCTGAGTTCAGCGGCCGGAGCGGAGGTGGCGGTCGGCGAAATTGAGGTATTGCTCCCAGTCGTAGCTGGTGACGTCGTGCTTGCCGGCGCGGACGTGGTAGCGGACGGCATCGCCAACGGGTTCATGAATGCCGGGCATCCCGCTGGTTCCGATTCCTTTGCGGCCGAGCAGTTCGTAAACCGGCGATGCGGCGGCCGCACCGAGGAACTCGCCGCGCGGGTCGGCCCAGAGATCCTCCTGAGCGCTGGCAATGTAGACAGGCCGCGGGGCGATGACGGCGATCAGGAAGTGCGAGTCGAAGGGCATGGCGTCTTCGCGTCCGTTGTACTGGCGGTAGTTGGCGCAGAACCAGTGGGGGAAGCGGGAATTGAGGTTCTCGACGGTTTCGCCGAAGCGGCGGCGGCTGATAGCGGCTCCGCCTTCACCGGAGTCGTTGGAGACCACGAGGGCGAAACGGGTGTCGAGAGCGCCGGCCCAGAGCGCGGTTTTGCCGAGCCGGGAGTGGCCCATCAGGGCGATGCGCTTGGGGTCGATCTCTTTGTCCGTTTCGAGATAGTCGGCGACGCGGCTCAGTCCCCAGGCCCACGCGCCGATGGCGCCCCAGTCGTCTGGAGCGGGGTCCTTCTGGCCCGGCTTGAAGAAGAAGGGGCGGATGCCGTGGGGCAGGCCGCCGGCGAAGTCGGGCTCGATGTCGCCGTAGTAGACCGTGCCGAGGCCGTAGCCGCGGGCGAGGATCATCTCGACGGGCCAGCGGCTGGCGGCGCTGCCGCGGGATTGAGGCGCAGCGGGGCGGGCGGTGTAGATCTTGGTTTGGGGGTCGGGAGCCCAGACCGTGGGGAGCGTGATGCCGGGGTCGGTGTGGATGGCGTGGTTGCCGGTGAAGTTCAGTCCGACGAAGACGGGAACGGGGCGTTTCGCCGCGGCGGGCAGATACAGGAGCAAGTGAATGGCTTTGCCCGCCGTGTTGATGGCGATCTCCTTGCGGAAGGCTTTGCCGCCGAGGGCCTGGCGGTCGATGGAAGTGAGCTCGAAGGAGATCTTTTCCGGGCGCGGGGCGGAGCGGCCGAACATCTGCGATTCGAGCAGCTTCAGGATTTCGGGGCGGCGCTTTTCGTTCCAGGTTTTGGCGTCGCGGACTTTCCGGCCATTCGCGAGGGTGAGGAGATCGGGGAGAGTGTATTGTGGAACCTTGGATTCGTCGTAGTTCGTGCCGGGCGGCTGGGCAAAGGCGGCGGCGCAGAGGAGAAGGGCGGCGGTTTTCATGGCGACGCCGTTATTGTATATCGCGGCGGCGCGCGTCAGATCGCGATGAGGTCCCAGGGCTTGCGGAGAGCGCGCGTGAGCAGAGCCGAGGCGGCGGGGAAGCCGTTGAAGTCCTCCTTCGCCGCGTCCCAGTGAAGTTTCTGGCCGGTTCTGTAGGCGATGTTGCCGAGGAGGGCGACCGTGGTGCTGCGATGTCCGATTTCAACGTCGGCGTTGGGCGTGGCGCGCGTGCGGACGCAATCGATGAAGTTTGCGGCGTGGGCGCGAGTGGGCTCTTCGACGTTTTCCCAATGGCGTTGGACTTTAGGGGCGCTGCGTCCGGGCTCGGGGAAGATCTCCCAGCCGATGCGCTCCGCGTAGATGGCGGCTTCCGTGCCGTAGAAGGCGATGCCGTTGGGCTGGTCCCAGTCGCCGCGGGCGTTGTAGTAGCGGTGGCCGGGGGTGCGGCCGCCCATGCCGTGGCCGTTGAGGTTGGAGCCTTCGTAGGTGGCGATGAAGCCGTCGTACTCGTAGGTGACGGTGAGGAAGTCCGGGGTTTCGCGCGCGTCGCGGAGGGTGAAGCTGCCGCCGGCGGCGGAGATGGTCCGCGGCGCGGTGACGCCCATGATCTGCTGCATGGTGTCGAGGCGGTGGTTGCCGAAATCGGTGATATAGCCTCCGGAATAATCCCAGAAGTAACGATAATTACCCAGGAATCGGTTGCGATTAAATGGAACTTTCGGAGAAGGGCCGAGGTACATATCCCAATCGAGGCCCTCGGGAGGTTCGCTGTCCGGGAGGCGTCCGATGCCCTTGGGGGTGTGATTGGCGTAGTTCCAGAGGCGGACGTAGTTGACGGGGCCTATGTCGCCGCGGCGGATGATGCCGGCGATGCGGGCGAAGTGGGGCGCGGAGCGGTGCTGGGTGCCCACCTGCACGACGCGCTTGTGCGCCCGGGCGGCGTTGACCATTGCGCGGCCTTCGCGGACGGTGAGCGACGCGGGCTTTTCGACGTAGACGTCTTTGCCTGCCTGGCAGGCGAGGACGGTGATGATGGCGTGCCAGTGATCGGGAGTGGCGACCAGGACGGCGTCGACGTCCTTGAGGTCGAGCAGGCGGCGGAAATCCTGAAAGACGCGGGTGTCAGGTCCCGCCCATTGGCGGGCGAGCCCGGCGTTGGGGAGGTAGACGTCGGCGACCGCGGTGAAGGCGACATCGGGGGCCTGGGCCATGTGGCGCGCGACGAAGCGGCCGCGTCCGCCGCAGCCGATGAGGCCGACGTTGACGCGGTTGTTGGCCCCGGCGGCGCGCGATGAGGACAGCGCGGTCATCCCCAGGCCCGAAGCTCTGACGAAGCTGCGGCGCAGCATTGGGGCGATTGTAGCGCTTGAGGGCGGGCGCGGACAACGGCGCGCAGGCACACTGGCGGCGCATGCGGAGGTCGCGGGACGAAGCTCTCGACTGGATCAGGCGGCATCCACGGGAGTTTCTCCGGTTGACCGTGATGCGCGCCGGATACTTCTGGTCCGGTCCCCCGCGCGAGCCTTTGCTTCTCGCCGGCCTGAGTGTCCTGACGATACTCGCGCTGCTGGGACTGTGGCATAGCATTGGGGCGTTGACAGTTCCGCAGCGGGCGGCAGTGCTGATTCCGCTCTGCGCATTTCCGCTGGTGTATTACGTGGTGAGCTACGTGGGCCACTATCGCGCTCCTTTGGAGTGGCTGCTGCTGTTGATGGCGGGCGCGGAAGTTCAGCGCCGGCCGCCGGGCGGGAAGGCGAATCGCAGCAGCGCGTAAAAGGCCGCGCAGATCACGAAGTCGAAGGCGAGGCCGAGGTCGATCTGGTAGAGGTGGTGCCGAAGAGGCGGGGGCAGGTGCGGCTCGAGGATGAAGTAGACGGCGTTGCCGGCCAGCACTGCGATCAGCGCCCGCCAAAAGGATTTCCTGAACATCGCTGCCCCGCCCCGATGGTATCGCCAGTCAGAAGCGGAAGCGAACGCCGCCGTTGATGACGCGGCCGTCGAGCGGGGCCCAGGCGTCGACGGTCCAGCGGCCGTCGGCGGCGCGCGTGGGACGGAGGAGCGGGTCCCAGCGGGTCTGGCGGACGTTGGTGAGGTTTTCGAGATTGATGAAAAGGCGCAGGGGGCCAAAGCGCTTTTCGGCGAGAACGCCGGCGATGACGTAGGGCTCGGAGGTTGCGCGGTAAGGGTTTTGCTCGAGGCGCTGGCGGCCGGTGTAATAGCACTCGACTCCGATGCGGCCGAACTCTTCGCGCTCCCACATGCCGACAAGGCCGAAGCTGTGGCGCGGGGTGAGGGGGACATCGGCGTACGCGGCGCCGTCGAGCTCGCGGGAGCGGACGTAGGTGTAACTCGCGGTAGCGATGAAGGGAGCCTTGCGCCACGTGCCGAGCAGTTCGAGGCCGGCGTTGTCGGTGGGACGCGCGAGGTTGACCAGCTCGTAGCGATCCCCGCGATTGACGTCGATGGGATGGCGCACGCTCGACGCGAAGACCGTGACCGTGGCGGACGCGGGGCCGAGATGGCGCGTGAGGTCGATGGAGGCGCCGCGGCCTCGCTCCACCGCGAGCGGCGCGGGAATGGAAAGGCGCGCGAGGCCCGCTGCCTCGGTCTCCTCGGTGAAGGGCGTGGGCGCGAAGAAGCCCTGGCCGGCGGAGAGACGGCTGGTCCAGCCGCTCCAGCGGAGGAGCGCGGAGAGGCGCGGGCTGAAGAACGTCCCGTAGCGATTGTGGAAGTCGGCGCGGGCGCTCGCGGAGAGCGAAAGCCAGGACGCGACGTCGATGTCGTCCTGAAGGAAAACCGCCGGAGCGGAGTAGGCGTATGCGAAGAAGGGCGTATCGCGCGGGCGATAGGCGTCGCGCTCGGCGGCGACTCCGGCCACCCACGTGTTGCGGGAGAAGGCTGTGCCGCGGACAGCGATTTCGCCGAAAAACAATTCGTGGCGATCGCGTTCACGAACGTCGCCGAAGCGGTGGTCGTGGATCTGCGCCGACGCCGTGAGGCGTCCAGTGACGAGGTAGCGCTCCGCAACGAGCGATTGGAAACCGCCGCCGAAGTCGTAGCGGCGCGTGTCGAGCGACTCCGCGTAGGGCGCGCCCGCCGCGGGCAGCACGGCGCCCGGACGCGAGCCGCCGGCGCGATTTTCGTTCGTGACGCCGCCGGTGAGGAGCGCGGTGCGGCCGCGCCCGCCGTCCCAGAAAAATCGCGGGCGGACGATGCCGCGCGAGTAGCCGGCGAGGTCGAGCCAGTTGTCGCGGTCGATGTCGCGCTTCTCCTGCCAGTGGCCGCCGCCGAGCAGCGACGCGCTCCAGCGGCCGGTGAGCCGCGAGGCGAGGAAGGCGGACGCGTCGGTCGCGCCGAGCGTCGAACGGTTGAGGAGGAATTCGCGCACGGGCTCGGCGGCCGGGCGGCGCGACACGAGGTTGACGACACCGGCCATCGCGCCCGCGCCGTAGAGCGCCGAGGAGACGCCCTTGATCACTTCCACCTGGCCAAGGTCCATCGGCGGGATTTGCAGCAGGCCGAGCCCGGCGCCTTGTTGTCCGAACAGAGGCAGGCCGTCGTTGAGGAAGCGCGTGTAGCGCCCGCGCATGCCCTGGATGCGAACGCTGGCCGCGCCGAGCGAGGGCGACGTCGTCTGCACTCTCATGCCGCCCATTTCGTTGAGCATCATGACGATGTCGCCAGGCGTCATCATCATCTTCTCTTCGATCTCTTCGCGCGCGAGCACCTCGACGCGCGTGGGCTGATCCTGAAGACGGCGGTCCGTGCGCGTGGCGTAGACGGTGATCTCGTCTTCGCGTTCCTCTTCAGGCTGTAGCTCGACGGCGATGCGCCACTCGCGAGACGCGTCCGCCTGTAGGGACGCCGCGGCCGGATAAAAACCCTGTCTGCTCACCTTCACTTCGATTTTGCCGGGCGGGACGAAAAGCTCGGCCACGCCGTCCGGGCCGGTTTCAGAAGACGCGGCGCCGATCGCCACCTTCGCGCCTGCGACGGGCGCGCCGGCGGACTTCACTTCGACGCGGACGGCGGCCCGAGGCTCCTGCGAGTACGCGAGTCCCCCGGCTGTGAGAAGAAGAAGCAGCATCGAAGTCAGCGGACCGAGGAGAACTCGTGCGCGCCCATGTCGTGTTTCCCGTTGACGGGAATGAGCGTGCCGTAGAAGTCGCGCTTGCCGGGGTCGATCTGAAAGAGCGTGCGGAGATCGAGCCCGGAATCGATGGCGGGCGAGCCGGGGAGAAGCTGATACTCCAGAAGCCGCGGCAGCAGCTTGGGCTCGGTGAGAAGCCCGTTGTCGTCTTTGCGCAGCAGCGGATCGGCGTAAACGCCGACGACGCGGTTGTTGAACTTCTCCTGGCCTGTCGCAGCCACCCACTCGTCGAAGCTCTTGTACTCGTCGGCGCGGAAGCCGCGCTCTCCGACCGACCAGTAGAGGTTGCCGATGAACCGCCCGTGCTGAGCGCCCTTGAGCTGCGGTCCTTGCGTCACAAAGATGTTGTTGTGGAAAGTGAGGCGCGGCATCTGGCCGAGATACTCCTTCGCCGCGGCGATGACGACAGCCGAGCCTTTGGAGTTGAAAATGGTGTTGTTGTGAACGAGCGTGCTCTTCATGAGCCCGCCGCCGACCCAGACATAGACGCCGGAGTTGTGATCGAAGAGGCCGTCGTCCTGGCTGATGTTGTATCGCACGACGTTGTTCTCGAAGAGACCCGCGTCCTTGTACTGGCAGATGAGATAGCCCGTGCCGAAGTTGGAGTGCGAGTAGTTGTACTCGAGGACGGAATTCGTCATGCCGCCGTCGAAGTCGAAGCCGCCGCCGTCGGCCGCGGTGCTGCGATTGTGGTGCGCGACGCAGAAGCGGATCACCACCTTGTCCGACCGGTAGGCCCAGATGCCGACAGGCCCGTTTCCGGTCCAGGGCATGTCCCACCCGTTGTAGCGCGCCTCGCAGTATTCGATCAGGACGTCCTGCGCTTCGCCGATGACGATGCCGTTGCCGGAATGGTTCTTCCGAACCGCAGGATCGCCGGGGTTGTTCTCAGCGAGGCAGTAGGCGATGTAGAGATTTCGCGACCGCGCGCCCCTGGAGCTGATGCCGGCGAAGCCGTTCAGGTGCGCCCACACCCGCGTGATGCGTGCGTTTTCGACGCCGCCGATCTCGATCCCGCTGGAGCGAAAGCCGCGCACTTCGATGCGATCGAGGGTAAGGTCGCGGCTCGCCCTGAGAACGACGCCGGAGGTGACGCTGCCGGCCTTGCGGCCGGCGCCGGTGAAGTTCAGCTCGCGAACGATGACGTGAGACGCGCCGTCGAGGATGAGCGCTTCGGACTTCGCGCCGTCGATGGTGGCGCGGCCCGTTCCGTAGGACGCCAGGGTCACTTTCGCGGCGGTCGAGCCGGAGTGCTTCGCACCGAGGCGCAGAGTGCCGGAGAAGGTGGCGCCGCCTTCGAGGAGGATGCGGTCTCCGGGCTTGAAGGCCGATGCGTTCACCTTCTCCAGAGTGCGCCAGGGTCTCAGTCTGGAGCCGGGACCAGTATCGTTTCCTTTAGGGCTGAGGAAGTGGTCGGCGGCGGGGATTTGCGGGATGAAGATGAGAGCGGCTAAGAGAGCGGCGATGAGACTCACAGGCTGGCCTCCGCTCATGTTGTATCAGAATCGCGCGGAGGGCTGATCCGCGGGGGAAGAGACAGCCCGAAAGCGATGTTACTGGGCGGTGATGGTGAGGTCGATATGAGTCGGGCCCGCTTCGATGCGGAAGACGTTCGTGCCGGGCGCGGGGCCAAGCTGAAGGTGAAGGCCAAACAGTCCAGGCACCTCGCTGTCGTAGTTGGAGAGACCACGAAAGGCGCCGCCTCCGGAGATTGCGGTCACGGTGGGCTCGGCGCCGTCCGCGATCACACCCGCAATGTCGGTGAGGCGAACGTAGACTGCGTCACGCTGGGTGGAGCCGCGGCGCGCGGAGGAGATCGCGGACAGAACCACGATGCGCGCGGGCCCGGGGGATTTTACGGCATACCAGTAAGGCACATGGACCCTTGTGCCGGACGTCGCGCCTTCGATCGCGATGAAGCCTTCGTGAGCTCCTGGCGCGAGTCCGACGCCGGTCCAGAGCACCGGAAGCTCGACGGATGCTCCGGGGACGAGCTCGAGCGCGGATGATTCGAGCGTTGGGCCGGCGCTGCCCGTTCGCGGAACCACGGACAAAGTGAAGGTCTCAGTTTCCGTTCCAATGTTGGTGAGGGTGAGTTTGCGGCTGAGCCAGGGATCGGGACCGCCCGCGCCGAATCCGAGCGAAGCGGGGAACGCGGCCACGGTTGAGCGAAGGGCCGCATCGACATCGAGCAGCCCGGCGCCGGTCTGTTGCAGCGCCGGCGGATCGCCGGCCCCTGCCGCAACAGTCTGCGAAGCTGTGTTGATTAACAGCGAGCGGTAGGCAGCCGCCGTGAGGCCCGGGCGCGCCGACTTCAGCAGCGCCGCCGCGCCGGCGACCAAGGGGGCCGAGAAGCTGGTTCCGTCCACCAGCCGGAAGCCGCTGGCGTCGAACATGTCGCCGCGGGAGTCGAGCGACTGCGTGGCGACGTAGATGTCCTGACCTGCCGCCACGAGGTCAGGCTTGATGGCGAGATCGACGCCGGGCCCGGCGGCGCTGAAATCGGCGAGGCGATTCGCCGGGAGCGCGACGGGGCCAAGCTCGAAGCGGAGCGTCGCCGTCACGGGCTCTTCGCCGGAAACTCGCTGCTTGATCTCGAGACCGGCGTGGTAGGAGATCATTTGCGCGGGCAGCGTGGCGAATCCCACGCCCATGGTGAAGGGCGCCGTGGACGGGTCGGAGGCGTAGACGAGAGCGGCGACCGCGCCGGCGCGCTGCGCGATGTTGAGTTTCGTTTCAAAAGTGCACGTCCCGCGCAGGATGAGCGCGACGCGGCCGGCAAGGCTGCCCGCGGGGAGGACCGAGCACGCCAGCCCGTCGCCGTCCAACGCGGCCACGTCCGCCACGGGCGCGCTGACATTCGAGGACGGCGTGCGGCCGCTGCCGTTGACCGCGACGAAGGTAGCGAAACCGCTGAGCTCGACGCTGGCGGCGAATGCGCGGTCGTTGGTGGTGGCGCCGACAGCAATGGCCGACGGCGCCGTCGCCGGCGATGCGAGGGTGTTCAAAGCGGGCCCGTTGTTGCCGGCGGCGACGACGACGATGACGCCGGCCGCGGCGGCGCGCTCCACGGCCTGCGCGTCGATGTCGTCTTCAAGCCGCGGCGCGAAATCGTCGCCGAGGCTGAGGTTGATGATGTCCATGCCGTCGCTGACCGCGTCGTCAATCGCTTTCAGGATGGCGTCGCCGCCGGCGTAGTCGTTGTACCCCGGCGTGCCGAAGATTTTGTAGTTGCCGAGCCAGGCGCGCGGCGCGACGCCGGCGATGGCGGCCAGAGGGCCGGCGGCCGGGAGTCCCGCGGCGGCCGACGCGAGAGCGGTGCCGTGGCCGACGCGGTCGCGCGCGGACCAGTCCGGATCGCGGTTCGGCAACAGCGGGACATAGCTCCGCGCGACGATGATCTTCCCGCTGGTCAGCTCGAGATCGGCGAGATCGTTGGCGCGCGGGAAGCCGCTGGGCGGCGTGAGCGTGTTGTCCTGAAACGCGGGATGAGCGCTTTCGATTCCGCTGTCGATGACGGCGATTTTGACGCCTTCGCCGGCGTGCTCGAGGCCGACGCGGCTCCACGCATCGGTCACCTTGTGCAGGATGACAGCGCGGTCGAGAACGCGCTTGAAGAGCCGCACGGGATAGACGCGGCGCACGCCGGGCATCGCCGCGAGAGCCGCCGTCTCGGAGTCCGGGGTCTCGACAATGAGGGCGTTGGCCACCGTGTCGACGGAATCGAGAATGCGGGTCTGACGCAGTTGGAGCCGCCCGCGAACCTGCTGCTGCTGGTCGCGAACCCGCGCGCGAAAAGTCGCGGCCTGAAGGCTTTGCCGCGCCGCCCGCGCTGCGACCGGCGGCTCAGTGAGCTCGACGATGTAGCGTCCCGGCAGGCGCTGGGAAAAGAGCGCGGGCGTGAGCGCGAAGAGAACGGCGGCAAGAATGCGTATGCCGCTCATGCCCGAGTCTCCGGCGAAACTTGAGTGCATCCGCGCATACACGATAGATTCGCGCCCCTTGCCGCGGGTTCCCCAGCGAAGGGCGACCTTAACCTTCTTTACTCATTCTTTACCGCAATTATCCTCCAAAGAAGTTGCGGAGACGCCATCTAAAGAGAGAGGCTGATAGCCGGATAGTCTGCATGAAGATCGAAACGAGCGGCCGGCGCGCGCTGGTGTCGTGGATCACCGTGGCGACGCTTGTCCTGCTGTGCGCAGTGCTCGGCGCGCTGCAATACCGCTGGATTGGCGAGGTCAGCGTCGCTGAGCGCGAGCGGCTGCGCGGAAGCCTCCAGGGAAGCCTGAACCGGCTCAGTCTGGGCTTCAACACGGAGATCGCGAACGCCTGCGCAACGGTTTCAGCGCGCCCCTTCCCGCCCGGCGCGCTGCCGGACGCCGAAGAGTACGCGGCGCGATTCCTGGCGTGGCGGGAAGCGGCGGCGCACGAGGATCTATTCAGGACGTTCGCGATCGCGGCTCCGACGGACGGGCGGCTGACGCTGCGCAGGTTGGATCAGAAAACGGGGGTGTTCGAGCCTTTCGAATGGCCCGATTCGTGGAGCAGGTTGAGGGAGAGGCTGGAGGCGCGGCTGGTTCGCGACCAGCGGGACGGGCGTCCGGGCCCGCCGTGGGGCGAGGACGGCCTGCTGATTGAGATCCCGCAGTTCGGGCCGCCCCCGGCGGGTCCTCCGGTGGGCCGGTTCGGCCGGCCGGAGGCGGCGTGGCTCGTGCTGGAGCTCAACCTCGACACCGTGAGACATCATCTCTTGCCGGATCTGCTGAAGCGGCACCTGGGCGCTGAAGGGACCAACGAGTATCTCGTCGAAGTGGTGAGCAAAGGGGACGAGCCGGCGATCATCTTTCAATCGGACCCTGAACACAGGGGAAGCCTGCGGAACACGGCGGACGCCGCGGTGAGCCTTTTCGACATTCAATTGGAGCAGGTCTTCCGGCGGTCCGAGATGCGCGGCGGGCGCGAAGGCGGACCGCCGCGGGGACCAAGCCCGGACCGGGGCCGCTGGCTGATGTACGCGCGGCACCGCGCGGGATCGCTCGAGGCCGTGGTGGCGCAGACCCGCCTGAGGAACCTCGCGGTGATGAGCGGCGTCCTGCTGCTGCTGATCGCGACGATGGTTGCGCTGATCCGCTACACGCGCCGCGCGCAAAAGCTTGCCGAGCTGCAAATGGACTTCGTGGCCGGCGTTTCGCACGAGCTGCGGACGCCGCTGGCGGTGATCCGGACAGCGGCCTACAACCTGCGCGGCAAACTGGCGAACAACCCCCCGCAAGTGGAAAAGTACGGCGCGCTCATCCAGGAAGAGAGCGAGCGGCTGACGGAGTTGGTGGAGCAGGTTCTCCGCTTTGCGAGTGCGAAGGCAGGCAAGGCCGCTCAATCCACGGAGCCGGTGTCGATCGAGAGCGTCGTGGCCGAGAGCCTGGCATCGGCGCGGAACCTCATCGAAGAGTCGGGCTGCGAAGTCGAAAGGCACGTGGATCCGGACCTGCCCCTGATCCTGGGCGACCCGGTTGCGCTGAAACACGCCATCCAGAACCTGCTCAGCAATGCGGCCAAGTACGGCGCAGAGGGCGGCCGCTGGATCGGCGTCTTCGCGGAGCGCGACGGGTCCGGCGGCGTCCTGATCCGCGTGGCGGACCGAGGCCCCGGGATTCCCGCGGACGAGAAGGAGTCGGTGTTTGAGCCGTTCTTCCGCGGGCGGCGCGCGATGGAAAACCAGATCCACGGCACGGGGTTGGGACTGAACCTGGTGAAGGGAATCGTGGAGGCGCACGGCGGAACGGTTGGGGTGGAAAGCGCGCCGGGCAAAGGCGCGGAATTCACGATCCGGATTCCGGCGGCGCCGGTGGAGTATCAGGATGAGCTCAAGGATACTGCTGGTCGAGGATGAGCGCGGGCTGGTGATGACGCTGACGGATTTGCTGTCGGCGGAGGGCTACGAAGTGGAATCCGCCACAGACGGAGTCACGGGGCTCGCGAAAGCGGCGAGCGGGCACTACGACCTGTTGATTCTGGACGTCATGCTGCCGGGAAAGAATGGTTTCGAGGTGTGCCGCGAGCTGCGCCGCCAGGGCAAGGATGTGGCGGTGCTGATGCTCACGGCGAAAACGCAGGTGGTGGACCGCGTGGTGGGCTTGAAGCTGGGTGCGGACGACTATCTCTCCAAGCCGTTCGACCCATCGGAGCTCATGGCGCGCATTGAGGCTCTGCTGCGCCGCGTGCGGAAAAGCAGCCTCCCGCCGGTGGTCAGTTTTCAGTTCGGCAACGTCGAAGTGGACTTCGAAAAGGGCGACGTGCGCAAGGGCGGATCGGCCGTGAACCTGGCGGGGAAGGAGTTGCAGTTGCTGCGCTACCTGGTTGACCGGCGCGGCCAGGTGGTCTCGCGCGAGGAACTGCTCGAAAGCGTGTGGGAGTATCAGGCGGGCGTCTCTTCGAGGACGGTGGACGTGCACATCGCATGGCTCCGGCAGAAGCTCGAGGACTATCCGCAGAATCCGCGGCATATTCAAACGGTACGCGGAGTGGGGTACAGGTTTTCGGCGTGAGGGCGGCAGGTCCCGCCCTGAGACCTCGCCGCCCATTCCTCCGATCGAGCTGTAATCTGCCGAATGACTAACGGCCCCTACGGAATCCCGCGGGACCGGGGCCGGGGAACCCTTCGGGACCCGGGCCGCCGGGGCCGCGCCGCGGAAGGGCGTCGAACTTCTCCTTCTGCTCAGCGGTGAGCAGTGCGTAGAACGCGGCGTCCGCCTTGCTTTCAGTGGCGATGGAGCGCGAGGTGACTTCGCCGATGTCGCGGGCCGCCTGGTCGATGGCGGCGGTGTTGTTGCTCTTCACGGCGGCGGCCAGCGACTCGCGCGCCGTTTGCATCGCGGTACGGTTTTCTTCGTTCGCCGCCGCGGCCGTGGTGAAGATCTCGATTGCCTTCGCTTTCTGCGCATCGGTGAGCGACAACAGATTGGCGAGCATGTTGACGCGCATCTCGATGCGCGCCGCCGGGTCGGGCGGGCCGTCCCCGGGGTTCTGGCCGGACTTGCCGCCCCGGCCTTGCGCGAAGGAGAGGACCGCGGTCATCGCGGCCACTGAAAGAATTTTGGTGAGCCTGTTCATTTGAATTGCCCAACCTCCTACCTTCTTAAACGGCGGTTTCCTGAGAAGGGTTGCCCGGGACCCTGTTAAGGAGTGTTAAAGACCGGGCTTACGAAAGATAGTCCTTGATCAGGCGGATGTTGGAAGGCGGCGTTTCAAGCGGCAGGCAGCCCGTGCCCATCAGGCAGTTGGGACGGCCCGCGGCGATGGCGAGAATGCGGTCCGCCTCGCGATAGATCGCGCCTGGGTCGTCGCAGGCGACGATGCGCGGGTCCATGTTGATGCGCACTTTGAGGTGCGGGTGCGTCGAGCAGAGGCGATCGACAAATTTCTGCTGATTTGTTTCGACATTGCAGACGACGTAGCTGGCGCCGGTGGCCAGGATGTCGTCGAGAATGTGGACGGTGTTGCCTCCCATGATGCAGGGAACGGGGTGGCCGGCGACGGCGGCGGTGAGCTCGAGGATGCGCCGCAACGCGGGCAATTCAACTTCATGGAACTGGCGCGGCGAGAGCAGCGGCGGGGCGGCGGCGGATTCGAAGAAGGCGACGTCGAGGCCCGCGGCGATGACGGCGGCGGTGAAAACGGTCTGGTTTTCGGCGATGCGCATGAGCCATCGGGCCACGCCGGCAGGCCGCAGCGCGACGTCTTCGCAGAGCTGCGTGATGCCGCGGAGGTTGAAGGCGATCGAGAACGGCCCGGCCACGGGGATGCGGACATCGGCCTCCGGCAGCGCCGCTTTCAGGCGGCGTCCCACCTCGATCACCATCGCGATGCGGCCGTCGCGCGCGGGATCGAAAGGCGCGAGGTCCAGGGCTTCGTCGAGTGAAGAGTACAGCGGATGCAGGATCGCGGGGATGCCGTCGCTTCCCGGCACTTCGATGCGCGCGCCATAAGCTTCGGCTTCGAGGTTGTAGATGTCGATGCCGGCGACGATCGGCGTGTGGCGGTATTCGAGCCAGGCGGCGCGGTGACCTTCGAACATCAGCTCGGGGTCGCGCGAAACCTCCCATGGAGTGCGGCCGGTGAATCGCGCGGCGTGCTCGTAGACGGACGGGTTGAAGGGGATCTTCATGGGGCCAAGATCAGTGTTTCAGATCCGGATGGCCTTTGAAACCGCCACGCTGATGTTGCGTCCGCGTGAAGAGCCGCACACGGCCTGAAGGCCGTGTTAAGGGCGCGTGTAGAGGTCCTTCATACGAATGGAGCGATACAGCATGTTCGACGTCTGGAGCGAGTAGACCGTGTTGCCGGCGGAGTCCACTTCGATGCCGCGGGCGTTGAACCGCGGAACGATGATGCCCGCGTTAAAGTGCCAGCTTCCGTGATCGAGCTTCTGCGCGGAGCCGAGCGCCGGCGAGTACACGCCGAGATCGGCGTTGAGCACAAGCGTGGCGGTCATGGCAGCCTCGTCGAGTTTCCAGACCTGGCCGCGGCTGCGCGCCGCCGGATCGCCCGCGAAACGGACGTTGCCATTGTCGAAAACGATGAGCGTGCCGTCGCCGTCCAGAATCGCGCCGTCGTGCTGGTGGGAAAACCAGGGCGACGGGTCGCCGGAGATTGCCGTAAAGTCGCCATCCTGGCCCAGCCTCCACAGGATCTCTCCGGAGCCCGAGCCGTTCGCGTAGTCGATCTTCACCAGCCAGTCCTGGTGCCGCGGCGAGTAGAGGATATGGCCGTCCGGCGTGAGCTGGAGCGAGTTGCCGTGCAGCCAGTCGTTGGCGCGGGGCGCGGCGTGGAAGGGCGGACACCCGCCGCCCGCGGGCGTGCACACCTCTTTGAGTGTGGCCATTCGCTTCGGATCGAAATGGTCGAAGCCGTCCCACACCCAGGTGACCTGAAGGTGTTCGTCCAGCACCAGGATCGTGTCCGAAAGGACGTACACGGAGCCCTCGCCCTGAACGTCCTCCATGAACTGCCCCGTGCCGGCCAATACCAGCACTCCGCCATCGGACATCGAGCGAACCTCGTGGTGGAACGCATTGATGGTGCGCTTGCCCATGGCTTCGAGCTGTTCGTTGATGCGGGCGGCGTTGGTCTCGCGGATCGTGAAACCGGCGAGATCGACCTCCCGGATCACTTCGCCTTCCGGTCCCGCGTCGGGATCTTCGGAGATGCCCCAGAAGCGGCCGCCGTCCTCTGCGCGCGTGAGGTAAGAGAGGTTGCTGTCGTGATACCAGACGACATCGCCGTCCAGATTTGTCGCCGTGATCGGCCAGCCGAGAGGTCCTTGAACGAGCAACCCGAATCCCGGGTTGAGGGACGGCCCTTGAAGCGGCCGGCTGGTGGGCACACGGACGGGAATCGGGCCTGTCGAGAACGTTAGATCGGGTCCCGCGGAGGTTCCTCCGTCGGATTCAATCACGTGGTGCGCGGTGAATACGGAGTCCGCTCTCAGCCCGGCCAGGTAGAAGTTCATGCTCGTGCGGCCGTCGCACTCTTTGACCGGAGTTTCGGTCGCGGACACGCCGTCTTCGGAGAACCGCACGCGCATGCGCGCGCCCTCTTCGCATGGGGGCGCGCTGTAAAGAAACACGAGCGGGTGGCCGGTCGGGCTGATGACGGGGGCGGGGTCATCCGGACTAATCCTGGATGTCATCTGGAATAGACTGGTCGCAATTACCACATCGCCCGTTGAGGGATGGCGAACCGCGACTTCCAATTCGTAGTCGCCCTCCCGATCCGCCGCGGTCCATTCCAGGACCGGGTCCGGCCCGAAGTCTCTGATCAGCCGGTATTCGCCGCCGGTTCGCCTGACGCGGAAACGGTACCGGAGATTGTCCCAGACATCCCCTTCGGTGAACGCGGTCCAGCGGACTTTGGTCCCAACCGGCGCCGGGGATTCGATATCCGGCAGAAGATCAACCCTGATCTCGGCCAGCATGGGGACCGACGACACCGTCAAAAGGAGCGCGGCCACGAGAGGGGCGCCGTGCCGATTCAACGGAAAATCCTCCACAAACCTCCGAAAACAAACAGCAAAATGTCTCATTTCGACTTACCCGCCTTCTGGTCCGGGTCTTTATTTCTTTCCAACACCCAAATGCAGTGGATGTTTTATAGGCGTACTTGGACAATAGCAGGTTGCCAGGCTATCGAAATATAGTTCAGTTGCAGCGGCGAAGTTCTCCCGGGAGGCGAACTGACGCGGGCCGCATTGCCCGGCCGCCCGGCAGGCGGTAGAATCGCGGACAAGCCCAGCGGCCGAGAGGATGCTCCCATGAAGTTCATGATCACGTGGAAAACGAGGCCTGAGCTGCTCAGATCGGCGGTCAGGCGATTCATGCAGGGCGGCGGTCCGGTTCCTCCGGGTGTGACCAACCTGGGGCGTTGGCACAAGGCGGACATGAGCGGCGGATTCCACCTGGTGGAAGCCGCGCAGATCGGCCCGATTCTTCAGCATGTGGCGGAGTGGTCGGACCTCCTCGAGTGCGAAGTTGTTCCGGTGCTCGAAGATGCCGAGAGCGCAGCGGTCTACGCGTCCTTGATGGACCGCGGCTAGGCGGCGCTCATCGGGCCGGCGAAGTGGAATAAGCTGGAAGAACCGCTGGGTTCAGAGAATGAGGGCGACGTACTTCCCGCTGGCATGTGTGCCGCTTGCGCTGTGCGCGCAACAACTCGATTTCAACCGCGACGTGCGGCCCATACTCTCGGACCGGTGCTTCGCCTGCCACGGTCCGGACGAGGCCAATCGTAAGAGCAAGCTGCGGCTCGACATCGAAGGGGAAGCGAAATCGGATCTTGGCAACGGGCGGCGCGGGATCGTGCCCGGGGATTGGGCCGCGAGCGAGGTCTACAAGCGGATTACCTCCAGGCACCCCATTCAGCGGATGCCGCCGAGGTGGGCGGGAAAAGACCCGCTGCCTGAGCGCGAGGTCGAGATTCTGAAGAAATGGGTTGCCGAAGGGGCTGGATATCGCGCGCACTGGTCGTTTGAGCCGCCCATCAAGCGGGCGCCTCCGCCGGTGGCGCGCGCATCGTGGGTACGCAACCCTCTCGACGCCTGGATTCTGTCGCGGCTCGCAAAGGAGGGTCTGGCGCCGGCGCCGGAGGCGGATAAGTCCACTTTGCTTCGCCGCGTGACGCTCGACCTGACGGGCCTCCCGCCTTCGCCGAAAGAGCGGGACGCGTTTCTCAACGACGCCGCGGAGAACGCCTATGATAAAGCCGTCGACCGCTTGCTGGCCTCGCCGCGCTACGCCGAGCGGATGGCGATCCGCTGGCTCGAGGCAGCGCGTTATTCGGACACCAACGGCTACCAGACCGACGGGCCGCGCGACATGTGGCGCTGGCGCGACTGGGTGATCGAGGCGTTTCACAAGAACATGCCGTTCGACCGGTTCACCATCGAGCAGATCGCCGGCGATCTGCTGCCCGGCGCGACGATGGAGCAAAAACTGGCCACGGGATTCCACCGCAACCACCGCACCTCCGCCGAGGGCGGAATCGTCGACGAAGAGTTCCGCGTGGAGTATGTCGCGGACCGCACGGAGACCACCGCCACGGTGTGGCTGGGACTGACGATGGGCTGCGCGCGATGTCACGATCACAAGTACGATCCGATTCCGCAAAAGGACTTCTATTCGCTTTTCGCTTTCTACAACAACGTTCCCGAAAAGGGGTTCGTGTGGAACTTCGGCAACGAAGAGCCGGTGATCAAGGCGCCGCTTCCGGACCAACAGAAGAGGCTGGATGAGCTCGATGCGCGGCTGGCCGAGGCGAGAAGGCGGCTGGACCGCCTGGAGCCAAGGATCGCGCGAGCCCAGGCCGGGTGGGAGAAGCGCCTCAGAGGGGATGCCAACTGGACAGTGACCGGGGGTCAGAGCGTTCACGCCGCTCTCGACGAGCACCCAACCCTCAAGAGCGTGGAAGGGCCGGCCGGCAAGGCCCTGGAGTTCGACGGCAAGAACTTCGTCGAATCGGATGGCAAACCAGCGGACTTCAACTACCGCGAACCCTTCACGTTCGCCGGCTGGGTGAAACCTGAGGGCGAGGATGGAGCAATCCTGTCGCACGCCGACGATTACTTCGAGGGCTCAGGCCACGCGCTTTACGTATTGAAGGGCAAGCTCAGGCTCCACGCCATCTTCCGCTGGACCGATCTCGGCATGAGGGTGGAATCGGCCGAGCCGTTGCGCATGGGTGAATGGCAGCACGTTCTTGTGACGTACGACGGCGGCATGAAGGCCGGCGGCGTGAAGATGTACGTGAACGGCGCGCCGGTGAAGACGACCATCCTCTTCGATTCGATGTTGTGGCCGATCGAGGTGAAGGCGCCGTTTCGCGTGGGCGCGGGCGGCGGCCTCAGGTTCAAAGGTGCGATCGGCGACGTCCGCGTGTACCGGCGCGCGCTGACTGCGGAAGAGGCCGCCGTGGCGGCGCTGGTTCAGAGGCTGAAATCTATCGCACTAATCCCTCGCGGCGGAAGAACTCCTGCACAGCGCGCGAAGCTGAGGATGGCGTTTCTCGAAACCGCCGCGCCCTCCGCTGTGAAAACGGCGCGAGCACGGCTGGCGCGCATCGAGGAAGAGCGCGCGAAGTTCTACGATTCGATTCCAACCTCGATGGTGATGGCCGAGCGCGAGCAGCCCCGTGAGACTTTCGTGCTGAAGCGCGGCGCTTACGACGCCCCGGGCGAACGCGTCGGCCCGGGAGTCCCCGCGTTTCTGCCCAAGTTGCCCGAAGGCGAGCGGCGGGACCGGCTCGCCCTGGCGCGGTGGCTGGTGTCGCGCGAGAATCCGCTGACGGCGCGCGTCACCGTGAACCGCTTGTGGCAGATGCTGTTCGGCACGGGCATTGTGAAGACGGTGGAGGATTTCGGCTCGCAGGGCGAGCCGCCCGTTCACCCCGAGCTGCTCGACTGGCTGGCCGTGGAGTTCATGGACTCCGGCTGGGACATCAAGCACATCATGCGATTGCTGGTCACCAGCGCAACGTACAGGCAGAGTTCGAAAGCGGCGCCCGCACTGCTTCAGCGTGATCCCGAAAACCGGCTTCTGGCGCGCGGCCCGCGCTTCCGCCTGCCGGCCGAGATGATCCGCGACCAGGCGCTGGCCGTGTCGGGGCTGCTCGTGGAGAAGACGGGCGGCGAATCGGTGCGCCCTTACCAGCCTCCGGGGCTTTGGCAGGAGCTCCACGGCGGAAAGGGCTACGAACAGGACAAGGGTGAGGGACTGTGGCGGCGCAGCCTCTACACCTACTGGAAGCGCACCGTTGCGCCGCCGATGATGATCAACTTCGATTCGCCCAATCGCGAGGTCTGCACGGTGCGCGTGTCCAACACGAACACTCCGCTTCAGGCGCTCAACCTGATGAACGACGTCACGTTTCTTGAAGCGTCGCGCAGGCTGGCCGAGCGGATGATGACGGAGGGCGGGAAGAAGTTCGACGAGAGGCTTCGCTTTGGAATGCGGCTCACGCTCGCGCGCGATCCAAAAGCGGAGGAGAGCGGGGTCCTGAAATCTTTCTACGAGAAACTCGCGGCGTACTATGCCGCGCGGCCGGGCGACGCCGAGAGCTACTTGAAGCAAGGCGAAGCGCCGCGCGACAAGACGCTGGATGTCAGAGATCTGGCCGCGTGGACCGCGCTGGCGAACCTGCTGTTGAATCTCGATGAGGCGGTGACCAAGGAATGACCGGCGCGGACCTGACGGGAATGACAAGGCGGGCGCTGCTGGGCAAAGGCACGGGCCTCGCCGCGCTTGCGTCGCTGCTTGGACGCGAGGGGCGCGCCGCAACCGGCGGGCTCCCGGGTTTGCCTCACCACAAGCCAACGGCGAAGCGCATGATCTACCTGTTCCAATCGGGCGGGCCGTCGCAGTTCGAGTTGTTCGACTACAAGCCGGAGCTCGAAAAGGTGGCCGGCGAGAACCTGCCCGAGTCCGTGCGGCAGGGGCAGCGGCTGACGTCGATGTCGGCGACGCAATCGAGTTTCCCTGTCGTGCCCTCGCGCTACGCTTTCAAGCGGCACGGGCAGTCCGGCGCCTGGGTGAGCGAGCTGCTGCCATACACCGCGAAGATCGTCGACGAGGTCGCGATCATCAAGAGCCTCCACACCGAGGCCATCAACCACGACCCCGCTGTGACGTTCCTGCAAACCGGCGCGCAGATCGCCGGACGCCCTTCGATGGGCGCGTGGGTGTCCTACGGGCTGGGTGCGGAGACGGAGGATCTCCCGGCCTTCGTTGTCATGATCTCGCCAGGCGGCGGGGGCGGCGGACAGCCGCTCTACGACCGGCTGTGGGGTAGCGGTTTCCTGCCCAGCCGCTATCAGGGCATCAAGTTCAGGTCGGTGGGGGACCCCGTCCTGTACTTGGCCGACCCGCCCGGTTTCTCGAAAGAAAACCGCCGGGACTACCTCGATGCGCTGGCAAAGCTGAACGAGCTCAGCCTGACCGACAAGGGCGACCCCGAGATTTCGACGCGCATTGCGCAGTATGAGATGGCCTTCCGGATGCAATCCTCCGTGCCCGAGCTCACCGACCTCTCGAAAGAGCCGGAATCGACCTTCAAACTCTACGGCGACGACGCGCGCAAACCCGGCACCTATGCCTACAACTGCCTGATGGCGCGCCGCCTGGCGGAGCGCGGCGTGCGCTTCATCCAGCTCTATCACCGCGACTGGGACCACCACGGCGGCCTCCCCAAAGGCCTGCCGAAGATGTGCCAGCAGACCGATCAGGCGTCCGCGGCGCTCGTACTCGACCTCAAGCAACGCGGGATGCTCGACGACACCCTCGTCGCATGGGGCGGCGAATTCGGGCGCACTGTGTATTGCCAGGGGCGCCTTACCGAGACCGACTACGGGCGGGACCATCACCCGCGCTGCTTCACTGTCTGGCTCGCAGGCGGCGGCGTGAAGGCCGGTTTCTCCATGGGGCTCACCGACGACTACGGCTACAACATCGTCGAGTCGCCGGTTCACGTGCACGACCTGCAAGCGACGATCCTCCACTGCCTGGGGATCGACCACAGGCGGCTCACCTACAGGTTCCAGGGCCGCTACTTCCGGCTCACCGACGTTCACGGCAATCTGGTGGAAGAGATCCTGAAAGGCTGAATCGGATCGCACTGTCTTTTGTGTAAGCTGGAAGGAGAGATCCACTGCCATGCCCCTCGCGCCAGATCTCTTGATCGAATCACCGCCGAGCCCTCCCGCGCAGGAGAAAGAGCCGCGCAGCGGCGCGCGCCGGGCGGGACTGGTCCTGCTGATCGTGATGGCGGCGATCGCGGCGCCGTCGCTGTACCTGTGGCGGTCCGCCGCCATGAAGCAGGCGGCCGCTCCAGCGGTCAGGAAATTCACCGTCCAGCGCGCGGATCTTGAAGTGCGGCTGCGCGTCACCGGCCAGACGGTGGCGAAGGAATTCTCCAATGTCGTCGTGCCGCGGCTGCGGAGTCCTGAAGGGGACCGCGCGATGACGCTCGAGAGGCTGACCCGCTCGGGCTCGTTCATCAAGCGCGGCGAGCTGCTGGCCCAATTCGACACACAAGGCATCCGCGACCACCTTGACGACACGATCGCCGGATTGAAGGATCGCGAGAACCTTGTCGCCAAGCGGCGGGCCGCTCTCGATCTCGCGATGGTGAATCTCCAGCAGCAGTTGCGTGTGGCCAAGGCGCGGCTGGACAAAGCGCGGCTGGATTTGAAAACCGCTCCGGTGAGAAGCGCGATCCAGGTGGAGATGTACCGTCTGGAGGCGGAAGAAGCCGAAGCCACGTACAAGGCCCTCCAGGAGCAGGCCAGGTTTCAACTCGATTCCGAGCGCGCCGACCTGCGCGGCGTGGAGATCGGACGTGAGCTCGAGGCGCTGCACGTGAAGCGTCACGAAGTGGACCGCGACTCGCTCACGCTGTTCAGCCCGCGGGATGGCATGGTGGTGGTGCAGGCCGGCCGCAGCGGCCGGCAGGAGCAGCGCGTCTACGAGGTCGGCGACCAGATCACGCCGGGCACCTTGCTCGTGCGCGTGGTCGATCCGGAGAAAATGCTCGTCGAGGGCGCGGTCAACCAGGCCGAGATCACGAAGTTCCGCATCGGACAAACGGCCAGAATCACGATTGACGCGCACCCCGAGGCGTCGTTCGAGGGCGAGGTGGAGTCTGTCGGCGCCATCGCGTCGACGCCGGGTCGCGCCCAGTATTTCCTCCGTACGGTGCCTATCCGGTTGCGGATCAAGAACCCGGACGAGCGCTTGATCCCGGACCTGTCGGCCGCGGCCGACATCCTTGTCGAGCGGCTTGAAGATACGCTGGTGATTCCCGCCGACGCGCTCGACGTCGAGGGCGGCAAGACTTTTGTTCACGTCCAGGGGCCGCAAGGCGTGCAGCGCCGTGCAGTGACGGCTGGCGCGTCAGACGGGCTCCGCGTGGCCATCGAAGCCGGCCTGGAAGAGGGCGAAGTCGTCCTCGGCCGCTGATATCTTCGCGCGTGGATGAGCCGCTGGCTGCAACTTCCGGCGCTTCTCATCGCGCTCGGCGCGCCGCTGCCCGCCGACAGCCGCAATCAGACCTTTGAAGATTTCGTGACGCCTCTCCCGGTGAAGCCCGGCGAGTCCCTCGTTCTCGGAATCGTCGGAGGATGGGAGCGCTGGGACAATCCCATCAAGGGAGTGCGCCGGACCGCGATCAGGCTGAAGCGCATGAACCTGCCGGGGGTGTGGGCGGAGACGGTGGAGAATCACAAGCTCGACCTGGCGATGCGGTTGATCGAACGCGCATTCGACTTCAACGCGAACGGCGTCCTGGAGCGTGAGGAGGCCGCGCAAGCCCGTCTTGCCGTCTACGGGCAGAGCCTGGGCGGGCGCGCCGCTCTGTGGCTCTGCCGCCAGCTCGAGCCCCGCGGCGTGCCGGTGCGGCTCGCCATGTTGATCGACGCCTTCGGCCCGGACAACTACGTCGTCCCCGCGAATGTCGCCGCGGCGGCGAACTGGTACCAGCGCGAGCACATCATTTTGAAGGGCGCGAGCGCGATTCACCCCGCCGACCCCGCGAAGACGAAGATCATCGGCAACTGGCGCCGCAGCTACAAGAAGCGCAAGTACGACGACAGCGAAGACACCTGGGCGCACCGCACCTTCATGCGCTCGCACATCCAGACCGAGTACGACACCGAAATCTGGAGCAAGGTGGAGCAGTTGACGCTCAACGCTCTCGGAGTAAAGCCCTGACGATTCGATCGGTGGCGTCGACATCGCGTTCGGGCGCCAGGCCCAACAGCTTGCACAGCAGCAGGTAGACGTCGGCGGTCGCGGCCCGGGGCAGGAGCGCGCCAGGGCGAAAGGCCGGTCCTGAGCCGATGAGCAGCGCATGCATCTCGGGCCGGCGCGGATCGTAGCCGTGCATGCCTCTCAGGTGCGGCACGGGCGTGGCGCCGGCGTCTCCTGGAGGCAGCACCTGAACGATAAACGGCCCGCGCGGCAGGATCACGATGTCGCCGATGCGCGGGCTGTTGCGGTACCTGAGATGGGCCGGCGTCTCTTCCCGCCTGTAAACCCGCCAGTGGGGATCGCGCCTGGCTTTGAGCGCCCGGTAGACCTCGTTGCGTTTGCCCGCCTCGCAGTAGAGCATCGTCATCGGCGCTTCGTTCGCCGCCCGGCAGCCCGTGAAGTCCGCCGCGCTCGATAGATCGAGATGGCCCTCGACGGCTGAGATCCCGTGGTCCGAGAGCAGAACGATGTTGGCCGCAGGCGTGGTTTCGCGAATGCCGTCAACCAGCCGCCCCACGCTCGCGTCGACGCGCGCGCACGCCGCCCGGAGCTCGGCGGAGTCGGGACCATGGGTGTGCCCCGCCGAATCGACATCGGCGAAGTAGACCGCCACGAGTCCCGGCCGCTTCTCCCCCGGCGCTCTCAGCCATTCCAGCACCTGGGTGATCTTCTGCTCGTGGGTCACCGAGCCGTCGTACTTCCGGTATTCCGCCGGCCGCTTCCCGCCAATAGCCGCGTCGCTGCCGGGCCAGAAGTACATCGCGGCGCGCACGCCCTGCGCTTCCGCCAGCAGCCAGAAGGGCGTGCCGCCATACCACTCGCCTTCCGAGGCGTTGCGAGTGTAGGAAAACCCGCGACCCAACCTGCGGTCGAGGAAGACCATCGCCACCACGCCGTGGCGCTCGGGGCGCAGGCCCGTCGCGATCGTGTGAAAGTTCGGGAACGTCGTCGAGGGAAACGCCGGGACGAGCCGTTCCACGGCCGCGCCGCCCCTCTTCAGCGCCAGAATGCGCTCCATTCCATAGCGCTCGGGGAAGTCGTACCGCAAGCCGTCCACGGCGATCACAACCAGCGGCTCGCGGCCGGCGGATAGCGTGGCAGCAGCCATCAGGAGAGCAACAACTGCGCGAGTCATGTAGTCCTTCATTCTCCCCGAACACAAAGGGGAGACACGGCACCCTTTGCACCGGACTCCAAAAGTCATATACTTCATTTCGGAATGCTGCGGGAGGAGGTCTATGCTGAAACAACGTTCTGCATTTTGCATCCTGCTGGTTCTGGCCCTGTTCGCCGGCTCCGCGCAAGCGCAAGAGGTCCGCGCCAGCATCACCGGGATCGTCACTGATCCCAGCGGCGCGCCGGTCGTTGGCGCGACCGTCGTGGTCACTAACGTCACTCAAAACACGAGTGTCTCGACCAGCACCAACGAGTCGGGTACGTACAACGTCCCCTTCCTGGCGCCCGGTTCGTACAAGGTCGCGGTGAAGGCGCAGGGCTTCAAGGCGCTCGTCCGCGAGAACATCACACTCCAGGCCCAGGACAGGGCGCGTCTCGACCTGTCGCTGGAAGTAGGCGAGATCAGCCAGAGCGTAACAGTGAGCGCCGACGTGTCGCTGCTCCAGACCGAGACCGCGTCGCGCTCGCAGATCATCGCCAACGAGCTGATCAACAACGTCCCCACCCAGGGCCGCAATCCCTTCCAGATCGCCTGGGCCGCGCCGGGCGTGGTCAAGACCGGCACCTGGCGCTATTTGCGCTCGTTCGACATCGGCGGCACGTCGGGCATGTCGATCAACGGCGGCCGCAACCGCGAGAACGAGGTCCTGCTCGACGGCATCAGCAACGTACGCGCCGACCGGACCGTGATCCACGTACCGACGATGGACACTGTGCAGGAGTTCAAGGTGCTGACCAACACCTACGACGCGCAGTACGGGCGCACCGGCGGCGGCATTGTCACCATCGTCACCAAGGGCGGCGGCAACGCCTTCCACGGGAACGCGTTCGAATACTTCCAGTCGGAAGAGCTCAACGCGAACCAGAGCGAGCTGAACGCCGGCAACATTAAGAAGCCGCCGATGAACATCAACACGTTCGGCATCCAGGCCAACGGTCCAGTGTATATCCCGAAGCTTTTCGACGGACGCAACCGCCTCTTCTGGCTAATCAGCTACGAGGGCATGCGCCAGCGCTCGGCCGACCCCGGCGTCGCTACCTTCCCGCTGATGGAATGGCGCAACGGCGACTTCTCGACGCTCTTCAACGCCCAGGGTCAGCCCGTTCTCATCTACGATCCGACGACGACCAACGCACAAGGCATCCGCACGCCATTCGGCGGCAACAGGATTCCGCAGAACCGGCTCAATCCGGTAGCGCTCGAGGTTTTGAAGTTCTATCCGGCGCCGACGTCGGAAGGCGTGGGGCCCGCCAAAGTCAACAACTACCCGTACCCCTCGCGCTGGATCGCGGATATGGATCAGTGGATCGGCCGCATGGACTATCAGATCAACGAGCGCAACCGGGTCTACTTCCGCTACGGCCAGAACCCATTCTCCGAATTCCGTGGATTGGTGTGGATGGGGTCGAACGCCGCCGAGCCGACGGGCAACGCGCCGTTGATCCGCAACGGCCGCAACTGGACGATGGACTGGACCTCCACCCTCACGCCGCGCATGACGTTCAACCTGCGCGCCGGCCTGGCTCGCTGGGAAGAAACCACGGGCAATAGCTATGGCGCCAACTTCGATCCGCGCAAGCTCGGCTTCGCGGACTCCCTGGTCGCCCAGTTCACGCGCTTGCAGTTCCCGCGCTTCAATCTCGGCACGTATCAAGCCATCGGCAGCGACCGCCTGCTGAACTACGGCTCCAACGACGCATACACGTTGCAGCCCAACCTCAACCTGGTCTTCGGGCGTCACGTCCTGAAGTTCGGCGGGGAGGCGAGGCGATACAACGACAACACCCAGAACCCGGGCCAGGCTGCGGGCAACTATTCGTTCGGCAGGAACTGGACGCAACTGAATGCGCTCCGCGCCGACGCCACCTCCGGCAACGAGCTGGCCACGTTCCTCCTCGGCACTCCCACCAGCGCCTTCGTCGACCGCAACATCGACCCGGCGTGGCGGCACTACTACTACGTGCTTTTCTTCCAGGACGACTGGAAGTTGACCCCGCGGGTCACTCTCAACGCCGGCATTCGCTGGGACTACGAATCACCGAACTTCGAGCGGTTCGACCGCATGGTGCGCGGGCTCGACTTCGACGCCAAGAGCCCGATCGCCGATCGCGTGTCAGGGTTGAACCTGAAGGGCGCCGTCCTTTTCGCCGGAGTCAACGGCCAGCCCCGGACGGCCTTCATCCCAGACAAAAACAACTTCCAGCCGCGCGTCGGCGTTGCCTGGCAGGTGACGAACAAGTGGGTCGTCCGGGGCGGCTACGGTCTGTATTTCCTGGGTCAGAATGAGACCGGCTCGAACATGGGTTTCAGCCAGACCACAACCGCGACGGTCAGCACCGACGGCAACCTCACGCCCGCGGTATCGCTACAAAACGCCTTCTCGAACCTGCCGGGCGGCCGGCTGCTCGCTCCCGTTGGCAACAGCCAGGGTGCGGCAAGTTTTCTCGGCCAGGGGTTAGGCGTGAACTACCTCGATCGCCCTCTGCCCTATTCTCACCAGTACTCGTTCGACATCGGCCGTGAGTTGCCGGGCAACATGCTCGCTGAGGTCGCTTACGTGGGGAACCTGACATACAAAATTCCAGTGGCCGCCGCTGCGAACTTCGTACCGGCATCCGAACTGGGGCGGCGTACAGCGGCGGGCGCTATCGACACGGCCTACTATACCGCCCAGGTGCCGAATCCCATGGCGGGACTCATTCCGAACAACCCCGCTCTCAACGGAGCGAACATCCAGCGGCAGATCCTGATGTACATGTATCCGCAGTATTCGGGAGTTTCTGTGTTGAACCTGCCCATCGGAAAACAGCGCTACGACAGTCTCCAGGCGAAGCTGACCAAGCGCTTCAGCCACGGGCTGACTTTCCTCGCCAGCTACACCGTCGGCAAAACACTCGAACAGGCGTCGTTGCTCAACGCACAGGACTTCGTGCTTGCCAGCCCCGAGCAGACCTTCCTCGAGAAACGCCCGGCCGGCCAGATCGACACCCCGCGCAAATTCACCTTGACCGGCGTCTTCGACTTGCCATTCGGCAAAGGCAAGCCCTGGGCGGCCAACGTCCCGAAGGGCGTCGATTACGCCATCGGCGGCTGGTCGCTGAACTTCAACATCACTCATCAGCGCGGCTGGACGTGCGACTATCCCAACGCCAACCAGGTGAAGCCGGGCACTGCCAAGCTGCCCGGCGGCGAGCAGAGCATGTATCGCTGGTTCAACACCTCGCTCTGGGACGACCCGAACACCGGACGCCGCGTCGGCGCCCAGGAGCCTTATACCCTGCGCACGTTCCCCACGCGTTTCAGCGATGTCCGGCTGCCCGGCTATCACAACTGGGACGTCTCGCTCGCCAAGTACTTCCCCATCTACGAGCAGGTGAAATTACAGTTCCGCTTCGAGATGGTGAACATGATGAACCATCCGTGGTTCTCCGACATCGCCAGCGTCAACGTCACCGCCGGCAACTTCGGCCAGCTCAACCCGACGCAGCGCAACCTGCCTCGCTTCATCAAGCTCGCCTTGAACTTGATGTGGTGAGCCGCCGCCCGCGCGCGGATGCGGCAGCCGGCGGCCGCGTCTGAACAGCCCCGGGTAAAACGCCGGCTATTATTCAGAGGGCGGGCCCTAAAAGCCCGCCCTAATTCATTGTTTGAGCCGCCGCTTTGTTATATACTCCCTCCCACGGGGCTCGCTCCTGGAAAAAAAGCGTTGAATTCCGGAGGTGAACCATGCGACTAGCGAGGGGTTTTTTCCCTTCGGCGCTACTGGCCGCGCGCCTGATTAGCCTGCTGCCCGCCCAGGACACGCGCGGCACGATCTCCGGCACCGTCACCGACTCGCAAAACGCGGTCCTGGTCGGCGCCGCCGTCCTGGTGACCAACGCCGGCACCGGCGTCGTCTCCCGCCGGACCACAAATCAAAGCGGCTACTACGAGGCCCCGCTGCTGCTGCCCGGAACCTACAGCATCACGGTTGAATCCTCGGGCTTCAAAAAGGCCGTGCGTTCCGGCGTCACCCTCGGCCTGAGCGACCGGTTACAGATCGACTTCCAGATGGAAGTCGGCGGCGTCACCGAATCGGTCACCGTCACCGCCGAAGGCCCCATCCTGGAGACCAGTTCGGTGACCACGGGCCGCTCGCTGACGAATCGCGAGGTGATGGACCTCCCCGTCCTCGGCAACAACATCGTGATGGCCACCCGCTTCGCCCCCGGCGTGCAGGTGCCCGGCACCACGCAGTTCCTCGTCCAAGGACAGGTGGGCGGCGGCTCCGGCTATTACGCTCCGGGCAACGTCGGCGGCAACGAGTGGTCCCTCGACGGCGCCTCCACCAACGGTACCGACCGCCGCGTCTCCTACATGCCCAGCCCCGACGTGGTGGACGAATTCAAGATCGAGGTCGCCAATTTCGACGCCGCCTTCGGCCACGCCACCGGTCTCAACATCTCGATGTCCACCAAGTCCGGCACGAACCAGATCCACGGCACGGCGACCTATCAGTACATGAACCAGCGCTGGAACGCCGCCTCCTTCTTCGTCAAGCAGCAGCGCTACGCTCAGGTCGCCGCGCTCCGCGCCGCGGGCGATACGGCCGGCGCCGACAAGCTCGCCGGCGCTCCGATGCTGCCCCCCGGCCACATGAACAACTACGCCGGAAGCGTCAGCGGACCGGTTTACATCCCCAAAGTGATCGACGGCCGCAACAAGCTCTTCTTCTTCGTCGGCTACTCGCGCTTGGTCAACCTGCAATCGGCCCGTCCCAGCGAGATCAATTACACCGTCCCCACGCTCGCCATGCGCGCCGGAAACTTTGCGCCCATCCAGCAGGTGGACCCCGTCCGCTACACCATCTACGACCCCAACTCCGTCCGCCCCGACCCCGCCCGCCCCGGCCACTGGGTCCGCGATCCATTCTCCGGCAACGTCATCCCCTCGAATCGCTTCATCAACCCGATCTACGATTTTTACTCCAAGCGCATGCCCCTGCCGAACAACGATCCCACCGACCCGCGCCGTGAGCCGGTGAACAACTTGTTAGTGCCGGGCATGCCCAACAACGTCTATCACCGTAACGTCAACAACCGGATCGATTACTCCCCCGCCGAAAAGCATCGCTTCTTCTTCCGCTGGCAGAAGAGCTGGTTTCTGGAAGACGCGCAGGACTACACCTACGCCACCGAGCCCGGCCTGATGGCCTGGAACGAAAAGCGCCCGTCGCAAAACGCAGCCGCCGACTGGACCTACGCCATCAGCCCCACCACCATACTTAACGTCTCGGCCGACGCCAACCAGTTCCTGATCCAGAACCAGCGCCTCGGGACGCGCAAGTACAAACCCACCGACGTCGGGTTGCCCTCTTACATGGACGCCAAGTGCGGCGGCTCCTGCGTGCTCCCGCGCGTCGTCTGGCCCGGTATGACCGCGTGGTCGGGCGACATGGTCCTCGGCGTAGCCGTCGATGCCGGCCCTACCGGCCGCCAGCAGAGCCTCAAGAGCAACTTCACCCACATCCGCAACAACCATACGTTCAAAGCCGGCATCGATTTTCGCCAGCACTACCGCACGCTCCTTCAGAACGGCGGCCTCACTTCCGGCAATTTCAGCTTCGCGAACACCTACGTGCGTAAGGACGAAGACGGCAACACACCGGCCGGCTCGCTCGGCCTGGTTTGGGCGACGTTCCTCCTCGGCCAGCCCACCGGCATGTCCGTGGACACCAACGACACCTACGCGCTGCTAAGTCCCTACTACGCCTGGTATGGACAGGACACGTGGCGCGTCACGCGGAGTCTCACACTGACGCTCGGCCTGCGCATGGAGTATGAGCGCGGCGCCACGGAGCGCTACAACCGCGCCATCTCCTACTTCGATCCAAATCTCGAGCTGCCCATCGCCGCCGCCGCCCAGGCCGCCTACGCCCGCAGCCCGCTCTCCGAGCTGCCGGCGAGCCAGTTCATCGTCAGGGGCGGCGCCGTCTACTCGGGCCGCAACGGCGCGCCCCGCGAACTGTGGCGCAACGAGCTCATGTGGCTGCCCCGCATCTCCGCGGCCTGGCAGCTCAATTCCAAGACCGTCGTCCGCGGCGGCTACGGGATCTACTTCGACACGCTGAACGTCATGAACCAGGCGGTCGACCAATCCGGCTTCTCGCGCCCCACAAGCACCGTCCTCACCAACGACTTCGGCGTCAACTGGCTGGTCGGCGATCCGCGCAACGGCATTTCGGCCCTCAAGGACCCCTTCCCGGTGCGCAGCGACGGGACGCGCTTCGACTCCCCGCTGCGCGACGCGCTCGGCGCCATGGCCCGCGCCGGCCAGGGCTACACCTTCAACCGCTTCGACCGCGAGCACCCGCGCGTCCAGCGCTGGCGCATCGGCGTGCAGCGCGAGATCTCCACGCACATGGCGGTGGAAGTCGCCTACTGGGGCCAGTGGGCCGACCGCATCAGCGTCACCCGCCGCCTCGATCCGTTGCCCGGAAACTATTGGGCCGCCGGCAACACGCGCAACAACGCCATCGCCACCGACCTCAACCGCAACGTCACCAACCCCTTCTACATCGCCAACTTCGATTCCATCCGCGCGTCCCACCCCGTGCTCTATCAGCAAATGTCCACGCTCGGCCAGTTCACGAGCCCCACGATCGCGAAGCACCGCCTGCTCCGTCCGTTCCCCCAGATGAACGGGCTCTTCGATTCCGCCCATCCCAGCGGAAAAGCCCGCACTCACGCCCTCGAAGTGAACTTCCAGCGCCGCTTCTCCAAAGGTCTCACGCTGAACGCCTCGTACTCGCGCCTGCTCCAGGAGAACAGGACCATCTTCGAAAACGAGTTCGACCCCGAGCCGAGCGTGTGGTGGCCCAGCGACACCGCCCGTCCGCACCGCTTCACGGCCACCGGCATTTACGAGCTCCCCTTCGGCCGGGGCCGCAAGTTCCTCACCCGCGGCATCCTGAATCACATTTTTGGCGGGTTCCAAATTGCCGCGACCTATGAGTTCCAGCCCGGCCCGCTGCTGGCGTGGGGCAACCTCTTCTACTATGGCGACATCAACACCTTCGAGGCCGACGCCACTTCCACGCCGCGCACGCTCGAGCAGTGGTTCAACACCGGCCTGAAGTTTGAGCGCACCCCCAGCCTCCAGCCGGCCGCGTTCCACGTCCGCGTGTTCCCGCGCTTCTTCAACGGACTTCGCGCCGACGGCCTGAAGCAGTGGAACGCGAACCTCCTGCGCGAATTCAAAGTCTGGGAGCGCGTGCGCCTGCAAATCCGAGCCGACGCGCTCAACCTGCAAAACCGCTCGCAGATGTCGGGCCCGGACCTCTCACCGACCTCGACAAACTTCGGCCGCATCACCAGCCAGACCTCGTCGCTGAACCGTTTCTACCAGTTCCAGGCGAGGCTGCAATTCTAGTTGAGTGACATCGGCTTCAGCCGCTGTCAAGCAGCACAGGCTTCAGCCTGTGCTGGTTCCCGCCCTGCCGAGGGAAGTAGACTAACGAAGACTTCAATTTGGAGCAACCCATGCCCTCTCAACCCATCACCCGCAGAACCCTCATTCAAAAAGCCCTGATGGCCCCGGCGGCGCTAGCGGGCCTCGACGCCCTCTTCACCGCGCAACGGACCGACGCCGCCGCGGTGGGCCCCAACGACAAGGTCAAAGTCACCAAGATCGAGACCTTCGTGCTGAAGAACACCTGGGTCTTCGTCAAGCTCTCCACCGACGCCGGCATCACCGGCTGGGGCGAGATGCTCAAGGACGACGCCAAGGCGTGCGCGGCCGGAGCCCTCGAAGTGGCCGACTACCTCGTCGGCCAGGACCCCAGCCAGGTGGTCAAGCACTGGCAGGCCATTCACCGCGGCTCGTTCTACCGCGGCGGCCCCATCAAGACCGCCATCCTCAGCGGCATCGACCAGGCGCTCTGGGACATCAAGGGCAAGATGTACGGCGTGCCCGTCTACAAGCTGCTCGGCGGCCCCACCCGCGACCGCATCCGCGTCTACGGACAGCTCAGCGAGAAGACCGGCGTCAACGCCATCAAGGTCGGCCCGCAGGGCATGAAGCGGTCGCCCTTCAAGTACAACGAAGGCATGCAAATGGTGGACGAAGTGGCGGAGCGCTTCAAAGCCCTGCGCGAGAAGGTCGGACCCAACGTCGATATCGGCGTCGACTTCCACGGCATGGTCCAGCCCACCACCGCCATCAGCCTGATGAAGGCGCTCGAGCCGTACCGCCCCTGGTTCTACGAAGAGGTGGTGCAGGCGCTGAACGTCGACGTGATGGCGGAGCTCGCGAAAAAGACGCACATTCCCCTCGCCACCGGCGAGCGCATCTTCACCAAGTGGGGCTTCAAGGAGATCCTGGAGAAGCGCGCGGCAATGATCCTCCAACCCGACGTCTGCTACGCCGGCGGAATCACCGAGTTGAGGATCATCGCCGGCATGGCCGAGGCTTACTACGCCCCGCTCGCCCCGCACAACCCCAACGGCCCCTGCTCGCTCGCCGCCAGCCTCCAGGTCGCCGCGTCGATCCCGAACTTCCTCATCCAGGAGCGGGGCGACGCCGAGCATAACCTCCTCGCCAAGCCGCTGCCCCCGGTCACCGGCGGCCACCGCCCGCTCCCCACCGACCCGGGCCTCGGCATCACCATCGACGAGAACAAGCTGGCCAACGAGGTCGGCGAGCCGCGGCCCTACCGCGTGCGCTACGACCCGGACGACAACTCGGTGGTCGACTGGTAACCCGCAGTTCGCTAGTGCGTTTGAGGCGCATCGCACCCGCCGGAGTCACGTGCCCGCGACAACCCCGCCGGGCTGCGCCAGTCAGGACTACGCGAGGTTGATGCTGTTCCGGATGCCCGTCTCCGCGGCGCTCTCTAAAAGCCGAAACAACGCCGCCCTTTCAGCCGCCCGCGTTCGACGGCGAATAACGATCACGACGCCACGATGGGGGAGCTTCGCCGCCAGCTCGAGGAAGTCGTGACGGTCACAGGCCGGGCGCACACAACCACTCTCGTCGGCAAAGAGGAGGACGGCATCGTCGGTGGCATCTGGCGGAAGAGGCGTGCGCAAATGCGTCACATCGTGACCGAGTTGCGCCGGCGATTAGCTCAGATCCTCGATCACGACGTGCCCGAGGAGGAACTTCATTCCGCGGAGCGCGCCATTTGCCGGGCGACCAGCAGGCCGATTTCTCCTCGGTGGTCTTCAGAGTAGGCAAGACACTCGTAAGCCTGGGCCCGTGTGAGTTGCGGAAAGCAATTTGCTATCAACGTGTCAACCGTTTCGCCATTCTGAAGCAGGCCAATCACATCGTGGACGCCAATTCGCGTGCCCTCCACGACGGGATTGCCTCCCCGCAGCCCCGGCGAGCGGGCGATGCAGCGGCAGCTTCCGGAGCTCCCGTCAACGACCTGATGATACGGTTCTCTTCCACGAACCCTCAACGCTGGTTGATTGGGCATCCCATGTGAGTCTGACGACGGCAAAGCCCTCTCCTGCGTGAAGCGAGGCAAGCCGGTCGGGATGCCTCAACGGACCGCGCGAACCGGAGCCCTCGAAGTGGCCGGCAGGCCATGCACCGCGGCCCGTCCTATCGCTGCGGCCCCATCCGCGTCTTCGCGACCCCGACGACAACCCGCTCGTGGACTGGTGATCGCAGCGCCTGCGCGATCGTTATACATTTGAGACTTGCCGCTCCGCCACCCGGCGTGTCTCGTCTGTCTTGCGGCAATCGCCGCCGCTGACGCGCCCCGTCTGGACGGACGTGTAGAGGACGCCGCGTGGCGCTCGCCGCGGCTTGACGTTCAGCTCACGCAGCAATCGCCTTCACCCGGCGCGCCCACGCCCTACGCGACGCGTGTGCGCGTGATTGTCACTCAGGATGCGCTGTGGTTCGCGTTCGAGTGTACCGACCCCGCCCCCGCGCGGATCGCCATTCACACCCTGCAACGCGACGGCGAGCTTGAGGGCGACGACTCGGTGGCCGTCGTGCTCGATCCCTACGGCGACCGGCGCACAGGCTACTTCTTCCGCGTCAACGCCGCCGGCGCGCGCGTCGACGGCCTGATCTCCGGGCCGGAGCGGGTTCCCCTCGATTGGGACGGCATCTGGGACGCGCGCACCACGCGCTCTGCGAACGGCTGGACTGCCGAGATCTGGATCCCCTCCCGCACGCTCAATTTTACGCGCGGCCTCTCGTCATGGGGATTGAACCTCGAGCGCAACATCGCGCGGGACCGCACCGTATTGCGCTGGGCCTCTCCAACGCTCGACTCCTTCCTGCCCGACCTCAGCCGGGCGGGCAAGCTCGAAGGTGTCTCCGAACTCCAGCAGGGCATCGGCATCGAGATCAGCCCCTTCGCCGTCGGACGCATGAAGAACTACTTCGCGCCGGGCAGTCCGGTGTGGCAAGGCCAGCCGGGCGTTGATGTGACCTGGCGCGTCACGCCGCAACTCGCCGCGGTCTTCACCGCCAACACCGACTTCGCCGAGACGGAAGTCGACTCGCGCCAGTTGAACATCACGCGCTTCCCGCTCTTCTTCCCCGAGCGGCGCGCGTTCTTTCTCGAAGGCTCCAACCAGTTCGAGTTCGGACTCGGGCTGGGCACGGCGTTCATCCCGTTCTTCAGCCGGCGCGTCGGCCTCTTCGAGGGCCAACAGATTCCCATCGCCGGCGGCATGAAGCTCAACGGGCGCGCGGGCAAGTGGAACATCGGCGTCCTCGATGTGCAGACGCGCGAAACGCGCTGGGCGCCCGGCGTGAACCTCTTCGCCGGACGCTTCAGCTACGACGTCACGCGGGAGCTGCGTATGGGCGCGATCCTCACGAACGGCGACCCTTCCGGCCGCGGCGGCAACACGCTCGCGGGCGGCGACGCCGTGTGGCGCACATCAAGATTCCGTGGCGACAAGAACTTCCTCATCGGCGGCTGGACCGCCATGACGCGCCGCGGCGGCCGCACCGGCGATCGCAAAGGCTGGGGCTACAAGATCGACTACCCCAACGACCGCTGGGACTGCTACAACACGATCTGGCAATTCGGCGCGAGCCTCAATCCCGCGCTTGGCTTCCTTCCCCGCCCCGGCACGCGCCATTACCAGACGGGCTGCACTTTCGCGCCGCGGCCCGCGCGCGACGGTCCGTGGGCCTTCGTCCGGCAGTACCGTTTCCGCAACTACTACACGCGCGTCGACAATCTGAAGGGCTTCAACGAAAGCTGGCAGTACCGGTTCACTCCGATCGAGATCCGCTTCGACAGCGGCGACGAGTTCGACGTCTCGTATCTGCCGCAGCACGAGTTTCTGCCCGCGCCGTTCGAAATCGAAGACAACGTGACGCTGCCCGTGGGACACTACACGTTCCATCGCGTTCGAGTCGAAGCCGAGACGTCTCCGCACCGTCCCTGGAGGGCCGGCAGCGACATGTCCTTTGGCTCTTTTTACAACGGCCGCCTCTTCCAGCAGGAGACGTTCGTCAATTGGACTTCCCCGCGCGGCCGCCTTCAGACCGGCGTTCAAACAGAACAGAACTTCGGCCGTCTCGACCAGGGCAGCTTCGTGCAGCGCCTCTGGCAGGTCAACGTGAACGTCGCCTGGTCGCCGAACGTCACGCTCACGAGCTTCATCCAGTACGATAGCGAGAGCGCGAATCTCGGCCAGAACACGCGGCTGCGCTGGACGCTGAAGCCGGGCAACGACCTCTTCGTCGTCTGGAACCGCGGCTGGCGGCGCCTCTACTTCTCGCCGCGCGAGCGCGACGAGCTCTCGCTGATCCCGGACACCGAGCTGATCGCGGTGAAACTGCGCTGGACGTTTCGGCCCTGAAGCTTCTCAGCGGCAGGCGATGACAAACAGCCGGCGGAAGGGGAACAGGACGTTGCCGTCCGCGCGCAGCGGGTAGTGGTCGCGGATGGCTTCGATCAACATGTCCTCGAACCGCTCTCGCTCCTGATGATCGGCGAGCGCGTCGAGGTGCGGCCGCATGCCTGTGCCGCGCATCCACTCGATGATGGCTTCCGGACCGGCCATTACGTGCTGGCAGACGGTGAACCAGAGGTCGACGCGCTGCGCGAGAGGGCGCAGCGTGTCGTAGTAGAACTCCGGGCCGGTGCTGAAGATGCAGCGGGCTGCGCTGTCGAGCCTGCCGTTCCAACGCGGGTGGCGCGCCGCTTCAACCATCGCCAGGTGCACCGGCGATTCGAAGTGCGCCGGAACCTGAAACGCGAGAGCGCCGCCTTCAGCGGCGGCTCTCATCAGTCGTGGCAGCAGCGCGGCGTGATCGGGGACCCACTGCAACGCGGCGTTGGAGAACACCAGGTCCCAGTTCCCCGCTCCGCTCCACTCGGCGATATCGGCGAGCTCGAAGCGGCGCTCGGGGAGCGCGCGGCGAGCTTCGGCGATCATCTCGGCCGAGTTGTCGAAGCCGGTGATGCGGGCATCCGGCCAACGGGCGCGGGAGCTTCGAAGGCGATGCGCTGCACCAGGTCCGTGCAGGGCCGCGTCCGCTCAGCTCCTGAGCGCAGGTAAAGCCGCCGATCCCAGTCCACAGTGTTGCGTGTTAGCGGTTGGCGCCGCGTCCGCCGCGCGGTCCGCGGTCGCGTCCGCCCCGGTCGCCGCGGGGTCCGCGGTCACGGTCGTCGCGGCGCGGGCGGTCGTCGAATTGCGGCGGGCGTTCGGAGGCCGGCGTGCGAACTTCCACCGGCTGCCCTCCGCCCTCGCCCGCCTCTTCGACCTTGCCGCCGCGCAGCTTCTCCCGCTGCTCGCGGAGCACGGCCTTGCGGCTGAGCTTGATCTTGTTGCCTTCGAGCGCCAGCACCTTCACCAGGATCTGGTCGCCCTC
>CAYYNC010000056.1:0-41156 GCA_964472745.1 uncultured Solibacteraceae bacterium
CGTGAGAGCCTTGCCGGCGAAGGTCCAGACAATGGAGCCGTCCTTTTCGCCGGTAATTGTTATGCGCGCGGTGAATTCGATGTCGCGCAGACGGTAGAGGGCGTCGTAGGAGATTGTAAAGCGGCTCCGGCCGTCGTCGATCTTTAATCCGCTGACAGCCGCAGGCGCCGTACCCCAGTTGCGGTCACGGACGGCCGCGTAGACGTGACGCAGGACCTCGCGCGCGCCGAAGCGGATGTAGCGCAGGTTGCCGTCTTCGAAGACCGCTGTCAGCGGTCCCGCGCGGAGGATCCTGCGTTCGGGAAGAGGATCTTCCCTGCCGTAATAGAGGACGTTCCGGGGGAGCATGGTTGCGCCCGGCTCAAGCGCAGAGCGCCCTCAATGTTCTATCAGATCGCGGCGGAAGCCGCACCTCGGCAAGCGGGCAAAAAGAAGGCCGGGGCAGCAGGAGGGTTGCCCCGGCCGAGGTGAGCCAATCGTCTGAGAACTACTTGATGCGCCCGTTGCCGAAGTCGAGCCAGCCGGGCCGCAGAACGAAAATGAAGCTGGCCATCACGAGGTTCTGGTGGCTGCGCATGAAAGGATCGGGACCATGCTGGAAATAGGGCTGATCGCACCAGTCGCGGCGGTACTCGAGCTTGCTGATGATGCTGTCGTTCATCTTCATCTCGCCGGTGAGGGTGAAGTCCTTCATCGTCTGCGCTACGCCGGTCATGAAGCCGTCGGCATCGCGGTAGAACTCCAGCCGCGGCGCGATGGCGAAGCGCTTGCCGAGAGCGAAGCGAGCTGCGCCGGCGAGGCCGTAGAATGTGCTGTCGCCGGTGAGGGCTTTGTTTTGGCCCCAGTCGAAGTTCACGTAGAACTGCGACCGGTCGTTTACGGCGACGGTCATGGCGGTGTCGTAGAAGTTGCGGAAGCCCTTGTTGGTGGCGGTGTTCTCCGGGCCGGTATAGAAGGTGTTGGCCCAAGTGACTTTGCCCGCCGTCAGTACGCCCGTGAAGCCCATGGTCTTGCCTGTGTTGTTGTCGCGGCTGTTGTTCCAGCCGTTGACGAGCTGCACGCCGGCGGTGAAGTTCCGCGTCACCGGGAACGATGTCCTCACTCCAAAGTGGAAGAAGGGGCCGTAGGTGAACAGCAGGCTGCGCGAATAGTTCCAGTTGAGATGGCTCTCAGTGAGCTCAGCGCCGGCGCTGGTCACAAACTTTCCGAAATCCACCTGAAGTCCCTTCCACGACGCCGGCTTCAGCGTGACGTACGCGTTGAGGAGGTTGTCCTGCCATGCGTTGTGCCGCGATTCGCTGAGGAAAAAGCTGTCGTACGTGCGGCCTATGCCGAGATCGAGCTTGAATCCAATCGGCTTCGGATCGTAGGCAAACTGCGCGGTGGCGCTGTTCAGGCTCATGCGGTTGGAGGTGAAGTTGAAAGCCTGGAGCTGGGATGAGCCGCTTTCCGGATTGTTGTAATTCTTGATCAGGTACGTGTCCACGTAGCCGCTGAAAGAGAATCCCTTCCAGGACCAAGCGGTGGGCGGAGGCTCCGGCGAGGGAGGCGGAGCCGTTTCCTGCGTCTGCCCGCTCAGGGCAAGAGGCAACGCGATGGCTGGGAGGAGGAGAAAGCGCTTCATTCGTGTCAACTTCCTTGTCAAAAATCAATTCCGCGGACGGCGGACTCGACAAGGAGCCACACGAACTGCGAACCGGTGTGCCGCAGGGACGCCTGAAAATCGGGCGTCTGCCGGACGGGTTGAGCACCCGGCTTGTTTTGAAGTATGCGGGATGAATTGCGGGAATGCCAATCGAAGATTTTTATGGGGCGGATCAGGGGAACTTGGCGCGATCGCTTCGCCGCTGGTGCTGCGGACGTAAAGTATGGGATATGAAAGGCATATCCGGGCTCTTTACCCTCCTGGCGGTCTTCGCTCTCGCGGCGGCCGCCCAGCAGCGCGTGCGGTTTCTCACTTACAACATCCACCACGCCGAGGGGACCGACGCGAAGATCGACATCGAGCGAATCGCCAACGTCATCCTCAGCGCCGATCCCGATTTCGTCGCGGTGCAGGAGGTGGACGTCCGCACCACGCGTGTGGGAACCGCCGACCAGGCTGAACAACTCAGAGGCTGGACAGGACTCCACTCGATTTTCGGCCGCACGATCAACTACCGCGGCGGCTGGTACGGCAACGCGCTGCTCTCGCGCTGGCCGGTGAACGGCTTCGTCAATCACGCCATGCCGTTCACGCCCGGACGCGAGCAGCGCGGCGTGATCGAAGCAGTGATTCAGCCGCCGCCCGACGTTCGCGACGGCCACGGCTTCCACGCGCTCGCCACGCATCTCGACACAGGCGAGAACGACCGCTTGCTGGCCGCCGAGCGCCTGCACGAAATCGTGGCGGAACGCCCGCCGGACTGGCCGATGATTCTCGCCGGCGACATGAACGCCGCGCGCGGATCGCGCACGCTCGAGTCGCTGGAGCGCGATTGGACCGTGGCCTGGCAGGGCGAACCGCTGCTCTCATTCCCGTCGGAAGCGCCGAACCGCTGGATCGACTTCATCCTCTACCGGCCTGCCAACCGCTGGAAGGTGTTCGAAGTGAAAGTCATCGGCGGCGGCGCGGCCTCGGACCACCTGCCGGTGCTGGCCGTTCTCGAGTTGATGCCGCCGGAATGAATGCTACCCTGCATATCCCATTAGTAATCAAGGGTGATACGCAATTCGCCTGAGATTATTAAAGGCCGTAAACCACTCCCTATTCGAAGCTCTTAGTACTCTCAGTACCTAAGCTGCGGCAACAAGCCCGCAGACCTGGGGAAGGAACGCGCAGCACCCATGGAGTCATCCAGACCCGTTCCCTCCCGGATCCCGTTGTGTCCACGGCTTCCGGCCGGAGTGTCCCGTCGCGGCGCTCGAACGACCCGCCTCTCGCGTATTGCGGTGCTGGCGGTGTATTTCGGAGTGTCAATCTCCGGATTGTGTGCGGCGTCCGATGCCAGCGAAGTCGTGCCGCCGGCCGAATCCTCATTTGAGGTCTACGCCAGGACAGTTGCGGGCCAGCCCGACGTGTCGGCGTGGCGGCTGGGCGACACGCTGTTTGTGCATCAATCGCGCACCCCTGTCGAAGTGGCCGAGGAAATCGGGCCGCGGACGACGCCCCGGAAGTTTGACCTCCGGCAGATGGCGGCGGACCTGGCTGTTAACCTCAGATACGCGATGCGCCCGGCGCGAGGCCCTGAGGGCGCCCCTGCCTCTCAGTTGATGCAGGCAACAAAGCCCGGCGGGGCGCTGGGGGCCGCGCGACGGCCGAAGAACCCCATCGACGTGCTGCGCCGCGTGCCGGCGGTTTCGCTGCTCTGGATGCTGGGCCCGGCAGCGATCCTGCTTGCAATCAGCGGCATCTGCGGGAGGCTGGCGCGCAACGTCACTCCCTACAGCCGGCCGGACATGGCGGCGCCGCCCGCGCCTCCCCTATTGCGTTTCGCCCGCAAGTGGTAGAGCACCCGCCTGAGCGGCGCGTGGGGCTGCTATTCTGCGGCCATGCGCGCCGCTTTTTTCCTTGTCACCGCTGCTCTGCTTCTCGACGGGCAGGAAGGACAACGATTCGCAGAGATCCGCGATCTCAAGACTGAGGGCGGGCAGACCGTTGGCGTCTGCCGGCTGGGATACCGCACCCACGGGACCCTGAACCAGGACGGAACGAACGCGGTCCTATTCCCCACCTGGTTCACCGGCAAATCCGCTGACCTTGAGAGCTACATTGGGCCGGGGAAGCTGGTCGACGCCGCACGCTTCTTCGTCGTGGCCGTGGACGCACTGGCGAACGGCGTGAGTTGCTCTCCTTCGAATGCCGGCGGGCGCTTTCCCCGCGTGACGGTCGGCGACATGGTGCAGGCCCAGCACAGGCTGTTGGCGGAACAGCTCGGCGTCAAACGGCTACATGCCGTCGTTGGCATCTCGATGGGCGGCATGCAGGCTTTCGAGTGGATCACGGCCTTTCCGGACTTCGCCGGCCGCGCCGTGCCCATCATCGGTTCGCCGCGGCTGAATTCAAGCGATCTTCTGCTATGGCAGGCGCAGCTCAGCGCGATCGAGGCCGCTGAGGCGTGCGGATGCGATCCGAAGAAGATCCTGGCTGCCGTGGATGCCATGCACCTCTTCGCGCTGCGCACGCCGGCGTGGCAGGCAGCCAATGTTCCGCGCAGCGAGTTCGCCAAACTGGCGCTGAGCTTTGGCGAAGCTCCCGGTGCGATGGATCCGCGGGACCGCGCGGCGCAACTGCGCGCCATGATGGATCACGACGTCAGCCGGCGTTTCGGCGGTTCGATGGAGAAAGCGGCGGCCGCGGTGCGCTCCCGGACCCTGGTGGTTGTGGCGTCGCAGGACCACATGGTCCATCCCGGACCCGCGCTCGACTTCGCCCGGCTCATCAAGGCGCGGACCATCGTCCTCGACGGGGACTGCGGCCATCTTGCTCCGGATTGCGAGGCGGAGCGAATGACTCCGGAGGTCAAGGCGTTTCTGGAGCGGTGATAGTCTGGTCCCAGTTCACAAGGAGTCGCACATGGATCTCTCGCGCAGAAGTCTTCTCGGCCTGCTCGGCGCCGCCGGCGCATCGGGGCAGAGCTTCTTGCCCGGCGTTCCTAATATCGGCTTTCGCGCCGACACAGCGGGGCCGCGCTCGGAGTGCGGCGTCGGAGCGCTGATGCCGTGGGCGGAGTCGCTCTGGGCCGTGACGTACAACTCGCACATGAAAGCGACGGGCACGGACCTGGCGCTGTATCGCATCGACGAGACTCTCAAGGTCGAGAAGATGCACGTGCATAACGGCACGCATGCCAACCGGCTCGTCCACCAGGAGTCCAACACGCTGTTCATCGGTCCATACCAGATCGGCGCGAAGGGCGACTTCAAGTTCATTCCCGAGTTCGAGAACCACCGGCTCACCGCGACGATGCGGCATCTCACCGATCCGGCGAACCGCGTTTACGTTCAGACGATGGAGGGGCTGCTGTTCGAGTTGGACGTGGCGACGCTAAAGCCGCGGCTGCTTTTCGATCTGGTGAAGGAAGCGGGCCTCGCGAAGCGCCCGCACTTTAAGGGCGGCTCAACCGCGCAGGGACGCGTGGTGGTCGCCAACAACGGCTTCTACGCTTATGGCGAGAACGGCGCGGGCCTGTTCGAATGGGACGGCAAGAATTGGAGAACTCCCAGCGGCAAGCCGCACATGGACTGCGCGAACCGGATCGACCTGGGCCAGGTGATGTTCTGCACGGGCTGGGATGAGTCGTCGGTCCTGCTCTGGGCGCTGGTTGGCGGCGAGTGGCGCAAGTACCGGCTGCCCAAGGCCAGCCACGCCTTCCAACACGCCTGGCAGACCGAGTGGATGCGCATCCGCGAGGTGGAGACCGAGCATTACCTGATGGATATTCACGGCATGTTCTACGAGCTTCAGCCGATGCCCTTCGAAAACGGCATCTGGGGCGTGAAGCCGGTATGCCAGCACCTGCGCATCATTCCCGACTATTGCGCGTTCCGCGGGATGCTGGCGCTGGGAGGCAATCAGACGACGCCGAACCGCGACAACAACCCCGTGGCCGGCCAGCCCCAGTCCGGTGTGTGGTTTTGCAAGACGGATGACTTGTGGTCGTGGGGCAAGCCGCAGGGATGGGGCGGGCCGTGGCGGAAGTCGCCGGTCACGGCGGGGGTGGCGTCGGATCCCTTCCTGATGACCGGCTTCGAACATAAGATGGTCCATTTCGCCAGCGACAAGCCCGCCACATTCAAGATTGAGATCGACTTTCTCGGCACGGGCGAGTGGAAGCCCTACGAGGAGGTGTTCACCGGCGCCGGCGGATACGCGCGTCACATTTTCCCGGCCGGCTTCTCGGCGCACTGGGTGCGCGTCATTCCCCAGACTTCGTGCACGGCGTCGGCGGAGTTCTTCTATACGTAGGCGGGCGCTCGCTCAGACTCTGAACTCGTCGGCGCGCCAATGGCGAATGTTCTGCTTGATTGCGTCGCGGTCCCAGCCGCCGGCGAGCGTCTTCTCCACGAGCTCCGGCAATTCGCCGTCGGAGGCGAATCGCAGGCCGGTCAGTTGATCTTCGCTGAGGTCGCCGATCCTCGCGCGCAGGGAGTCCGGGAGAACGCTCGCGAGGCGAAGCCGCTCCTCCAGGCGGATCACGCGGTCCTGGACCTTCAGCGCATACAGGCGAATCTTGAAAACCGCGACGACCAGCGCGGCGGAAAGCACCGCGTTCCAGCCGTTCACGACATTGAGTTCGTTCACCGAACGCCAGATGGCCATGAAGAAATTGATCAAGGCGACGGGCGAAACAAAAAAGTGGAAGCTTGGATCGTACCGGGCGTGAGTCTTCAGCGATTGAGGAGTGCGTCCGGGCATACAGGGCAAGGATGCAATGCGGCGGCCGTGCGATGCAACCGCTCATCCGGCGGGGGCGCCGGCCAGCTTCTCCTCGACGCTGAGGACTTTGTCCTCCATGGTCTGCGGCTTGTCGGTCCGCGAGCCGACCCGGATGCTGGTGCTCACGCGCGGAACGCCCATCTCGTGCAGCCGCTCATGGCACCGCTTGACGGCGGCAAACACCTCGTCCCACTCGCCTTCGATGTTTGTGCCGTAAGCGTGCAGTTTCGTCTTCAGTCCCGTGGCGCGCAGGATGCGCTCGCACTCTGTGACTTCGCGCGAGACGGACACCCCTACCCCCAGCGGGATGATGCACACGTCCGCTATCACCTTCATCGCCCGGGCCTCCTGAGGCAGGGGGGCGGGCCGCCCCCTGCTTCTATTGCGCCGTGAGGTTGATATCCGTCGCTTTGAGGTTCACGCCGTCGAATTTGCCGATGGCGACGATCCTCATCCCTTCGGCGACATCGTCGGGCTTGCCGGCCTTGCCCGCCACCGTGAATTTGGTGTTGGCATCGTACATGATCTTGCGGACAACGCTCTGCTGCCGCCGCATATACATCTCGATGACCATCCCTTTCTTGTCGATGCTCTTCACGCGGCCGGAAAGCCGATCCGGTTTGGTCTCCTGGGCCAGGGCGGCGCTTGCCACCGCGGCCGGAATCAGCACTCCAAGAAACTTCCTTCTGCGCATATCTCCTCCTGTTGGGGATTCGGGGACACGTTTGCCGTCTTCTTTATTACCACAGATTCGAGCCGAGTTCCAGGGCATTTCCGCGCGCGCGGCGAGGAATGAGCGCGAACAGGGCCACAGCCAGGCCGGCCAGGCTGATTCCCGCGCCCGCAGCCAGGCGCCGCGATTCGAACCGAAGCTCGACCGTCCCGTTCCCGGGCGGCACTACCACGCCCATCAAGGCGTGATCAACGCGATAGATTCCGCAAGGGTTCCCGCTGCAACGGGCGCTCCAGCCGGGATACCAGGGCACGCCGATCCGGAGGAGGTTGCGTGTTCTGGTGCGGTATTCGAAGCGGAGGCTGCGATGATCCGACGCCGCCAGCCGCGCCTCCGCCTCGGGGTCTGGCGCAAGGCCGTCGGGCATTGCTTCGGCGAGGGCTTCCTCAGCGGGATTGTGCTGGCTCAGGAGTCTTGCGGACTCTTCCAAGCCCGAAATCCGTCTGACCCGCGGCGCGAATGAAGCCTGCGGCAGGGAGTCCCTCACTTCCACCAGCCCCTGCTGGGCGGCATCCACGATGACGCCCACGCTCAGCACGCTGAGCAGCCGGGGATTCTGGAGGGTGGCATCCATGAACTGGGCATAGGATTTGAGAGCCAGCGGATTGTAGCCGTAGGTGGCCTCGACGCGCGCATCCAAAGGACTGTTCATCGGCCCGAACGCCGCGGTGTTGGCGGCCATGTGGAGCCGTGCGCCCGGCGCGAGCCGCGGAGAGACGCGATTGCCGAGCAGCTCGATGCCCGCGCCATAGAGATCCCTCCACGAGTTCCGCGCGTAGGCCAGAGGATTCGTCCAACTGTTGAAGTGGGCGAGATCGAAGAGGAATACCGCCGCCAGCACCAGCGGCAGCCAGCTCCGGTTCCAGCGCTGCCCGAGCGAGACCGCGCCTGCGCCAGCCAGCAGAGCCAGCGGCAGCGCCACGGTGAACCACCCGTTCACCGGCGCTCTGACGTTGTGGAATCCCGGCAGGATCGCTCCAAGCCTGTAGAGTCCGAAGGACGGTCCGAGCATGTACCAAGCCGCCGGAACGGCGATCACCAAGGCGGCCGTGCGGACGCGCTTGTCCCTGAGGCCGGCGGCCGCGAGCGGGAGCAGCAGGATCCCGGCATAGAAGTAGTACTGCGTGCGATCGGCGGGGCCGGCGTAGCGCCCGGAGAGGACGCCGTACCAGTCGGGGAGGATGAGAGTCCCGAGCGCGCCGAGGGTCAGGACGCCCTCTTTGGCGGAGCCATAGTTCACGCCCCCGCGGATGGACAGCGGCGTGAGCTCGAGCGCCGGCAGTGTGACAACCGCGGATAGCGCGAGCGCCAGCGCAAGCGCCACGGCGGTGCCCGCAAGCGCCCCGCGCCAGGCCGTGGGCGTCTCGAGGATGCGCGCTGCGGCGAAAAGCCCGAGCGCGGCTACCAGGTACAAGGCGGTTTGCAGATGCCCGGCCAGAATCGCCAGGCCGCAGGTGAGGCCGCACATCGCCGCGTTGGCCAGGCCGCCCCCGCCCAGGCCCCGATCGAAAAACAGCAGCGCCCAAGGCAGCAGCGCGGCGGCCTGAAACATGCCTACATGCGAACTGTGGCCGGCGAAGAAACCGGAGAGCCCATAGGCCAGCGCCCCGAGCAGCGCCGCCGCGCGGTGGCTGAGCATGCGCTCGAAGAGCAAAAACGCGCCGATGAGAGCGATGAGCGTGTGAAGGGCGAGCTCAGCCTGGATGGCGGCGGGGGTGATTCCGATGAGGAAAAACGGCCAGTTGAGCGGGTAGAACGCTCCGACCTGCGGATCCGCCAGGAACGGAAAGCCGGAGAAGAGATACGGCGTCCAAACGGCCAACCGCCCCTGCTTCAACTCCTGGGCGAAGTATTTCTGGACCGAGTAGTGCACATCTGCGGCGTCCCACTGAATGCTCGTCTGGCTGGAGAACAGCGGGGTGAAGTGGACCAGCAGGGTCGCCAGGCAGAGCCAGCCCAGCCAGCGGCGGCCCGCGAGCGGATCGAAGCCGGGCTTCGGCGCAGCGTGAGTCTCTCGGTTGCGTTTCTTCGGTGGCAAGAATCCAGAGTACTCGAAAGCGGGCTCACAGCCCGCGGCGCTGCATTCTGCGCCGGCGCTCCGCGCGCCGCACCTGCTCCTCGTTCATCCCGAAGTAGTGCGCCACCTCGTGCCAGACCGTTTCTTCGACCAGCCGCCGCAAGTCTGCCGGATCCCGCGCCATCCTCTCGTGCGGGCCCTGGTAAATGGTGATCCTGTCGGGCATGCCGAAGCTCTCCGACACGCTGCGAACCGTCAGCGGCCGGCCGTGATAGAGACCCAGCAGCCCGGGGCGCGGGGGCTCCGGCTCGATGACGAACACCACGTTCTTCAGCCGCCTGCGGAAGCGCGCCGGGACGACGCGCATGCATTCCTCCACGAGCCGGTCGAATTCCTCTGGACGCATGTCGCGCTCTATTGCGGGGTGGGCAGGCCCGCCTGTCTGTAAATGGTCTCGATCACCTTGATCTTGTTGAGCGCGGCCTTGTTCTGCGGGTCATGCTGCAAGTCGGAACGATACTGCTTGAGCGCCGGCCGATTCCTCATGCGCGGCGGGAGCTGCTCCTTGTCCATTCTTCCCCGCATGTCTCCGATCTTAGCGCGATAGACTGGTAGAAACCCTTGCAGGAACATCTGATCATAGCCATCGACGGCCCGGCCGGCGCAGGCAAGAGCACGCTTGCGCGCCGCCTCGCTTCCCGGCTCGGCTTCGTTTATATCGACACCGGAGCGATGTATCGCGCCGTCGCGCTGTGGGCTCGCCGCGCGGGTCTGAACGGCGCCGACGACGCGGCGCTGGAACGATTGGCGCGCGATGCCGACATCGTCCTTACCGAGGATTCGCGCGTGATTCTCAACGGCGAAGACGTCACGCGGGAGATTCGCGATCCGGAGATTTCGCAGTCCGCCTCCAAGGTCTCCGCCGTCGGCGGCGTGCGCCGCGCGCTCGTTGAGAAACAGCAGCGCATGGGCGGCCGGACGTCGCTGGTGATGGAGGGACGCGACATCGGGACCGTCGTCTTCCCCGAGGCCGGCGTGAAGATCTTCCTGGACGCCTCGCCCGAGGTGCGGGCCGAGCGCCGCCTGAAGGAACTGCGCGAGAAGGGCGTGGACGCCGACCCGGCCGACGTTGCGCGCGAGATGCGGGAACGCGACGAGCGCGACCGCACGCGCGCCGATTCGCCGCTCCGGCAGGCGCCGGATGCGGTCTACGTCGATACCTCGGCCATGACGCTCGACGAGGCCGAAGAGGCCCTGTTGAGCGCCGTCCGCGCCCGCATGAATAAAGGAAAGGAAAGCAGTCGTTGAAAGATCTCCTGGTGATGAAATTCGGCGGCACCAGCATGGGTGACGCCGTGAGAATTCGCGCCGCCGCGGATATCTGCGCCGAGCAGCACAGGCAGCGCCCCACGGCGGTGGTTGTCTCCGCGATGTCGAAGGTGACCGATCTGCTGCTCGACAGCCTGCGCCACGCCGAAGGCGGCGACGAGGCCGGTCTCGCGAAGAATCTGGAGTCTCTCAGGGTGAAGCACCGCCAGGCCTGCGACGGCCTGCTGCCCGCGCCGGAGCGCGAAGACACCTGGGAGATTCTCGACGCGATCATCGAAGAGTTCGGACGCATCGCGCGCGGCATGCTGATGCTGGGGGAGCGCCCTCCGCGGTCGGTCGACGAAGCGGTGGCGTGCGGCGAGCGCCTCTCGGCGGAGCTGATCGCCGCGCACCTTCGATCGCGCGGAGTGGACGCCGTCGCCCTCAACGCGCGCGACGTCGTGGTGACCGACGCCGTGTTCGGCAACGCCTCGCCTCTCCTCGAACAGACGCGCGAAAAGGCGTCGGCCGTGCTCGCGCCGGCGATTCAAGCGCGCCGGCTGCCGATCGTGACGGGCTTCAACGGAGCCACCATCGACGGCCGGCCCACCACCCTCGGCCGCGGCGGATCGGACTTCTCCGCATCGATCCTGGCGGCCGTCCTCGACGCCTCCGAACTGTGGATCTGGACCGACGTCGACGGCATCATGTCGGCCGATCCGCGTCTGGTCCCGGACGCCAAGGTGCTCGAAGAGATCACCTATCGCGAAGCCGCCGAGCTCGCCTACAACGGCGCGAAGGTCCTGCACCCGCGCACGCTGGCTCCGCTCATGGAAAAGGGCGTGCCGATCTGGAGCAAGAACAGTTTCAATCCATCGGCGCCGGGGACGCGCATTGTCCCCGCCACCGACGACTGGCCTCAGGGACCGCGCGCAGTCACATCGATGACCAACGTCGCCCTTCTCTCGTTGGAGCCCGCCAGCGCCGTTCTGAACGGAACGAAAGTGATGGCCCGGGCCATCGAGGCGCTGGCCGCCGCCGGCGCGGAACTGCTCGCGCTGACCAGCTCCAGCTACCGGCAGAACTTCTGTTTTCTGATCCGGCAGTCCGAACTCCAGCCCGTCATCGAGAAACTCGAGGAGGCGTTCTCGCTGGAGCTGGCTCACGGCTACCTGCACCCGATCGACGTGGACCTCGACGTCGGCCTGCTGGCAATCGTTGGAGAAGGGATGAAGGGGCTCGCCGGCTTGGCCGGCCGCATCTTCACCGCCATCAGCCGCGAACTGGTGAACATCATTGCGATCGCGCAGGGCAGCAGCGAATTGACGATCGCCATCGTAGTGCGCAAGGAAGGGGTGGAGAAGGCCGTTCGGGCCATCCACTCCGAGTGCGGCCTCGGGCACTGACGGGGCCGCGTATAATGAAAGTTTGCGCATTCGCGCAAGTTCTCACCTACTTTAGGAGTCCCTCGTTCCATGTTTGACCTGTTCCGCAGCCGGCAGAAGGCGATCCGTTACTTGCTGGGCGCCCTGCTCGGCATCGTGGCCCTTTCCATGGTCATCACTCTCATCCCCGGCTACGGCAGCGGGATCGGCGTGGACCAGGATCAGATGATTCTCGCCGAGATCGGCGAAGACGTGCTGACCGTCACCGAAGTCCGCGAGACCATCGCCCGCGAGTTGCGCAGCCGGTCGATCCAGCCGGGCATGGAGCAGCTTTACGCTCCGCTGCTCGTCCGCCAAATGATTGCCGACCGGGCCATGGCGTTTCAGGCCGCGAGACAGGGATTCAGAGCCTCGGACGAAGAGCTCGCGGCCGCCATCCAGGGGATGCTTCCGACTCTCTTTGAGGGCGGCAAGTTTGTCGGGCGCGAAGCTTACGCGCAGATGCTTTCGCAGATGAACCTCACCCCGCAACGCTTCGAAGCCGACATCCGCAAGCAGATCGCGATGACGAAGCTCGAGTCGCTGGCGGTCGAAGGAGTGGTGGTGACGCCGGCGGAAGTCGAGCAGGAGTTCCGCTTGCGCAATGAAAAGGTGAAGCTCTCGTATGTTGCGCTGACGACCGAGAAAGTCAAATCGGAGATCAAGGTCGCCGATCAGGAGATCGAAGAGTTCTTCAAGCGGATGGCCGCCAGCTACACCATTCCGCAGAAGCGCAGCTACGCCATCTACTCGATCGAAGAAGAGAAGATCCGCCAGACCGTGCAGGTCTCCGAGCAGGACCTGCGGCGCGCTTACGACTCCCGGCGTGACCGTTGGCAGACGCCCGAGCGCGTTCGCGTGCGGCACATTCTGCTGAAGACCACCGACAAACCGCCGGCCGAGGTGGAGAAAATCAAGAAGCGCGCCGAGGATCTGCTGAAACAGATCAAGGGCGGCGCGGACTTTGCCGAGCTGGCGAAGAAGAACTCGGAGGACGCCGGATCGGCGGTGAAGGGCGGCGACCTCGATTTCATCACGCGCGGCCAAACTGTTCCCGAGTTCGAAAAGGCCGCGTTCTCGCTGAAGCCCGGCGAGGTCTCGGGCGTCATCACGACGATGTACGGCTTCCACATCCTGCGCGTCGAGTCCAGGGAGAACGCCCGGACCAGGAGCTTCGACGAGGTGAAGGGCGAACTCAGCGCCGAGGTGGCCCGCAGCACGGTTTACGACCGGATGCAGTCCGCCGCCGACCAGCTTCGCGCCGCCCTGGCGAAGTCTCCGGCCGAAGTGGAGAAAGTTGTCCAGGCCAACGCCATCACGGTGGCGAAGGCTGAAAAGGTCGGCGCCGGCGATCCGCTCCCCGAGGTCGGCGTCAACGCCCAGTTCAACGAGGCGGTTGCCAACCTGCCCGTCGGCGGCGTCACCCAGCCGGTGACCATCGGCACGAACAAGATCGTCGTCGCGCAAGTGACGGCGATCGAACCTGCGCGCCCGGCGAAGCTCGAGGAAGTCCGGGAGCAAGTGCGGAACGGCATCCTCGCCCAGCGCGCCCAGGAACTGGTGCAGAAGAAAATGAAAGCGGCCTTCGAGAAGGTGAAGGCTGGAGCCGATCTCGCCACGACCGCGAAAGAGCTCGGCGTCGAGGTGAAGACGACCTCCGAATTCGGCCGCGACGGCGCCGCCGAGGGCCTGGGCTCCGCCGCCCAGTACTCCGAGGCGTTTCGCCTCAAGGTCGGCGAGGTCTTCGGGCCGGTGGAGTCCGCCGCGGGCACCGCGATCTGCAAGGTGGCGGGGCGCGTCGAGCCCGACCTGACCCAGTTGGCGGCGCAGCGCGAGAATCTCACCCTGGCCATCAAATCGCGCCGCGCGCAGGAGCGCCGCGACCTGTTCCGCGAAGGGCTCGTCAACGAGCTGATCCGGCAGAAGAAGATCAAAGTCTACGAAGACAATATCAGGCGCCTGGCGGCATCTTACCGCGGTTGAGATGCTCCAGACGCTGATCGACTTCCTCCGCTCGCTCACCGAGCCGGCGGAGCTCATCCGCCTCCTTTCGACGGTGTTCACCGGCTGGTGGGGCTACGCCCTGCTGTGCGGAATCGTCTTCGCCGAGACCGGCCTGCTGGTGGGGTTCTTCCTGCCCGGCGACTCTCTGCTCTTCACCGTCGGGGTTGTCGCCGGCGCGGGGCACCTCGACATATTCGCCATCAATATCGCGCTCATGAGCTTCGCCATGCTCGGCAACGCCACGGGCTACCTGTTGGGCCGTAAGATCGGCATCAGGCTGTTCGCCAACCCCGGCTCGAAGATCTTCCGCCGCTCCCACCTTGAAAAGACCCAGGCGTTTTACGAAAAGCACGGCGGCAAGATCATCATCTACGCGCAGTTCATTCCGATCATCCGCACCTACGCGGCGTTCGTCGCCGGCGTGGCCGGGATGGGCTATCCGCGCTTCTTTTCATTCAATGTGTTCGGCAGCGTGGGCTGGGTGTTCTCGATGACCATGCTGGGCTACACGCTGGGCAGCCAGCCGCTCGTCCGCGCGCATTTCGAGAAGGTGATCATTGGCATCATCCTCGTCTCGGTGATGCCGATCGTCGTCGAGTTTGTCCGGCATCAGCGCCGCGCTGAGGCGGAGCGTTGAGGGCTACAGCCGGAACTTCCACCGCACGGTGATCGCTCGTCCGGGGGCGTCGATGCCCCAGCCGATGCCGCGGTAGTTCTTGTCCAGCGCGTTCGAAACGTCCAGCATCACCTCGGACTTCTCGCCCGTGGGGACTCCCACGCGCAGGCCGAGCGCGGCCCAGCCCGGAATCGCCGCGAACAGGGGAGCGGAAGCATTAGCGCCGAGAACGCGCGCCTGGACCTCGGCCAGCGTTTCGCCCGTCGGCGTCAGCCTCGCGTCGCGCACCAGCCCGCGCACTCGCGCGCCGTTGTTGAAAAACTGCGCGATATTGTTGCGCGAGCGCGTGGCGCCGATGCGGCGGTCGGCCAGCGCCAGCGAGGAGAGGCGGGACTGCCGGTCCATGGCCGTCGCGTAGAGTTCCGCCCAGAACCGTCGCGGTGCGGGCGCGTAGAGCAGCCGCGCGTTCGCCACCGGGCCGGGCACGCCGGGCTCGATATCAGGAGGGAGCCCCGTGACAGCGTCACGCGCTTCGATCCAGGTGAAGTTCTCAGTGAGACTGACCGCGCGGGTGATCTTCACGCGGAGCGATTGCTCGACGCCTCTCAACCGCGCGCCGCCGTAATTGGCGCGCACCAGCACGGGATTCGAACTGATAGGGACGAAGACCGCGCCCGAAGGCAGTTGTGACGAGATGATCTGGTCGCCCAGCGGGGTTCCGGCCGCGCCCGGCGGCAGAAGCAGTGTCTGCGACACGATCGTGTTCCCGAGTTTGAGATAGAAGGCCGTCGCTTCAAAACGGACGCTGCCCGCAATCACGGAGAATCCACCATCGATGTTGTCGCTTGTCTCCGGCTTTACTGGCGCCACTGCGACTCCCGTGGGGCGCGCGTTCGCGTCGGCGCGGTCGCCGACTTCGCCCTGCCGTCCCTCGATGGCGGACGCCGATGCCTCGTAGAAGCCGTTGCCCTGCAAGCCTAGAGTGCCAAGGTCCGTCATCGCAGGAGCGCGGAAGCCGCGGCTGTAGTTCACCTGGAACCGCAGCCAACCGGCGGCGCGAAGGACGGCGCCGGCGCGGCCGGAGAGGGCGCTCGCTGACATTGAATCGTCGGGCCACAACGGCCGGTTTCCCACCACCGGGCTGTCCGCCGCCCGAGATTGGTAGTGCGCGCCGCCATAGCGGAACGAAGCGCTGATCCTGACCCGTCCCCCCGCCGTTTCCAACGCGTCCTGGGCGAACACGCCCCAGTTCCGGTAGCCCGCTTTGTCCGGCACGCGCGGGCGGCTCGGCGTGATCGTCGCACGCACGGGATCGAAGGTGAACGCAGGCGCCGCGATCCGCTCGAAGTAGGACTCGCCGCCCGCCAGCAGCGAATGCGCGCCGGCGCGGCGTTCGGCCTGCGCCTGCAAGCCCCACGCTCTCAGCCGTTCGTATTGGTGCGTGATCGCCCCGCTCGGATTGCCCGCGCCGCCTTGGTTCACCCGCTCCTCACGCTGTGCGTTGTAAGAGGCAGACACGAACGACTGGTCGAAGGGCCCGGTGCGGAACGACTGAAAGCGCAGGTACCCGAAATCGAGCATCAGGTTTCGAAGGTCGGCGATGAGGTTGCCATCGCCGCCGAGCAATTGATCGTACCGCTTCGCTCCGTCCTGCTGGCCGCGCTCGTAATGCCCAATCAAGTGGCGCAGCGGCGTGAACTGGAACTGCGCATGGGCCGCTCCGCCGTATTGCGTGAAGGCGGTGTCCGGAAGGCGCTCGCCGAAGAGGCTCGATGGCAGCCCGAGAAAGCGCGTCACCGCGGCGTGGCTGTCAATGCCCGCGCCGGTCCGCGTGGTGTTCACCCGCTTCGCATTCAGCGTCGCCAGCACTCCGGCCCGGCCATTTGACCACACGGCCGCTGCCTGAGATCCGAAGGAGAGAGCGGCCGAGTTATAGGACGACGACGCGTCGCCGTGCCAGCGGCGTCCTGACGCGGTAAACGCCGGCGCGCGGGACAACAGATGAACCACGCCGCCCAACGAGTCGGACCCGTACTGCGCGCTGTTGGGCCCGCGCAGGATTTCGATCCCATCGAGCGAGGAAGCGTCCGTCAGGTTCTGGAATGTGCTCACTCCGCCGCGCTGCGCGGACGTGCTGAACCGGATGCCGTCGCGGTAGACAGATACGCCTTTGCCGGTGAGCCCCCGCACCATGAAGCCGCCCATCGCCGGCGCGGTTCGCAATTGAGTGACGCCCTCTTCTCCGTCCGCCGCCTCGGTCAGTACAGTGACCACCCGCTCTTCCACCTCCGGCCGGTCCAAAGCGTTGATTCGCTGGGGCACGTCCTCGACGCGCTCCACGCGCCCTGCTTCGGCGCTCACCGTCACTTCGCTCCGCACCGGGCTGAGTGACAAATCTACGCGAACTTCGACTTCGCGCCCCGTCACGAGCCGCACCGGCGACGACCAGGAGGCGAATCCCGGCGCCGTTGCCTGCAAGAGGTACGAGCCGGCGGGCAGCGCCGGGAATCGGAACCGCCCTGCTTCCTCGCTCGCCGCCGCCGCGACCACAGCCTGCGCCGCGTTGGTCAGAACCACCCTTGCACCGGGTATCGGCTTGCCGGACGCGTCGGCCACCCTTCCGCTCAAGGATGCGCCGGCGTCGGGCGCAGCAAGGAGCGCCCACAGCAACAAGGGCGCGGCAATTGAACACATAGCTCCAATCTATCGCCAACCTCCAGAAATCCGCCCCGTTCCGCCACAGTATACGGAGCGCCTTCCGTCCTCCCGCCGCGCCGCATGCGGGCCATTCTCCTCTGTTCCCCTTGGTTGACGGCGGTTCTCTAAACTGTTATGAATGCAATCACGGCACGGGACACAGGGGTCGCCGGCCGTGTGAACACGTAGAACTGAGGAGGTCTATGTTGATACTTTCGAACCGAAGTCAGGCCTTCACCTGCGCGATCGCTGTCCTCGTCCTCGCTTCATTGTCTTGGGCGCAGGTGACCACAGGCACTATTTCAGGGACTGTCACCGATGCAACCGGCGCCGCTGTCTCGGGCGCCACCGTGACAGTCCTCGAGACAGACAAGGGAACCACGTTGACGCGCACAACCGACGAGACCGGGTCGTTCATCTTTCCATTCCTGGTCCCCGGCGTCTACAAGGTCACCATCGAGGCCAAAGGATTCAAGAAGGCGGAGCAGTCGGACATCCGGCTGGCCGTCAACCAGACCGCGCGCGCCGACATGACGCTCCAGGTCGGCAACGTCACCGAGGTCGTGGAGGTCACCGCATCCGCGCCCCTCGTGCAAAGCACTTCGGCCGAGACAGGGCAGGTAATCCAGCAAAAGGCGGTCCAGGAACTGCCGCTGAACGGGCGCAACTTCGCGCAGCTTGTCTACCTCGCTCCCGGCGTTACGCCGGGGCAGGCCGGCGAGAACCTCTCCGGCGCCTCGACATTCAATCCGCGGGCCGCCTCCAACTACAACCCGCTCGGGCAGCGCGCCAACGCCAACGGCTGGGTGCTCGACGGCATCGACAACAACGAGTACACCTTCAACACCGTGATCGTGCAGCCTTCGCTCGAATCGGTTCGCGAATTCAAGGTGCTCACCGGCAGCTTCTCCTCCGAGTTCGGCCGCGGCGCCGGCGTGGTCACGGTTTCCACGCGCTCGGGAACGAACGACCTGCACGGCACCGCGTTCTGGTTCCACCGCAACATCCAGTTCGATGCCCGCGGATACTACCAGTCGCCCCAGGCGCTTCCGAGGAAGCTGCCGTTCAGACGGCACCAGATGGGCGGCGCCGTCAGCGGTCCCATCATCAGGAACAAGCTGTTCTTCTTTGGCGACTACGCGGGACAGCGCGAAATGCGCGGTCTGGACTACCTCAACACAGTGCCAACCGCGCAGACCCGCGTCGGCAATTTCAGCGACTTCCGGACTCCCGCGGGAGCGCTGATCCAGATTTGGAACCCCTTCAGCACGCGCGTCAATCCGGCCAATCCGTCGGGTTTCATCCGGGACCCGTTCCCAAACAACACCATCCAGCCGTCGCTGATGAGTCAGGTGGGGCTCAACGTAGCCAGCGTCTATCCGCTGCCCAACCTCCCAGGCAGCTTCAACAACTACCAGGCGGCGCCGAACCGGGTGATCGACGACAACCAATACACGGTGCGCGCCGACTACCAGCTTTCCCAGAAGGACAACCTCTTCTTCCGTTACCAGCAGCAGTGGTATGACCTGGACGCCCCGCAAGGCCAGGCCAACTGCTGCCTGCCGACACCGGCGGAGGCGGCTCAAAAATTCCAGTTGGGTCCGTACGTGGCCGGCATCCAGTACACGCGCCTTCGCACGCACGGCGGCGCCTTCAACTGGTCCCGCGTGTGGACGCCTTCGATCGTCGGCGAGTTCCGCACGGGCTGGGCGCGCACCAACCCGTCCACCGTCCACTCCGACTTCGGCATCCCCGCGGCGCAGTCGCTCGGTATTCGCAACATCAACATCACCGACAACTCAACCGGCATTCCGACCATCAATGTCGCCGACTTTACCGGCTTGAGCGGCGGCCCGAGCTTCCTCCCGGCGCGCCCCAAACAGGTCAATTACCAGATCGACTACAACGTCTACTGGACCCGCGCCACGCACAACTTCAAGTTCGGCTATCACGTCGTGCGGCGCGACGTGTCGCCCTTCACAAACGCCGACACGCGCGGCGCGCTCAACTTCAACCGCGCGTTCACCTCCGACCCTGTCGCCCGCACCGGCGGCACCGGCCTTGCGACGATGCTGCTCGGCCTCGTTCAAAACGGCTCGCGCGGCTTCCTGCTGGGCGTGCCCGGGCTGCGCGCCTGGGAGAACGCCTGGTTCTTCCAGGACGACTGGAAAGCGACACGGCGCCTGACCCTCAATCTTGGCGTCCGCTACGAGATCTACTCTCCGGAAACAGAAAAGTACGACCGCATGACCAGCTTCGATCTCCCCAAGCTGAACTTCGCCTACGCCAACGAAGGCGGCTACAGCAGGACGCTCCGCAACACGGACCTCAACAACTTCGGTCCGCGCTTCGGTTTCGCTTACGACGTGACCGGCGACCAGAAGTTGGTGGTTCGCGGAGGATTCGGCATCAGCTTCTTCCCCGAACCCGTCTCGGCGTCGAGCATGCTCACACAAGGCCCGCCGCACCTGTTCAGCGAAAGCTACAGCTACGGCGACTTCCTCGTCGACATGAGCCCGGTGCCGCGCATCGAGCAGCCGTTCGGCACGCTCGTTCCGCTGAAGCCCCAGAGCACGGCCGAGATCAACACGCGGCGCCCGACCGTTCGCGGCTACTCGTTCGACAACCCCACCCAATACGCGGAAACCTGGAGCCTGACCATTCAGCGCCAGTTGTCGCAGAACTGGATGGGTGAAATCGGTTACGTCGGCAGCCGCGGCATCAACCTGCTTTACGGCTTCAACCACAACGAGGTGCGCCTCGGCGCGGGCAGCGTCGAGGACCGGCGCCCGTACCAGGCGCTGCGCAACATCCCCAGCATCACCATCTTCGAGCCGATGAACTCGAGCGCCTACCACGGCATGACGCTCAAGTTGGAGCGCCGGTTCTCCAACGGCTTCCAGTTGCTGGGCGTCTACACCTACGGCAAGAGCCTGGACTACGGCGGCTCGGTGGCCTCCGGCGGCGGAGCGTCCGGCGGCCCGCTGACCGTCACCTGCATCAAGTGCTACCGGGGTCCGTCCGGCTTCGACGTCAAGCACCGCGCGGTGATCAACGGCCTCTACGACCTGCCGTGGGGCAAGGGCCGCAGATGGGTGAACGACAGCCGCGTCGCCGACCTCGTGATCGGCGGATGGCAATTGGGCGGCATCGTCACGGCCACCACCGGCCGGCCGTTCAACGTCGGCCTCCAGAACGGCGTCAACAACGGCGCGCCGAGCTGGCCCGACCGCATCAAGGACGGCCGGCTCGACAACCCCGACCCCTATTACTGGTTCGACGCCACCGCCTTCATGGCTCCTCCGCCGAACAACTACGGCAACGTCGCCCGCGGCGTTCTCTATTCGCCCGGCGTGGTCAACATCGACATGAGCATCGTGAAGACGTTCAGGATCACGGAACGGATCGGCTTCAACTTCCGCTTCGAGGCCTTCAACCTCTTCAACACTCCCTACTTCGGCTTCCCGAACGCCAGCATCGGATCGCCGACAGTCGGACGCATCACCTCCACGGTGGGCGATAACCGCAGTCTCCAACTCTCAGGCCGCATCAATTTCTGAGAGAGGCTCCTGACAACGAAGCGCCGGCACGTCCCCCGAGGCGTGCCGGCGTTTTCCTTGTGCAGGCGCAAGCTGCTACTGCTTCAGCGGGCGCGCTCGCCGTTCGCGCAGAATGCCTTTTCCCGGTCCGCCTGCCCCAGGCTGCGGCCTGCGCCGCTGGAGTTCCTGCCACTGCTCCGGGGTGAGAACCATGCGCAGCCGCAGCGCCATCTCCGAGAGGCTGCGCGTGAGTTCGCTGCGCGCGGCAATCAGCCGCTCGATCGCCTCCATCCCCCGCCTCTGATCGATTGCGGGATCGTTGAAGACGTCGCCCATCTCGCCCTCCGCTTTCTCGACCGCCGCGCGGAGGTCGATGAGCTTGGGGCGGTACTCGCGGAGCGTGTTGCGGATCTGCTGCCGCTGGTCCTCGGTCAGGTTCAGATCGCGGACGATCGGTGAGTCCCACCACGTGAAGAAGCCGCGGGGCGGCTGCGCCGCCGCCGGAAGCGTGCCCAGCGCCAGAATGAGGCAGAGTATCAGCCGCATCACTTCACCTCCTGCGATGCCGTTTCTGAAAACAGCCCGCTCAACGGCTCCGCCGCGGCGGGTGCGTACTGCTCGGCGATCTGTGCGACTTCGCTAAACAACTGGCTGTCGCTGATGTCCGCTACGGCCACCTCCGGCGCGGGCGCCGGCGGATTCGGCCCGTGCAGCGCGACGCCTGCCGCCAGCAGCAGCGCCAAAGCTGTGGCCGGCACAGTGCGCCACAGCCAGAACGGCCGCCCGGCCTCGATTCGCGCGAACACGGCCAGCCGCTGCGCGCGCAAGCGGTCGTCGGATACCGGCGGCGGCGCCAGCACAGCCTCTCTGCGCTCGGCCAGAATCCGCCAGCGCGCCGCGCAATCGGCGCAGGAGTCGACCGGATGCCGCGCCCCGTCCGGCTCCAGGCCGTAGAGTCGCATCAGCAAATCGTCGTCGCTCCAGTGGGGCGACGCTATGGTGTCCTTTCTTGTCATGGCCGGCTCCCCTCACCTTGCTCCCTTTTCCGGGGAGCGTACAGATCCATCAACTCAACTCTCAGTTTGGCGACCGCGCGCGCCATATGCGCCTTCACGGTCCCTATCTCCAGCCCGAGCAAACCGGCGATCTGCTCGAGCGACCGGTTCTCGAAGTGGCGCAGAGTAAAAACAGCCCGCTGGCGGCCCGGCAGTCTCGCGACCGCCTCAGCCAGCCGCGCTCCGATCTGCCGCGAGAAGACCAGATCCTCGGCGTCCGGACCCGGCGCCGGGGACATCCCCAGGATGACTTCTTCATCCTCCGCCTTCGGCCGCTTGCGCCAGAACTGCCAGCGCCGCGACCTCAGCCGGTCCAGGCACGTGTTGACGGCGATCCGGGTCAGCCAGCGCCCCGGGTCCTCAATCTCCCCGGCCTTTTCCTGCAATGCCTTGTAAGCCTTGAGGAAAACATCCTGGGTTGCCGAATCGGCCTCGTCCGGATCGCACAGCATCCGCTGGCACAGCAAGTAGACGCGCCTCTGTTCGGCCAGCATCCAGCCGGAGAAGTCCGCCAGCGGCGCAACCTTGCTGCCGGCGGCCGCAAGCTGGTCGACCATCAAGGCCATCTTATCTTCCAAGACGAGGTTGTCTCTGCTCAGGATGACATCGATTCCCAAACTGCGCCACGCGCCGCAGGGCCTGGACGCTTGGGTCCCAGGGACCTGGGCCGCCGCGCGTAGCTGCCGGCAGGAGTGCATCCCGCATTGAGGTGCCCTGTCCTGAGTTGCTAGACTCCCTGACGATGACCCATTTCATCCTGCTGGCTATCGGCCTCGTAGCCGGAGTCCTCTCCGGAATGTTCGGGATTGGAGGCGGGCTGATCATCGTGCCCGCTCTGCTATTTCTCCTGAATATGAAGGAGTTCGAGGCGCTCGGAACCTCACTGGCCGCGTTGATTCCGCCGGTGGGGTTGTTGGGCGCGGTCGAGTACTACCGCAACGGCCATATCAACATCAAGTACGCCGTGCTGCTTGCCGTTGGCTTATTCCTTGGTGCTTACTTCGGCGCCCGCATCACCCTTAGCCTCTCCCCTGAGACCGTGCGCAAGATCTACGCCGTCTTCCTGGTCCTGGTGGCCTCGCGAATTCTCATCTTCGGGAAATAGCGGCCTTCTTACGCCGTCTGGGCCTCCTGGCGGCTCCTCAACATTCGGACGGGGGGCTTTTCTTCATTGCTTTTCACCGCCCTCGGCGCGAATGCCGAAACGGACTTCGCCAGTTGCTTCAGATCGCCGCCCTCCTCCACCACCATCTCGTGCTCCACCCACTCCGACAGCGGGATGTTGCGGAAAAACAGCCGCTCTTGCAGCACCATCGAGCGGCGGGAGGAGAACAGCGACCGGTTTTCCCGGATGTAGTGTCTCTCCTCGACGCGGAATTCCCCCAGAAACTGCTCCAGCGCCCTGCGCATCGTCGATTCCTCGGTGGCGCGAACGCGCTCTTCGACGAGCTTCTCCTGGCAGCGGATCACCGATTGCGCCTCGGCCAGGCTCGCCCGCTCCCGCGCCACGGCCACTTCCAGCCGCGCCTGCATGATGTAGAAGCTCAACAGCGCCGAGCCAGCGGCGACAAAGACCGGCAGCAGAATCCATAGCATCGCGGCCATATTCGTCCTCTTGGGCGACTATCGGCGGTGCGTCCGCCGGGCTTTAGGCTCAGCCGAGGATCCCGCCCTGGGTGCCGTCGATCCGCTTGCCCATGGCCAGACCGCTCAGCAGGGAGAAGTGGTAGCCGGGCTCGCGGAACGTCAGCAGCCCGCCGAGCGCGCTCAGAACGAAGCCCAGATAGAACGAGGCCCCTGCGCCGAAACCGCGGTGCTTGCTCAGCCACGATGCCGCGCCGCAGATACGGTCGCAGGTCTCCAACGCGCGCGCGTCCGCGTCGAACCGCGGGCCCGGCCCCGGCGGGTGCAGCGTCGCCACGGCGTTCTCCACCAGCAGGATCTTCTTGCCGGCGTTGCGGATCTGCCAGCAGATCTCCAGTTCCGCCCAGTGATGCGAATAGCGCTTCTCATCCAGGTAGTTCATTCCCTGAAGGAACGGTTTGCGGATCATCAGCGCCACGTCGCTCACCGCCTCGGGTGTTTCCCCCTGCTCGGCGGCGGGCAAGGGCGCGCCCGTCCGGCAACACTCCTTCAGTTGCTCGACCGACGGAAGATTGAAGGCCGTCTCCACCCGCCCGCCTGCGGGCGTCACCAGCGCGGGCGCGGCGGCGCTTGCGTCGTCGCGCGCTTCGAGCGCCTCCGCCAGGCGCGAAATCGTGTCCGGGCGCACCTCCACGTCCGGCGAAAGAAAAAGGATCAGGCTCGCCGAAGCCGAACGCAGCGCGATGTTGCGCGCGCGCGTCCGCCCGAAGTTTCGCGGCAGGCGCAGCGCGGTTGCGCTGGCGAATTCGGAATCCATCCGGCCGGACCCGTCCCGGCTGCCAAGATCGACAACGAAGACTTCCAGGCGGTCGCGCTCCCTGGATGCCTCGAGAGCCGCCAGGCAGCGCCGGACGGAGTCCTCACAATTCCAGGTGACGATAATGACTGAAACACGAGGCTCCGCCGGAGCCTCCGGGGAAGGAGTCGCTGCATTCACACCGTTGAAGATGATATCGCAGCGGCGCCTCCCGCTTGCGCAACCTGTCCGCCCAGCGCACCCGGCCCGCCAACTGCATCGCCACCACCAGCGTCACGATCGCCCCGATCTTGATCGCCAGCCCCGTGTAGCCCTCGAGGAAGAATGCTTGCCTGAACGGCGCCAGGTGGACGAACTGCGCCATGCCCCCCTCAACCGCGGCGAACCGCAGGCCCGCCACAAGGCGCAGATAGCGGACGGCGAGACCTGCGGAAACCAGCGGCGAGATCGCGAAAGCGGCGTGCGCCGAAACGTGATCGGCCAGCTATGCAAGCAGCAGGTGGAAGGCGAAAAACGCCGCCGCCGGGAAGAAGTAATTCATCGGGTGCGGCTCGATGCCGCGCAGAGCCGTGATCATGGGAGGCACGAAAAAAAACAGCAGCGACACGGGCGCGAAGTCGCTCATCTCTCCCGCGAGCGGACCCGGCTGGAGCTTCTCCGGCATCGTCACGGCGATCGCCATTCCAGTCAGCAGGTTGGAGGACTGCCATTCGAGCCGCCAGCCCCTGCCGGCCGCCGCTTTGCGTGTCCGGCCGGGCGCGCCATCCTCGAAGACGGCCTTCTTCGCCGGCCAGCTCAAAACAGACGCTTATCTCTTCGGCGCATTCGCCGGGGTCGCGGAAACCGTGTTCGCCGGCGAATGCCGCGCGGTATTTGCCGTATCGCATCAACCCCTTCTGCCCTTGCTCGAGATTCAGGCCGGCATGGGCTCGAGCCGACTCGAGCTCCACGGGCGCGCGCGTCACGCGCCGCGGCTTGTTCTCGTTGCCCTGCCGTGTTTCGTCCCCGTTTTCTCTCCGCAAGTACGCCGCCGGCGCGGCCTGGACCTGCGCTTCGCCCCAGACACTCTCCACCCCGCTTTTCAACCGCCGCTCCATGGCGCCGGTGCGCATCACAATCGCCGGCCCGAGCACGAACCGCGCGCAGGCCGCCGCCGGCGAAACAGCGATGGGCGCCGGGATCCGCAAAGTCATGAGCTGCCTCCTGCTACGCACTTAATGACATAAAGTACTTATCGTCAAGAGACGGCTTCGATGTTTCCGGCTCTCCGCTGTGCCATCATGGCACTCAGGCCATGCTGAGGACCGTCCTGTTCTTGATCGCCCTCGCCTCGCTCCTGCCGGCCCAGCAGTACCGCGCTTTCTGGGCCGACGCCTTCCACGAAGGCTTCAAGACGCCGGAGCAGGTCGATCGCATGGTGGAGCGCCTGCAACGGGCCAGGGCCAACGCCGTCTTCATCCAGGCCCGCCGCCGCGGCGACTCCTACTACCTTCAATCGCTGGAGCCGGCGGCCGAGGACGCCTCTCTCGCACCCGGCTTCGACCCGCTCGAGTACCTGATTCAGAAGGCGCACGCAGCGGGGATCGAAGTCCATGCGTGGTTCATCGTCTATCCGGTTTGGTTCGAGGACTCCGCGCCGCCGCGGAGCCCCGCCCACGTCTGGAACCTGCACGGCGTCAATGCGCGGGGCGAGGACGACTGGGCGATGACCGACCTCAACGGCAGGCGATCGGCCGCGCTCGAACCCGGCCACCCCGCGGTCCTGCCCTATCTTCTCGATGTGTTCCTGGAGCCCGTTCGCCGCTACGACCTCGACGGAATTCATCTCGACCGCGTCCGGTATGCGGAAGACAGCGATTACGGCTACAATCCCGCGGCGCTCGAGCGGTATAACCGCCACACCGGCCGCGCGGGAAAGCCGGGCCGCTGGGATCCGGCTTTTCAGCAGTGGCGGCGCGATCAGGTGACGGCGCTGGTCCGGAGGCTCTATCTGCGGCTTCAGGAGATCCGTCCCTCTGTCAAGCTGAGCGCGGCCGTCATCACGTGGGGCGACGGCCCCGCCAGCGACGCGCAGTACCGCGCCAAGGACGCCTATTCCCGCGTTTACCAGGACTGGCGCGGCTGGCTCGAGGAGGGCATCCTCGATTTCGCCGTCCCGATGAACTACTTCCGCGAGGCGCAGAACGCCTCCTTCCTCGACCGCTGGATGGAGTATCAGAAGGACCGGCAGTACAACCGCGCCTACGTCAACGGACTCGGCAACTACCTCAACACAACCGCCCAGACTCTGGCCCAGCTTGAGCGCGTCTTCCGGCCTTCCGCGGCCGGCAACAGCGCGCTCGGTGTGAGCCTCTACAGCTACTCCGCAACCCGCAGCGACGATCCAACGCAAAGGCCCGACGAAGCGTTCTACAGCGCGCTGGCCGAGTTCTTCCGTGAGCCTGCCCGGCCGCCTGAACTGTCCTGGAAGGCGCGTCCCGGCAAAGGCCACGTCATGGGCGCGGTCTCCATCGAGGGCGCCCCTGCGTGGGCCGTCGATGGTCTCGATGTCACATTCGAGGCTGCGGACGGCTCCTGGCGCAAAGAGACCCGGACCGACGTCACGGGCTTCTTCGGCGCGGTCGATCTCCTCCCCGGCTCCTACCGCGTTCATGTGTCGCGCGACGGAAGCTCGCTTCACAGCTCGGCCTCCTGGGTGATTGAGCCCGGCCGCGTTCGCGACGTGATGGTCGCGATCGATCCGGCCCTCTTCGCCCAGGTGCGGCCGGCGATCGCAGGCGCGGGAAAAGAGCGCGCCGCCCCGGGCGACCTGATCCGCATCTGGGGCCGCAACCTGGCCCGCGAACACGGCTACGCCACAGCCGTTCCCTTGCCGCAAAGCCTTTCCAGCGCCGTCGTCCTGGTGAATGGAAACGCGGCCCCGCTCTACGAAATCGGCGCCGATTTCGCCTCGCTCCAGTTGCCGTTCGACAACCCGGACCGCTGGGAGATCGTCGTGCGGCGCGCGGGAATGGACTCCCAGCCCTTCGTGATCGAGTACGCCGAGGCCGCGCCCGCTATTGTCGAGCTCCAGAGCGGCGGGGGCATTCTCGACATCGTCGCAACCGGGCTTGGCCCGGTCTCGCCCGCCGTGCCCGCCGGCTCCGCTTCCGGAGACATGGAGCCCTTCAGCCTGACGGTGCTCCCCGTTCGTGTGGAAATCGCCGCCGCCGGAGCGCTGATGGAACTCGAGCCCTTCTATGCCGGCCTCCGCCCCTGGATTCCCGGCCACTACCTGGTGCGGGTGCTGCTGCCGGCGGGCGTCAATACCGGCACGGCTCGCATTTTGTGCGGTTCGGCCCGCTCCAATACAATGCCGTTCTGAAACCCGCTCTCTTGAGCCGCTATTCCGCGCTGATGTTGATCTCGCCGATTCCGCCCTTGACGTCCAGCCGGATGGTGGTCTTCGACTTGCCGTAGGCCTCGTTCGCCCACCCCTTGCCTTCGCGCTTCATGCCGCGCACGTTGATGCTGCCGATCGCCCCTTTCGCTTCGGCGTAAACGCCAACGTCGTTGGGAACCTTGATTCTCGCCTCGCCTACCCCTCCGTGGATCGCCACCTCGAAATCATGCGTCTGCTTGCCGCGCAGATCCATGTGGACCGCGCCCGCGCCCATGTGAACTTCCACGCTCCGCAAGTCCAGCTCGCCGATATCCAGACGGTTCTCGCCAGCGCCGCAGCGCACCACCAGATCCATCGGAATGTCGTTGGCGAGACGCAGATTCCACTCGTTCTTGACGTCTCCGAGCGTGCCGCCTGCCTTGCCCTGATGCACGGTGAGCCGCCCGCGAAATCCCGTCGCAACGTATTCGACCTGCGGTTTCCAGTCGGGCGCATTGTATTCAAACGTGCCTTCCAGTAGCTCTTTGGCCCCGCCCGAAACCACCATCTCACCGGCCGCCATCGTCAGCTCGACGCGGACGACCTCGGCTTTGGCGGCGTCGGCGCGGGCGATCGTTCGCGATTCGCGGACCAGTTCGCCCGTCATGACCGGCCGGTTGCCGTCCCACTGGACGTGACAACCGCCCGCCGCAAGGACACACGCACAAAGCAGCCAGCGGAGCGTACACATCTCGTCCTCCTTCTTCATGCGTATACGCACCAAAGGACAGGATGTTCCGGAATTCGGACTTTCCCCTCCGGCCCGGCCGCCTACTTGAGAATCTCCCGGCTCAGCCGCGCCAACGACTCGCGCATCGATTCCAGGTCGACCAACTCCCGCGACAGGTGCATCTCCGGCCCGAAGAGGATCTCGCCCTGCGTGGCGACGCTGGGATGCCGCAGGATCTCGCGGAAAACGCTCACCAATTCAGGATCCCGCCAGCCGCGCGCGGCCTCCTCGTGGAGGATCTCAATCGCCCGCTCCGGCGAAAACGCCGGCTTGTACACGCGCTTGGACGTAAGCGCGTCGTAGATGTCGGCAAGCTGGAGGATTCGCGCCAGAAGCGGAATCTTCTCCCCCTTCAGCCCATCCGGATACCCGCTCCCGTCCCAGCGCTCGTGGTGGTTGCGGATGATCGGCAGCACCGGCGCCAGCGTTCGCATCGGCTGGCAGATCCTTTCGCCCTTCCAGGTGTGGGAGCGCATCACGGTCCACTCCTGCTCGGTGAGACTCCCCGGCTTGAACAGAATGTGGTCCGGCACAGCGATTTTGCCGATGTCGTGCAGGAAGCCGCCGCGAAGCAGCGCCGTGAGATCGTCCTCGGGCAGTCCGATTGCCGTGCCCAAAGCTACGCTGAGCGTCGCCAGCCGGTGGCAGTGGTTGCCTGTTTCCTTGTCGCGCTGCTCGACGGTCTGCGCCAGCGCGAAAAGGATCGCCTCGGCTTCTTCGAGGGAGTCCGTCGCGCGCTTGCTGCGCAAGAGTGTTCGCACGCGCGTTCTCAGCGCCGCGGGTTGCATCGGTTTGATGAGGAACTCGTCGGCGCCCGACTCCAGCCCCGCCACCTCATTCTCGACCCCATGCACGCTGGTGAGCATCAGGATCGGCACCAGGCGCGTGCGCCGCGACGCTTTCACCCGGCGGCAAAACTCCAGCCCTCCGATCTCAGGGATCATCAGATCGGCGATGATGAGGTCTACGTTCTCACGCTCAAGAATGCGAAAAGCATCCGACGGCTGGCTGCACTCCAGGATTCTGTAGCAGCCCGCCTTGAGAATCCCCTTCACAAGCTGCCGGTTGATTTCGACGCCATCGACGAGCAGCAGAGTCGCCGTCGCCAGCTCCTCCTCACGGTGGACCGGCGGCGGCAACAGCGCGCCGGGCAATTCCGGAGCCTCCCAGGTTTGCGGCTGCGGCAGGACCAATGAGTCCAAATGTTCCGCCTGCGTTACCTCTGCCACGCTCCTTATATCGGCGCTTGCCTGGATCTCTTTAGCGATAAGGCACTTGATGGTAAGGTAAGGGCATGGCCCGCCGATTCCTGCTCTGCGCGTTCCTCCTCCTCCCGGCCTTTCCGCAATCCCTCAGTCAAGGCGAGCGCGACCGGGCGCTCAGCTCGCTGCACGGCGCCCGCAAGATGATCCTCGACGCCACCACGGGGCTCAGTCCCGCGCAATGGAACTTCAAGGCCGGCCTGGACCGCTGGTCCATCGCCGAAGTGGCCGAGCACATCGCCGGCTCGGAGGATTTCATTTTCGCCCTCGTCGAGAAGATCGCCGGGTCCCCGCCCGCCAACCTCAACCGCGCCGAGCAGCGAAAGAAGGACGACCTCATTATCAACGGCGTCCCGAAGCGCGATCAGAAATTCCAGGCGCCTGAGCAGCTCAGGCCCAAAGGCCTCTACAAATCCCCCGCTGAATTCGCCAGGGCGTTCGTCAAATCGCGCGACCGCAATATCGCCTTCGTTCGCGACACACAGGCCGATCTCCGCGGCGTGGCCGCCGACCATCCCGCTCTCGGTCCCCTCGACGCCTACCAGTGGATGCTGTTCATCTCCGCTCACAGCGAGCGGCATCTGAACCAGATCCGGGAGGTCATGGAGACCCCCGGATTCCCCAAGAAGTAAGCGCGGAGATTCCTTCAGCATTCTGAGCCGGCGCGGCAGCGCAGGGAGGCGATCCGCAGGGTCGGGCGCCGGATCGCCGCCAAAGCCCGGGATGCCCGCTTTTCCCCCGCGGACCGCGCTGATCTGCCGCATCCCCGTTGAACCCCACGCCAGCCCCGGCTTCGCGCTCAATCCCAGACTGCCCGCCAGTCCGTCCGCGCATTCCGTCGTGTTCGCGTGCATTCCGCCGGGGAGCGCGACCCCGCCGATCCTCGCGACCTTCGCTTTCAACCCCACGATCTCGCGGATCGCGCCATAACCCGCGCTGATCGCCGTCGCGTAGACCTTGCCCCAGGCGCTCCCCGTCTCGCCCGGCAGCCGGGCGAAGGAGTCCGGCCTGCGGAACGGCTCCGCGTGGACGCGCGGCCGCGCCCCCAAACTGCTCCCCCTGCTCCGCCGCCTTTGGAAACGCCGCCCGCCCGCTCTGCTCCGCCAGCCAGCGCGCTCCGTGAAAACGGACGGCGAGGACCGGTCGGCCCGCCCTGCAAGGCTCAGCCTCCATCAGCGTTCCAAGTCTCACATCCGCCCGGCGCCCCGGAATCTCGCGCCTCTCCTGGCGCGTATGCGCCCTCGATCGCTCCACCATCGGCGAGGGCGCCTGGGCCAGTTGCAGCAGTGCAGGAAACACAACCATGCGCGCCCGGTTTAGCGCCTCAGGCTAATCCCTCAACCGGCTCAGGATGTCGCCCACGTATCTCCGGGTCTCTGGAATCGGCGGCACGCTGCCGAAAGAGTCCACGCGCGCTGGGCCGGCGTTGTAAGCGCCCAGCGCCCTGGCGAGATCACCCTGGTACCGTTCCATCATTTGCCTCAGGAAACGGCTTCCAGCGAGCACATTCTCGAGCGGATCGAACGGATCGCGCACCCCCAGCTCCGATGCGGTTGCCGGCATCAACTGCATCAACCCCATCGCGCCCGCCGGACTCACCGCGCAGGGATCGTAGCCGGACTCCCTGCGCATCACCTCTCCAATCAACCGCGCCGGAAGTCCCGTGTCGGCCGCGCCCAGCGCAGCAAGGCCGGCGGCGCTCTCACGCGACAACGGAGGGCACTCAGCCCGCGCCTGCTCCGCAAAGGGCATCACGAAGCTCACCGGCCGCGGCCAGCTCAGCGTGAAGAAACTCTCCCTGTCCCTGGGTTGGGCGCCCTCCCGATGCTTGCGGATCGATTCTCTCTGCTGTTCCACAGCAGCAAGCTGTCGCGCGATCGACTCCGACTGCGGAGACTGCCCGGCCGCAAGCGCCGCGCTCATGATCACGACCGCACACCGCACACCCTGTAATCGGCGTGCCGCCTCCGGAACTTCAGCCTCCCCGGCCCGGCTTCTAGAAGCTCAGCTTCATCGCAAACTGAATGACGCGCCAGCTCTCTCCGTTCTGATTGGTCGTGGCTGAGCTCGCCGTGGACAGCGTCACGCAGCAAGCCTGCCCGAACAGCCCCGATGTGATCGCCGGCGATCCGACGCTGGCGTCGCGCGGGTTGCGGAAGTTCGGATGGTTCAGCGCGTTGAACATCTCGGTGCGGAACACCAGGCGGAAGCGCTCAGTGATCTGGAATCCCTTCGAAATCCCGGCGTCCAGGTTCCAGTAGCTCGGTCCCTGGAAGATGTTGCGGCCCAGGCCGAGTCCGCCCGGCTCCGGAATCATGAACGCCTCGGCGTTGGGGAAGTAGACCGGGCCGATCACGCCGGCTTTCTCCTGGAGCCGCGCCGCGGGAAGCTCGACGCCGGGCTTGAGCGCCGCGCGCGACTGCGCCGATGAGTTCGCCGTCAGAACGCCGGACCGGACCGTGAACGGCTCACCCGCCTGGTATGTGTAGATGCCGTTGATGCTCCAGCCGCCGAAGACCAGCTCAAGCGCCCTGCTCGAATTGCTGAGCCACGTCCTTCCCTTGCCGAAGGGAAGTTCATAGATGCCGCTGATGTTGACCACGTGCCGCTGGTCGAAATCCGAACGCGCCCGCTCGTTGCGGTAATTGCGCGCGTCGGCCGGGGTGCGCGAATTCGTGGTTGTCAATCCGCCGCCCACCGTCGCAAGCACAGGGTCGATCGACAGTGTGTCCATCGATTTGCCCAGCGTGTAGGCGCCGTTCAGCAGCAAGCCAGCCTGGTCGAACCGCTTGCGCACGGTCACCTGCCCGGCGTGGTAGTAGGAATCGCCGCCATTGTCGATCATCAGGATTTGCGCGAACTGCGGGTTGGGCCGCAGGCGGGCGGCGAGCGTCGTCTGCTCGATGCGCCCGCCGAAGTTGCCGGCCGCGTTCTGGGTCAGATCGGTTTGGCTGGCCGCGGTGTTCGCGAAGGCCGAGGTGACGATGCCCTGCTGGATGATCGGCACAGGCGACGCCCCGGCGCACGGCGAGCCGTTGGCCAACGTCCCGTCCGGCCGGCATCCGCCGCCGAGCGCCAGGTTCTTCTGCATGGCCAGGAACGAGGGCAGGATCGGCGTGATGTCGATCTGGTTGGCGTCCCAGGAGCGGTAGAGACGCGTGCCGCGCCGCCCCACATACCCTGCGCTCACGACGAAACCCGCCCCCACTTCGCGCTGCACAGTCAGGTTCCACATGTGCACCGTCGGCAGCTTCAGGTTTTGATCGAACACGCGCGCCGGCGGAGCGTTGCTCGACACCTGCGCCGGCGGCGTCAGGAACGTTGATGGCTTCACCGATGGCGGCGCGATCTCATTCGGGAAGCCCTGGCCGAGCCTGACGTTCGGCACCGCCTGGCAGCCGGGTGTAGTCACCAGCGTCCCGCCCGTCCCCGAGAACTGGTTGCTGCAACGGAACGTCTGCCCCGGCACGGCCGCGGAAACCGACGTCACCTGGAATGTGTTGAGCGGATCGAACGCTACGCCGTAGCCCGAGCGGATCACCGTCTTCGAGGACGCCCCAGGGGACCACGCAACACCGATGCGCGGAGCCAGCGCCCCCCAGTTGAAGTTGCTATACCAGCGCCCGGCGGGAACAAAAGTCACAGGCCCCTCGCGCCCGTCGATCGGCTTGTTGGGAACATAGACGCGGCCCGCGGCTTCCGTCGCCGGAGGGTTCAACTCCCAGCGCACGCCAAGATTGAGCGTCACGTTACGCCGCAGCTTCCACTCGTCCTGCGCATAGAAGTTGTACTGCTTCGCCCGCTGGCCGCGAACCCACAGATTCACGCCTTTCTCGCCCGCCCGGAATGGCAGGAAGGTGTCGTTAGTCAGATCGCCCATGAACACCTGGGTAAGACCGGCCGGGATGCCAAGCAGGTCGTTCACCATCCCCTGAAGCCTGTTGAGGTCCTGCGCGTGGATTCCGGCGCGCGTCGCCGAAGCCACGGCTGGGAAGTTGAACCCCACGGGCGGCCGCGTCGTGCGGGAGAGCGAAATCGACGGCGTCAGACTGGTGCCGCCGACGTCGCCCCGCCGGTCGTTGTGCTGGTAAAAGCGCAGATTCGCCCCGAACCGCATCACGTGCCGGCCCGTCAGATAGCTCAGGTTCTCGACGATCTGCGGCGTATTCACCGCGCGGTAAGTGCGTGGATTCGCCGTGTAGTCCACGTCGGAGTTGTTGAACGTGAATCGCGGGGTGTTGGGGAAGAGCGGGTTCGCCTCGCCCTGCGTGAAGAGGAACTCCCAGCGCGCGTAGCCGAGCGTCAACTCGTTCACCAGCCGCGGCGAGAGCACGCTGCGGACGCCGATGGCCATGTTCTTCGCCGGCCGGAAGACCTCGCCGCGCGGCGGATAGCCGGGGATGACGACTGGCCGGCCGTTCAGCGGGTCGCCGCCCAGCGTCTGCTGCTCCGCCCCCAGGTATCGTCCGAAAAGAAAGTGCTTTTGGCTCAGGGTGTGGTCGATGCGGATCAGGTATTGCGGACCGCGCACTCGCGTCGGACTGTTCCATTGATAAATGCCGGTGTTCAGCCCGTCTCCGGCGTTGTATGAGTTCGGCGCCGGATAGCCGCCCAGAACCGACTTCACCGCGGGGTCGAGCCCGATCCTCAGCGGGTCGGCGGCAAAGAGATTGAAGCTCGCCACGCAGTTGGTATCACCCGCGCCCGCGCAGTTGCGCACGCCCGCCGCGTACTGGCCCGTGCGCGCATCGACCAGCAGCGGGCTGTTTTGCGTGATGCGCTGGCCGTTGATCACCAGCGGATTGGCCGGGTCGGCCACCCAATAGCGGAAAACCCCGGAGAGCGCGCTCGGCGTGTAGAGATCCACCGACTGGCCGAAAGACTTGTCCACGGGATCGGAAAAGTTCACCTTCTGGCCCTGCCAGCTCGCGAAGAAGAACGTCCTGTTCCGCTTGATCGGCCCTCCGATCTCAAAGCCGTACTGGTTCAATTGGAGGACCGGCTTGGGCGAGCCTTGAGCGTTCGAGTAGAACTCTTGTGCATTGAGCGCGGTGTTGCGGAAGAACTCGAACACCGTGCCGTGGACCTCATTTGTCCCCGACCGCGTGGCGATCGAAACGTTCGCGCCCGAGTTGCGGCCCTCCTCCGCGTTCGGGTTCAACGTCGTCACCTTGAACTCCTGCACGTTGTCCGGATTCAGCCGGAAGATGTTGTTCGTGGGGTTCGGGTTGGTGGACTCGTTCGCGTCGATGCCGTCGATGGTGACGTTCACCGCCGTGGAGCGCGCGCCGTTCACGTTCACGGTATTGCCGGAGCGCTGCGTCACGCCCGGCTCGTACATCAGGAGGTTGAGCGGGTTGCGCCCGTTGAGAGGCAGCGTGGTGATCGATCGCTGCTCGATGACATTGCCCAACGCCGCCGAGCTGGTTTGCAGCAGCTCGGCCGACGCGCTCACCATCACGCTCTCTGTGGTGGCGCCCACCTCCAGCGTGATGTCGACAGTCACGGGAGTGTTCACCTGCACCGTGTTGCCCGTCCGGACCGAAGTCTTGAAGCCCCTGGCCTCCACGCGGATCGTGTAAGTGCCAACGGGGATGGAGGGAAATGCGAAAACCCCCGCTTCGGTCGTGGTCAGTTTCTGCGACACCCCTGTCGCTTCGTTAAGCAGGGTAACCTCGGCGCCGGGAACCACCGCTCCCGTTGGATCCAGCACCGTTCCAGAGATCTGCGAAGTCGATGTCTGGCCGGCCGCGGTCGGCGCCAGCGACACGCATACTGCCATTAGTGCAATGGGGAAGATACCACGCATCTGCGAAACTCCTTTCAGGCCGAGTCGAGATCCTGTATTCAAGAAGTATGCGACTTTTCGCGCCGGGGGTCCAGCGGACTGTAAAGTCCGTTAAACCTGCGCGTTGTGCGCCTGCGGGTGTAATCCTTCTGGAGCGCGCGTCGTCGTCAACTCTGGAGGCATGTTGAAGCTCGCCATTGTTGTCCTCGCAGGCTGCTCAGTGCTTCTGGCGCAGGGGCCCGTCACGGGCCGGGTGACCTCCGGCGGCAAGCCGATCCCTGGAGCGTCGGTCACGATACGGAGCGGCGCCACCGTCGTGACAGCGAGTTCCCGGGAGGACGGCGCGTTCGAGGCGCCTGGCGTCGGCGCGGGCGGGATCACCGTCGAAGTCTCGATGTTCGGCTTCCGTCCCGCCCGCCTGGCTGTTGCCGCGGACGGCCGTTCCAAGCCCATCGAGATCGCGCTCGAGCTCCAGCCCTTCACTCCCGCCGCAGCGCGCCGCGGCGCGCCCAATGTCGAGTCCGAAGAGGTTCAGGCGGTGAACACCCAGGTCCGGGCGGCCCTCGAAGGCGCGCCCGCTCCAGTGGCCGCAGACCCGTCGGAGGCCAGCCAGAGTTTCCTGATCCAGGGCACTGTGACGCCGCAGGTTGATCGCCCCCCGGGCGGCGCGTTTTTGGAAGGAATGGGCATCGGTCCGCCCGGCGCCGCCGCTGGTGTTCCCGGCGCGCCGGGTTTCGGCGAATCGCAGATGGCCCCCGCAGGTGCAGCGCCCGGTTTCGCAGGCCGGGGCGGCGGAGGCTTCGGCGGCCCCGGCGGTCCCGGAGGAATGGGCGGCCCGGGCGGCCGTGGGGGCGGTCCCGGTATGGGACCGGGCATGGGACCCCCCGGCGGGCCGATCGACGACCGCATCCGCGAACGCATGGCGCAACTCTCTCCCGAGCAGCGCCAGCGCATCGAGCGGATGATGAGGGAGCGCGGCGGAGGACCCCGCATGCCGCCCGAGATGTTCGGCAACGCGCGCGGCGGTCGCCGCCGCGACATGCTCCGCGGCGGGGCATTCTTCAACCTGCGCAACTCCGCCCTCGACGCCGCGCCTTACGCGCTGAACGGCGTCCCCGTCGACAAGCCCTCCTATGCCCAGAGCCGCTACGGCCTTACGCTCGGCGGGCCGCTCGCCCTGCCCCTCTTCGGCAAGGGCGGCGACGGCATGTTCTTCCTCAACTACAACGGCGCCCGCAGCCGCAGCCCCTTCAGCGCGTTTTCAATCCTCCCCACGCCTGACGAGCGCGCCGGGCTCTTCAATATCCCCATCTACGATCCTCAGTCCGGCCTCCCCTTCGCCGGCAACCGCATCCCCGGCTCCCGCCAGGACCGCATCGCCCGCGCCCTCACCGATCTCATCCCCCTGCCGAACCAGCCGGGCGCCGTCCAGAACTACCGCCTCGTCACCAGCGTCCCCCAGGACTCCGGCCTGCTGAACCTCCGCCTGAGCCAGGGACGCCGCCGCAACCGCATCGAGGCCAGCGTCAACCTCCAGGGCCGCTCCGGCTACTCCCTCCAGCCCTACGGCTTCCGCGACGACAGCGAAGGCTCCGGCCGCAATTACGAGCTGTCGATGACGCGCAACGTGAGCCCGCGCACCATCCTGACGCTGCGCGCCCGCTACAACTCCAACCGCAACACCACAGTCCCCTTCTTCTCTTTCCGCGATGACATCTCCGGCCGGCTCGGCATCGTCGGGGCTTCGCGCGAGCCGCGCAACTACGGGCCGCCCAACATCAACTTCACCAACTTCGCGGACCTCACCGACGGCGCTTACGCCCTGCGGCGCGTTCACACCTGGAACTACTCCGCCTCGCTGCGCGCCGTCCGCGGCAGGCACGCGCTTTCCACCGGCTTCGACTTCCAGCGCACGCAGTGGAACACGCTCACCGAGCAGAACGCGCGCGGCACGCTGCTCTTCGGCGGCCTGCTCACCAGCGCGCTCAACGCACAAGGCCAGCCCCTCCCCGGCGCCGGACACGACTTCGCTGACTTCCTGCTCGGCCTTCCCCAGCAGTCCACTCGCCGCGCCGGAGGCTTCGACACCTACATGCGCTCCGCGCAATACGGCGTCTTCGTCCAGGACGACTGGCAGGCTCGCGCCGGGCTCACCTTCAACCTCGGCGTCCGCTACGACTTCATCTCCCCCTTCACCGAGAAATACGGCCGCATGGCCAACCTCGACATCGCCCCCGGCTTCACCGCCGTCGCCGTCGTGACGCCTTCGCAGCCCGGCCCTTATACCGGTGCGTTCCCAGCGGGACTCATCAATCCCGACCGCAACAACTTCTCGCCGCGCATGGCCGTCGCCTGGCGCCCGGGCAAGAACCGCCGCCTCATCCTCCGCGCAGGCTACAGCATCTTCTACGACAACTCGGTCTACAACCGCGTGCCCGCGCGCCTCGCCGCGCAGCCCCCCTTCGCCCAGAGCTTCACCTTCAACACCAGCGCCCTGGCGCGCTTGACGCTCCTCGATCCGTTCACCGGACCGCAGACGGCGAACATCCGCAACACCTACGCCATCGACCGCAACTTCGTCATGCCCTTCGCCCAAACCTGGTCGTTCTCCGTGCAGCAGGAACTCAATTGGGGCCTGATCGTCGAAGCGGGCTACATGGGCACAAAAGGCATCGACCTCGTCGTCCAGCGCTTGCCGAATCGCGCCGCTCCCGGCTCCCCCCTTACCGCCGAGCAGCGCCGCCTCATCGCCGACGCCAGCGGTTTCAACTTCGATTCGAGCGAAGGCGGCTCGATCTATCACGGCCTCAATCTCCGCCTGATGCGCCGCCAGCGCCGCGGCATCGGCTGGAACATGCTCTACACCTGGTCGAAGTCCATCGACAACGCGACAACCGTGGGCGGCATGGGCATGACGGTGGTCCAGGATGAGAGCAACCTCGCGGCCGAGCGCGGGCTCTCCGCTTTCGACCGCCGCCACTCGCTCAGCTTCAACACGATGGTTGGCTCGCCGTTCGGCCCGAACGGGATGTGGCTGCGCCAGCCGGGCCCGCTCGCCGCCGCGCTTCGCGACTGGACGATGACCGCCTCGCTCACCGCGCAAACCGGCACGCCGCTCACCGCGCGCGTGCTCGGCAACGTCGCCGATGCCGCCGGCAGCGGCGCCACCGGCAGCGCCCGCGCCGACGCCACCGGCCTGCCCATCGATGCCGGCGCCGGTTACTTCAACCTCGCCGCGTTCACTACCCCCCCTCCGGGCCGCTACGGCAACGCCGGCCGCAACACCATCCCCGGCCCCGGATCGATCGCGCTCAATGCCACCTTCGGCCGGACCTTCCCGCTGTTCGGCGAATCGATGCGCCGCAGCATCGACGTGCGCCTCGAGGGGCAGAACATCCTGAACCACGTCAACCTCACCGGCTACGGCACGGTGGTGAATTCCCTCTCCTACGGCCTTCCCACGGGGGCCGGGCAGATGCGCTCGCTCTCGCTGGCGCTGAGGCTGAGGTTCTAGGATGCGGCGCCTTCTCTCCATCCTGCTCGCCGCGGCCCTCGCCCTGGGCCAGCAGCGGCCTGTCTTCAAAACCTCGGCCAACCTCGTTGTTGTCACCGTCTTCGTGCGCGACCGCGACGGCCGGCCCGTCGAGGGCCTGAACAAGACCGACTTCATCGTCACCGAGAACGGAGTGGCGCAGACGATCTCAGTCTTCGAGTTCCAGCGATTGGACGAGCCGCAAACCGCGAGCCCCGGCGCCGTCACCGAAGAGAAAGCTGAGCCCGCGCCCGCCGCGGCGCCGGAGCCGGTCGCCATCGCCCCCGAGCGCCGCGACAAGCGCCTGCTCGTCCTCTTCTTCGACTGGAGCTCGATGAACCCCGCGGAGGAGATCCGCGCCATCGAAGCCGCCAAGAAGTGGATCACCACGCAAATGGCGCCCAACGACCTCGTCTCGATTCTCGGCTTCTCGACAAAGCTCACGGTCGAGCAGGACTTCACCTCAAGCCGCGAAGCCCTGCTCGAGACCATCGAGCTACACGAGCCCGGAACCTTTTCCGATCTCGTGTCCGAGCTCGGCCTGGAGGAGGAGTCCGGCGAAGACAGCGCTTTCGCCGCCGACCAGGCCGAGTTCAACCTCTTCAACACGGACCGCCGCTTGAACGCGCTCGAAGACGCGGCCCGCCGGTTCGCCGTGATGCCCGAAAAGAAGGCCATCGTCTGGTTCAGCGGCGGAGGCGGCGGGCAGGTCGGCGTCGAGAATCAATCGCAGTTGCGCTCGACGATCAACGCCGCCGTGCGCGCCAACGTCAGCTTCTATCCGGTGGACGTGCGCGGGCTGCTGGCCGCGCCCCCGGGCGGCGACGCCTCGCAGCGCGGAGGCGGAGGCGCCGGCATCTACACCGGCCAGGCGCAGCGCCAGCAGCGCGACCGCTTCGCCGGCCAGCAGGAGACCCTTTCCGCGCTTGCCTCCGACACCGGCGGCAAGGCGCTGCTTGACACCAACGACCTTGGCCTTGGCATCGTTCAGGCCCAGCGCGATCTGCGCAGCTACTACGTGCTCGGCTACTACTCCTCCGACGAACGCCGCGACGGCCGCTTCCGGCGCGTCGAGGTCAAGCTCGCCTCGAACATCCGCGCGACGCTCGATTACCGCCGCGGCTACTTCGCCGAAAAGGAATTCAGCGCCTTCTCCTCCTACGACAAGGAGAAGCAATTGCAGGATGCGCTGCTGCTCGGCGACCCCATCACCGATCTGCCCCTGGCCATCGAAGTCAACCGCTTCCGCATCTCCCGCGGCCGCTACTTCACGCCGGTCGCCGTGAAAATCCCGGGATCGGCGGTGCCGCTGGCGAAGAAGGGCGACAGCGAGACCACCACCTTCGACTTCATCGGCGAAGTGCGCGACGCCAAGGGCCGTCTTGCCGCCACGGTCCGCGACAACATCCGCATCCGCCTGCGCGAATCCGCGGTCGGCCGGCTCGCTCAGCGCAGCCTCGTCTACGACACCGGCTTCACGCTCGAGCCGGGCGATTACAAGTTGAAAATGCTTGTCCGCGAAAACTTCAGCGGCCGCATGGGTACGTTTGAGACGCGCTTCGAAGTGCCCCAGCCCAGGCAGGGAGAGCTCGAGGTCAGCTCCGTGGTGCTCTCATCCCAGCGCGAGCCGCTCGCGGCCGCCGTGGGCCGCGCCACCAAAAAGGACGTCAAGCGCCACCCGCTGGTCTTCGAAAACGAGAAGCTTGTGCCGAGCGTGACTCGCGTCTTTCGCGCCGATCAGAAGCTCTACGCGCTGGCCGAAGTCTACGATCCGGCCCCCGCCGGAGAGAACGGCGCCACGGCGATCGGCGCCACGCTGAGCCTCTATCACAACGGATCGAAAGTCTTCGAGACCCCGCCCGTCCGCGTCAGCCGGAAAGCGCCGGACCGCGGCGGCGCCGCATCCGTGCTCATCGATACGCCGCTCGTCAAGGTCCCCCCGGGCCGCTACGTCGCGCAGTTGAACCTCATCGACTTCGCCGGCCGCAAATTCAGCTTCCAGCGCGGAACCCTCGTCGTGCTGCCAGCGCCGGCGGCGGCCGCATCCTCGAACGCCAATTGAGCGCGCCGGCCGCTGCTCCGCCGATGGACCCCCCGCTCCCGCCGGCCCGCCGCCGGCCGCTGCTCCGCCGATTGACCCCCCGCGCCCGCCCGCCCCCGCCGGCCCGCCGCCGGCCGCTGCTCCGCCGATTGACCCCCCGCGCCCGCCCG
>CAYYNC010000057.1:0-39265 GCA_964472745.1 uncultured Solibacteraceae bacterium
ACAGAAAACGCTCTCTGCCCAGCCGCCCCACCGCCACGTCGCTCGCGCCCGAAAGCGGCCACTCCGCGGGACTCCCCTTGACGATCTCGCCGCGCTCCCAATTCCCGCTCCGCCCGAAGCGATGAACATGAATGCCCTCGAAGCTCGCCGTCAGGATTTCATCGCGCGAGTCGCCGTCCCAATTGACGATGAAGACGCCGTGCATCACGCCCATCGTCTCTTCGCTCACGTAGAAGCGCCGCCACTCCGGCGCCGCGTAGAAGACCAGCGGCACGCGCGCGCGATAGTCGGGCGGCTCCGCGCCTTCGCCGATCAGCGGCGCGTTCACGAGCGATTTGCGTTTGCCCTTGTCGAGGCGCGCCCAGCGCAAGCGGTGCGCCGTCGGCAGCTTGTCGATCTCGCTCACGCTCCATTCGGCGCGCGCATCTTTGTTCGGCCGCAGCAGGAACACTTGGCCCGCGCTCTTCTTCCATTGCCCGGCGCCCGGCGACGTGAAGCCGGTCGCGAGGCCGATCACCCAACCGTCGGGCGAGTCCCACGCGTCGCAGTTGATCATGCCCGTGAAGCCGCCGGCGATGACGTGCCGCTGCCAGCCCGGATTTTCGAACCACACCAGGTCCTTCATTCCGCTCGCGAGCGCAATCAGGTCGGGCTTGCCGTCGCGATTCAGATCGGCGGGCACAACCTGGTAGCCGCCCCGCAGCCCGGTGGCGACCGAGTGTGTAACAAATCGCGGTGGCTGCTGCGCGGCCAGCGCCAGGTTTACGAGCAGAATGAAGAAGATCCGCACACCCCGAGTATAGGACTCCGCGATTCGCCGGGCGGCTGTTCCGGACCGGCGCTGTCCTCTGTCACACCATGCAGGCGCCCAAACCGCAACTTTCAATGCGGGGATGTAGTTAACAAAACAGGAATCGACGAGGAATTGCACATGAATCGGTTTCGTTCTTTGAAGGGCCTTCTTGCCCTCGGAGCCATGTTTCTCGCAGCGCCGGCGGCGGTGTTCGCCGTCCCGACCGGCCCCATCGGCCGTTTCACCGGCGCGCCGGGAGAGTCGAATTGCACGGAGTGCCACACCAGCTTCCCCCTGAATTCGGGACCGGGAAGCGTCTCGATCACTCCACTAAACGCCGCCACCTGGACCCCGGGCGCAACGATCCGCCTCCGCGTCACCGTCAGCGATCCGGACGCGCGCCGGTGGGGCTTCCAACTCACCGCGCGCCGCACGGCAAGTACGAACACTGCGGCCGGCGTGATGACCGTTGTTGACACCACAGTCTCGCGCGTCGACGGCCCGCCGGGAAGCGTTCAACACGCAGTCCAAACCAGCGGCGGCACGCGCCGAGGCACCAGCGGCTCCTCCTCGTGGGAGATCGACTGGCGCGCGCCCGACAGCGCCGACGTGGGCAGCGTGACGTTTTACGCGGCCGGCAACGCCGCCAACAACGACGACGCTTCGACCGGTGACCGCATCTACACCACATCCGTCTCGCTAAACCCTGCCTCGGCGGTGCCGACGAAGTCGTACGTGCTGCCGCAGTTCGTGTTCGGCGACGGAGGACAACTCGGCGTCTGGTACACCGCGCTCTATCTGCACAACCAAAGCGACGCCGCCGTCAGCGCGACCGTTCGCTTCAGACGGGACAACGGCAGCGACATGCTGGTGCCCGGGCAGGGCGGACCATCCGCCACGCACACGGTCAATCTGGCAGCGCGCGGAACGGCGATCATCGAAGGCCCTTCCTCGGGCGCGTTTGAACAGGGTTACGCGGAGCTCGAGATCCCTGAGACGACTCTCGCCTACGCGGTCTTCCGCCAGATCGTTCCCGGCCGCCCGGATCAGGAGGCTGTCGTGCCGCTGGCCGACGATTCGAAGAGCACGGCGGCCATGATCTTCGATGACAGCGGTCCGGTCACCGCGATCGCGGTCCTCAATCCGAAAAACGTGAACGCCAGCCTCACCATCAGGGCGCGCGACTCGACAGGCGCCGTCATCGCGACTGAGACATTTGCGCTCAATGCCAGGAATAAGCAGGCGTTTGTGTTGAACAGCCGCCCCGGCTTCGCCGCTGCCCAGGGCAAGCGGGGCGTCGTTGAGTTCAGCGTCGATCAGGGCGCCGTCGCCGCGTTAGGCCTGCGCTTCGGCGGCTCGGCGTTCACATCCATTCCCGTGGTATCCCGCTAGCACGAAACCCGGCTGACGGGTCAGAAGGGCTGGGAAGCAGCCGCTTTCCGGCCCTTTGCTTTTTGATGGAAATCGATAGTGTGTAGATTGGTAACCGCAGCTATGCGACGCGCAGCAATCCTTGTGCTCTCTGCCACCGCGCTCTTCGCTCAGGCGCCATCCAGGGACGAAGTCCTCGGCGCCATGAAGAAAGCGGCCTCGTTCTATCGCCACAAGGTGTCGACCGGGGGCGGTTATCACTTCTACTACACAGCGGACCTCAGTTATGGCCGCTCGGAATCGGCGGAAGGGCCGACGCAGGTGGAGGTGCAGCGCGAAGCTACCCCCATGGTTGCTCTCGCGTATCTGCGCGCGTGGGACGCGACGGGCGACCGCGAGTTCCTTGAGTACGCGCGCGGCGCGGCCCAGGCGCTTGTGCACGGCCAGCTTTGCAGCGGCGGCTGGGACTATCTGATCGAGTTTGATCCGGAGAAGCGCAAGCATTATCAATACCGCGCCGATCACAACTGTGGGGACGACAAGCGCGGGGTCACCAACCTCGACGACAACGTGACGCAGGCGGCCGTGCGCGTGCTGATGCGCGTGGACAAAGCGCTGAACTTCTCCGACGCCGCAATCCATGAGGCAGCGAAGTTCGCTCTCGACCGGCTGATCGCCGCGCAGTTTCCCATCGGCGCATGGCCGCAGCGCTTCCGCAAGCCGCCCGACTTCTCGAAGTATCCGGTGAAGCGCGCCTCGTATCCGGAATCGTGGCCGAGGAAGTGGCCAGGACCCGATTACCAGGGCCACTACACATTCAACGACAACACCATCGCCGACATGATTGACATGCTGCTGGAGGCGGCGCGCGTCTACAAAGATCCGCGCTACCGCGCCGCTGCTGAGAGGGGTGGGCGGTTTGTGCTCCTGGCGCAGATGCCCGATCCGCAGCCCGCCTGGGCGCAGCAGTACGACTCAGAGATGCGGCCCGCGTGGGCGCGGGTGTTCGAACCCCCGGCGGTCACCGGCGGCGAATCGCAGGGCATCATGCGGCTCCTCATGACGCTCTATCGCGAGACCGGCGACAAGAAGTATCTGGAGCCGATACCGAGAGCGCTCGAGTATCTGAAACGCTCCTTCGTCCCGCGCGGTGACGCCGAGGTCTTCCGCCGCATTCCGGAAGGGCCCGTTCTCGCGCGTTTCTACGAATTGAAGACGAACCGGCCGCTCTACATCACCAAGGGCACACGCATGCAGGCCGCGGGGCTCGGCAGCCGCAACGTGGACGGCTACGAGATCAGCTACACGCCGGAGTCGGTGATCACGCACTACGGGGTGCTGGTGAGCGGGCGCGAGTTAGCTTCAATCGAAGAGGACTACAAGACCCTCGCGGCCGACGATCCCGCGAAGATCCGGCGTCCTGACACATTGAGGGATCTGTCGCCGTGGAGCGAGCGCGCGCGGAGGCGGCCGGGCGAAAAGACGCTCGCCGCCGATGCAAAGCGCATTATCGAATCGATGGACGAGCGCGGCGCATGGACGAAGATGGGAACGATCGGCAAAGCCGACCGGCTCGTGTTTGTCTACGCGGCGAAAGACATGGTGTTGCGCATTGGGCGCGGCCGCTCTGACGGCTCCTCGGGCGACGACACCGAATCGCGGAGCCAGGTGATCCCGCTGCGGGAGAACGACACCGTGGAGATCTTTGTGGGGCACCAGCCTCCGCCGGAGAAGATCATCAGCTCGGCGGACTTCGCGCGCAATCTCACTCGCCTGGCTGAATACCTTTCGCAGTTGCGCTAATCGCGTTGAAGGCGCTTCAAAAGCTGGATCTGGCCGGCGTGGTAGAGGTCGTGCGCAGCGATGCCGGTGAGCAGCGTGAGGACTGAGACCCTGCCGTTGTTCGCCGGCCGGCCGAGGTCTTCGGGCTTGAGTTGCGCAATAGCATCGCGCAGCGAACGGTGAGTTGAGACCAGGAGCGCCACGTCAGCCTGCCACTGATGCTCTCCGTCGGCGCCTGGAGCGGGGCGCTGGAACCAGTTGGAGCCTTTGAGGGGGAACGAGCCGCGCTTCTCGCCGAGCAGCCTGCGGCGCACGGTGTATTTCCAGTAGGCGGCATGGAGCACGTTCTCCCAGATGTTGTGCCGCCGCGGGCGAGGCCTCCATGCCGCCTCGGCCACGGTCAGGCCGCGGATGGATCCGCGCAGATTCGTTCCGTGCCAGGACTTGTGATCGAAGGCCTCGTCGATCATGTGGAGAACGATGTCGGTACTGCTGAACTTCATGGAGGCAAGAAGACTGCCGGCCTGCTTCAGACCATGAGATCACAGTCTGAAGCAGGCCGGCGGTTTTGACTGATTAGTTGGACTGGTCCTTGGGAACAGTCACGGTCGGCTTGGCGGTGGCCTCATTGCCGGAACCGTCGGAGGCCTTGTAGGTCGCTTCGTAGACGCGGCCGGGTCCGTTCATCGCGCGCTCGGCGCGAACCTTGAACGACGTGTCGGCCGTTCCGGCGCTGACGCCCTGGATGTCGTTGATGAACGCGCCGTCGCCGGTTGTGTCATCAGGCTCGCTGCTGGTCACCGAGACGAGCTGGAAGCTGGTGACCGGGCAGTTGTCCTGCACGTTGACGTTCGCCGCGATGTCGATCATCTTGTGCGTCGGCGCCCAGATAACATCCGGCGTCAGGGTCGCGCTGATTGTCGGCGGAGTGTTGTCGACGACGTTCGCGTCGGCGGACTTGCTCGTCTGAACGCCGCATCCGTCGGTGGCCGTCACGCTGACGCGGACGGTCGCCGGAGAGTTGGTCAGCGCGGACACGGTGACCGAGCCGCTGACTGTCACCGTCGTCGCATTCTGCTGGACCTTGTTGATGGTCGGAGTGCCGAGATTGGCGTTGCCGGTGAGTTCGGTCACCTGCACAGACACGTTCGCGGCATTCACCGAGCAATCGTCGGTGATGGTAGCCGAGAACGGAACGGTGTACTGGCACGAGTTGTCCACCGCGCCGCCCTGGGCCTGAACGCTGACCGTGGGTGCATTCGACTGGATCTTGAAGTCGGCGTCCGAGATATCAAAGAAGATGTTGCCGACGGCGTTGGCGCGAATCCGGCCCGAGTTGGTCGCGGAGCAAGAGATAGTTACGTTCTGCGATCCATCGTTCGCGGTGTTCAGCAGGAGATTGGAGAAGCTCGATCCTCCGTTGGACGAGTAGAGGAGATCCACGTTGGTCGCCACCGCGCCGCCGCCGACCTGCCAGGTGACGGGAATCGTGCAGCCTGCGTTCAGAGTCTCTCCTCCGTTGGGGGAGAGAATGCGGAACGGGGCGCCGTTGACGGTGACCTGCATGGCGTCGTAGTCCACGCCGCCGCCGGCCGCGCGATTGTCGCGGGCGGTGAGACGGAAGTTCATGGTGCGGTTGGTGGTGGGTAACAGCTCGCCCTGAGTGGTGGTGTTGTTGAGGATGTCGCTCATCTGCGGGAACGTGCGCGACGGGTTGTTCAATACCGGCGGGAAGGAGCGGAAGAGCGGATTGAAGCCCAGGTCAGTGAGCGGAGAGATCTGCTGGCCGGCGAGATCGTACTGCTCCCAGGCATACGAGAGATTGGCGTCGTTGGCATCCGTGGCTGAGCCGGTGAGTGTAAACGGCGTGCCCTGGGGAATCGTGTAATCGGGACCGGCGTTGACGACCGGGATCGAGTTGCCGGTGGCGATCGAACCGGCGCAAGCGTTGCCTCCGCCCGTGGAGAAGGCGACGATCTGGTCGAAGCTGTGTGTGTGGAAGTAGGTATCGGCCGCGGTGCCCTGGATGTTGTCAACACCGCAGGTGCCGGAGTAAGCCATCAGCGTTGTGCCGCCGAGGGGCTCGTAGGAACTGGCCGCGGCGAACTGGCCGGGCGTACAGTTGCCGTTGGCGCCGCTCCAGGTATGAGCCGCGCCGAGCTGGTGGCCCGCTTCATGAGCGACGAGGCGGTAGCCGCTGAAGCTCTCCTGGTCCGCGGGGGCGCCGACGTTCAGGCCGGAGGCGCCATTGCCCTTCTGGGCTCCGCACACCACCGCGCCGCCGGCGCAGCCGCCGCCGGGGCTGGTGCCGAAAACATGGCCGATGTCGTAAGCGCCGGCGCCAATAACGCCGTCGATGATGGGCGTATTCTCATTGCGCATGGTGCAGGGGTTGTTGTTGGAATAGCCGTCGGTGTTGGGGTCGGTGAAGAACAGGTCGTCCGTATTGCCGATGAGGATCAGACGGATAGCAATCTCCGATTCGTAAATGGCGTTCACGCGATTGATCACGGTGACGATGGAGGCGAGAACGCTGGCGTCAGTGCCTCCGCGACCGGCGTAGTATTCGCCGGTGGTCGCGACGGCCAGCCGGTAGGTGCGAAGCGTCCCGCCGGACGGGGCGTTTCGGGTGACGGGTCCGGACTTCGCCTCACGGGCGTCGCCCGTGGACTTGTAAAGCTCCGGGCGAATGCTCGCGAAGTCGATATCGCCCGCGCCGCACTCGATGTCCGCTGCTCGCGTGCGGTCGTAGTCGCTGCGATAGTAGGGATGGCTGCGGCCGGGGGCGGGGTCGATTTCGACCGCGGCCGAATGGGTGAGGAGCAAGGCGTGCATTTCGTTCGCGTTGCGGTCGAGCCGGCCGGAGATGGTGGGATCGTCGATGCCGCGCAGCGAGTACGTTTTGATGGTCGGGTAGCGGCTCGCGAGTTCGGGCTGCATGATGGGCGACTCTTCCACGGCGAAGCGCTGGATCTCGCCGCCGGGCATGGGCAGAGCGATTGTGACCGCGGCAGGCGCATTCTGGAATTCCATCGGCGCGAGCCGGAGGACGCTGTCGAAGGCCGCCGAGTTCATCAAGAAAACGCGAGGCCCAGGAGCGGCGGCGGAGCGTTCGGTGGATTTAGCGCCGACCTCGCTCCACATCTCTTCGGCAGCGGGTTGTTGGGCGGGTGTTCCGGCTGCGAAGCACAGCAGTGCCGCAGCGAGTACGAGTAGGCGAGTGAGCGTAAACGGGCTGCGTCGAGACGCACCCGGACAAGGTTGTGTGTGATGCAGTGGCATAATCCCTCCACTGCGTCAAACGGAATTCCGGGCGTAAACCGATCATCCGCCGTCTGATTTTCGGATTGCAGGTCTAACGAACCACTTTCGCCATGGCGAGGCCGGCGAGGGTCCAGCCAATCAACTGATCAGCGATCTCGGCCAGCATGTAAGGAGTGGAGAAGCCCCACCAGTTCCAATTGGGAACACTTCCGGCGAGGCCGATCAGCAGGCCGATGGCCGATGCGAAGCACACCCTCGCGCCGTAGCCCAGGGGCCTGGTGTGGCCGAGCAACCAAACGATGATCAAGGCGCAGACGATCTGGTTGACGAGACCAATCCCCATGGGGGCGCCCATCGACAGGTTGGGTGCCGGATTGACGGCGGCGAATACGTGAGGGCCCGGAACGGGCGTGCTGGAGTCTGCGGCCTGGGGGCTGGGGATGGTGTAGATTCCGCGCTCCTTGATGCCACTGAGAGTTTGCTTGAGAGCGGGCTCATCGGGAAACGCGTTGAGCGTGCTGGTGTGGTGAGGCAGGACCATCCAGGCCACTGCCATGTAAGCGAACACGATGAAGCCGCCCAGGACGGCGGCGAGGATATTTCGGGTCGTCATCTGTTTTTTCCTTCCCTCTGGTGGAGGCCGCTCCTACGCGCGCTGGAACTCCGGCCGATGGGTCTCAGGATACATCACAGGGCAGTGGAGCGACGGCCCCAAGGCTGCGCCGGCGCGGCAATGTGGCGCGGTCCCAGGATGCTTCACCGGGTTATATGCTTGGGAGTCTGGAGAGCGCAGATGCTGGAAGCGGTTAATCTGAAGCGGAAGCTGCGACGCGAAGAGTACAAGAAGACCATCCCGGCGTTGCAGAGGCGCCTGTATGACCTGGAGAAGGCCTGCTGGGATGAGGGGGTTCCATCGATCATCCTGTTTGAAGGGTGGGACGCGGCCGGCAAGGGCGGGGCGATCTCGACCCTGACGCAACGCCTGGATCCGCGCGGTTTCAAGCTCCACGCGATCACTTACCCGCGCACGTACGAGCAGAGCCATCCTTGGTTGTGGCGCTACTGGCTCAAGGCGCCGAGCCGCGGCGAAATGGTGATCTTCGATCACAGTTGGTATCTACGCGTTCTGCACAAGCGGGTGGAGAAGGTGATTCCGCGGAAGATGTGGCGAGCCGCGTTCCGAGACATCGTCGAGTTCGAGCGGATGCTGGCCGACGACGGCACGGTGATCGTGAAGTTCTTTCTGCACATCAGCAAGAAAGAGCAGAAGAAACGGTTCAAGAAGATCGAGCAAGATCCGCTGGAAGCCTGGCGCGTGACGGAGGAAGACTGGGCGCGCCATCGCAAGTACGACGAGTACCTCGAGGCGGCCGAGGAGATGCTGGAGCTCACCGAGTCCGAGTTCGCTCCCTGGACGATCGTCGAGGCGACCTCGCGCTGGTATGCGCGCAAGAAGATCTTCGAGACGATCATCGGCGCACTCGAAGGGCGTCTGGGGGAGAAGGCGCCGGCGCAGCGTGTAGTGTCCGAGGCCTCCATTCAGCACGACGAGGAGCTGCGCACAGCCACCGAGATGCTCGAAGACGGGGAGAACTGAGACGCCATGCTGGAGACACTGGACCTCACCCTTGCCCTGGACCGTGAGACTTACACCCGTCATCTGACGAGGCGGCAGATCCAATTGCGCGAGCTAGCGTGGCAGGTGTATCAGAAAAAACGGCCGGTGGTGATTCTGTTTGAAGGGTGGGACGCGGCCGGGAAGGGCGGAGCGATCAAAAGGATCACGGAGAAGATGGATCCGCGCGGCTATGTGGTCTATCCGATCAGCGCGCCGCAGGGCGAAGACAAAGAGAAGCACTACCTGTACCGGTTCTGGCGGCGGCTGCCGGAGCGCGGCCAGATCGCGATCTTCGACCGGTCGTGGTACGGGCGGGTGATGGTAGAGCGGGTCGAGGGTTTCGCGACGGAGGCGGAGTGGCGGCGGGCGTACAAGGAGATCAATTCCTTCGAGCGGCAGCTCCGCGATTTTGGAACGATCCTCGTGAAGTTTTGGATCCACATTTCGCGCGACGAGCAACTGCGGCGATTCGAAGAACGCCAGCGCACGGGCTACAAGGCGTGGAAATTGACCGACGAGGACTGGCGCAATCGCGAGAAGTGGGGAGCGTATGAGCAAGCGGTGGAGGAGATGCTGTTGAGGACCAGCACGCGAACCGCACCGTGGACTTTGATCGAAGGCAACGACAAGTGGTGGGCAAGGGTAAGGGTCTTGGAGAAGCTGGTGGAGGCGCTCTCGACGGAACTGGACTACCTGCCCGCGGACCCGTTGAAGAAAGAGGGGAACGTGGCGCCCGTGCGCGTCGAGAAGAGAGAGCCCCCAGAGAAGAAGCCCGCGAAGAAGGCGGCGCCGAAGAAGGCTAGTCGAGCCGGCGGACGCTGACGGGTGTTTGCCGGCCGCAGATCTGGGTGTCGGTGACTCCGAAGGCGATCAGAGAGCAGGCGCCGTCGGTGGCGGTGCGGATGGCTTCGTCCTGCGAGGGGGCGGAGGCCACTCGGCAGGCTGTGCGGCCCTGAAACTCCATGCAGACCTCCACCTTGTTCTGCCTGTGGCCGAGCATCTGCCAGGTGAGGATGCCGACGAAAACAAGGAAAGCGGCGATGCCGAGCAGGACCAGGTACGTTCTCTTCATCGTGTCGAGCCGGCCTACTCCTTGAAGAAGCCGCCCATGCGGCGGAATTTCTGATAGCGGTCTTCGACAAGCTGTTCGGGCGGAATGCCGTTCATCTCATCAATTGCTCCGATGAGTGTCTGCTTCAGCAATGATGCAGCCTTGTCGTAATCCTCGTGGGCGCCGCCTGGCGGCTCAGGGATGATGCCGTCGATGAGCTTGAGGCGCATGAGGTCGCCGGCGGTGATCTTCAGCGCGGCGGCGGCGAGCTGCCCTTTGCTCGCATCGCGATAGATGATGGCGGCGCAGCTTTCCGGCGAGATCACGCTGTAGACCGAGTTTTCCAGCATGAACACGCGATTGCCGATGCCGAGGGCCAGCGCTCCGCCGCTTCCGCCTTCACCGATGACGATGACAATGATGGGAGTGCCGAGCCTGGCCATCTCGCGCAGGTTGTAAGCAATGGCCTCGGCCTGGCCGCGCTCCTCGGCGTCGATTCCGGGGTATGCGCCCGGAGTGTCCAGCAGGGTGACGACGGGGCGGTTGAACTTCGCGGCGAGCTCCATGCAGCGGAGGGCTTTGCGGTACCCTTCGGGCTTCGGCATGCCGAAGTTGCGGAAGAGTTTCTGCTTTGTGTCGCGGCCCTTCTGCTGGCCGCAGATCATCACGGGCCGGCCGTCGAGGGCGCCGAATCCGCAGACGATGGCGGGGTCTTCGCCGAAGGCGCGGTCGCCGTGGATCTCGGTGAAGTCGGAGGTGAGCCTTTGGATGTAATCGAGCGAATGAGGGCGCTTGGGGTGACGGGCGAGCTTCACGCGCTCCCAGGAGATGTCTACTCCGGCCTCGCCCTTGAGGTTCAAAAGTTGGGCCTGGAGCTCGTTCAGGCGCGCCTGCGCTCCAGTCGAGGTGAGCTGGAGCTGCGAGATCTCGCGCTCGATTTCGGCAATGCGCTCCGGAGACTGAGCTGGATCACTCATGAGGTCGAGGCTTTCCTTCAACGAGGCTATCACTTCCGGCTTTCACGAACAGGGCACAGCCTGAAGGCTATGTTACTAAGAGGCTAGCACTTCGAGGGCGTCGGGACCGCAGATGCGCTCGAGCTGCGCCTTGAACTCCTTGTCCGGCCGCACCTTCTGGGGGAGGTCGAGGTTCAGGATGAAGTCGCGGGATTTCTCCAGGCGCAGGCGGACGCTGGTGTCGCCGGGCTTGCTGTCGATCAGCGACTTCAGGCGGCCGGGCTTGTCGGGGTCGTTGCCGTTGGCGCCGACGCGAACGCGGATAGAGATGATGGAGGGGTAGTCAAGGCGGGCGACGTCGAGACCGGTCATCTCCTGGGCGCTGAGTTTCACCGATCCGTCTTCCTCGGGGAGGGCCCTGGCCCGGACGAGAACCGCCCGGTCCTCGATCAACTCCTGCTGTAGCTGCTCGTATTTTGCGGTGAAGACAAGCAGCTCAGTGGAGCCTTTCCAGTCTTCGAGCCGCATCGTCGCCCAGGGTTTCTGATCCTTGGTCCGCTTGCGCTGCACGCCGGTGAGGATGCCGCACATGACGACCTCCTGACCTTTTTCTGCCTTGGAGATCGTCTCGGAGTCGTGCGTGGCCAGCTCAAGAACTTTGTCTTTGAAGTCGTCGAGGGGATGGCCAGTGACGTAAAAGCCGATCATCTCCTTTTCACCGCGCAGGCTCTCGATCCGGGTCCAGCCTGGGACGTCGGGAAAGAAGCGGTGGACTTTCTCTACACCGGCGGGGCCGAGCAGGTCGCCGAAGAGGCCGCCCTGGCCGCTGAGGCGGTCTTTCTGCGCGCGCTGCCCGGATTCGATGCAGTCTTCCACGACCGCCATCTTCTGGGCGCGCGTGCCGGGGAACGAGTCCATGGCTCCGGCCTTGATGAGGCTTTCAATCACGCGGCGGTTGACTGCGGTTAGATCGACCCTCTCGCAGAAATCGTCCAGCGAGGTGAAGCGGCCATCGGCATCGCGCGCCTTGATGATGGCTTCAACGGCCCCGGCGCCCACGTTTTTCACGGCGCCGAGTCCGAAGCGGATGGCGCCCGCGTCGGGCGTGAAGTTGAGGCCTGAGGCGTTGATGTCGGGCGGGAGGACTTCGATGTGCCGCGCACGGCACTCGTTGATGTACTTCACCACCTTGTCGGTATTGCCGCTTTCCGACGTCAGCAAGGCGGACATGAATTCCACCTTGTAATGGGCTTTCAGGTAGCCGGTTATGTAAGCCAGGAAGCCGTAGGCCGCCGAGTGAGACTTGTTGAAGCCGTACTCGGCAAACTGGGCCATGAGGTCGAAGAGCTTCTCGGCTTTCTTTTCGGGGTAGCCGAGCTGCTTCGCGCCAGAAAGGAACCGCTCCCGCTGCTTCGCCATCTCGGCGGGCTTCTTCTTGCCCATGGCGCGGCGCAGAAGGTCGGCTTCGCCAAGCGAGTAGCCGGCGACGAGCTGGGCGATCTGCATCACCTGCTCCTGGTAGATGATGACGCCGTACGTCTCTTCGAGAATAGGCTTCAGAACGGGGAGATCGTAAGTGATGTGCTTGCGGCCGTGTTTGCGGTCGATGAAGTCGTCGACGACGCCGCCCTTGATCGGGCCGGGGCGGTAGAGAGCGTTCAGCGCGATCAGGTCTTCGATGCGCTCGGGGCGGTAGCGGCGCAGGACGTCCTTCATACCCGACGATTCGAACTGGAAGACTCCGTCGGTGAGGCCTTCGGCGAAGATCGTTGCGTAGGTTTCTGCGTCGTCGAGAGGCAGATCTTCGAGGACGATCTCCGTCCCGCGCGTTTTCCTGATCAGAGCCAGAGTTTCGTTGACGATCGTCAGCGTGGTCAGGCCGAGGAAGTCCATCTTCAGCAGGCCCAGCTTCTCGAGCCAGGCCATGTCGAACTGGGTGACAATTTCGTCCTTGTTCGTCTTGTAGAGCGGGACGAGCTCCTGAAGCGGCTGGGGCGAGATGACGACGCCGGCGGCGTGCACGCTGGCGTTGCGGGCCATGCCCTCAAGGCGGAGGGCGATGTCGAAGAGCTCGTGGATTTGCGGGTCCTTCTGGTAGAGGTCTTTGAGGTCGGGCTCTTTCTCGATTGCGTCGCGCAGCTTGATGTTGATCTCGGCTGGGACGAGCTTCGTGATCTTGTCGACGTCGCCGAAGCCCATCCCGAGAGCGCGGCCGACGTCTTTCAGGGCGGCCTTGGCGCCGAGCGTTCCGAACGTGATGATCTGCGCCACCTGCTCGCGGCCGTATTTCTCGGTGACGTACTGAATGACTTCGCCTCGGCGGTTGGTGCAGAAGTCGATGTCGATGTCGGGGAGCGTGACGCGCTCGGGATTCAGGAAACGCTCGAAGAGCAAGCCGTAGTGCAGGGGATCAACGTCGGTGATGCCGAGGCAGTAGGCGACGATGCTGCCGGCGGCAGAGCCGCGGCCGGGGCCGACAGGGATGCCTTGCGATTTGGCGTAGCGGATGAAGTCCCAGACGATGAGAAAGTAGCCGGCGAACTTCATCGACTTGATGAGCTCGATCTCGCGCTCGAGGCGGTCGATGTAGGCGCCAATGTCGTGCTTGAGCAGCCCGCGGGCCGCGAGCTGCTCGAGGCGGCCGCGGCGCCGCTCAAAGCCCTGGCGCGTGATGTACTCAAAGTAGCTGTCGATGGAGTGGCCTTCAGGAACATCGAAGCGCGGAAAGGGGTTCTCAACGGGCGCGAGCTTGAGGCGGCAACGCTGGGCGATCTCCCAGGTGCGGTCAAGCGCGTCCTCCACCTCGCCGAAGACCTGCATCATCTCGGCGCGCGACTTGATGAAAAACTGGTCCGACGAGAACTTCAGCCGTTTTTCCTCGTGGACGGTCTTGCCCGTCGAGATGCACGTCAGGATGTCCTGCGCTCGCGCGTCGTCGTGCTGGAGGTAGTGGGCGTCGTTGGTGGCCACCAGCGGGATGCCGGTCTCCGCGCCGAGGCGGTACATGGCGGGTAAGGTGACGCGGTCTTCCGGCAGGCCGTGGTCCTGGAGCTCCAGGTAAAAGTTGCCCTTGCCGAAGAGATCCTCATATTCGTGGGCGAGGCGGCGCGCCTCGTCGTACTTCTCGGCGAGGATTGTCTCGTTGATGTCGCCCTTCAGGCAGGCGGACAATGCGATCAAGCCGCGCGAGTGCCTGGCCAGGAGGTCCTTGTCGATGCGCGGCTTGTAATAAAAGCCTTCGAGAAAGCCGCTCGAGACGAGCTGGATGAGATTACGGTAGCCTTCCTGGTTTTCGCAGAGCAGGACGAGGTGGTTGTAGCCTTCGGTCCGGCTGAGGCGCGACTGCTTCGAGACGTAGATCTCGCAACCGATCACCGGATGCACGCCGCGCTCGGTGGCCTTGTTGTAGAACTCGACCGCGCCGAAGAGGTTGCCGTGGTCGGTCATCGCCACGGCAGGCTGGCCCTGGCGCTCGACGAGCTTCATCAGTTTGCCGATCTCACAGGCTCCGTCGAGAAGACTGTAGTCGGTGTGGCAGTGGAGATGGACGAATGGCTTTTCGGACATCGCGACGAAACCAGACCTCGAGCAGCGGAGCGACCCGGGGGAGGGTGGTAGGGACGGGCAGATTCGAACTGCCGACCTACCGCTTAGGAGGCGGTTGCTCTATCCATCTGAGCTACGTCCCCACACACGGCGCGTCCGGCCTACACCGATTGTAGCGTCATTCCCAGCGCTTGAGTCCCTTGCGGCCGATGTCGCGTCGGATCTGCATTCCGTTGAAGTAGACCTCTTCGCAGGCGCGGTAGGTATTGGCGATCGCTTCGCGGAGCGTCGGGCCGGAGTGAGTGACGCCGACGACACGTCCGGCGGCGGTTTCGAGACCCTGGGGACCGACCTTAGTGCCGGCGTGAAAGACGGTTGCGCCAGTACTCTCGGCTCTTTCGATGCCGCTGATAGGGTCGCCCATGCGGACCGCACCCGGGTAGCCGTGCGCCGCCAGGACCACGCAGACCGAAGGTTCACGCTTGAAGCGGAGCAGGGAAGAGTCGACGCGCCCGCGGGCGGCTTCGAAGAGCAGCGCGCCGAAGTCGCAGTCCATGCGGTGGAGGAGGGCCTGCGTTTCTGGGTCGCCGAGCCGCACGTTGAATTCGAGGACTCTGGGGCCTTCCGCCGTCATCATCAGTCCGGCGTAGAGGAAGCCCTGGAAGGGCGTCCCTTCGGACTTCATGTGCTGGATCGTCCGGAGCATGACGTGCTCCATGATGAAGTCGCGCTCGGCGGCGGTGAGGATGCGCGAGTCCGAATAGGCGCCCATCCCGCCGGTATTGGGGCCGCGGTCGTCATCGAAAATCGTCTTGTGATCCTGAGAGGGCTCGAGCGGGAGAACGTTGTCGCCGTCGCTCAGGCCGATGAAGCTCACTTCTTCGCCCGTGAGAAACTCCTCGATAACGAGGCGACGGCCGGCCGCGCCCACCAGCGCGCCGGAGAACATTCCAGCTACGATGTCGGTGGCGCGCGCCCGATCTTCACAAATCACCACCCCCTTGCCCGCGGCGAGCCCGTCGGCCTTCAGCACTACCGGGTAGCTGAACTGTCCCAAGGCCTGGCGGGCCTCCTCGGCGGATTCCGTGGCGATGAAATGCGCGGTGGGAATGCCGGCGCGCTGCATGAAGCGCTTGGCGAATATCTTGCTTCCCTCAAGCTGGGCGGCGGCGCGGCTCGGTCCAAATATCGTAAAGTTCTTTGCGGAGAAAAGCTCAGCGACGCCGTCCACAAGAGGAGCTTCAGGGCCGACGACTGTGAGGTCCGGCCGCACGTGCTCGGCGATGGAGAGAAAGCCCTCCGGCGTCGACGACGGGGGGCGCAGGCAGGCGGCCACCTTGGCGCAGCCAGGGTTGCCGGGAGCGACGATCACTTCATGCACTGAGGGGCTCTGGCGGAGGCGCCAAGCGATGGCGTGCTCCCTGCCGCCGCCACCCAACACGAGAACTTTCAAGGGTTTATCTCCTACGGCTACAATACATCTATAAGATAGCTGGGCCAGCAGTGACATGCCAATGAAGGATGCCAGATACGACGTTGTCGTGATCGGCGGCGGCCATGCCGGCTGCGAGGCGGCGCGGGCTTGCGCGCGGATGGGCCTAAGGACCGCAATGGTCACAATGAATATCGATTTGATCGCGCAGATGTCGTGCAATCCAGCGATCGGGGGGATCGCCAAGGGCCACCTGGTGCGGGAGATCGATGCGCTGGGCGGGGTGATGGGAGAGGTCGCCGATGTCGTCGGCATTCAGTTCAGGCTGTTGAATACGAGCCGGGGACCCGCGGTGTGGAGCCCGCGAGCGCAGATGGACAAGAAGCAATACCGGGTGAGGATGCGCGAGGTCCTGGAGCGGGAAGAGAACCTGCGGCTGGTCCAGGCGGAGGTCGCCGAGATCCTCTACGAGGGCGGGACGCGGGCGCGGCGGCGTGTTCGGGGCATCCTGCTGAGAGACGGGCGGACGCTGAGTTGCGGGGCAGTAGTCGTGACAACGGGGACCTTTCTCAACGGATTGGCCCATGTGGGCGAGTCGAAGTCGGCCTGTGGCCGGAGTGGAGAGGCTCCGGCAAACCTCCTCGGAAACCACTTGCGCGCTCTGGGCCTGCAATGGACGAGGCTGAAAACGGGGACGCCGCCGCGGCTTGACGGGCGGACGATTGATTGGTCGAAGTTGGAGGCGCAGCCAGGAGATCCGGAGCCGACGCCGTTTTCGTTCCTGACCGAGAAGATCGACCGGCCGCAGATCCAGTGCCATATCGCGTTCACCACGGAAGAGACGCACCGCGTACTGCGAGAGAACATTTCGCGTTCGCCGCTTTACAGCGGACAGATCGAGGGGATAGGCCCGCGGTATTGTCCCTCCATCGAAGACAAGATTGTGAAGTTCCCGGAAAAGCCGCGCCACCAGATCTTCCTGGAGCCGGAGGGCTTGGACACTTATGAGGTCTACGTCAACGGGATGTCGACGAGCATGCCCATCGACGTGCAGCAGGCCATGGTGGCCAGCGTGCCGGGCCTGGAGGATGCGGAGATGATCCGGCCCGGGTACGCCATCGAATACGATGCGATCGACCCGCGGGAGCTCGATCACGCGCTGGAGGTGAAGTCGATTGAGGGACTCTTTCTGGCCGGGCAGATCAACGGCACGTCAGGGTATGAGGAGGCCGGGTGCCAGGGGCTGCTGGCAGGGATCAACGCCGCGTGCCGCGTGGGGGGCCGGGTTCCGGTGGTGTTTGGGCGTGACGACGGGTATGTGGGGATTCTGATTGACGACCTCGTGACCAAAGGCGCCGATGAGCCGTACCGGATGTTCACCTCGCGGGCGGAGTTCAGGCTACAGCTTCGGATCGACAATGCCGATGAAAGGTTGACGCCTGTGGCGTCGAAGGTGGGTCTTGCTACAACGGCGCGAGAGGCGCTGCTGGCGCGGAAGCTTGAGCAAAAGCTGCGGCTGTGCGCCGTCTTGCGCGAGACGCGGGTGACGCGCGAGCAGTTTGAGAATCTCAGCTTGACAAGGGACGACCGGCCGACGCTCGAGGCGTGGCTGAGAAGGCCCGAGGCGAGTCTCTCGCAGATCCGCGATTGGGTCTGTTCTGTTTTCGGGGAGCCACCCGCGGCTGCCGTGCTGATCACGGTCGAGACAGAGATCAAGTATGCCGGGTATATGGAGCAGCAGGACAGGCTCGTTCAGAGGCTCAGGGACTCTGAGAGCCGGAGAATCCCGACATGGTTCCAGTATCGGGGGCTGCCGGGTTTGAGCCGGGAGATCTACGAGAAGTTGGAGAGAGTCCGGCCCGCAACGCTGGGGCAGGCTTCCAGGATCCCGGGGGTCACGCCGGCAGCAATCGCAGTTCTCGATGTCCACCTGAGCCTCCGGCGGCAATCTTCGTGAGCTCCTACGACCAATTCGGGTCTGCGCTCCTGAGGCGGGTGGAGAGTTTTCTTACTCTGTCAGAGGAGCAGGTGCGAGCTCTCTGGGGCCATTACGAGCTGCTGCTTCGCTGGAACCGCCGGATGAGTCTGACCACGGTGACTGAGCTCGGAGCGGCCGTGGAGCGCCACTATGCCGAGTCGCTATTTCTTGCGGCTCGGCTTCCCGGAACGGCCATGCGTGTTTGGGATGTCGGCTCCGGGGCTGGATTTCCGGGGTTCCCCTTGGCTGTCGTAAGACTGCTGTCGGAGGTTTGGCTGGTCGAGTCGAACCGGCGGAAGTGCGCCTTCTTGCGGGAGGCTTGCGGACTGCCGAACGTCCGCGTGGTTGCTGAAAGAGCGGAAGCAATCAACGAGACAGCGGATTGGGTGGTCAGCAGGGCCGTTCGGCCGAGTCAGGTGGTCGCGGTTGCGCTCCGGAAGGGGAAGGCGTTGGCGTTGTTGTTGGGCAGGGAGGATGCAGAATCGCTTTCCGCCCGACCGGACCTCCAGGGTGCAAAGTTGGAGCAGTTGCCATGGGCTGAAGATCGTCTCCTCTTCTGCGCCAGTGTTCCACGTGAAACCACTGACTCCTGATGAGACCGTTCCGCGTAGAACCCATTGCCTTTCAAGGGCGCATTCCACCTGAAATGCGAACGCGCGTGATAGCATAGTCGTTTCCACCTCCCCCGCAACAGCCTCTCATGGGTAAGGTCATCGCAATCGCCAATCAGAAGGGTGGTGTTGGCAAGACGACCACCGCCATCAACCTCGCCGCGTCGCTGGCAGCTAATGAACTGCGCATCCTGTTGATTGATATGGATCCACAGGGCAATACAACTACGGGCCTGGGCATTGCCAAACACCCTGGCATGCCGACCGTCTACGACATTCTATTGGGCGGCAAAAGCGTGGCCGATGTTATTGAATCCACAGAGTTTGAGGGCCTACACGTGATCCCGGCGGACAAGAACCTCGTAGCCGCTAACCTTGACCTCGTGGACGCCTACCGGAGGGAGTTCCGACTGCGGGCTGCGTTGACCGAATGCCGGAACAACTTCCATTATGTGATCGTCGACTGCCCTCCTGCTCTGGATCTGCTGACCGTGAATTCCATGGTGGCCGCGGATTCTGTGCTGGTTCCCATCCAATGTGAGTTCTTCGCCCTCGAGGGCATATCGCAGCTACTCGATACGATCGACAGGTTGCGGGAGGCTTTCCAGCCAGAACTCAAGATCGAGGGAATTCTGCTGACGATGTACGATGACCGGACAAACCTGACGCGCCAAGTCGCGACTGATCTCAGGGAGTTCTTCCAGGACCAGGTCTTCGAGACGGTGATCCCCCGAAGCATCCGCCTGGCCGAGGCGCCTAGCTTCGGAAAGCCGATCATCAGCTATGACGTCCGTTCCCGGGGCGCCGAGAGTTATATCAAGCTCGCAAAGGAGATACTCGCGAATGAGCAGCGGCAGCGACAATCCCCGCAAAGCATTGGGTAGAGGCCTGTCGGCGCTGATTCCAACGAACAGGAGCGGAGCGGCGGCGCAGATGGCCCCGCAGCCGGCCGACACTGCCGCCCAAGGACTCCTGCGAATCCCGATCGACGAGATCGAACCGAATCCGATGCAGCCCCGGACGGTCTTCCAGCCTGAGCGGCTGCACGAGTTGGCGCAGTCGATTCGAGAGAACGGGATCATTCAGCCTCTCGTCGTCCGCCGGCACGGAGAAAAGTACCAACTGGTAGCCGGAGAGCGGCGCTGGAGAGCGGCCAAGCTCATGGGAATGAGCGAGATTCCCGCCGTCGTTCAGGACGTGGCCGAAGACCGCCTGATGGAAATCACGCTGATCGAGAATATCCAGCGTGAGGATCTCAACCCTATCGAAGTCGCGCACGCTTTCGAGCGGCTGACCAAGGAATTCAACCTGAGCCACGAGCAGATCGCCCAGCGCACAGGCAAAGACCGAACCACAATTACGAACATTCTGCGCTTACTCCGCCTTCCCGGGGACATTCAAATCCTGCTGGCTGAGCATCGCCTGTCGATGGGCCATGCGCGCGCGATTCTTGGATTGCCGACGCCTGAGCTCCAATTGCAGGTCGCCGAGCGTTGTGTTGCCGAGGGAATGTCTGTCCGGCAGGTGGAGCGGCTGGTGCAGCGGATGTCGGAGCCGCGGGAGCCCAAGCAGGCTGACGAGGTGGCGGAGGATCCCAACGTCAAGGCCGCGATTGCGGAGCTTGAACGCGTGCTTGGGACGCGCGTGCGCATCGTGGCGAAATCCGAGCAACGGGGGAGGATCGAGATTGAATACTACTCCCAGGAAGATCTCGCCCGGATCTACGATGTGATCGTGGGAAAGTGAGGGGTGGTGCCGGCGGTAGGACTCGAACCTACGACCTACGGATTATGAGACCGTCGCTCTAACCGGCTGAGCTACGCCGGCACAGTACACTCATTAGGGTATTCGGCGGCTCCATCTCCTGTCAAACATCACCAATTGGGAGCGGATTGTCCTTATTTTGGGTCTTGACAATGATCGCATTCGGGGTGCATAAATATGCCAGGGACGGCGATGCACAATTCGCCGGTCTCAGCCGGATCTGGCCGGTTTGGCGGCAGGATGCCGGAATTTGCCCGGGTTTGGCGCCCGGGTCGACAGGAGGCAGATACATAGACGTAGAACACCTTGGCAGGGCGGCTACCGGTTACCGCACTTGCACCGTTGCGCGCCTCTAGCGTCCAGCCGGTTCGGAGAGAACCCAGACGCGCGGATCTAGCACCGCTCTAATAATGAGGCTCAACGCAACGTAGATTGATACCTTGCAACGTCGGCAGGGAAGGCAGGTACGGATCCGGCGGTCGTCCTGTCTGTCGTTCGGCAGGTTCATTGACACCCCTCCAAGCCCTTCAGTACAGTCGAGATAGTGTCCGATCACCCTCACGGGCACGCAGGACGCGATTTCGTGAGCATCATCGAATTTCAGGGAGTTTCGAAGAGTTATCCGATCTATCGAACTCCCAGCGACCGCCTGAAGGAACTCCTGACGCTGAGCAGAAGGAAGTACCACGACGACTTCTGGGCATTGCGGGATATCTCTTTTGAAGTGCCCCGCGGCCAGACTTTTTGCATCGTTGGCGAGAATGGATCGGGGAAGAGCACCCTGCTCCAGATCGTCGCGGGAATCCTCGCTCCGTCCGAGGGGGCTGCGATGGTGGCAGGCCGCGTTGCGGCGCTGCTCGAGCTCGGATCGGGATTCAATCCGGAATTCACTGGCCGCGACAATGTTTATCTGAACGGCTCGATCCTGGGATTCTCGACGGCGCAGATCGACCGCATCTACCCACAGATTGAGGCGTTTGCCGAGATCGGCGATTTCATCCACCAGCCCGTCAAGACCTATTCGAGCGGCATGGTGGTTCGCCTCGCCTTTTCGGTGGCAATCCACGTGGACCCCGAGGTCCTGCTCGTCGACGAAGCGCTTGCGGTTGGCGACATTTACTTCCGGCAGCGCTGCCTGCGCAAGGTGCACGAGTTGCGCTCCAGGGGCGTCACGATCCTCTTCGTCTCTCACTCGACAGGCGACGTGAAAGCGATCGGCGACCGGGCGATGTGGCTCGAACATGGACGCATCCGTGAGATCGGGTCGTGCCACCTTGTTGTCGCAAAGTACTTGGCAGCGATGGTGGAGAAAGACTCAGCTTATCTCGAGCTGAAGCATTCTCAGCCCCGCGCGCGTGGAGCCGGCCCAGTCCGGGCGCCGGAGGTGATCGAGGAGATTCCGAATATCGACCACCGCTTCGGAGACGGCCGCGCAGAGATTCTCGGGATCGCGGTGCTGGACGATATGGGCCGAAAGCTGGGCATGCTCGATCCGGGCGCGGACATCGTCGTGCGCATCAGCGTGCTGGCGAAGGAGGAGATCGCCCTGCCGAATATCGGCTTCCTGATCCGCAACCACCTGGGCGTCGATTTCGCCGGTGCCAACACGACGCGCGAGGGCGTGGAGCTTCCTCCCATGCAGCCTGGCGATGTCTATACGGTGGACTTTCATCTGAAACTACCGGAGCTTTACGCCGGGGAATTCTCGTTCTCGCCCGCGATCGCCGACGGGACGCTGACCTCGTTCAGCACTTGCGATTGGATCGACAATGCGATCACTCTGCAAATGGGTCACAGCGACGGGCCCATCTATGGCTACCAGCGCATCCCCTGCCGGGTGGAGGTAAATGCGCGACTGGGCGCCCGGGGCGAGCCGGAGGTGAACCTTGCTTGAGTTCACGGGGGAGCGCGTCATTCCGGGGCAGATCGATTGCGATCTGTGGAACGAGCACTTCTCGCGTTATGCATTTGCGGCGCGGCTGGCGAGGAGGCGGCGCGTTCTCGACGTCGCCTGCGGTTCCGGGTACGGGACAGCGGAGCTGGCCGCCGTCGCGAATTCGGCCGTGGGCATCGATGTTTCGTTGGAAGCTGTCGAGCAGGCCCGGCTTCAATACAAAGCTCCCAATCTCAACTACCTGGTCGCCAGTGCTGAGCAGCTTCCATTCCGGAGCGGAGCCTTCGAACTCGTGGTGGCCTTTGAGGTGATTGAGCATCTCGAGGACTGGACGGCGCTGGTGCGCGAGGCGCATCGGCTTCTTGCTCCCGGCGGGCAGTTCGTGGTTTCAACGCCGAACAAGCTCTACTACGCGGAGAGCCGCCGCCTGATTGGAGCGAATCCGTTTCATGTGCATGAGTTCGAGTTCGCTGAGTTTGAAGAAGCGCTTCGCTCGATCTTTCCGTCGGTCTCTCTCTTCCTCCAGAATCACGCGGCGGGCATTGTCTTTCATCCGGCGCGGAGCGAGTCGACTTCTCCCGTCGAGGTCCACGTGCAGCGGGCGCACGTCGCGCCGGAGGAAAGCCACTTTTTTGTGGGTGTCTGCGCGAAAGCCCATCAGACGGGCGCGCCGACGTATTTCTTCTTGCCCACCGCGTCGAACGTCCTGCGGGAGCGCGAGCAGCACATCGCGAAACTCGAATCGGAAGTCGCACAAAAGAATGCGTGGCTGGAAACCCTCAAGACCGAGCATGCCAAACTCGTCGAGATGTATGGCGCGCAGAGCGAGGAGTTGAGCGCAACCCACGCGTGGGGCGCAGCGATCGAGGGGCAGCTGGCCGAGAGCAACCTGCGCGTGGCGGCACTCCAGCGGGAATTGGAGGAGCACCAAGAGACAGCCGCGCGGGCCGTGGCGGGCTATGAAGGAAAGATCGCCGAGCTCGAGCAGGACATCGCCGCGCAAGCGGCAGCGGCTCGCGCCCGGATCGAAGCGCTGGAAAAGGAGCTCGAAGCCAAGTGCGGCGAACTCGCCCGCTGCGTCGAGCTTTTGAACGCCACGGAGGCGACTGTGGAGGAGAGGACCCGCTGGGCCATGAATCTACAGTCGGAAATCGACGCCTTGCGCGCCACTCTCGCGGCGGCAAACACTTCCCGCTGGCTGCGGTTCGGGCGGGCGATCGGCGTGGGCCCGAACCTCCAAGGCAGCTAGATGGCGATTCTCCTCCGGTTTCTGCGCAACCTTCCGGGGGCGCTGCTTTCGCCGATTGCGGTTATCCCTTCGCTGACGGGCCTACTGCTGGCGGATCTGCTCTGGCGGCTTTTCGGCCGCCGCCTGCGGCGCGAGGACACACTACCCGGCGCGGCCGCGGCGAGCGTCGTGATCCCTAATTGGAACGGCCGCGATCTGTTGGAGAAGTACTTGCCCTCCGTGATTGAGGCCATGGCAGGCAACCCCCGCAACGAGATCATTGTCGTGGACAACGGCTCCACGGATGGAAGCGCGGACTTCGTGCGCGCGCGCTTCCCTACGGTGCGCTTGCTGGCCCTGCCGCGGAATCTCGGATTCGGCGGTGGCTCGAACGCCGGATTCCGCGCGGCGTCGAATGACATCGTGGTGCTGCTCAACAGCGACATGCGGGTGGCGCCCGACTTTCTGGCACCTCTGCTGGAGGGATTCGGGCGCCCTGATGTCTTTGCGGTCTCATGCCAGATCTTTTTCAGCGATGCAAGCAAGAAGCGTGAAGAGACAGGACTGACGCAAGGCTGGTGGGAGAACGGCGGCCTGCGGGTCCGGCACTATGACGAAGACCGGGTGCATGACCTCTATCCCTGTTTCTATGGCGGCGGCGGCTCTTGCGCATTCGACCGGCGCAAGTTCCTCGAGCTGGGCGGTTTCGACGAGCTGCTGAGGCCTTTCTACCTTGAAGACGCCGATCTCGGCTATCTCGCATGGAAGCGGGGCTGGCGCGTGCTGTATCAGCCCAACAGCCGGGTGTGGCACGAGCACCGGGGCACGATCGGCAAGAAGTTCTCGCCATCCTACATCGACGCCGTCATCCGCAAGAACCTCATCCTGTTCTGTTGGAAGAACATTCACGAGCCCGCGCGGCTGCTCGAGCACTTCTTCTTTGCGTGGTCGGGCGCGTTTCTGAGCCTGTTTGCGGGCGATTCGCTGGAGCGTTCCAACTTCGGGGCCATCTGGCGCGCGTTTGTCCAACTTCCGCGCGCCCTTCGCTCGCGCTGGCGGGGGCGCTCTCTCGCCGAGATCGACGACGCTGAAGCGTTTCGCAGGCCGCTGGGCGGATACTACCGTGACCGGTTCGAATCGCTCGACCCGAATCCGGATCGGCTGAAGGTGCTGATGGTCTGCCCGTATCCCCTCAGCCCTCCAATCCATGGAGGCGCCGTCTTCATGAACCAGGCGGTGAAGCATCTCGGCCGGCTCGTCGACCTGCACCTGGTCGTGATGGTCGATTACCCGAAGGAGATCGACGCCCATGCCGAACTGATTGAATACACGGCGTCGATGGAGTTTCTGATTCGCCTGGAGGGCCAGCCCAAGGGACTCGGCGCGATCACTCCGTTCGCAGTGCGCGAGTTCCGGGACCAGGAGCTCGAGTGGAAGATCCACCGCATCATCGCAACGCGGAACATCGACGTTGTTCAACTCGAGTACACAAACATGGGCCAGTACGCAGGGCCATACCGTCAACTCGCCTGGGTGCTGTTCGAGCACGACGTCTACTTTCAGTCGATCTGGCGGCAGCTTCCTTCGATGCGGATGATCCAGAAACCGAAGGCGTTTCTCGAGTACCTGCGCGCGCTGCGCTACGAGATCAGAACTTTGCCGCGACTGGACCGCGTGCAGGTGTGTACGGCCGCGAATCGCGACTTCCTGCTGTCATTCGTGCCAGAACTCGAGGGACGAATCGACCACGACGTAAGGGCGGGAATCGATACCTCGCTCTATGAGTATGCGGAGGGAGGACGTGAACCGTTCACGCTGCTGTTTCTGGGCAGCTTCCGCCACACGCCGAACCAGGTGGCGCTGAAATGGCTCCTGGATCGCGTGATGCCGCGCATTCTCATCAGCGAGCCTCGCGCTCGACTGAAAGTGGCCGGCTCGGATCCGCCCGCGGCTCACACCATGCCCACCTACGACGGCGCGGTGGAGTTGTTGGGCTTCGTCCCCGAGGTGCAAGAGCCCCTGCGCCGGTATTCCATTTTCCTTTGCCCAATCCTGAGCGGCTCGGGCGTGCGAGTGAAACTCCTGGAGGCCTTCGCCGCGGGAATTCCCTGCGTCTCCACGCGCATCGGCGCGGAGGGCCTGACAAAGCAGGATGGCGAATTCTGCGCGCTGGCCGATTCGCCGGAGGAGTTCGCGGATGCAGTCCTGCGGCTCATGGCTGATCCTGCGGCGGCGGCAGCCATGGCGCGCAGGGCGCGGCGCTATGTGGAGCGCGAGTGGGACATGGCGGTGCTGGCCGGAAGGTTGGAGGCCAGTTACCGCCGCGCTATCTCAGCGAAGCGCCCGCGGCCCTGAGCGCCTGCGATAACCGTTCCGCCACTCTCCCGGCGGTTCTGTTCAGAGTCTCGGGGCGGACATCCCTCGGCTGATCCCAGTGCGACCAAACCACATTCCGCGATCCCCGATGGACAAGGAACACCGTCCACTTGGCTCGGCCCGAGCCTTGAATTCTCTGTTCGCCCACCTGCTTCATGTCGAGCGAGGTTGAATCGGAGGCCTGGTCCTTCACTTCTTCCTCTTTCTTGGGAACCTCGGGCTTAGGCGATGGATAGAGCTCTTCCATCGCGGTCTCGAACGCCTTGCCCAACTTGTCGGTGATTACGGCGTCCGCTTTGGACGGATCGGTGACCACCTGAAGCGTTCCATCGCGCGTAAGCTGGTTGGCCAGATACTGGTCGAAGCCGTTGGACATCGGCAGGATGTAGACGTTCTTGATTTGAAGAATCTCCGGGCTTACCTTGGGCTGGCCAGCCGACGCCAGACCCAGCAAGAGCGGGAGCAGAACTCGCACGGCAGCTTTCACACTGTCATGATACCGCTGTGCGCGCTCAGGCCCTTACAATAGAGGGTTCGCGCCGCGCGGGGCGCGAGCGGCCGTTTCATGTACAAGGATCAGCGCATCACCGTCGTCATCCCCTGCCTGAACGAAGAGCAGGGCATCGAGCAGGTTCTCCGCAGGATGCCGGCGTTCGTCGATGAAGTGATCGTTGTGGATAACAACTCGACCGACCGCACCGCCGATGTGGCGACCGCGCTCGGCGCCAAGGTGATTCGAGAGGACGTCCGCGGTTACGGCCGCAGCTACAAGCGCGGCTTTGCGATCGCGACGGGCGACATCATCGTGACGCTCGACGGGGATCACAGCTACCCGCCCGATGCCATCTCCTATCTGATCGAGGCCCTCCTCCACCTACAGGCGGATTTCCTGAACGCCTCCCGCTTCCCGGTGCGCGACCGGAACGCAATGAGTCTCAAGCACAAACTGGGCAACCTGGTCCTCTCGCTGGCGATGTCGGTTCTCTTCTTCCGGTGGGTGCGCGATTCGCAGAGCGGCATGTGGGTCTTTCGCCGCTCAATCCTGGACAGGATGATCCTGGAGTCTGATGGAATGGCATTCTCCGAGGAGATCAAGATCGAGGCGCTGCTGCACCCGACGGCCCGCTTCGAGGAGATTTCGATCATGTACTCTTCCCGCCTGGGGGAGATCAAGCTCAATCCCTGGCGGGACGGGATCAATAACCTCATGTTCCTGCTGAAGAAACGCTTTGCGCGCGGCGCAGCGAAGTGATAGTCTGAGACTTACCTGCCTGTGGGCCCGAGGGGCCTTCCTCCCTTTCAATCCTCGAACCCGTTCCCGCCCGGATTTCGGTCCTGTCGGAACTAGCGAGACAAGATGAGCGGAGTGACGCTGATCATCCCAAACTGGAACGGCGAGAGATGGCTCGACCGGCTGCTGGCCTCGGTCGAGCGCCAGACCGTGCGTCCTGACGCCGTCCTCGTGGTAGACAACGGCTCGACCGACTCCTCGTGCGACGTGGCCTCCCGGCGGGGGGCTTCGCTTGTCCGGCTCGACGGCAATCGCGGGTTCAGCCGCGCTGTGAATGAAGGGATCCGGGCCACTGCGACATCGTGGGTCGCCGTGGTCAACAACGATGTGGAGCTTGATTCGCGCTGGCTGGAGGCGCTGCTCGATGCGTGCCGCGAGGAAGAGAGCTGGTTCGCCTGCTGCCGGCTGCTCAGGATGGGCGACCACGGCGTCCTGGACGGAGCTTTTGACCTGCTAAGCCGCAGCGGATGCGCGTGGCGCGCCGGCGCCGGATCGCCGGATGGGGAGGCGTGGCGAAGGCCCCGGCGTGTTCATTTCGCGCCGCTCACCGCAACTCTGTTGCGCCGCGAGCTGTTCGAGCGCGCCGGTTTGCTGGACGAGAGCTTCGAGTCGTACCTGGAGGATGTCGAGTTTGGCCTGCGCTGCGCGCTGCAAGGGTTGAGCGGGCTCTACGTGCCGGATTCAGTGGCGTTCCATCATGGCAGCGCCACGCTGGGCGCCTGGAGCGGCGCGATGGTGCGGCTGCTTTCGCGCAATCAGGCGCTCCTGGTCGCCCGGCACTACCCGCGGGACTGGTTTGTGCGCTACGGTAGACCCGTGCTGGCCGGACAGATTCTGTGGGGGCTGGCCGCGTTCCGGCGCGGCCGCGGCGGCGCGTGGCTGCGCGGCAAGCTCGACGCCGTGCGCGCCTGGAGCTCCGTCCGGCGCGAGCCGGATGAAGAAGCCGCCGCCCGGCTCGCTGCAATCCTCTCGTCGAGCGAGCAAACTCTTCACGAGCTGGTGGACGGCGGCGACTCTTTCTGGCGGTGGTACTTCCGGCTTGCGGGAGGAGTGAATTGAGGACCGGCTGCCTCATCGTCACCTATAACTCCGCCGGCCATCTCGCTGCGTGCGTCGAATCCTGTCTGCGATTCGGGGATCGCTTCGACTGCGGCATCGTCGTGGTGGACAATGCCTCCGCCGATTCGACCTGCGATATCGCCCGCGGCTATGCGCCGCTGGAGCTGATCGCCAACCGGACGAACAAGGGCTTTGCTGCGGCGGTTAATGAGGGCTTCCGTATTCTCTCGCGCGCGGACGCCGTTCTCCTGCTGAATCCCGACGCTGTTCTGCTGGACGACCCCCGTCCGCTGATCGACGCTCTGGGGGACTCCTCCGTCGGGGCCGCCTCGGGCCTGCTGGTCGATTCCGCCGGCGATCCTCAACAAGGCTTCTCCATTCGCCGCTTCCCCACCGCTCTCACTCTCTGTTTCGAGGTTCTCGGGCTGAACCGCCTGTGGAGCTCCAATCCAGTGAACAGGCGCTACCGCTGTCTGGACCTCGATCCGCGAGGTGATCTGGACGTCGAACAGCCCGCTGGGGCCTTCCTGCTGATCCGGCGAGACGCCTGGCAGGCGGCGGGCGGATTCGACGAGGGCTTCCATCCACTCTGGTTTGAGGACGTCGACTTCTTGCTTCGCTTGCGGCGGCTGGGGTGGCGAGTACGGCATCTGGGACGGGTTCGCGCGCGACACGCCGGAGGCCACTCCATCGCCGCGCTGTCGTGGTCGGACCGGCAGCTTTATTGGTACGATAGCCTTCTCCGCTTTGTCCGTCTGCACTTTACAGGCGGCGGGCGGCTGATAGTGTTCCTGGCGGTGAGCGCAGCTTTACTGCCTCGCTCAATCTGGGCTGTTTTCCGTCTCGGGTCAGTCCGGCCCGTGGCGGTGTATTGTAAATTGATGCGATCTCGATCGGCTGTAATCCTTGCGGAGGCCCCGGAGCCGCACTCCGGCGGTCACGACATGGAGCGGCAGGCGAGGGCGCGAGGTTCGTGAACAAGAACGGGGATAAGTTGCCTTCATGGCTTCTACTGATTTTGTTTCGGTCACGATAGTGACCTACAACAGCGGCCGTTACATCAAGCGCTGCCTCGAATCGGTGCTGGCCCAAAAGGGTCCGCAGTTCGAGATCATCGTTGTGGACAACAACTCAACGGACGGCACGAGGGACATTCTCGAGCGGTTTGAAGACCGTTGCCTGATCATCCATAATTCGAAGAACCTCGGTTTCGCCGCGGCGCAGAATCAGGCCATCCGGCTTTCTCGCGGGAACTGGGTTCTGACGCTCAACCCGGACGTTCTCCTCATGCCCTACTTCATCCAGGCCATGATCGAGGCCGGCAGGCTGGACAACCGCATTGGCACGGTGTGCGGCAAGCTGCTGGTGATGACGCCCGACTTCGAGATCGAGGCGCGGCCGCGGGTCGACTCCACGGGCATCTACTTCACTCCGACGCTGCGCCATCTCGACCGCGGCAGCCGCGAGATCGACAATGGCCATTTCCTCAAGCGCGAGTATGTGTTCGGCGCGACGGCCGCGGCCGCGCTCTACCGCCGCACCATGATCGAGGACGTTTCGGTGGACGGGGATTTCTTCGACCCCGACTTCTTCGTGTATCGCGAAGACGCCGACGTCGCGTGGCGCGCACAGCTTTTGGGCTGGCGCTGCCTGTACACGCCCTACGCCCGCGGCTACCATGTGCGCGCGGTGCTGCCGGGCAACCGCCGGGCGCTTCCGCGCGAAATCAACATGCACTCCGTCAAGAACCGGTTCCTGATGCGGATCAAAAACATGACGCTTGACCTGTATCGCAAGCACTGGTTCGCCATTACGGCGCGCGATGCCGTTGTGCTCGGCTGCTGTCTGCTCTATGAGCACTATTCGTTGAAAGCCTTCTGGCTCGTGCTGAAGTCCTGGCGCAAGGCTTGGAACATGCGCGAGTGGATCATGAGCCGCAAGCGGGTGGACGACGATTACATCGCCGGCTGGTTCCGGTTCGAGCCTGTGAGCCGTCCGGCGCCGAAGAAGACCGCCGTCCTGGCGTCGCGCACTCGGGCGCAGATCGCCGAAAGCTGATTTGGACCAGACCCACTCTGCGGAAGCGGCCGGCGGCGCAGGCAAAATGCGAATCGCCATTGCGGGGACACGCGGCATCCCGGCGCGCTACGGCGGCTTCGAGACGTTTGCGGAAGAACTCTCCACGCGGCTGGCCGCGCGCGGGCATGATGTGACGGTGTACTGCCGGGGGAGGCACAGCGAGGGCTTCTACCGCGGCGTCCGGCTGCGCTATCTGCCCACTATTCGCCACAAGTACTTCGACACGATCGCGCACACGTTCCTAACCACTCTGGACCTCATGCGCAACCCGGCCGACGTGGCTCTCTACTGCAACGCGGCCAACGCCATCTTCACGCCCCTCGCGCGGCTCGCCGGCGTGCCCGTCGCGCTCAATGTCGACGGGCTCGAGCGCAAGCGCAAGAAGTGGAACGCGCTCGCGCGAGCCTGGTATCAGCTCTCCGAGGCGCTTTCCACCTTCGGTCCTACCCGCATGGTGACAGACGCGGAGGCGATCCGAGACTACTACCGGGCGCGGTACGGCGCCGATTCGGACTTCATCCCGTACGGGGCGCCCGTCGGCCCTGTGGCCACTTGCGACGCGCTCGCGCGGCTTGGGCTTGAACCACGCCGCTACTTTCTCTATGTGACGCGCTTCGAGCCGGAGAACAACCCCCTCCTCGTGCGGCAGGCGTTTGAACGCGTGGCCACCGATTTCAAGCTCGCGCTTGTCGGAGATGCTCCCTATGCGCAGGACTACATCGCGCGCGTGCGCGAGACGAACGATCCGCGCATCGTCATTCCCGGCGCCATCTACGGGGAGGGCTACCACGAGTTGCAGTCGCACAGCTTCGCGTATGTGCATGCCACCGAGGTCGGCGGCACTCATCCTGCGCTGATTGAGGCGATGGGACGGGGCGCTCTTGTCTTGTACCTGCGCACTCCCGAAAACGAAGAAGTCGCGGGAGGCGCCGGGCTGCCGTTTTCCACCGGGGAGGAGTTGGTCGCGCTCATGCGTCGGGTGCTTGAGATGAGCGAAGCGCAAGGGGAGGCTCTGCGCGCGGCCGCGATGCGCCGAGTTGAGGAGCGGTACTCCTGGGAGAAGGTCACCGACGCTTACGAGAAGCTCCTGGCGAGTCTCTGCGGCCGCGGCTAAGCCGCAATTGGCGACAATGAAACAGCATGGTTCCCATCACCTACCGCTGTTGGGTTGAAGTTTCGCGGAGGCAGATCGCGGAGAACTTCCAGGCTGTCCGGCACGCTGTCGGCTCCGAGGTCGAAGTGATGCCGGTGGTGAAGGCGGACGCCTACCGTCACGGCGCGGTAGAGGTGTCGAGGGTATTGACGCAGGAAGGCGCGCGCTGGCTGGCCGTGTCGAACGTCGAGGAAGGCGTGACGCTGCGCCAGGGCGGGATCACAGCGCACATCCTCATCATGGGTGATTTCCTGAATTTCGAGCGGCCGGCGTTGATCGATTACGATCTCACGCCTGCGATCCATTCTCTGGCGCAACTGCGGGACTATGACCGCATGGCCGCAGTCCTCTCGCGTCCCCTGCCCTACCACCTTGCCATCGACAGCGGCATGGGGCGGTTGGGAACGCGCGCGCTGCCCGCGGAGATCGCCGAGACCATTCTGGGATGCAGACATGCGCGCCTCGAAGGGCTGATGACGCACTTCGCTTCGGCTGCGAATTACGAATCGCCGCAGACCCGCGAGCAGATCGCTTATTTCGAGGACGTGAAGAACACGATCCGCGGCGCCGGCATCGCCGCGCGATTCGTGCATCTGTCGGGCACAATCCCGGTGGCCTACGGACTGCGCGAGGCCTGGGGAAACATGGTGCGGCCCGGTCACGCGATCTACGGCTATGTGAGCCCGGTTCGCGGACAGGCGCCGGCGCCGGTTCTCGAAGTGCGGCCCGCGCTCAACTGGAAGGCCCGCATTCTCGAAGTGAAGGACCTCCCCGTGGGAGCGAGGGTCGGCTATGGCGCGATGTTCAGGGCCGAGCGGCCGACGCGCATGGCGGTCCTCGCGGTCGGCTATGCCGATGGCATGCCGCACCGTCTTTCCAACAAGGGAAAGGTGATCGCCGCGGGCAAGCTTGTACCGATCCTGGGGGCGATCTCGATGGACCTCACGAGCATCGATGTCACCGAATGCCCGCAATTGCAGCCCGGAGACGCGGTGACGCTGCTCGGGCGCGAAGGCGGCGTTTCGCTCGACGCACGGCAGATCGCCCGCACCGCCGGCACGATCAGCTACAGCGTTCTCTGCGGCATCGGCCAGCGCGTGAAGCGCGTGTACTACTGACCCGTCCCGCGGAGGATAACCTGTAGGGCATGAGATCTCTTCTGCTCTGTGCGGCGGGCGCGTGTTGCGCGGCCGCGGCGCCGCCGGCGGAGTTCATCTACGAATCCGCGCCGTTCCCGTCGTGCCATGCCTCTACGATCGTCGAGCTGCGCGGCGGAGGCCTGATGGCGGCCTGGTTCGGTGGAACAGCCGAGGGCAGGCCCGACGTCGCCATCTGGGGCTCGCGGAAACTGGCAGGCGGCGCCTGGTCCGAGCCGGTGGAGCTGGCGCGAGAGCAAAACGTTCCGGCGTGGAATCCGGTACTGTTCCATACCAAAGACGCGCTTCTGTGGCTCTACTACAAGTACGGCCCGAGTCCGATGACGTGGACCGCCTCCAGACGCTCGAGCAGCGACGAAGGCGGCACGTGGTCGAGCGTTGAGCGGCTGCCGGCCGGACTGCTCGGTCCAATCCGAGCCAAGCCGCTTGTGCTGCCGAATGGAGTGATCGTGAGCGGCTCGTCCGTGGAATCGTACCGCTCCTGGGCGGTCTGGATCGAGCGGAGCACAGACAACGGCAAGACGTGGTCCAAGTTCGGCCCGATCGTGGTTTCGCGTGAAGTGCCGCGGCAGCAGGGCGCAACCGAAGGCCCGAAGGACGTCCCCGGAGTGGCGGAGTGGGACCGCACGGAGGGCATCATCCAGCCAACGATCGTTCCGCTTGGGGGTAAGAGGCTGCGGCTCTTTGCGCGGTCGACGTCGAGGATTGGCCGCATCTGCGTGGCGGATTCAAACGATCTCGGCGTGACGTGGACGCAGGCGCGGCCTATCGATCTTCCCAATCCGAATTCGGGCATTGATGCGGTGGCTCTGCGGGACGGACGCATCGTTCTGGTCTACAACCACACCCCGAAAGGGCGGTCGCCGCTCAACCTCGCGGCAAGCCGCGACGGCGAAACCTGGAAGATGTTCCACACGCTGGAATCCGGGCCGGGAGAGTTCTCCTACCCTGCGATGATTCAAGGGTCGGGCGGAGATCTGCACATTACCTACACGTGGAACCGCAGACGGATCCGCTACGTCCGCTTCCCTCTGGCGGAAGTGCCGCGCCCGGAGCGCTGACCGGGTATCCGGATTGCAGACATCGGGGCGGCCATGGGTGAGACCGCGGCCGGCAACGCCGCGCTGAGGCGCTCCCGGCGCTCGTAGAAACGCGCAGGCCTGACAGCCGATCAGACGTCCAGGTTGCGAACGTCCAGCGCGTTCTCTTCGATGAACTTGCGCCGCGACTCGACATCCTCGCCCATGAGCGTGGTGAAGATCTCCTCGGCCTCGACGGCGTCTTCCAGCTTCACCTCGAGCAGGCTGCGCGATTCGGCGTTCATCGTGGTCTCCCACAATTGATCGGGGTTCATCTCGCCCAGGCCTTTGTAACGCTGGATGGAGCAGTCGCGCGTGCCCTCGGCCTTCAGGTGGGCGATCAGATCGCGCCAATTCTCAATGCTTTCGCGCCGCGTCTCTTTCACCACGACAAACGGGGGCTTGTTGTACTTCTCGGTCTGGCGGGCGAGAAAACGCAGGCGCTTGTACTCGGGCTGGCCCACAAGGTCGATGCCGATCGTCCTATCGCCGTGCGACTCGTCGTGATAGACGACGGCCCAGGTCGAGTGTTCTTCGTCCTGCACGAGCCTCGTCTTCAGTTGCAGCCCCTGGAGCGCGGCGGCCAGGCTCCGCACCTTCTGCTCGTCGAGGAAGTCCGCCTTGCTGTCGATGGCGAAGGCCGGATTGGCCAGGATCTCGACCACGCGCCCATCGCGCAGCCGGCGCTCCAGCCGCGTGAACAGATTTTGATACTCGTCGAGCGACATCAAGAACTGCCGCAGCTCCCCGCCCTCGAGCCGTGAGCCGTTGTACTCGACGTGAATGTTGTCCGTTGCGCGGCGCAGGATCTCGCGCACGAAGTCCTTGTCGTCCTTGATGTACTTCTCGCTCTTTCCCTTCTTGATGCGATACAGAGGGGGCTGGGCGACAAACACGTGGCCGCGCGTGATGAGCTCCTGCATGTGCCGGAAGAAGAAGGTGAGCAGCAGCGTCCGGATGTGCGAGCCGTCGACGTCGGCGTCGGTCATCAGGATGATCTTGTGATAGCGGAGCTTGGAGATATCGAAGTCGTCCTTGCCGATGCCGGTCCCGATGGCCGTGATCATGGCGCGGATTTCGTCGTGGCTCAGCATCTTGTCGTAGCGCGCCTTCTCCACGTTCAGGATCTTGCCCTTGAGCGGCAGGATCGCCTGGTAGCGGCGGTCGCGCCCGGTCTTGGCCGTGCCGCCGGCCGACTCGCCCTCCACCAGGAACAGCTCGCAGCGCGACGGATCCTTCTCCTGGCAATCGGCGAGCTTGCCGGGCAGGCCGCCTGAATCAAGAGCTCCCTTGCGCCGCGTCAACTCGCGCGCTCTGCGGGCGGCCTCGCGCGCGCGCGCCGCCTCAACGGCCTTGCCGACGATCTTCTTCATCACCGACGGATTCTTGTCGAAGTACTCGGTCAATTTCTCGTTGACGATCTGCGTCACGAACCCGCCGATGTCGGAGTTGAGTTTCCCTTTGGTCTGGCCTTCAAACTGCGGCTGCGGCAGCTTGACGCTGACGACTGCTATCAGCCCTTCGAGAACATCGTCGCCCGAGAGGTTCTGGTCTTTGATGTCCCTTAACAGCCCGTTCTGGCGCGCCACGTAGTTCAACGTGCGGGTCAGTGCCGTGCGGAACCCCGTGAGGTGCGAGCCGCCGTCGCGCGTGTTGATGTTGTTCGCGTAGCAGAAGATGGTGTCCGAGTAGCTGTCGTTCCACTGCATCGCGATTTCAATGGTGAGGACGCCGCCGGTAGGCAGCTCGCGCTCGCCCTCGATAGCGATCGGCCTCTCGTGCAGCACCGACTTGCCGCGGTTGAGGTGCTTGATGAACTCGGTGATGCCCCCGGAGAAGTAGAACTCGTGCTGCTTGGGCGGCTCCTCGCGCTCGTCCTTCAGCGTAATCTTTAGACCACGGTTGAGGAACGCGAGCTCGCGCAGGCGCTGAGACAGCGTGTCGAAGTTGAAGTGCGTGCTGTCGAAAATCGTCCCGTCGGGCTTGAAGGTCACCTTCGTGCCGGTCTTGTTTCCAGCCTTGCCGGTCCGGGTCAGCGGACCTTTCGGAATCCCGCGCTCGTAATCCTGCTCCCAGGTTGCGCGGTCGCGCCAGATCTCCAGGTGGAGCCATTCCGAGAGCGCGTTGACGCAGCTCACGCCGACTCCATGCAGCCCGCCGGACACCTTGTATGTGTTGGAGTCGAACTTCCCGCCGGCGTGCAGCTTCGTCATGACGATCTCGGCCGCCGAGACGCCGTACTCTTCCTTGAGGTCCACGGGGATGCCCCGGCCGTTATCGATAACCGTCACTGAGTCGTCGATGTGGATGGTCACCGTGATCTCGGTGCAATAGCCGGCCATCGCTTCGTCCACGGAGTTGTCAACCACTTCGTAGACGAGGTGGTGAAGGCCCAGCTCGCTCGTTGAGCCGATATACATCGCGGGCCGGAGGCGCACCGCCTCCAGTCCCTCCAGAACCTTAATGCTCGTGGAATCGTAGGAACCAGGATTCGTCAAACGCTTAACCCTTCAGGATCTTGATCGAGGCCTGCGAGGACACTACAAGTGCGGCGCGGTCCGTGCAGGGTATGAAGCCCGTTGTCTGGATGGCAGCCGGCGCAATCAAATGCGCATGGGCATGACCACATACCTGTACTCGCTGTTCGGGCTCTCGCTCACCGGCTGCATTTCGCCGGCGCTTTGAGCATCTTTGAAGTGAAACGTAACTCTCTGCTCCGTCGCCGCGCGCAGGAAGTCGAGCAGATACTGCGCATTGAAACCGATCTCAACGGTTGGCCCGCCATAGTCGACCGTCAGGTTCTCTTCAGACTCGCCGCTCTCCGACAGCGAGCTGTGCAGCGTAGCCTCGTTGTCCGAGAACCTCACTTTGATCGCCCGGGAACGTTCGTCCGAGAACTGGGCAACACGCTCAATCGACCCTCTCAGCTCTTCGCGATCGAAACTCACGGCGTGGCTGTGGGACTTCGGCAGCACGCGCTCATAGTCCGGGAAGTTGCCGCTGAGTTTCCGGCTGATCAGGAGCCGGTCGCCCAACTGAAAGAAGAGGTGGTTCTCATCTCCGGCGAACAGGACCGGCGTCTCGCTGTCCTCAACCTCCGCCGCCAGCTTCAGCAGCTCGTGCATCCCTTTGCGCGGCAGCAGGGCCTTGTACGTCACTTCATCCTCGGCGAGCGGATTTGCGGCTTCCGCCAGCGCCAGGCGATGCCCGTCGGTAGCCACCATCGTCACCTTGCCCGCGCGGAACTGAAGCAGAGCGCCGTTCAGCGTGAACCGCGATTCTTCAGCCGAGATGGAGAAGATCGTCCTCGAGATCAGCGACGCAAGTAGGCCCATCGGGACCTTCACAATCGCAGCCGGCATCTGGGGAAGCTCAGGGAAGCTCTCCCGCGACATCCCGGCGATCCGTGTCTTCGACCTCCCACAGAGCAGGCTTGCCCAATGGTTGTCGGCGATCTTCACCTGAACGTCGGCCTCAGGAAGCAGTCTCACGTAATCGAGAAGCTTCTTGGCGGGGATCGTCCCGGCGCCACGCGACTTCACCCGCGCCGGGGTGAAGCACCGGATCCCCAACTCCAGGTCTGTCGCCGTCAGAACCAGGCGGTCGTCTGCGGCCTCCAGGAGAATGTTCGACAGGATCGGGATTGTGGTCTTCTTCTCCACCACGCCTTGCGAGAGGTTCAGTTCTCTCACCAGGTCTGACTTGCTGACGGTGAACTCCATTCTGACCGTCCTTCCTCTTCCCTTCAGGTCTTCCTTGACATTACATAGGGAGATCTACGATTGGTAGGTCCTGTGGAAATGTCAGATTCTCTCTAAATTATACAAAACTCATTGGCTTCCTGGCTCGGGAAGATGTGGATTTGATCGCCCCTGCCGGGACCGCTTTGAGGACTGCCCGGAGATCTTCACAGCCGTCCACTTGAGCTTCAATCCGCCCATTGTGGAAAACTTTGCAAGCCTAGCTGAATGAGTCGATTATGCTGTGGATCGTCTTGTTCAAGTCCGGGTCCTCGCGCCTTAGCTCCTCAATCTTGCGGATTGAGTGAAGGACGGTGGTGTGGTGCTTTCCGCCGAAGGCGCGTCCGATCTCCTGGAGCGAAGCTCCCGTCAGTTCCTTGGCAAGGTACATGGCTACCTGCCGCGGGCGGGAGATCTCATGAGCGTTCGTCTTCTGTTTGATCTGCGATGGTTGCAGGCTGAAGCGGTCCGCAACCGCTCTCGTGACCGAGTCGATGGTCAGCCTGCGCTCGTTGGTGGAGAGGATCGGCTTCAGAGCCTGCTGCGCCATTCCGAGCGTGATGGGGGATCCGGTCATGGACGAGCATGCGAGCAGTTTCGTCCACGCGCCCTCGAGCTCACGTACGCTCGACTTGGTCTTTGTTGCCAGGAAAATGCGGACGTCCTCGGGCAGAGTGATTCCCTCAGCCTGAGCCTTGTGATCGAGGATTGCCATCTTCGTCTCAAGATCCGGCGGCTGCACATCGACCATGAGTCCCCACTCGAACCGCGTCCTCAGGCGCTCCACCAGGCCGTTCATGTGCTTGGGCAGCGAGTCGGAGGTCAGCGCGATCTGTTTCTGGTGATCGAAGAGGTCGTTAAACGTGTGGAAGAACTCCTCCTGTGTGCGCTCCTTCCCCGCCAGCGCGTGCACATCGTCGATGAGGAGTACATCTGCGGTCCTGTAGTGCTGATGGAAGCTCACCATGCGGTCCGTGCGGATGCAGTTCACCATGTCGTTGACGAACTGCTCTCCCGTGGTGTACACAAGCCGCATGCGCGGATACTGGCTGAGGATCGATGTGCCGATCGCATGAATGAGGTGGGTCTTGCCCATCCCGCTGCCGCCATAGATGAAGAGCGGGTTATAGCTCCGCGAGGGCCGCTCGGCAACCGCTCTCGCCGCCGCGTGAGCGAACTGATTGCAGGACCCGACAACGAAGGTGTCGAAGGTCAGACGCGGATTCAGTTCCTGCGCAGCCGACCTAAGCTGAAGAGTATGCGAAGGCGGAAGTGGTGAAGGCTGGCGCCGCGCCGCGGAATTGTGGGCCTGCGTGGACGGGCTCATCAACTCATAATGGATCTTCGCGACAGGAAGCCTCAGTTCGCGGATCGCCGCTGCGACTTTCGCCGCGTACTCTCCCTCCATCCACATCCTCGTGATCTCATCGGGTACGCCAACCCGAAGTTCTTCATCAGAGAGGCCGAGGAACTCAGTTCGAGAGACCCAATTGTGCCATGCTTCCCCTGAGAGATGGTGGAGCAGTTGGCTCTTGATCTGCTCCCAGAAGGTCGTTTCTAACATCTGCACACAAAACTCCCCTTCATTTCCCACACGATTTCCACAAGCGGGAAATCCACTCGACTTCTTAACTGGAGTGAGCCTCGCCGCTGGACCGCCAAGCGCCCACCCTGGCTTAGCGGGAGCCAGACTGGGTGATCTTCCAGCGAACCGACGAACCTCAGAATAGCACAAATCGCGTCCTGTAAACCGGGGGCTGTGATTGTCCTGTAACTCAATGGAAACAAAGAAGTATTCAGACATTTTAGAATGATGGAAAGCGTGCCATTTCGCGATGATTTTGTTGTGCAACACCGCTAAGCCTTTGACAAAACAGAGGTAGGCAGTACGGGATGGAGAGGCGTCGCTCCCAAGCCAACTCCGGCCGGATCCGGGCACAAAAATTGACAGGCGAACCCGCGGAGCGCAACAATGGGACTGCACCACCCGAGCGGGAGTAACTCAGTTGGTAGAGTGCAACCTTGCCAAGGTTGATGTCGCGG
>CAYYNC010000058.1:0-9725 GCA_964472745.1 uncultured Solibacteraceae bacterium
AGCAGACCTTGCCTGGGGAGCCATTTCTCGCGTTGGATCAGGCCGTCTCCGTTTTCGCCGAAAAAGATTCGCATGTACTGGTCGACGATTTCGCGGTAGGCGACGCGGACGCCTTGCTGTTCGCAGAGGTGGTGGGTGAGTTCCCAGTCGTTGTTCCAGCCTCCTTGGTTCTTGTAGTGCTGGATCAGGTCCTGGGTGATGGTTTTGCCGGTGTAGTGCCGGACGGTCGCGATGGTTGTGCCGTTATAGGAGTCTGTTACGTCGACCAGGACTCCATCCATGTCGAAGACGAGGACTCGGTTCATGGTTGCACCTCTGGCGGGGCGGCAGTGGGCGGGGCTGAAGCCCCGCGCAGGCTGGGAGCCTGCCCTGCAAGGACTTCGTCCAGGGCGCTGAAGAAGCGCTCCGTTTGGGCGACGGTTCCGGCGGTGACCCTGACACAGCCTGGCAGTTCGTAGCTGCGATCGCGGACCAGCACGCCTCGGTCGCGGAGGGCGTCGCGGATTGCGATCGATCTTTCGCCGGCTCGGAAGAGGACGAAGTTGGCTTGACTTCGATAGTACGCGATGCCGCGCGCCTGGAAGCCGCGGTACAAGAGCTCGCGGGAGGCTGCGGCTTCCGCGGCGTAGTTGTTGATGTAGGCGGGGTCGGAGACGGCGGCTCTCGCGGCGATGGCCGCCAGGATGTTCACGCTGTATGGAGACTGGGCCTTATGCATGAACTTCACGTTTTGCGGTTGCGAGAACAGGCAGCCGATTCGCAGGCCGGCAAGTCCGAAAGCCTTGGAGAATGTTCTTGAGACGAAGAGGTTCGGGTACTTGTCGATCTGGCCGAGGGCGGTGACTCCGCTGAATTCATAGTAGGCTTCGTCGACCAGGATGGCGGCGTGGGGCGCGCGGTCGAGAATCGCAGAGATTTGGTCCACGCCGATGCCGGTTCCGGTGGGGTTGTTGGGATTGGAGAGCAGAATCGCCCGGGTTCCCGGCGTGATCGCTTCAAGGAGTTCGTCGAAGGGGAACGCCAGTTCATGCTCTCGGTAGCGGAGCTCGCGGACTTCGGCTCCGGCGACTTCGCTGTAGAATCTGTACATCGCGTACGACGGATGGAGAATGATCACCTCCTGCGCGTCGTCGACGTAAGTGTTGATCAGGACCTGGATCGCTTCGTCGGTGCCGTTGGTGAGCAGGAACTGCGATTCGGGAACCTGGAAGTAGTCGGCGAGCGCCGCGCGCGTGGCTTCGTACTCGGGGTAGATGGTGAGCGATTCCTCGCTGAGCTTTTCGCGCAGCAGCGCAGCGACCCGCGGCGAGCAGCCGACGGTGTTCTCGTTGAAGTCGAGGCGTAGCTTGCCGGCGCGGCCCGAGGTGGGCGGGTTGTAGGGCGCCATCCTGACGACGGCGGGGCGCGGAGTCAGAGCTTCAGCCACGGGTGCGGACCTCCATGCTGCGGGCGTGGGCTTCGAGGCCTTCGGCGCGGGCGAGTGTGGTGACGGCGGGCTCCAGGGCTTTCAGCGCGCGGCGGTCGAGCTGCTGGACCGAGATCGCCTTGACGTAGTCGGCGGCGGAGAGGCCGCCGCGGAGGCGCGCGGCGCCGGAGGTGGGCAGGACGTGGTTGGGTCCAGAGGCGTAGTCGCCGGCGGCTTCGGTGCTCCAGGGTCCGAGGAAGACGCTGCCGGCGTGGCGGATCCGGGGGAGCAGCGCGGGGTCGTGCAGGCTCAGGTGCTCGGGCGCGAAGCGGTTGGAGAGGTCGACGGCTTCCTCGAGCGATGACACCACCAGGATTGCCGAGTTGTTCGCGATCGCCTTGCGCGCGGTGGGCGCGGTCGGGAGCGTTGCGAGCTGGCGCTCGACTTCTTTCGCGACCGCGGCGGCGAGTTCTTTGGACGTCGTGAGCAGGATGGCGGAGGCGTCGGCGTCGTGTTCGGCCTGGGCCAGCATGTCGGCGGCGATCCAGGCGGGGTTGCCCTCGGCGGCGATGATGAGGATCTCGGTGGGTCCGGCGACGAAGTCGATTCCGGCCTCGCCGGCGAGGAGTTTTTTCGCTGCCGCGACGTAGATGTTGCCGGGGCCGACGATGCGGTCGGCGCGCGGCACCGTGCGCGTGCCGTAGGCGAAGGCCGCGATGGCGTGCGCGCCGCCCATCTGGAAGACGTGCGTGGCGCCGAGCAGGCGCGCGGTTCCGAAAATCTCATCGACGAAGCGCGGCGCGCAGACCATGATGTTGGCCACGCCGGCCACGGTCGCCGGAACGACCGTCATGATGACGGTGGAAGGCAGCGGGTAGCGGCCGGCGGGGATGTACGCGGCGACGGCGTCGAGCGGGCGGATGATCTGCGAGAGCCTGAGGCCGGGCGCGGGCTCGATCTTTTTCGCCTGCGGGAGCTGGAGCTTCGCGTAGGCGGCGACGTTGCGGGCCGAGGTTTTGACGGCCCGGCGAAAGGCGGGCGCGAGGCGGCGCGCGGCGTCGTCGAGGACCTTATCCGAGAGCGCGACGGTCTTGCGGTCGAGCGCGTCGAACTTGCGGGCGTACTCGAGCAGCGCCTTGTCGCCGCGGATGCGGACCGCCTCGAGAATGGGACGCACTGTGCGCTCGGCTTCGCTGAAGCGCGCGGCGCGGCGGCGGAGTAACTTCGACGCTTCGGTGGATGGGAGAATGCGCAGCATCACGAGGTCCTTCTACATGACGATCTTGTTGAGCGGGTATTCGACGATGCCGGAGCCGCCGGCCTCTTTGAGGCGCGGGATGATCATGCGGACGGTGGATTCGTCCAGGATGGTGTTGACGGCGTACCATTCGCCGTCGCTGAGCGGGCTGATGGTGGGATTCTTGAGCGCCGGGAGAACGGCGAGGACCTGCGCAAGGTTGTCCTTGTGGACGTTGAGCATGAGCCCGACTTTGCCCAGGGCGTTGATGGCGCCTTCGAGCAACATGCGGATGTCTTCGAGCTTGCGGCGTTTCCAGGGGTCGGCCCAGGAGTCCTTGTTGGCGACAAGCTGGGTGTTGGACTCCATCACGGTTTCGATAATGCGCAGCTTGTTGGCGCGCAGCGAGGAGCCGGTCTCGGTGACTTCGACGATGGCGTCGGCGAGGATGGGGGGTTTCACTTCGGTGGCGCCCCAGGAGAATTCGACTTTGGCGGTGACGCCCTGCGAGGCAAGGTAGCGGCGTGTGGCGCCGACGAGCTCGGTGGCGATGATCTTGCCCTGGAGGTCCTGGACGGACCGGAAGGGCGATCCATCGGGGACGGCGAGCACCCAGCGGACCTTGCCGAAGCTCTGCTTGGCGTAGATCAGATCGGCGACGGTGACGACGTCGGCTTCGTTTTCGATCACCCAGTCGCGGCCGGTAAGGCCGGCGTCGAGAACTCCGTCTTCGACATAGCGGGCCATCTCCTGGGCGCGGATGAGCATGCATTCGATCTCGGGGTCGTCGATGGCCGGGAAGTAGGAGCGCGAGGAGGTGGTGATGTTGAAGCCGGCTCGGCGGAAAAGGTCCACCGTGGCGTGCTCGAGGGAGCCCTTGGGAATGCCGAGTTTTAGGCGGGGGCCGTTGGTCATTGAAGCACCTCAGAGGGCGAATTGGGCCACCGCTGGACACGGATGGACAACGCTTCTTTAGTACACGGAACTTGGGTCATAGGTTTTCTCCTCGGTGATCTTCCATTGGCCGTCTTCCAGGGTTCGGAAGAAGCAGGAGCGGTAGCCTTCGTGGCAGACTCCGGGGCCCTGGGCCTCGACGAACACGACCACGCTGTCCCGGTCGCAGTCGGTCTGGATGGATTTGACGGCGAGGCGGTGGCCGGAGGACTCGCCTTTGGTCCAGAGCTTGTTGCGGGAGCGGGAGTAGAAGGTGGCGAAGCCGCTTTCGACCGTCCTCCGGAAAGCGGCCTGGTTCATGAAGCCGACCATGAGCACGCGTCCGGTGGCGTGGTCCTGGATGACCGCGGGGAGGAGGCCGTCGAGTTTGCTGAAGTCGAGGTCCATGTCAGTTGAAATCCTCCATAAAATGCGAATGCCCGCCGGCGGCGGCGGGCCTTGGGAAGTCTGAATCCTGGTTCGAGGTTCTCTCAGGACGCAGCAGGCCCGCACACCGGGTGATGGTGGTGGTGATGGCGGGCGTTTGCACGGGCGAACATCGAGAATTCTGAGGATAGCACAACGACGCTTCGGGTGCAGCGGCGTTCCGGAGCTGTAAATAATACTCCCCCAATTGGAACTGCATCTGAGCGCCACGACGCTCCGGGTGCAGCGGCGTTCCGGAGCTGTAATACTCCCCCAATTGGAACTGCATCTGAGCACGACGACGCTCCGGATGCAGCGGCGTTCCGGAGAGCCGGTTTTTGAAAACAAACATCCTCTGAAACCACAGAGTTTCGCCTGTTCGGCGGTTTTGGACCTGTGGCCGGTAGCGCGTCGCAGCGCGCCGCTGACTTTCATTCCCGGGCATGGCCGAGTGGCGGTCATGGCCTTTACGATTGCGAGATTCTTTCTTTCGATTTCCCCCCTTGGGGCATCTGGCGCAGCCGGAACGGGTTGGGAGGGGCGATGTTCGCCTTTCGCTTGGCGTCGCCTCTGATCTGGTCGGCGAGCTGGCCGGGGTGAGGAGGTGGCAGAGGTGCTGGGGGACGATGCCCTCTTCGATGTCGTCGAGGCGCCGGAAGGTGGCGCGTCCGAAGCGGATGAGGCCGCAGGAGGCTTCGAGGGCGAGAGTGCGCTGAGCATTGCGGTCGCGGTCCTCGATTTCGCCTTCGCGGCGGAAGATTTCGTCGTTGAGGGCGGTCCGGAAGTCCCCGTGGTGGAGGAGGATGTCGTGGATGGGGCCGGCGGCGCGGGCGGGGCGGGCGGCTTCCTCAAGCCGGATCCAGAGCTCGCGAACGAGTTTGGCCGCACGGAAGCCCTGCTAGCCCCGATACTGTTCACTTAACAATCCTGATTCGCTTGGAGACGTCGGCTCGGCACTTCGGTTGACCCTTACGGGCCGGAGATTGCAGTTGCTCATCTGTCGTTTCACGCCGCGAATGTTGATCCCGCTTCTTTTGGAGACAACGCGCTCCCGGAGGATCTCCTTCGGAATCGCTTGATGCAGGTTCTTCCCCTGCCTCCTTGTCCAGACGCGCACTGTCAGGATGCCCCGTTCACAAGCGAACGAAATTTATTTTTCCTTCTTTTCCAACAACTTCCAAAATCCGAGCCAAACAGCCCTCCCAACCCCCGCCATCCTTTTTCCGGGTGACAAGCTCTATGCGCACACAGAAACAAATCGAAGCCTCCCGCCGCAATGGCGCCAAATCCGGAGGCCCCGTCTCCCCCATGGGCAAGGACATCTCCTCCCGCAACGCCATCAAACACGGCCTCTTCTCCAGGAAACATCCCCCCAACCCGCACGGCGACCGCCGCTTCCATCGCATCAGCCGCGCCACCCGCAACCACTTCCAGCCCGGAGACCCCGAAGCCCGCGCCCTCACCGACGCCCTCGCTTACGCCCGCTGGCTCAAAGAGCTCGTCCTCCTCGCCATGCAAGACATGGCCCCGGCGTCTTTCGGCCGCCTCTACGCCCATTACGACCGCGCCTGTTTCCGCGCCTGGGACGCCCTCGGCCGCGCGATCCGCCTCCGCACACCGGCCCCCGGCCAGCTCCCCGCCGGTTTTTTTGTGCGCCGCGCCGGTTGCGAAAACAAACCTGAGGATTCCTCTGGCCGCAAAGCACTTCCGCCAAATAACCCCACCCGATTTCAGACCCCGGATTGCCCCGAAAACCCCCGCTCAGGCACGATTCCGCCCCGAAAAACATACAATGGTCCCGAGTGGCCCGGCCCCGCCGGGCCGCACCCCCAGGAGAACCACATTGACCAGGAATCAGGCCCTCCGCACCATCCTCGCCGCGGCTTCCATCGCGGCCCTGTCCTGTTCCACGGGAGGAGAAAAGAAAATGACTAGCGGAATCACGCGCCAGCCCTTCGGCGCCACCACGGCAGGCGAGCCCCTCGCGCTGTTCACCCTCAAAAACAGCAAAGGCACGGAGGTCGCCATCACCAACTACGGCGGCATCGTCGTCTCCATCAAAACGGCGGACCGCGCCGGCAATCTCGCCGACATCGTGCTGGGTCACGACAGGATAGACGCCTACCTCAAGCCCCACCCCTACTTCGGAGCCATCATCGGACGCTACGGCAACCGCATCGGCAACGCCACGTTCAAGCTGAACGGAGTCGAATACAGGCTCGCCAAAAACGACGGCGCCAACACCCTCCACGGCGGCCTCAAGGGCTTCGACAAGGTCGTCTGGACGCCAAAAGAAACCACCGCCCACGGCAGCCCCGCCCTTGAGCTCACCTACGTCAGCAAGGACGGCGAGGAAGGCTACCCCGGCGAACTCACAACCACCGTCACCTACTCGCTCAACGACAACAACGAGCTCCGCATCGACTACGCCGCCACAACCGGCAAGGACACTGTCGTCAATCTCACCAATCATTCCTACTTCAACCTCGCCGGGCAGGGCGAAGGCGACATCCTCGGCCACGTCTTGATGATCAACGCCTCGCGCTTCACGCCCGTCGACTCCGGCCTCATCCCCACCGGCGAGCTCAAACCCGTCGAAGGCACGCCCTTCGACTTCCGCACCCCCACCGCCATCGGAGCCCGCATCAATCACGCCGACCAGCAGCTTAAGCTCGGCCGCGGCTACGATCACAACTTCGTCCTCGACGGCGACCCCGGCACGCTCCGCCTCGCCGCCCGCGTCTCCGAGCCGTCCACCGGCCGCCTCCTCGAAGTCCTCACCACCGAGCCCGGCATCCAGCTCTACACCGGCAACTTCCTCGACGGCACGATCACCGGCAAAGCCGGCAAGGTCTACAAACACCGCTACGGCTTCTGCCTCGAGACCCAGCACTTCCCCGATTCCCCCAACAAGCCCGGCTTCCCCACCACCGTGCTGAAGCCTGGCGACCGCTACGCCTCAACCACCGTCTACCGCTTCGGAGTGGCCAATTGACATGAGAACCGTGATCGTCCTCCTGCTGCTGGTCCTCGCGCCCGCTGTCGCTGGCGACAGCGCGGCGCAGCTTCCGCCCCCCGAGCGCTGGCTCGACCATCTCACCCGCGAGCTCCTCCCCTTCTGGGACCAGCCCAGCGCCCTCGGCAACCCCATCGGAAGCTTCCCCACCAACCGCTGCAACGACGGCACGGTTCTCGACATCCGCCGCCCCTGCGCCGAATTCCGCCCGCACTCCTGGCTCCTCGTCGACCGCCAGTGGGTCGTCCCCCTCTCGCGCCAGATCTACGGCTACGGCGTCGCCTTCCACATGACCGGCGATCCCAAGTACCTCGACTACGCGCGCGCCGGGGTCGACTACCTCCGCAACAACGCCATGGATCGCGTCAACGGCGGTGTCGCCTCCTATTACGACGGCGCCACCCGCCGCTGGATGCCCCAGGTCGAGTTCCGCAATCCCCAGGAGCTCGCCTACGCCCTGCTCGGCATGGGCTTCTACTACTACCTCACCCGCGACCCCGAAGTCCTGCCCGACATCATCGCCGTCAAGGACCACATCCTAACAAGCTACTGGAACCCCGGCCTCGGCGTCCTCCAATGGTATCTCCGCGACCAGCCCAACGACCCCGCCGCCCAGCGCCGCATCGTCGCCGTCCTCGATCAGATGAACGCCTACATGGCCCTGCTCGCCCCCATCCTCCCCGAGCCCTATCGCACTACCTGGAAGACCGATCTCGTCGGCCTCTCCAACATGCTCATCGGCCACTTCTGGTCCGACGAAATCGGCCTCTTCTACACCTCGGCCACCACCGCCGCCGACAAGGACCCCGCCAAGGCCACCGTCGACTACGGCCACTCCATCAAGGCGATGTGGATGATCCGCTGGGCCGGCCGCCTCTTCCCCGATCCCTTCCTCGTCGAGTTCGCCGAATCGCTCGGCCCCAACGTGCTCGACCAGGCCTGGCTCGACGACACCGGAAGCTGGGCCAACGCCCGCACCCCCGCCGGCGTCAACAAAAACAAGGACTGGTGGATCTACGCCGAGCTCGACCAGTTCTCCGCCACCATGGCCCTCAAAGATCCGAAATTCGCCGGCCGCCTCGTGCGCTCCTACGACTACTGGTTCAATTACTTCGTCGATCCCGTCTACGGCGAAGTCTGGAACACCGTCGACGCCGCTACCAACAAGCCCGTCGCCAACGGCCTCCCCAAACAGTGGACCTGGAAAAACGCCTACCACTCGCTCGAGCACGCCCTCGTCGCCTACATCACCACCTCGCAGCTTCACGCCCGCCCCGTCACTCTCTACTACGCCTTCATCGAGCATCCCCCGAGCCCCGATGTCCGCCCCTACTTCTTCGACGGCGAGCTCCAGACCCTCGACTACGTCGACGCCGGAGGCGGGCGTATGATCCACAAGGCGGTGTTCAAAGACATCCGATGAAAGTGCAGTTCATCTTCGGCACGCGGCCGGAAGCGATCAAGCTCTGCCCGCTGGTGCGCGCCCTCGCGTCGCGCCCCGATGAGTTCGAGGTCCACGTGTGCGTCACCGCGCAGCACCGCCAGATGCTCGACCAGGTGCTCGACGTTTTCGATGTCACCCCCGACGCCGACCTCGATCTCATGCAGCCCGGCCAGTCGCTCGCACAATCGGCCTCGCGCATCCTCGCCGCGCTCGAGCCGGTTCTCCACGACGTGCGCCCCGACCTCGTGCTCGTGCAGGGCGACACCACGACGACCCTGGCCGCAGCCCTCGCCGCCTTCTACGCGCGCATCCCCGTCGCCCACGTCGAAGCCGGACTCCGCACCTGGGACCTCGCCCAGCCCTTCCCCGAAGAGATGAACCGCGTCGTCGCCGGTCGCCTCGCTTCGCTCCACTTCGCCGCCACGCCCTGGGCCGCGGCCAACCTCGCCAACGAAGGCGTCCCGCCACAAACCATCCACGTCACCGGCAACACCGGCATCGACGCCGTCCTTCAAATCAAGGAGTGGCTCCAAAACGGCCGCCTCAAACCGCCCACTCCCATCGAGGTCGATCCAAAGCGCAAGCTCATCCTGGTCACCGCTCACCGCCGCGAGAGTTTCGGCGAAGGCTTCGAGCGCATCTGCGCCGCGCTGCTCGAGCTCGCCAGCCGCGGCGATGTCGAGATCGTTTATCCCGTCCACCCCAACCCCAACGTGCGCGAACCCGTCGAGCGGCTTCTCATCGCCAACCCCCGCATCCGCCTCATCGACCCGCTCGACTACGTGAGCTTCGTCGACCTCATGCGCCGCGCCTGGTTCCTGCTCACCGACTCCGGCGGAGTCCAGGAAGAAGGCCCCTCCCTCGGCAAACCGATTCTGGTGATGCGCGAAAAAACCGAACGCCCCGAAGCCGTCGAAGCCGGTACCGTCCGCCTCGTCGGCAGCGACGCCCGCCGCATCGTCGAGGAATCGCGCATCCTCCTCGACGACGCCGCCGAATACACGCGCCGCTCCCGGATCCACAACCCCTACGGCGACGGCCAGGCCTGCGCCCGCATCGCCCAAATCCTCCAGCGCCATAGCCGCCAGTATCATAGCCTTCAGGCTGTGCAAAAAACCCCACCCGGGAGGACCTCATAACCCATGACATCCTCCCAACAACAAGCCGCCCCGTATCATAGCCTTCAGGCTGTGCAACAAACCCCGCCCCGGAGGACCTCATAACCCATGACATCCTCCCAACAACAAGCCGCCCCGTATCATAG
>CAYYNC010000058.1:9825-38644 GCA_964472745.1 uncultured Solibacteraceae bacterium
CCTCATAACCCATGACATCCTCCCAACAACAAGCCGCCCCGTATCATAGCCTTCACGCTGTGCAACAAACCCCGCCCCGGAGGAGCTCGTAGCCCATGGCTTCCCTCCGTCAACAAGTCCCCTGGCAAGGCGACATCTGGTTCCTCCTCTGGAACCTCATCCTCAAAGACTTCCGCGTCCGCTACCGCAACATGTCGTTGGGAGCCTTCTGGTCGCTTCTGAACCCGTTGGTGATGACCATCGTCCTCTCCTTCGTCTTCGGCAGTCTCTTTCGTTCCACACAGCCCTACTACCCGGTCGCCGTGCTAACCGGCCTCATCCCCTTCAACTTCTTCACCCTCGCCTGGAGCGTCGGAACCACCTCGGTCGTCCTCAATCATCAGCTCGTGAAGCGCGTCCCCATCCCGCGCGAGCTGATACCCGTCTCCGTCGTGCTGGCAAACTGCCTGCACCTGCTCATTCAGATCTGCCTCATGCTCGCCGTCGCCCTCTTCTTCGGACTCCGCCCCAACGTCTACTGGCTCTGGATGCTGCCCCTGTGGGCGCTCTTCATCGTCCTCGTCTGCGGACTCAGCCTCGCCACCGCCGCACTCAATGTCTTCGTGCGCGATATGCGCTACGTCGTCGAAAGCGTGAACATGGTCCTGTTCTGGCTGGTGCCGATCTTTTACTCCTTCGCGATCATCCCCCCGGAATATCGCGAGCTCTACGTGTTCAATCCCATCGCGGCGTTCGTTATGGCGCTGCGCAACGTGATCATCGAGGGCCGCGCGCCCGCCGTGTCGCTGCTCTGGAAGCTCACTGTCGTTTCCGCCGCCTGCTTCACTGCGGGCTGGTATCTGTTCGGCCGCCTGCAACGGCGGTTCTACGATCATCTGTAGCCATGAGCCTCATCGAGATCAGCAACGTATCCAAGTCGTTCCGGATGCATGGCGGCTCGAAGCTCATCCGCGACCACTTGAAAGCGAAATTGAGCCGCCGCGATCACGGCCGGTTCCACGCGTTGAAGAACGTCTCGTTCCGCGTCGAACACAACGAAGGCGTCGCCATCCTCGGCGCCAACGGCGCGGGCAAGAGCACGCTGCTCGGCATCATCGCCGGTGTCGCCGAGCCCGACGCCGGCGCGATCCGCGTAGGCGGCCGCGTCTCCGCGCTGCTCGAGCTCGGCTCCGGCTTCGACCCTGATCTCACTGGAGTCGAAAACGTCCATCTGAACGCAGCGCTGCTCGGCTTCAGCAGAAAACGGGTGAAGGAAGTCTTTCCTCTCATCCAGGAGTTCTCCGAAATCGGCGACTTCATTTACGAGCCCGTTCGAACATTTTCGGCGGGAATGATTTTGCGGCTCGCCTTCGCCGTGGCCATCCACGCTCAGCCCGACGTGCTGATCGTGGACGAGATCCTCGGCGTCGGCGACGCGCGCTTCCAGGAGAAATGCGCGCGCCGCATTCGCGAGATGAGAGCCCGGGGCGCGTCGCTGCTCTGCGTCACGCACTCGCCGCGCGCCGTGCTCGATTATTGCAGCCGCGCCGTCTGGCTGCACAAGGGCGAAGTCGTCCGCGACGGCCCCGCCGCCGAAGTCAGCGAGGAGTACCTCGCCTTCTCCGCCGATCCGTCGCGCGCGCCCGCTTCGCCGCCTTAACGTCCGCCCCGCGCACCGGTTTTGAAATCGCGCTCCGCCGGCAAGAGGCCGCCGCCTCGCGCCGCTGCCGGAGCGCCTCGCTCTTTGAAATCTGAATCCCCTGCGCCGCGCCGCAACCCTGCCGCGGACGCTCCCGGCTGAGCGCGGAATCGCCGCCCTCAGCCGGGAGCGTCAACGCGCGGCCTCGCGCCTCCCGCGCGAATCCGGCGCCTGCGCCAGAAGCTCTTCGGCAAGTCTCTTGAACTCCGCCGCGCGGCGCCCCCACGATTCCTCGCGCGCCGCCGCCATGCGCCGCGCGCGCAATTCCGCCGAGTCTTCCCCGAGCGCCGCTTCGAGCAGGCGGACGAACGCTGCGGCGTCGTCGGCCATCTTCACCAGATCGCCGAACCGCGCGAGTTCGCTCAGGCGGCTGCTCACCACCGGCAGCCCGCAGGCGAAGTACTCGTATACCTTGATCGGGTCCACCGACGACGTCAGCCGGTCGATGCGAAATGGAATCACTCCCGCGCTGAATCGCCGCGCGAGACCCGGCAGTCTCGCATACGGGACCTCGCCCGTCAGCTCGATGTTCGGATACCGCCGCAGCCGCTCCAGCGACGGGTCTTCGATTCGCCCGATAAGCTGGAACCTCCACTCCGGATGCGCCCTGGCGGCCTCGGCGATCCAGCTCCCGTCGAACCAGCCCGCCAGCGCCCCGAAATAGCCGATCACCGGTGGCTGCCCGCTCTCGGGTTCCGCCGGCGAGAAATGGCCGCTCTCCGCCGCGTTGCGAATCACCGTACACTTCGCCTGCGAAACGCCGAGCCTCGCGCTCGCCTCTCTCCGCAGGCTCTCGGAGCTGAAAACGACGCGGTCCGCCTCCGACGCCAGTTCGCTCTCCAGCGCAACGATCTCCCGCGCCACGTTGTCGAACGCCGGCAGGTTGTCGTGGCAATCGTAAATCACCGGCGCATCGAACTCGCCGCGGAGCCGCCGCGCGGCGTCAAGCCAGAGCGGGAAGCTGACGATCTGCACAACGGTCGTCGCTCCAAGTTCCCGCAGCGCGCCGCCTAGCGCCTCGGCGACGAGAGACGATTCCTCGCGCGTCAGAGTGCGGTCGTGATACACCGGTTCCCGCGGAAGTTGAACGTGCGCCTCCGCCACCTGCTCCATCAGCCGCGTGCAAAGCGCCGGCTTCCCCCGCCGCCAGGGAGCGGGGAACTGCCGGCCCAGGTGCATGTTGAGGATCACGCACCGATGGCCCATCGCGGCAAGCTGAAGCGCGAGGTGCTGGGTGCGCTGGAAGCGCGCATGCCAGTCCGTCATCGGCAGCAGCACGAATGTCGGCGGCTGGCTCTCCTCCGGAAACAGGCCGGCTAGCCCCGGGCCGATCTCGCAAGTCTGATTTTTCCAGGGCTTGTCGAAGTATTCGGGCTTCGATTTGGGAAAAAGCGGAAAGTAGAGCCATCGCAGGTAGTACGGCCTGACCAGTTCTTTCCAGTGCATTCCCCTGCCTGCTCAGGCGCGCCACCGGACCCCGAGGTCCAGGACCTTCTTGGCGTATTCGACGCTCCGCTCCATGTGTTCGCGCTGCTGCCAGCGCAATGCCGCCTCGATCTCCGCCGACGGCGGTTTTCGTCCCACGATGTCCTCCACCACCATGTTCCGCTCGTACGGATGGCCGGACTTCGCCAGCCGCAGAAACCGCGCCAGATCGGACGCCCGCGCTTTCGGGTACATCTTCCAAAAGTCCGCCTCGAGATACGGAAGAATGTCCGGCGGCCGGCCCGTAATTGGCTTGATATATACATAGCATTGTGGACACTTCGCCCGCACGGCGGCAAGCACGGCCTTGAAGTCGACCACGCCTTCCCCCAGCGGAACCCACTGCACGGCGATTCCCCGGCGATGCTCGTAGACGACCGAATCTCTCAGGTGCACGGTCAGCGCGTAAGGCGCCAGCTCTTCCACGGTCATCAGCGGATCCTCGAACACGTAAACGGGATTGCCGGTGTCGAGATAGATCCCGCAGCAGTCGCGCCCCACCTGCTCGATCAGCGTCTTGAACTCCCAGGATTGCAGGTCCTTGTGGACCTCGAACGCGATCTTGAGTCCGGCGTCGATCACCTGCGATCGGACCTCGCGCATCATCTTGACGAGGGTCTCGATGTGCTGCTCCACCGGACCCGGCGGCAGCGCGGCCCGGTTCGACGCGATCACGCAGCGCACGATCGGCGAGCCCATCGCCGCCGACCGCTCGATGTTCTTGCGGATCGCCGCGACGCGCGCCGGAATCTCGCCCGCGTCGCGCGGCATGATCCCGCCTCCGCCCGTTTCAAGATGCAGCCCCAGGCTCTTGGCCCGCTCGCGCACTTCGCGCCAGTGCGCCGCGTCCATCGCGCGCGGGTCGAGCGAGTCCTGCAAGAAGATCGCGTCGAGCTTGAGCCCCGCGGCGTATTCGAGCAACTGCCGGTCGTTCCAGCGGAATGCCCGCAGGCAATACGTGTTGAGCCCCATCGGCAGCGGATTCGCGGCGAACGCCAGCGCGGCGCCCGCGCCCGCGCCGAAAAAGTGACGGCGTGTCATCGCCCGCCATTTTCTCATGTGTAGCACGGCCCTCAGGCTGTGCCCCCCGACTGTGAGACGGTTCGCCGGATCTGCCGGCCGTTCAGGGCAGTCCCCGGGTCTCGCCGGCTGCGGGCTCCAGGGTCCTCTCGTTGAGGCCCGGCGCGCCAAGGAGGAACTGCCCGCCGCGCTGGGCGCGCGGCGTAGCCTCCGCGAGCCGTCCGCCCTTGAGCCGGGCGTCGGCAATGAGCCCGCCCTCCGCGCGCAATCCAGCGAACGAAGCAGCCGCCCAGGTCTCCGGCGCAGCCGGGAAAAGCCGAACGCGGCCGCCATGGCTTTGAATCAGCATCGCCTGGAGCCCTGCCGCCATCGCAAAATCGCCATCGAGCGCAAACGGTCGGTAAGTGAACTTCGAGTAGCCCCTGCCGCTTTGATCGCCGTTGGCATGGAAGCTGTTGCGCAGCGTGAATGCAGTCGAGAAGATCTCCAGCGCGCGCTCCGCCTTCTTGCCGCCGCCCGCGAAACCCACACTGCCGATTGCGTTCTCGACGCGCAGCGATGCCTCCGCAAACCGCGCGCCGTCGAGCATGATCTCGATGCGCCCCGCGGGGATCCTAGTCGGCGCAGGCCGGTGATACGGCGCTTCGTAAACCCGGATGAGGTCCTTCACGCGGCCCTCTTCGCGCCAGCGCTTCATGAGGTCGAAGCGGTACTCGTCACTCGAGAATTCGGGCACGGGCCGCAGGTCCCAAAGATCGGCGCGGTCGAGCGGGATCTTCAGCGGCTGGCCGTCGCCCCACACCAGCGCGCCGGGCATGCCGTTGCCGGGCGGCAGCGCTTCGTCCCACGCCGTCGCGGGCGTAGTGAAGCGCAGGCCGTGCTGTCCATGTAGCGCAAGCGCCGCAACGAGCAGAGCCGCGGCCGCGCGCATGTCAGACCTGGCGCGCGATGCGCCTCAACGCAGGCAGCACGTCGCCCGCGGCCACCGGCTCCGCGCTCGCACGGCCAAGACCGAAGTAGAGCTTCTTATAGAGCGCGTACAGCTCTTCGTACGCCGCGGCCTGCGCCGGATCGGGCTCGACGGCGCGGTACTTCGGGCACAGCGCGTCCTGCGCTTCCTCCACCGTCCGGAACGCGCCCGCGGCGAGGAACGCGAAGATCGCCGATCCGAGACTGGTCACCTCCGTCTCCGGAACAAGCACCGTCTTGCCGAGCACGTTGGCGTAGACGCGGTTGAGCGTCTCGTTCTTCTGCGGAATGCCGCCGCCGTTGATCACGCGGTGGATCGGCACGCCATGCTCTTCCATTCGTTCGAGGATGACGCGTGTGTGGAACGCCGTGCCTTCAATCGCCGCGAACAGCTCGTCCTGTGCGGTGTGCGTGAGGTTCCAGCCGAACGTCACGCCGCCGAGCTCGGGATTGACGAGTACGGTGCGGTCGCCGTTGTCCCAAGTGAGACGCAGCAGCCCGGTCTGCCCCGCTCTGAACTTCTCGATCCCCTTCGACAGCTCGGCGACGCTCGATCCCGCGCGGCGCGCCACCGCGTCGAAGATGTCGCCGGTCGCTGACAACCCCGCTTCAATGCCGGTCTTATCGGGGTGAATCGAGCCGGGCACGACGCCGCACACGCCGGGGATCAGCGTCACCGCGTCCGAGATCGCCATGATGCAAGTCGAAGTGCCGATGACGTTGACGACATCGCCGATGCGGCAGCCCGCGCCGATCGCATCCCAGTGCGCATCGAATGCGCCGACGGGAATCGGAATGCCCGCGCGCAAGCCGAGCTTCGCCGCCCACTCCGCGCTCAGGCCTCCCGCGATCTCCTTCGACGTCGCGTAGCGCCCGCCGAGCTTCGCGCGCACGCCGGCGAGAACGGGATCAAGCCGCGCGAGGAACTCCTCGGGAGGCAGTCCGCCAAGCTGCGCGTTCCACATCCACTTGTGCCCCATCGCGCAGATGCTGCGAGGCACGTTCGCCGGATCGCTGATGCCGCACAGCACCGCCGCCGCCATGTCGCAGTGTTCGAGCGCCGTGGCCATGCGAAGGCGCTTCTCCGGGTTGTTGCGCAGCCAATGCAGCAGCTTCGAAAAGCCCCACTCGGACGAGTACACGCCGCCGCACCACTCGATCGCTTCAAGCTTCGTTTCGTGCGCGCGCGCCGTGATCTCGCCCGCTTCGCGCCACGCGCGATGGTCGCACCACAGGTAGTAATCGTCGAGCGGATTCAGCGACTCATCAACGGGGACGACGCTCGAGCCCGTCGTATCGATGGCGATCGATTCAACGGCCGAACCATCGACGCCGGCGGCGGCAAGCGCCTTGCCCATCGCTTCGACAAGCGCGCTCATGTGATCGGCGTGGCTCTGCGTCGCGTGGTCGGGGTCCTCCTTCTTGCGATGCAGCGGGTAGTCGGCCACGCCCGAGCCGAGCCGCCCCTTCGAGCTGTCAACGATCGACACGCGGACGCTCAGCGTTCCGAAGTCCACGCCGGCAACGATGCTCATGATGAATGACTCCTCGCGGATTACCAGAAGATGATGTTCAGTACGACAAAGACGGCGCCCACGACGCAGGCCCAGAAGATCGGCCGCTCGGTCAGCTTCAAATGGCCTTCCGACGGCAGTTCGGTGCAGCCGTAGACGAGGCCGGCGAGCTTCTCAACCGGCAGCGGCCGCGTGATGTAGCTGACGGCGGCGGTCACGACGACGCAGACGATCCACGACCACAGCGCGCGGTACATGTTCTCGGCCATGTCCTTCGCGTGCGGCGACAGCGCGATGTAGCGCAGCGCCGAGGGATCCATCTTCACCCACGCCCACATGGCGATCGACGATACAGTGCCCGCGAGCAGCCCCCAGAATCCGCCGGCCGGAGTCGCGCGCTTCCACAACATGCCGAGCAGCACGGTGCCGAACAGCGGCGCGATGAAGAAGCTGAAAAGCGCCTGAACGTAGTCCATGATGCTCTTGAATTGCATGACGAGATAGGCTGTGCCGATACTGACGAGGACCCCGAGGATCGTGCACCAGCGGCCCATCCGCACGTAGTGTTGATCGGGCGCCTCTTTGCGGAACAGGGCGCGGTAGATGTCGTAGGTCCACACCGTTGCGAATGCGCTGACGTTGCCGGCCATGCCGCTCATGAAGCCGGCGATCAGCGCGGTGATGCCGAGGCCGAGCAACCCCGGACCGCAATACCGCGCCAGCATCAGCGGCAGCACTTCGTTGTAGCTGTGACCTCCGCCGGCGACTGCGGCGTCCTCTCCCGTCAGCTTCACCGGCAGCACGGCGAGACCAAGCAGGCCGGGCAGGATCACGATCAGCGGCACCATCATCTTGAACGCCGCGCCGATGATCGGCGCCATCTTCGCCGCGCGCATGTCCTTCGCCGCGAGCACCCGCTGCACGACGAGGAAGTCCGTGGTCCAATAGCCGAACGAGATCACCCAGCCGAGGCCCAGCACGATGCCGGTCCAGTGGATGCCCATCGGGTTGTCGGTGAACGACCCCATCGTGCTCCAAAGGTGGGTGTAGTCCTGGCCGGCCCAGTTCTTCGCGATGCGCGACTCGAGCCCCGACCAGCCGCCGGCTTCGACGAGACCGAGAATCGGAATCAGCAGCGCGCCGAGCCAGATGAGGACGAATTGGAGCACCTCGTTGAAGATCGCCGAGCGCAGCCCGCCGAGCGCGACGTAGATGGCGACCGTGATCGACGATACCCAGATGCTGAAGTTGATGTCCCACCCCAGCACCACCTTCATCACGAGCGCCATCGAGTACATGTTGATGCCGCTCATCAGGATGGTCATGAACGCGAACGACACCGCCGACAGCGCGCGGCTCGGCTCGCCGAAGCGGAGTTGCAGATAGCCCGGCACCGAGTGCGTCTTCGAGATGTAGTAGAAGGGCATCATCACGATGCCGAGGAACAGCATCGCGGGAATGGCGCCGATCCAGTACCAGTGCGTGGCGAGAATGCCGTACTGATACGCGGCCGCCGCCCAGCCCATCAGCTCGAGCGAGCCGAGGTTGGCCGACAGGAAGCTGAGCCCCGCGATCCAAGCCGTCATCTCTCGTCCGGCCATGAAGAAGTCCTCGCCCGTCGAGGCGCGTTCCTTCAGATACCAGCCGATGGCGAGGACCATGGCGAAGTAGACTGCGATGATCGTGAGATCGACGCCGCCGAGCGAGATCAGCCGCGAGGGCGCGGCCGCGAGCAGGAAGCATGGCATGGGCAGCATGGCGATATGGGGCCGAAAGGACAACGATATGGGGTTCCAAAGCCCGTGTCAACAACGGCCGCCGCGCGCGGCGCAGCGGACGCGATAGACTGATCGCGCAGGAGTAACTCGATGACTTCCCTCACCCGACGGTCCTTCTACATGGGCGCTGCGATGGCGGCTTCGGCCGCCCGCGTCGCGGGCGCGAACGATCGCATCGCCATCGGCATCATCGGCATCGGCGGCCGCGGCAATGCGCACCTCGGCGCGTACATCGCGATTCCGGACGCGAGCGTGGCCGCTCTCTGCGACGTCAACCAGGCGGCGCGCGAGCGCGCGCAGGCGCGGCTCGAGAAAGCTGTCGCCGGCGCGAAGGCGAAAGAGTACAACGACATGCGCGACCTGTGCGCGGATAAGTCCATCGACGTGGTATCGATCGCTACTCCGAATCACTGGCACGCGCTGGCCGCGATCTGGGCGTGCGAAGCGGGCAAGGACGTTTACGTCGAGAAGCCGGCGAGCTACAACATCTACGAGAGCTGGCGCATGGTCGAGGTCGCGCGCAAGACCAGGCGCATGGTGCAGGTGGGCTCGCAAGGACGAAGCGCGCCGCACAAGATCCGCGCGATGCAGTTGCTGAAGGACGGCGTCATCGGCCGGGTGTACATGGCGAAGGGGCTCTGCTTCAAGCGCCGCAAGTCGATCGGCAAGACCCCGCCCGAGCCCGTTCCAGCCGGCGTCGACTGGGACAAGTTCCTCGGCCCGGCGCCGATGCGGCCGTTCACGATGAACCGCTTCCGCTACAACTGGCACTGGTTCTGGGACACCGGCAACGGCGACATCGGCAACCAGGGCGCACACGAGATGGACATCGCGCGGTGGGGCATGGGCGAGGCGCAGATGCCGAAGTCGATCGTTTCCACCGGCGGCAAGTTCGTCTACGACGACGACCAGGAGACGCCGAACACGCAATACGCGTCGTTTGAGTACGGCGACCGCCAGATCCACTTCGAAGTGCGCGGGCTGCTCACCGGACCGGAAGCGGGCCAGCCGGTGCGCGGCGGCAACGCCGTCGGCAACCTGTTCTACGGCAGCGAAGGCTGGATGTGGGTGGACGGCCGCGGCTTCCAGGTCTACAAGGGCGAGAGCAACGAGATGGCCATGGAGGAGAAGGCCGAGCGCGGCGATACGACCGTGGCGCACATGAAAAACCTTCTGGCCGCATGCAGGAGCCGCAATCACAAGGAGCTCACCGCGGAAGTCGAGATCGGAGCGATGTCGGCCGCACTTTGCCACCTCGCCAACATCGCCTACCGCACCGGCCGCCGGATTCACTGGGACGAGACGCGCAAACGATTCATCAACGACCCCGAGGCCGACAAACTGATTACGCGCGACTATCGCAAGCCGTACGTTGTTTAAGCGCCGGCGCCGAAGCTTGCGCCACGAGCGCGGGCTATCGCGGCCCTGTGCGACGTCCTGGCGGCAGGAGACGCACGGCGATTCACACGGTTTTCGAGGATCTTCGGGGAGCCTCCACCGCACGCGCCGCGGCAGCGGCGGCGGAGGCTGGCCCTCCTGCGTCACGCTGCGCGGGTCCGGCGGCATCGTCGCGGCCCCCGTGCCTGTGCCGCGGCGGATGGAGCGGCGCGCGCGGCGGCGCCGGCAATAGTAATCTCGTAAGGGAGGCCGTGCGCGCCGGACTGCGGTAGACTGACTATCGGGCGAACTTGGGCGTTCGGAGGGAATCGTGAAAGATGAATACCGCCACTGAGTCAGCACCTCCAATCCCCCCGGCCGCGGCCGGTTGGGAGATTACGGTGGAGACGCCTGGCCGTCCCCCCAGCCGGATTCCGCTGGACAGGGTGCGCTATACAATCGGCCGTGCCGGCCAGAACGACTACAGCGTCCCCGACGACCCGCTGCTTTCACGCCAGCACGTCGCGTTCGAATGGGACGGACAGGGCTGGACCGCCATCGATCTCGGAAGCAAGAACGGGACGCTGATGAACGGCGAGCGGCTCGCCATCCGCCATCCCCTCAAGGAAGGCGACAGGCTTGAGGCCGGGCGCCTGAGCATCGCATTCCGCCGCAGCGCGGAGCCGTCGAGCGGCACGTTTTTCGTCGAGGAGCCGACGCCCGTCGAGGGCACGGTGATCATGCGGCTCGACGACATGCGCCAGACCTGGTCGCATTCGCTTGGCGTGGTGGAACAGGGCTCAAAGCTGGCCGAAGAGCGCATGCAGGCTCTGATTCGCGCCGGCAACGAACTGGTGGGACACCAGCCTCTCGAGGAGCTGTTCCCAACCATCCTCAAGCTCGCGCGCGAGTCCGTCGGCGCGCAGCGCGGCGTGCTGCTCACACTGGAGAACAACGACCTGATCGTCCGCGCGGCGGAGGGGGACAACTTTCGCATCAGTTCCGCGGTGCGCGACAAGGTAATCCAGGAGCGCGCCTCGATGCTCGTGCGCGACGTCGGCCTCGACCAGGCGCTGCGCGAGAGCCGCACGATCGTGCAGCAACGTGTGCGAAGTCTCATGGCCGCGCCGCTCCAGACCGAGGACGCGGTGATCGGCCTGATCTACGTGGACACCACGAGCCTGACGCGCCCGTTCTCGCAGGAAGATCTCAGCCTGCTGACCGTACTCGCCAACACGGCTGCGATCCGCATTCAGCGAGCGCGCTATGCGGAAGTGGAAGAGGCCGAAAGGATGATGCGGCGCGAACTGGAGCAGGCCGCCGAGATCCAGCGCAGCCTTCTCCCCTCAACCGCCCCCGTCATCGCGGGCCTCGAGTTCGCGGGACAGAGCGTGCCCTGCCGCGCCGTCGGCGGAGATTACTTCGATTACTACACGCTGGCCGGCCAGCGGCCCGGCATCATGGTGGCGGACGTGGCCGGGAAGGGACTGTCGGCGGCGCTTCTGATGTCGAACCTCCAGGCCACGGCGCAGCTTGTGGCTGAAGAGGAGAGCGACCCGGGAGTCATACTCACGCGCGTGAATCGCAGCATCTCCGCGCGCTGCCCCGGCAACCGCTTCATCACCTGCGTCTTCGCCTCGGTGGATCCTGCCACCGGCGAGTTGCTATGGGCGAACGCCGGCCACAATTCACCGATCCTGCTGCGCACCAACGGCAACATCGAGGTCTTCGATGAAGGCGGCCCGCCGTTGGGCCTGTTCAAAGGCATGTGCTACGAGACGCTGCGCTTCACCATGGAGAAGGGCGACATCCTGCTGCTCTTCAGCGACGGGATCCCCGAGGCGCGCGACGCCAACGACGAAGAGTTCGGCGAAGAGCGGCTGAAGTCGGTGCTGCTCGCCGCGCTTCCGGGCACCGCTCGCGATGTTCAGAATGAAATCTGGCGGGCGCTCAGCACCTTTTTGGGAACAACGCCGCCGAACGACGACGTCACACTGGTGGTGGTCCGCCGCACGTCATAGAATGGACCGCATCCCGGAGCGTGAGATTCCGGGACCCGTTTCATGGCGAAAGAAAGACAGAGCCGGCGGCCGCTTCCGCCGGAGGCCCGAGGTTGGGAACTTGTCGCGTCCTGGCGCTATCCGATCGAGTTCGCGCTGACGTCGACTCCGGTCTACATCGGACGCGGGGCGCCGAACGACATCAGCCTGCCGGGGGACGAGATCTCGCGCGACCACCTGATGATCGAGTGGGACGGCGCGGGCTGGGCGGCGGCGGATCTCGGGAGCAAGAACGGCACGCTGCTGAACGGCGAGCGCATCGCCGTGCGCCAGCCTCTGAGAGAAGGCGACAAGCTGCTGCTCGGAGCGCTGGAGATGGTGTTCCGCCGCGCGCCGGTGCGGACGAGCGCGCAGTTCGTGGAGGACGCGGCGCCGATCGACGATCTGCCGACGATCGTCTTCCCGGCGAGCAAGACGCGGCCCGAAGAGGGCCGGATTCTCGGCGTCGCCCCGGAAATCGCCGACCGGCTCGCGCCCGCGAAACTGGCGGCGCTCATCCGGCTGGGAAAAGAGCTGACAGGCAGTCTTCCACTCCATGAGCTCTTCACGATGATTCTCAATCTGGCGTGCAAGAGCGTTCAGGCCGACCGCGGGGCGCTGGCGATTTTTCAGAATGGCGAGCTCGTGATCCAGGCGGCTCAGGGCGACTCGGTGAAGATCTCCTCGAAGGTGCGCGACCGCGTGGTTGAGCAGCGGTCGTCGCTGCTGATCAGCGACGCGCGGCTGGATCCTTCACTCGGATTCACCGAGTCCCTCGTCGGAGTCCAGAGCCTGATGGCCGTGCCGCTCCAGACATCAAAGGACATGATCGGCCTCATCTACCTGGCGTCCATGAAGCTGCTCGCGCCGTTCACGGAAGAGGATTTGGGGCTGCTCACTGTGTTCGCGAACACCGCCGCCGCGCGGATTGAACTGGCTCGGCAGATCGAGAACGAGCGCCAGCTTGCGATTCACAGAAATGAACTCGAGCAGGCCGCTTTCGTGATCAGGAGGCTGTTCCCCGCGGCGGCGCCATCGGTGGACGGTCTCGATATCGCCGGCCAGAGCGTGCCGTGCCGCGAAGTCGGCGGCGACTACTTCACGTACTGCGAGCTGCCGGGAGGCCGAACGGGAGTGCTCATCGCGGATGTAGCGGGCAAGGGGCTTTCGTCGGCCTTCCTCATGACCTCATTCGCCGCCGATGTCCGCTGCCTGATCGAGAACTACACCGCACCGGGAGAGTTGCTGAGGAAGCTCAACCCGATTGTTCGCTCGCAGGTTCCGGGAAACCGTTTCATCACCTGCGTGTTCGCGGCGATCGATCCCGCCAACGGCAGGATCGAGTGGGCCAACGCCGGCCATTGCAGACCGTTGCTGGTTCGTCCGGGCGGCGGCGTCGAGATTCTCGAAGGAGGCGGGCCAGTATTGGGCGCATTTGACTCCGCCGAGTTCGAGACGATGAGCCGGAACCTGGAGCCCGGCGACCGCGTGATGTTTTTCAGCGATGGGATCGTTGAGTCCGAGAATGCCGATGGAGAGGAGTTCGGCGAGGACCGGCTTCAGTCCCTCGCCGTGAGCACGCGGGCGATGGGATCGTCCTCCGCGCTCGAGTCGGTGTGGACCTCGTTCGCCGACTTCCTGAAGCCGGTTCCGCCGTCGGACGATATGACTTGCGTCATGGTGAGTATTCAAACAAACCGCTCCCTCACAGTCGCGGCTCAATAACACCTATGTCCGGCTACGACGACAAACTGGCGAAGCTGGTGGCCGAGATGAACCGCGCCGTCTCGGCCGGACCGGAGCGCGAGACTGAACGAAAGACATCGGCCAGCGGCAGCAGCGTGGAGCGCCTGCTGTCGCACGCCGTACGCCAGGGCGCTTCGGACCTTCTGCTGGTTTCAGGATCACCGCCTGCGGTGCGCGTCACCGGCGCGCTGTCGATCGTTCAGGCGCCTCCGCTCACTCCGGAAGACACGCGCGACCTGATCCTTCCGCTGCTGGAGCCGCGCCAGTATGAGGAGCTTCAGCGGTTCAAGTCGCTCGATTTCTGTTTCCAGCAGGAAGGACTGGGCCGTTTCCGCGCGAACGTGCATTACCAGCGCGGAACGATCGCGGCGTGTTTCAGGCTGCTGCCGGCCCGCATGCCGTCGCTCGAGTCGCTGAATCTGCCGCCCGTGCTGACGAAGCTGGCGGACCGCAAACAGGGCCTCGTGCTGATTACCGGTCCGACAGGCTGCGGAAAGAGCACGACTCTGGCGGCGCTCATCGATCACATCAACACGAAGCGCCGCAATCATATCGTCACGATCGAGGACCCGGTGGAGTACGTGCACACCAACAAGCAATCGATCGTCGAGCAAATAGAGATCGGCCATGACTCGCCGGGTTTCGCGGGCTCGCTGCGCAGCATCCTGCGCCAGTCTCCCGACGTCATCCTGGTGGGCGAGATGCGGGACGCGGAGACGATGGCCACGGTGCTCACGGCGGCGGAGACGGGCCACCTTGTCTTCTCGACGCTGCACACAAACGATGCCTCGCAAGCGATTTCGCGCATCCTGGATTCTTTTCCAGCATCGAACCAGCCGCAGATCCGCCAGCAGATCTCGCTCGCGCTCGCGGGTGTGGCGGCGCAGCAGCTTGCGCCGGCCGCGGACGGCGTGAACCGTTACCCGGCCTGCGAGATCCTGATCGCCACCGACGGCGTGCGGGCGCTGATCCGCAAAGGCGAAGACCACCAGTTGCGCTCGCAGATGTCGGTGGGCCGCAGTGACGGCATGATGACGATGGAGCAGTCGCTGGCGGATCTTGCGCGGCGCGGGCGGATCACCCGCGAGACGGCGTTCGCGCACTGCTTCCGGGCGGATGATTTGCGGCAGTATCTGGAAGGCTGAGCGCCCTATTCGTCGCGCACTTCCGCGAAGTGAATCACGTCGCGCTTGAAGCCGCCGGTCTTCCAGGCCCCATAGATCAAGCCGAAGACAAGCCAGGAGGCGCCGGCGATCTTCGCGATCACGCTGAGGCTCAACCAGAGATAGAGGCAGACGACGAAGCCCGCCGCAGGCACGACGAGGTGGGTCCAATGCCGGTCGCGCTCGCGGACGTAGTAGTGCATCAGCGACGACAGATTCACTCCCATGAAGCCGATGAGCGCGCCGAAGTTGAGCAGCTCCGCGCCGGTCTGGTAGCTCATCAGGAACGCGCCGACGAGGCAAACACCGCCAATCACGACAACGTTGCGGCTCGGCACGCGCCGCACCGGGTGGAGATAGCCGAAGATCTTCTTGGGGATGGCGTTGTCACGGCCCATTCCGTAAAGCAGCCGCGCCCCTGCCAGCATCGCGCCGGAGGCCGAACCGATGGTCGCAACGACCAGAGTCCACGACATCACGGTGAACAGCAGCTTGCCGCCGGCGCGTCCGGCAATGTGGATGTAGGCGGTATCGATGTCGGGATAGGGCTGGGAGGCGGGCCACACAAGCTGGGCTGCGTAGACCTCGATTGTCGAGAGGACGCCGATGATGAAACACGTTCCGACGATGCCCAGCAGAATATTGCGCCGCGGGTTCTTCACCTCCTCGGACAAGGTTGAGATGCCGTCGAAGCCGATGTAGGTGAGGACTGCGATCGACGCGCCATTGGAGAGCATCTTCCACGAGAACATGCCGGGATCGTAGAAGGGCCTGGTGAACATCTCCGGCGTAAGTTCAGGCAGCCGCATCAGGTAGCGCACGGTGGCGGCAATCATCCAGATCACGACAATACCCATCGCGGCGGCGAGCGCTTCGTTGGTACGCGCCGTGGCCTGAATGCCGCGGAGATTGAGGCCGGTGAAGAGAAGCGCGAAGAAGACAGCCGCGGCAGCGTAGGGCGTTCCGGGAAAGAGCGCCATGATCGCTTTAGCGCACCAGATGGTGCAAATCAGCGGATTGACAACGTAGTCAAGAAGCATGCTCCAACCCGTCAGGTATCCGAGCGCCGGATGGATTTCGCGGGCGACATAGGTGTAGGCGGATCCGGCCTGGGGGTAAGCGCGCGCCATGCGGCCATAGCTGAGCGCGGTCAGCATCATCGCGAACATCGCGATGAGAACGGTGGTGACCACATGACCGTTGGCGCCGGCGGAGATCGCTCCGAAGGGCGGCATCGGCGCGGTGGGCTGCACCATGATGACGCCCATCACAAGCAGTTGGAAAAGGCCGAGCGACCTGGCCAGTCTCGGCTCCTGGGGCACGGGACTCGACATAAACCAGTCATTGTGGCATGGTGGGAGCGGGTTCGTCCCGCAAAAGATGAAGCGAGCCGGGTTTTCTTCGTGGTGGCAGGCGCGCGTGCGGCGCGTTCGCGCGTGGCTTCGCTCGCGCATGCGGGAGCGCATCACTCCGGCCGGAGCGGCGTTTGTCGCGGCGATGGCGCTGACCGGCCTGGCCGCGTTTGCATCGGCAAACAACCTGCTCTTTCTTCTTCTCGCGGCGATGGTGGCGACGCTGATGGTCTCCGGATGCATCAGCCGCCTCGGCATCGCCGGGCTGGAGCTCGACGTTCAATTGCCCGAGCACATCCCGGCGCGGCGGCCCGCGGCGGCGCGCGTGCTGCTGAAGAACGACAAGCCGCTGATGCCGTCGTTCTCAATTCACCTGGTGGGCATCGAGGAGAGCGTCTTCTCGACGCCGCTGTACTTTCCGGTGATTCCATCGCGAGGCGCGGTCGAGGCCACCGTGGACGTGGTGTTCCAGCGGCGCGGCATTCATACGGGAGACAGCTTCCAGTTCTCTTCGCGATTCCCCTTCGGCTTCGCCGAGAGGCGAGTGCAGGTGCGCATGACGCACGAGGTCCTCATCTATCCCGCGCTTGATCCCCAGCCCGGCTTCAACGAGCTGCTGGCGTCGGTGGAGGGCGAGGCGGAGTCGTTGTTCCGCGGGTTGGGCCACGACTTTTACCGCATCAGGCCGTACGTCCCATTTGAAAGCGCGCGGCACGTCGACTGGCGGGCCACCGCGCACACGGGTTCGCTGCAAGTCCGCGAGTTCGCGCGCGAGCAGGAGCGGCTGATCACGATCTTCCTCGATCTCGACGTTCCGCCCGAGTGCCGCGAGTGGTTCGAGCGCGCCGTGGAAGCGGCGGCGTTTCTATCCTGGCGGCTCAGCCAGCGCGGCGCGCGGGTGCGTTTCCGCACGCAGGAATTCGAGATCTTCACGCCGGTCGAAGGCGATGTCTACGCTATCCTGAAGTATCTCGCGCTGGTGGAGCCGAAGCCCGGCGTTCCGCCCTTGAAAAACCTGAATGAGGAAAGTGCCATCGTTGTCTTCTCCGCCGCTCCATCGCGTCTCGAGAACGCCGGCTGGGTGGGTGTTCGCGTGCTCGATCGCAATGCCTTGCCTGGCGCAGACGCCGGCGCCTGAGCCGATCCTCACGACAGTCACGATCACTGAGAAGATCTCCGCGGAGGCGCCCGCCCTGGTCACTGTTCTGGACCGGCCGGCGCTCGAGCGCATTCCAGGAGTCAATCTCGACGACCGGCTGAGGCTGGTTCCTGGTTTCTCGCTGTTCCGGCGTACTTCCTCGCTGGCCGCAAATCCGACAACGCAGGGAGTCTCGCTGCGCGGGCTCGGGTCGACGGGAGCAAGCCGCACGCTGGTGCTTTGGGACGGCATCCCGGCCAACAGCCCCTTCGGCGGGTGGGTCTACTGGACGCGCGTGGCGCCGGAGGAGATGGAGCGCGTGGAGATTTCGAGGGGTGCGCCGACGAGCGTCTTCGGCGACCGCGCGATGGGAGGCGCCGTGACGCTGTTCAGCGCCGCGCCCGAACGGCGGCGGCTCTCCGCGTCGTATGGGGCGGGAAATCGCGGCACGCACCAGCTTTCTGGCAGCGCCTCGCACGTGCTGGCGAATGGCTGGGGCGCCGCGGCATCGGTTCGCGCGCTGACAACGGACGGTTACTTCATCGTGCCGGCGGCGGCGCGAGGTCCTATCGATACCCGGGCCAACGTCCGCTTTGCCGGAGGCGTGGCGCGCTTGAGCCACGCCGGCGCGCGCCACCGCTTGTTCACTCGATTCGACGCGTTCGCGGAGGAGCGCGACAACGGCACCGAGATGCAGTGGAACTCGACGTCGCTCGGCACGATCGCGGCCAACTACGCGCGCGAAACCGGGACCGGGACATTTTCCGCGCTGGCGTTTCACTCGCGCGAGGAGTACCGCGCGAGTTTCTCGACGATCGGCGCGGGCCGCCTCACCGAGCGCCTATCATCGCTGCAAAGCGTTCCGGCGGAAGGGACGGGCGCGGCGGGCTTCTGGCGCAAGGCCCGGAACCGCGCGAATCTCGTTTTCGGGGGCGACTTCCATCGCGCGGAGGGATGGTCGCGGGAAACGGTGTTTCCGGCGGGTTTCCGTCTCGGCGGAGGGACACAGAACCAGGGAGGCGTGTTTGCGCAAAGCGATGGCGCAATCGGCCCGGTGCGGATGTATGCAGGGCTCCGCGGACACGACACCGGCCGAAGCGGAGTATTCTGGAGCCCTTCGGCGGGCGCCGCGACCGGCAGAGGAGCCTGGCGGGTGCGGGCATCCGGATACCGCGCGTTTCGCGCTCCGACGTTGAACGAGCTGTATCGCCAGTTCCGCGTGGGCAACGCCGTGACGCTTGCAAACGCCGACTTGAGGCCCGAGGCGCTCACCGGGGTTGAAGCCGGCGCCGACTGGCGATTGGAGCGCACCTCGCTGTCACTCACCGCGTTTCGCAACGAGCTGACAGATCTGATCACGAATGTGACCTTGTCTGTGACGCCCCAGCTCATCACGCGGATGCGCGCCAACGCCGGCGCGGCAGTTGCGCGCGGCGTCGAGGCTGAGATCCGTCATCGTTTCCGCTCTCTGCTGTTCGACGGCTCATGGCTACTGGCCGACTCGCGCTTCGCCGGCGGCGAGCGCATTCCTCAGATCGCGCGGAACCAGGGCTCGGCGCAGATTGTCTGGACAGCGCGGCGCACGACGGTGGCAGGGGGAGTCCGCGCGAACTCCCTGCAATTTGAAGACGACCGCAATCTGTTTGCGCTGCCCGGATTCGCGGTCTGGCATCTCACGGGCGAGCAGCAACTCGTCAGCGGATTGTCTTTCAGGGCGGCGCTTGAGAACATCTTCAACCGGGAGTTTTCGGCCGGCTTCAGTCCCACGCCGCTGATCGGCGCACCCAGGCTCTGGCGCGCCGGTTTGCGCTGGGCAATCCGGTAAAAGTCCGCCGCCGGGTGTCCTACCATAACGAGAAGGGGGGATTGTGAATCGATTCGCAGTCCTGATTCTGATCGCCTGTCTGAGCGGCGCCGGATGCAGCCGGCGCGATGCGCACGAGGCTGCCGAGGAGGCGAGGCGCGCTGCGCAGGAAGCCGCGCGCGAGGCGCGCGAGGCGGCCGAGCAGGTCCGGCGCGAGGCGCGCGAGGCGGCGCAAGAAGCGAGGGAAGCGGTGAAGGACGCCGCGCGCGAAGTCCGCGAGAAGACGCGCGAGGCGAGAGAGCGCATCCGCAAGGAGCGGGACGAGCGCCGGCGGACGCCGCGCGAGCAGTGAGCGCGGGCAAGTTTACTGAGTCGCGGCGGCGCCGCGCGACGCCAGGACGGCTGCTATCGAGAGGATCAAGCTGACCGCCAGGAACAACGACGGCGGCAGAATGAACCAGCCCACCGAGATCGCCATCAGTCCTGCCAGGCCGGCTGTGAAGCACCGCGCGAGCCTTCTCATCGCGCGAGGATTGTCCTTCACGACGGGCAGGATGAAGAGGATCATTGCGCCGACGAAAACGGGGAAGGCGAAGAAACTCAGGCTGAGGCCTTCATAGACGTCCATCACCGTTCGCGGCGCAGGCCAGTCGGGCAAGGAGTAGGAATTCATCGCCGTCACAAGAGCGCGGGTAGCGTCGTCGGGCGGCGCCGCCATTTGCTTTCTGCCGTTCATGTGTCCGTAGAAGTGCGCGGCGCCCATGAAAATGAGCACCCACGCCGATGCCTTGAGGAGTGTGGCTGCGGTCTTCATTTGGGGCAACTTATCACATTCGCGGGTCTGCGGACTCCCCATCTGCGCCGGAGCAGCGTTTCGGATAGGATGGGAATCCGGATCGCAGCGCCACATGGCGAATCTTTTCCAGCACATTGAGCCGGCATGGATCAAGATGTCCGAGGCGCTGCTGATTGGGCTTCTGGTTGGCGTTGAGCGCGAAGCGGACCGCGTGGAGCGCCACGCCGGGATGCGCGATTTCATCACGATCGGGCTTGCTGGAGGTCTTTGCGGCGTCATCAACCAGCCCTGGCTGACGGCGGCCGCGCTGCTCGCGTTGACGGCGCTGCTGGTGATCTTCCGCGTGCAGACGCCCGAGCGGACGGGCATCACCACTGAGATTGCGGCCGTCGCGACTTTCCTTCTGACCGTGTTGACCGCCACACCGGCGCTGCCATGGGCTTCGCCTCTCGCCATCGCGCTGACCGTTGTCCTGGCGCTGTTTCTCGACATGCGCGAGAAGCTGCACCGTTGGTTCGTCCAGTCGCTCAGCCAGCAGGAACTGACGGATTCACTGCGCTTCCTGGCGGTGGTCTTCGTGATTCTGCCGGTGCTGCCCGACGTCAATTTCGGCCCGTATGGTTTTTTCAACCCGCACCGCGTGTGGATGTTCGTCATCCTGGTGTGCACCATCTCGTTTGCCGGCTACATGCTTCAGAAGTTTCTGGGCGCGGATCACGGACTTCGTCTCACCGCCGTTCTGGGAGGCCTGGTCTCGACGACAGCATCCACGACGGCGTTTGCGCGGATGGCGAAAGAGGAGCCCTCTTCGGCGCGGGCGGCCACGGAGGCCGCGGTCCTTTCCAATGCGGTTCAGGCTCCGCGCGTGCTGGCAATTCTGGCCGCCGCAAGCCCGGCGCTGGCGCTCGCCAGCCTGCCCGTGCTGGCCGCTATCACGCTGGCTGGAGCGGCGTGGGCGTGGCTGAAGGGAAGGAAAGCGGGCAGCGTCGGCGAACAGCCCGAGATGGGAGTGAAGAACCCGTTCAGCCTTCTGCCCGCGCTCAAGTTCGGCGTGCTGTTTGCTCTCATCCGCCTGCTGTCGCGCGCGCTGTCGGAAGAGTATGGATCGGAGGGCGTCCTGTGGGCGAGCGCGATCGGCGGATCGGCGGACGCGGATTCGGCGGTGTTCGCGCTTTCGGGGCTCATTCGCGAGGGGAAGATCGAGACCGGAGTGGCGGTCTGGGGCGTGCTGCTGGCGCTTTCCGCCAATGCTGTGCTGAAGACGTTTCTCGCTTACAGCGGCGGGGGGAAACGCTTCGGGACGGCGGTGGCGCTCGCTTTCATGGTCATGTTCGCCGCGGGCGCTAGCGCGCTGGCTGCGAGAGCCTGGTGGTAGCAAGGCGACGGAAGTAGGTTTGCGCGCGGGCCACGTCGCGCAGGATCTGCGCGCGCAGCGCTTCGGCGGACTCGAATGCGCGCTCCTCGCGCACGAAGCGCAGGAACTCCACCCGAATGCGTTTGGGCGAGTCTCCGTTCAGCGGATCGAGCAGGAAAGTTTCGATCGTCAGGTGGCGGCCGCCAAAGGTCGGCCTGAAACCGCAGTTGGTGATGGAGTTCCAGGAGCGCGGATGATCGACATCGAAGGTGCGTGTGATGTAGACGCCATTGGCGGGGACGGCGGAGCGCTCCTCGAAGAGCGACGGCATCTCGAGGTTCAATGTCGGAACGGTCTGGTTGGCTCCGCGACCGGTTCCCTGGACGATGCGGCCGGCGAGGGCATAGGGCCGGCCCAAGAGCCTTCCTGCTTTCGACACGTCGCCCTGCGCCAGGAGTTTCCGGATTTCGCTGGAGCTCACCATGACGCCGCGCAGCCAGATCGGGGGGACAATCTCCACCCGCGCGTTGTGGCGGCGGCCCAACTCCATGAGCGTCCCGACTCCGCCCGTCTGGTTGTGACCGAACCGGAAGTTGCCGCCGACCGTCACAGCGCGCACACCCAGCGCGCCGAGCAGCACGTTGACGAAGAACTCCTCCGGCGACATGGCGGCCACATGCGCGTCGAAGGGCATGATCAGCACCTGCTCTACACCCTGCGCCCGCATCAATGCGCAGCGCTCGTCGGGCGTGGTGAGCAGGCGCGGAGTGCGTTCGGGAGCGACGATGTGTGTGGGGTGAGGGTGAAAGGTCAGCGCGGAAGCTCGCGCGCCGGTTTCGCCGGCCAGACGAACGACGGCGTCGAGGAGTGCGCGATGTCCGGCGTGCACGCCGTCGAAATTGCCGATCGTCAACGCCGAGGGACCGAAGCGCCCGCGGGCCTCCTCCAGGGAGCGGAAGATGCGGATGCGCATCAGTCCTCCACCTCGATCTCGAGTCCGTCGTAAGCAAGCATGACGCCGCTGGGCAGAAGGCTCTGGACGCGCTCATGCGCGAGGTCGTGGGAGATGTGGGTGAAGTAGGCTCGTCCAGGCTTGAGCTTCTCGACGATGCGGAGACTCTGATCCACTGTGCTGTGGGTGGGATGCGGCTTGTAGCGCAGGGCGTCGAGGAAGAGCACGTCGAGGTCCTGGAGCAGACTGAACGACTGTTCGGGGATTTCGCTGTGGTCCGTCAGATATGCCGCGCGCCCGAAGCGGAAGCCGTGGCAGGGGCCGCTGCCGTGAAGCAGCGGAACGGGAGTGAACTCCACATGATCCACTTCGATGCGCGCGCCGGGGAAGATCCGCGATTCGATCTTCGGCCGGGAAGATTCGGTGGGACCGTCGTGGAAGATGTAGGCGAAAACGCGCTGGATGACTTCGAAGGTCTCGGCCGAGCTGTAGACGGGGATAGAGCCTTTCTGGTGGAAATTGAAAGGCCGGAGGTCGTCAAGGCCCAGGATGTGGTCCGCGTGGGCGTGCGTGTAGAGGACGGCGTCAATGCGGTCGATCCCGGCGCGGAGCACTTGCTGGCGGAAGTCGGGGCCGGTGTCGATCACCACGCACTTGCCGCTCCAGCGAACGGCAATTGAAGGGCGCAGGCGCATGTCGCGGGGATCGCCGGAAGTGCACACCTTACAGCGGCAGCCGATGGTTGGGACGCCGACGCTGGTGCCGGACCCAAGGACTGTGATCCGCGTGCGTCGCACGGGCTTAGGCATCGATCTTAGTCTCGGGTTGCGCCTCCGCGGCTTTCTTCTTCTGCTGCTGCTCGAACGCCTGCACGTAGCGGAACCGCAGCTCCGTCAGGCTGTTTTCGAGGAGCCGCTGCTCCTCGAGGCTGAGATTTCCTTTCGTTTTTTCCTGGATGCAACTGAGCAGGTCGATCGTGTGCCGCGCCAGACGCAAGTCCGGGTCGGGCAGCTTCTCGTCGCGCCCAAGCAGTCCCATTTGAAGCTCGGCCTGCATGCGCAGACTCAGAACCAGAAACTCAAAACTCGCCGGTGGAATGGGGATTTCTTGCTCACTCATGGCTGTGGGGTCTCAACATTTCATTCTAATTGGCGCCGTCCGGCGGCGGCGGTTTGACAGCGCCGGCCGAATGCGATTCGATATCGGCATGACTTTCAGTCGCAGGACACTTCTGGCCGCATCCGCGTTTCCGCTTGCCGGCCGCGCGGCAGGGCGCGAGATATCGCTCTACGTCGGCGCGTACACGAGCGCCAAGAACCGCGGAATTACTCTGGTGAAGTTCGACGCCGCCACTGGCGAACTGAGGGACATGGCGCTGGCGGCGGAGACGCAGAATCCGACGTTTCTGGCCATTCACCCCAATGGGCGCTGGCTTTATGCGATCAACGAGATCGGCAACTACGAGGGACAGCGCGCCGGGTCGGTGTCGGCGTTCGCAATCGACAAGGGGACGGGGAGACTGACGCAACTGAACCGCGTCTCGTCGAAGGGACCAGGGCCGTGCCACATCTCGGTGGATCGCACGGGCAAGGCGGCGCTGATCGCGAACTACGGAGGCGGGAGCGTTGCGTCCTACCGCATCGAGAAAGATGGGAAGTTGAGCGAGGCGGCGTCGTTTCACCAGCACCAGGGCAAGGGACCGAACACGCGCCGGCAGGAGGGGCCGCATGCACACTCCATCAACCTGTCGCCCGACAACCGATTCGCGATCGTGGCCGATCTGGGCACGGACGAGCTCAAGGTCTATCGCTTCGACGCTCAAACGGCAATGCTCACGCCTCACGAGCAAGCGGGGTTCAAGCCCGCCGCCGGCTCGGGGCCGCGCCATTTCACATTTCATCCGAACGGCAAGTGGGCGTATGTCAACGGGGAGCTGGACAACACGGTGACGGCGCTGAGTTGGGATGCGAAGGCCGGCATCTTCAAACCGCTCAACACGCAGTCGACGCTGCCGGCCGACTTCAAGGGCTCAAACACGACGGCGGAGGTGCGCGTGCACCCGAACGGGAAAACCGTCTATGTTTCGAACCGCGGCCATGAGTCGATCGCCGTGTTCCGCGTGCGGCCGGATGGAGGGGTGGAGCCGCTTCAGCACATGTCCGTGCAGGGCCAGATGCCGCGCAACTTCGTGCTCGACCCGAGCGGCGCCTGGCTGTTGGCGGCGAACCAGCGGTCGGATAACATCGTGGTGTTTCGCGTGGATGCCCCGACGGGCAAGCTTGAGTTGAGCGGCAAGGGGATTATCGTGGGCGCGCCGGTGTGCCTGCGTTTCCTGGCTCGCTCCTGATCTCTTCCTCCGGGAGCGCGAAGGCATAATAGGCGCCTCCGGAATGTCCGCGCCATTTACCGCCGCCGGCTCCGATGACAACATACTGGCGGCCTTTCACTTCGTAGACCGCGGGCGTGGCGTTGCCGGCGGCGTCGAGAGTGGTTTCCCAGAGCAAGTCGCCGGTGAGCTTGTCGAAGGCGCGGAACTTGTTGTCGGCGTTGGTCGCGCCGATGAAGAGGAGCCCGCCGGCGGTAACCACGCCGCCGCCGTAGTTCTCACTGCCGGTGTTCCGAAGTCCTTGCGCGACAAGCTCCGGGAATTCGCCGAAGGGGATGCGCCAGGCGAATTCGCCGTTATCGAGGTGAATTGCAGTGAGCGTTCCCCACGGCGGCGCGACGGCGGGGTAACCGTCGGGGTCGAGGAACTTGTTGTAGCCGTCGTGGTCGTATTTCAGGTCGATGGGCAGGACCGCGGCCTTATCGTCGATGACGACTTCTTTGTTCTCGTTCGCAACGAGGAAGCGGGTGAGGGCTTCCACGGCCGCGGCGCCGAGGTGCGCGAAGCCAGGCATTCTGCCCGCGCCTTTGGCGATGACGCTGGAAACCGCAGTCTCGCTCCGCCGCGCGCCGATTTCTTTCAGCGCAGGGAATCCGGACGCGCTCCCTTCGAGGTTCGCGCCGTGGCACGAGGCGCAGTTGCGGCGGTAGAGCCTTCCGCCCGTCGTCCGCGTGGCGGCGGCGGCGCGTGGGACGAGCCGCAGGATCCACGCCATCTCGTTGGAGTTGACGTAGTAGAGCCCAGTCTCGGGATCGAAGGTCCCGCCGCCCCACTCGGCGCCGCCGTCGAAACCGGGGAAGATGATCGTGCCCTCGAGGCTCGGCGGCGTGAATTGCGGCCCAGAGCGGACTTGGCGGAATCGCTCCAGGGAGGCGGCGCGAGCTTCAGGCGAACGGTTGGTGAGGATGCCTTCGGTCACCTGCTGGCGCGCGAAGGGCGGAGGCGCGAGCGGGAGCACCTGTTTGGGCGAGAGAACTTCGCCGTCCACGCCGTCGACGGGGACGTCAATCTCCTGCAACGGGAACAGCGATTTTCCAGTCTCGCGGTCGAATACGAAAACGTGCCCCGATTTTGTGAGTTGCGCGACCGCGTCGATGAGGCGGCCGTCGCGGCGGACGGTGACCAGGCTGGGGGGCGCGGGCAGGTCGCGGTCCCAGACGTCGTGGCGCACGAACTGGAAATGCCACACGCGTGCGCCGGTGTCGGCCTTCAGGGCGAGCAGGCAGTTGGCGAAGAGGTTGTCGCCGGCGCGGTTGGCGCCGTAGAAGTCAAACGCGGCCGAGCCGGTGGGGACGAAGACGAGGCCGCGCTTTGCGTCGAGCGCCATTCCGCTCCAACTGTTGGCGCCGCCGATGTATCGCCAGGCGTCCTTTGGCCAGGTGTCGTAGCCGAACTCGCCGGGGTTGGGGATTGTGCGGAAGATCCAGCGCTGTTTGCCGGTGCGGGCGTCGAAGGCGCGGATATGGCCCGGCGCGGCGGGCAAGCCTTCGCTGACCAGGCTGCCGAGGATCAGCTTGTCTTTCCAAACGACGCCGGGCGTGGTCACCGTGATCGAGAGGTCTCCGGCGGGGCGGCCGAGCCCGTCGCGCAGGTCGATCCTGCCTGCGCGGCCGAAGTCCGGGGCGGGCTTGCCGGTCTTCGCGTCGAGCGCGTAGAGCCAGTTGCGGAACGAGAAGTAGACACGCGAGATCTTTCCGTTGGTCCAGTACATCACGCCGCGGTTGCGCATCTTGCTGCGGACAGGTGTCTCGGGGCTCGGGTTGAAGGCCCACAGCTCGCGCCCGGTCGCGGCGTCGAGGGCGATGACGCGCAGCTTCGGCGAGGTCACGTACATGACACCATCGACGACGATGGGATTGCACTGCATCTCCGATTCCTTGAAAGCGTCGCCAGTGTCATAACGCCATGCCGGTTTGAGCCTGGCGACGTTGCCGCGGTGGATTTGCGCGAGCCGCGAGTAACGGATGTGGTCGAAATTGCCGCCGCCATAGGCGCTCCAGCCGGTGTAACCCTGGCTTGGAGGCTGGCGGTCCTGAGCGGGAAGCAGGGTGATGAAGAGAGCAATCAGCAGGACGGGTGGGAATCGCATCGACGAATTCCCATCATAGACACGGGCGCGCCCTGGCGGGAGTGAGCGGGCGCCGCCTATCCCGCTCTGCGCTTCTTCATCTCTTCGGCGATTGTCGCAAGCTCTTCCGCGGTCAGCACCCGGTGCGCGGCCCTGAGGATTACGTTGTCTTCCAGGCGAATGTGGCGGCGGTACAGGTCGAGAAGCTCACAGACCACCATGCGCACGCGCTCTGCCGCGCGCTTGCCAGGCTTGTGCCTGTAGTCCTCGACGGCCGAGTGGAGCTCCTCCTGAAGCCGGATCGAGATCCGATGTTGCTCCTCGAGCAGGTCCAAACTCTCTTCTTCTCTTCCAGTAACGCGTCCCCGGAGGCGGGTGAAGACGCTGGCTTCTTCGTCGGCGATGTGGATCGGAAGATGAGAATCGAAGAATGCGATCAGGCCTTCGACTCGCGCGAGAGCCTCTGAATTCCGATCATCCAACCGGCCTTCGGCGCGAGCCAGCAGGCGGAGCTTTTCCTCGAGCACGCGGTGGCTCGAGAACCAGTGGTCCAACGGATGATCCGGACCTGGTTCGCCACCGAACACGCCGGACGGCGAATAAACAGATATTGGGACCATAGACTCCAGAATACATTATTGCGCGCCGTTTGCAAGCCATTCTTTTGGTCGGGATCGGGGAGGCAGGCGGGAGCGCGGCCCGCGCACTCCGCGCTCCATCTCCATCTGAATGTCCGGCTTGTTTGGGGCGCACGATCAGAGTCCGCCGCCTCCCCTGAGGCCGGCGGCCGCAAGCGGCTCTGCCAGCGGCTCTTTTATTTCTCCAATCGATAAATCGTGAGCCCGCTGAGCAGCTTCGGATAGAAGTCGGTGGACTTCTGCGGCATCACGCCTCCGCTGAAAGAAACCTGGGCGACCTCTTCGACCTTGGTCGGCTGGAGGAGGAAGGCGATTTGCGCCCTGCCTTCGCGCACTTCGGCGAGGGCGGGGCCGATGCCTCGCACGTATTTCAAGTACTTCTCTTCGCGCACTGCCTCTTCACCGATACCGAGAACGCCTTCAAGGACGCTCTTGTGCAGGAATGGCACATCCAGCGCGCCGGCGGCGCGCGGAGCATTGAGCAGGTGGATCCGGTCATCGCCAGCCAGAACGACTCCCATCACGATGTAGCCCGGCTTGCTCTGCGACAGCGCCTCGCGCGCGGCGGCTTCGGGCATGGCGGTCAAGGCGCCGAGCCCGGAGAGGCGAGAGAGCATCGAAGCCGCGTCGAAGTTCTCTAAGTTGCGCACGACGCGATGGGTCGCCAGGATGCGCAGGCCCGGCGAGTGCATGTTGACGAAGGTCATCATGACGCGCCGGGCGTCGGCGAGCGGGGATTCCTTGCTGTAGTTGAGCGCGGTCTCGTAGCGGTGGTGACCGTCGGCGATCACGAGTTTCTTCCCGGCCATCAGATCGGAAATGCGCGCAACGGCGGCGGGATCGGCGATCCTCCACAGCTTGTGGAGGCCATCGTATTCGTCGCGGACCTCGGTGACGGGAGCCTGCGCGGAGGCCGCGTCGAGGATTGCGTCGATCGCGCCGGCGGGGTCTGGATAGAGCATGAAGATCTGCCCGAAGTGAGCCTGCGTGTGGCGCAGTACTTCGAGACGGTCCTTCTTGGGCCCTGAGAGAGTCTGCTCGTGCCGGTGGACAACGCCGGCGGAGTACTCCTCGATCTGGCCCAGGCCGATGAAGCCCTTGCGGACCAGGCGCTGGCCGCTGTCGGGATCGGTGAACTCCTGGAAGTAGGGGTAGAAGGCGGGCTCCGGATCTTGCACGAGGATGCCGCCGGCGATCCACTGATTGAAGTAAGCCGCGGCTCGGGTGTAGACGTTGTTTTCCGCGGAATCGCCGTCGCGCCGCTCGCCGAGGATGACGCGCACAAGGTTGTACGGGCTCAAGGAGAGATAGCGCGATTGCATCGCCGGCGAGATCTTGTCGTACGGCTGCGTCACGAGGTTTTCGATCGGGCCGGAAGAGGGGGCATAGCGGTAGGGCTGAAAGGGGAAGACTCTGGCCATGGGTTCTGTGAAGGGAGAACTTCCAGGATAGCGAAGCCGCGGGCGGAAATCTGCGAGGCCCCGCGGCTGCTATCCTGATTGGCTTAATCCTAAATCCGGCAGTTCGCGAGTGCCAATGAGGGCAGCCCAGGCGGATCGGCG
>CAYYNC010000059.1:0-38454 GCA_964472745.1 uncultured Solibacteraceae bacterium
GATGCAGCGGGCATCATATGCCTCCACTTCCATTGTCTCAGGGCGAAAAAAATGGTTTGGGGTTAAGTCGTTTAGAATCTAGCTACAAAATCTTGTGAACGGGTTTCTTGAAACGCTCAAAACGGGCCACGGATGCACCCGGATTCAAGCTGCACACCTCTTGGGATGGCTGGAGTGGGGGACAGCGGCGTGGCGCGGACCGGAACGGCGGCCGGCGGCGTCGGTCAGGAGTCGCAGGGCGGGTGATTCATGCGCGGGTCGCGGGGAGCGCAAGGGAGAGTTGCAGGGGACAGCGGCGTGGCGCGGACCGGAACGGCGGCCGGCGGCGGCGCTCGGGACTGGCAGGGCGGGGGATTCATACGCGGGTCGCGGGGAGCGCCAGGGAGAGTTGCAGGGGACAGCGGCGTGGCGCGGACCTGAACAGCAGCCGGCGGCGGCGCTCGGGACTGGCAGGGCGAGTGATTCATGCGCGGGTCGCGAGGAGCGCCAGGGAGAGTTGCAAAGGAGGGGAGACGAGGGATCGGCTGCCGACCTGCAAATGCCGTTTGGGGACGATCTTTTCGTGCTTGATGCGGCGCCAGCCGGTTGCTGGGCGGACGAAGGTGTCACGGACGAGGGCGCCGGCCAAGGCGGCGTTGGTCTGGCCTCTTTCGCCATAGGGGCCGTCGCTGTCTTTATTCGTTGCCGGGTTGTGGACCCACAAAACCACCGTGACCGCGGCGGAGGAGGCGTGAGCCCAGAGAACGTCCCTGCGCGGAACACGGTGTTCAGGGGGATTGCAGGGAGCGCGCGGAGCTGCAAGCTGAGCCGCTCGCGGAGGACCATAAGCGCGGAGCAGCAGCCGGAGAGTGTGTGGACAGCGCCGCCCGACTGTTTCCGATCGGCACGCGGAGGGAGCAGGCAAACATGTGGACCGGAACCGGCGCCAGTGGGCCGAGCGCGATCGCGGGCGCGCGGGCAGATGGATGCGAGCGCTTCAGTCGAGGTCGAGAGCATTGCCCGCTCGAACTGGCGGCGGAAGCCGGCGGGGCAGAGTCCAACTAGCAGCCGGATGGCGTGCGCCGCGCTCATTTTGAACTCCGGGAACCCGGTCTGCGGGAAAGCTCGGCCGAGTTTTGTGAGGCGCCAGTTGGCGCGGTGGCGGGGGCATCGGATTCCTCGATGCGGCCGATCCAGCCCGATTCGAGCAAGCGCCGCAGCGCGGGGTGTAGGGCGGGCGCTGAGGCGAACGCGGCCTTCGCTGAGGCGCGCGGTTTCGGAGAGGATGGCGTAGCCGTGGCTGGGCCCGGAGGCGAGGCAGAAGAGGATGAGGAAGACCTGTTAAACCGCCGGCGGGGGTGCGATGGATGGGGACGCGCGGCTTGACTCCGCGTTGGTCCAGGCTCACGGCGGGGGCCAGGGGTGCAGGCCTGGGCGCCGGCGGCCATGGTGGTTCTGCATGAGGTGGAGAGCGATGCATCCGGTGTTGTGCATGCGGCCCACCGGGCGGGGAATTGCAGACACTCTTTCCGGACAACGATCGCGGCGGCGCCGGGCGCCGTCAGGTTTCTGCTTCGATGCCGGCCGGGATGATTCACTGCGGACCGAATTGGCCGCTTCGTGCCGCCGAAGTCCGCAGGCGAGCACGACGGCCAAGAGCGCGCGATCACGTCTGCCCTTCAACTGTTGAGAGTCGGGCGCATTCCAGAGCCGCTGCGATTGTTGCGACGCCAGCCAAATGCCGAGTTAAGACTGCGAACAGCATCGGGGGCCGCCGCTCGAAAGCGTGCGTTCCGTGCCGGGGAGCGCGGCGGGGCGGGCGGCGACGTCCGGAAAGGCGTTGAAGAGGGAGCGTCGAAGCCGGCGCGCGGGCTCCTTTGGCGGGCGGCGGGCTCGACGAAGAGCGTGTCGCGGACGGCGATGCCGGACTGGCGGGCTCGGATCAAGGCGCCCTGCCAGCGCGTCCGGTTCGGGACGGCGTGACTGCCCGGGTTGTCAGCCGCAGTCAGTCGCGCGGCTGCTTCCTGAACCTCCTGGATGGTCAGGATCTTGTTGCGCGCGGCCCTCCAGGGCACGCAGGCAAGCTCCGATTCCCAGCGCGCCGACGCCCGGGCTGCGCCGGTCGACGCCAGGCAGGCTCGGGCCTCCTCGACGCACCGCTCCGCGCCGGGCGGCATGGAGGCGGCCACGTTCCTGTCCCCGACGGCTTTCCCGCGCGGCCAGGCGCGATCCAGGCGTTCACCTCGCTGGCTGCGGGCCGGCGGGAGAATCTGGAATGGAGCGGTGTCCGGCTGCAATGCTCTGCGCGCCGGGACCGGGGCTGATGCGACTGCGCGTTGGCTGGGGGATTGAAGGATAGGGTACCCTGTCAGTTTGACCCGGAGATAGCCCCGCCATGATTGTCGGCGTTCCGAAAGAGCACTATCCGGGGGAGCGGCGCGTGGCGCTGGTTCCCGCCGCGCTGCCTGCGTTGAGCAAGCGCGGGTTTGAGATCATTGTCGAGTCCGGGGCGGGCGGGGAGGCCGGATTTCCGGACCCGGCCTACGAGGAGAAGGGCGCGCGGATCGCGTCGTCCGCCGCCGAACTGTATCTCGCCGCCGACGTGATTCTGCAAGTGAGATCCTACGGTGCGAACCCCGCGGCGACGCACGCCGACCTCTCGCTGCTGCGCGCGGGCCAGGTGGTGATCGGCTTCGCCGAGCCGCTCTCGGAGCCGCGGAGAATCCAGGAGCTCGCGGCCGCCGGCGTCACGGCGTTCTCGATGGAGCTGATGCCGCGCATCACGCGCGCGCAGAGCATGGACGCGCTCTCGTCGATGGCGACGATCGCCGGGTACAAGGCCGTGCTCATCGCGGCGAATCAGCTTCCGCGGATGTTCCCGATGCTGATGACCGCGGCGGGCACGGTGGCTCCGGCGAAGGTGTTCGTCGTGGGCGTGGGCGTGGCGGGACTGCAAGCGATCGCCACGGCGCGGCGTCTGGGCGCGGTGGTGAGCGCGTACGATGTGCGCCCGGCCGTCAAGGAGCAGGTGGAGAGCGTGGGCGCTAAGTTCGTCGAGCTGCCGCTGGAGACCGCGGGCGCGGAGGACAAGGGCGGCTATGCGAAGGCCCTCGATGAGGACTTCTACCGCCGGCAGCGCGAGCTGATGGCGCGCGTGCTGGCCGAATCGAACGTCGTCATCACCACCGCCGCGGTCCCCGGACGCAAGGCTCCGATTCTCGTCACGGAAGAAATGGTGGCGGGGATGCCCCCCGGCTCGGTGATTGTCGACCTCGCCGTGGAGCGCGGCGGCAATTGCGAATTGACCGAGCCCGACCGCACCGTGGAGAAGCACGGCGTCACTATCATCGGGCCGGCCAACCTGCCCTCAACCGTGCCTTATCACGCCAGCCAGATGTACGCGCGCAACATCTCGACTTTCCTGCTGCACATCGCCAAGAACGGCGAGATCCGCCTCGACTCGAACGACGAGATCCTGCGCGAGACGCTGCTGGCGCGCGACGGCCGCGTCGTCCACCCCAGGGTCCTTGAATTGCTGACCACCGCCGAAGGAGCGTCCTGATGGAGATCTTCGTCTCAACCGTCACCATCTTCGTGCTCGCGATCTTCGTGGGCTTCGAGGTGATTACGAAAGTGCCCCCGACGCTGCACACGCCGCTGATGTCGGGCTCGAACGCGATCTCGGGCATCACGCTGGTGGGCGCGATCCTTTCAAGCGGCACGCAGCACACCACGCTCACCACGGCGCTCGGCTTCACCGCCGTCGTCTTCGCCGCCATCAATGTCGTCGGCGGTTTCCTGGTGACCAACCGCATGCTCGCGATGTTCAAGAGAAGAAAGTAGCCGATGCCTCCCGTCCTCGTCGAGTTCGCCTACCTTGTCGCGTCGGTGCTGTTCATCTTCGGCTTGAAGGGCATGGCGCACCCGCGCACCGCCGTCCGCGCCAACTGGCTCGCGGCGCTGGGCATGCTGATCGCGGTGGTGGTGACGATTCTCGACCGCCGCATTCTCAGCTACCAGACGATCTTCGCGGGCCTCGTGGCGGGCTCGGCCATCGGCGCGCTGCTGGCGTTGAAGATCCACATGACCGCGATGCCGCAGATGGTGGCGCTGCTGAACGGCTTCGGCGGCGGCGCATCGGTGCTGGTGGCCGGCGCGGCGCTGATCGAGGCGCATCAGCCGGGCGCTCAGGCGTCGCTGCAATCGATCATCGCGACGGCGGCCTCCGGGCTCATCGGCGCGGTGACGTTCTGGGGCAGCCTCCTCGCTTTCGCGAAGCTTCAGGAGCTTGTCAGCGGCAACGCCGTCGTCTTCCGCGGACAGCACGCGCTCAGCGCGCTGGTGGCGCTCGCTTCGCTGGGTCTCTGCGTGTGGGTGGTGTTGGAGCCGCACTCCGACTGGAATTACTGGATTCTGGTGGCCGCCTCTTCCGTCCTCGGCGTGCTGGCCACCATCGGCATCGGCGGGGCGGACATGCCCGTCGTCATTTCGCTGCTCAATTCCTACTCGGGGCTGGCGGCCTGCGCGACGGGCTTCGTCCTCAGCAACAACATGCTGATCATCGCGGGCTCGCTGGTGGGCGCCTCGGGCATCATCCTGACGCAGATCATGTGCAAGGCCATGAACCGCTCGCTGGCGAACGTGCTGTTCGGCGGACTCGGCGCGGCGCCGGCCGCGGCGGCCAAGCCCGCCAACGACATCTACGCCGGCAAGGTGAAGAGCGCGTCGGCCGAGGAGATCGCCATTCTGCTCGAGAGCGCGCGCCGCGTGGTCTTTGTGCCGGGCTACGGCATGGCCGTTTCGCAGGCGCAGCACGCGGTGCGCAGCCTGGCCGATTTTCTCCAGTCGCGCGGCACTCATGTGGAGTACGCCATCCACCCTGTCGCCGGACGCATGCCCGGCCACATGAATGTGCTGCTGGCCGAAGCCGACGTCCCCTACGAGGCGATGAAGGAGATGGACGAGATCAATCCCACGTTCGCGCAGACCGACGTCGCCATCGTCATCGGCGCCAACGACGTCGTGAACCCCGTGGCGCGGACCGACCCCGGCTCGCCGATCGCCGGCATGCCGATTCTCGATGTCGACAAGGCCCATACCGTCGTCGTCGTGAAGCGCAGCCTGAGCCCGGGATTCGCCGGGATTCCCAACCCGCTGTTCGCGGCGGACAATACGCTGATGTATTTCGCCGACGGCCAGAAGGCGGTCACCGAGATCCAGAACGCGCTGGAAGATCTGGTCTGATCAGGGCTGGACTTCGCTCGCCGCGCCGGCCAGCACCTGCTGCGCCTTTCCCGCGCCTGGCACGAATTGCACCACCGCCCGCTCCGCTCCCGCGGTTTCGAACTCAAGGCGGTAGCCGCCGGGAGCGAGATCCTCGAACAGCAGGCGGCGCCGTCCGGCGAACACCTGGACCGCGGCCAGCGGACGGCCGCCCGGGACTGTGAAATCCAGTGCAAGCTTCAGATTCCATCCGGGGCCGCCAGGGACCTCGATCGATTCGCCGGCGGCGATCGCACGCGCTGCTTCGCCAGGGCCTTTGCCGGTTCGCAGCTCGCCGTCGAGGATCTGCTCGGGCTTCACGTGGGGGGAGAGGGAGGCGTACTGCGAGGGCACTTTTCCCGCTCCCGGCGAGGGCCGCAAGACCGCCTTTGTTGCGCGGCCGGGCTCGATCCGCCCTTCGTAATAAGCTTCGCGCTTCCCTTCCTCGCGTACCGTCAGGCGGTAGAGGCCGGCGATTCCGCGCACGCGCACCAGGCCGTCCGGGCCGGCGCGCGCGCCGCCGCGGGTGGTCCAGGCGCCGATCACTTTGCTGAGCGCGGATTGCGACTCGCTGAGCCCGCGCACGGTGAACGACTCCACTCCCGGCGTCGCGAAGGCCGCTTCGAGCAGGGGCCAGCCGCCGAGGGCGTCGATGGGCAGTCCGAAGCGGCCCAGGGCCTTCAGCTCTCGCGGAGTCGCGTGCTCCACCAGCACGCGGTCCACCGGCGAACGCCTCATCCACAGCGCATACACGAACGCTTCCCGCGAGATCCCCAGGCGCGGCCCGGCTTCGGCGCTCACGACGACGGCGGTGCGCGGGTGGCGCGCCTTGAAGTCGCGGCAGGCCTTTTCGAGGCCGTCGAGGATCTGATAGACGCTGCCCGCGGCGGCCACCGGCAGCTCGACCGCGTCGTAGGGGCCTTCCAGGGGCGCGCGGAGGAAGACCCGGTCGCCCAGGTGCTTATACCAGGCCGCCGCTTCGGACGGAGCGTCAAGCAGGCGCAGGGTGACGCCCAGCGCGGCCGCGGCGCGGTCGAGTTGGGGGTAAGGCTTTTCGGCGCTGCCGATTCCGAAGGCGTGGCGCGTCAGGGCGTAGTCCACACGAGTCCCTTGCCTCACCGGCCGCCCCTGGGTGTCGAGAAGACGCCACTCCGCCTCGCCGGCCCGGACCGCCCGCGCGCCGCCCCGGCCGGGCCGCGCAATCTCCAGGGACACGAGAACGGCCCCGGCTGCAATCACTCCCCACAGAAGCCACTTCACCTCTCCATCGTGCCAAATACGCTCCCTCTGCCCTGGATCGAGGGACAGCACAGTGGTTGTGAGTCCGCAGCCGGCCACCCCTGCAATCTGTATGCTTTTGTGCAAAAGTGGCTTTACGCGGACGACCATCGACCTCCCCGAGGAGCCGGCGCGGCGGACAAAATCGGCGGCAGCGCTGCGAGGCGTGTCGCTGAAAGACCTGATCGTGAAGGCCATCGAAAACGAACTCCATTCGGGAACGCCCGCCCCGGCCAAGCCGCGGCGCGTCAAACTTGCTCTTGTGCGACTGAAAGGCGGGCGCAAGCTCGATCTGGAGGGATTCGATTTCGCTGACCTTCTTGCCTGATGTCAATGTCCGGCTGGCTCTGGCAATCGACGGTCATCCGCATCGAAGATCGGCTCAAGCCTGGCTGGATGCCCCTCCGACCGGCTCACTGGCCTTCTGCCGTGTCACCGGGATGGGTTTGCTGCGCCTGCTGACGAACCGGCAAGTGATGCAGCACGACACGCTCGGCTCCGCGGGGGCTTAGGCCGTGCGAGATGCCTTTTTCACCGGCGACCGCGTGGGCTTTCTTGACGAACCTCCAGGCTTCGAGCCGGTGCGGCGCAGAGTCAGCAGAGCGGGAGATCGGGGCCCGAACCGGTGGACTGATGCCTACCTGCTTGCCTTCTGCGCACACTCAGGGCATCGCCTGGTCACATTCGACCGCCAACTCCGGCACCATCGCGGCGTAGACATCCTGGTATAACAGGGGCTTCAGCCTGTGGGCTACACCATCATGAAGTGGTGCACTAACTGTACCTATTATCAATGACTTCACCCAACCCAACACTTGCGCTAAGTGCGCTACCTGCGCTATTCTGATTGCCTATGATCATCTCAATGAAGCGGAGAGCCACCCAGGAGGAGATCGACCTGGTGATCCGCCGCATTCAGGATTTCGGCTACAAGATCCATACCATCCAGGGCGAGGAGCGCGTGGTCATCGGGGCCATCGGCGTGGGCGACACGAGCGCCTGCCTGGAGGCCCTCGAAGCGCTCCCCTGCGTTGAAAAGGCCGTCCGCATCTCGGCGCCCTACAAGTTTGTCAGCAAGGAGTTCAAGCCGGCCAAGACCGTCATCACGGTCGGGGGCGATCTCCCGGTGGGCGGCGGCGAATTCATCGTCATGGCCGGACCGTGCTCGGTGGAGAGCGAGGAGCAGATCCTGGAATCCGCCGAGCTTGCGGCTCGCGGCGGGGCCAAGGTGCTCCGAGGCGGCGCGTTCAAACCGCGGACCTCGCCCTATGACTTCCAGGGCCTCGAGGAAGAAGGCCTGAAGCTGCTCGACAAGGCGCGCCGCCAGACCGGCCTGAAGATCGTCACCGAGGTGATGACGGACGCCGACGTGCCGATGGTGGCCCACTACGCCGACATCATGCAGGTGGGCGCGCGGAACATGCAGAACTTCTCGCTGCTCAAGGCCCTGGGGCGCTGCGGCAAGCCGGTTCTGCTGAAGCGCGGGCTCTCGTCGACGATCAAGGAGCTGCTGATGTCGGCCGAGTACATCGTGGCGCACGGCAACAACGACGTCATGCTCTGCGAGCGGGGCATCCGCACCTTCGAAACAGAGACGCGCAACACGTGCGACATCGTGGCCGTCGCGGTGCTGCGCGAGCTGACGCATCTGCCCGTCATCCTCGATCCAAGCCACGCCACCGGAAGGCGCAATCTCGTTCCGCCGCTTTGCCGCGCGGGGGTGGCCATCGGCGCGGACGGGCTGATCGTCGAGATCCACCCCGACCCCTCCAAGGCGATCAGCGACGGAGCGCAGTCGCTCAACCCCCGCCAGTGGATCGAGATGATGGAAGACCTCAGGCCGTACGTCGATCTCTGGAAGCGCGACCGCGCCGGAGTGGAGCTGGCGCACGTCTGACGCGCGGCTCGCCATCTCGATACACTGCCAAACGTGACTTCACCTGAACGGCGTCGCAGGATCGCCCTCGGCGTCCTCTTTGTTCTGATCGTCGCCACGGGCTACGTGCTGTTCCGCCCCGGCCCTGGGCCGCGCGACATGCTGGCGTGCCTGCCGCCCGGCGACGGGCCTTCGCTTTACGTCGATGTCGCCCTGCTGCGCCGCACAGGCGCGCTGGGGCTTCTCGGACTCGACAACGCGCCGCAGGAGCCCGATTACGCGCGGTTCGTGCAGTCCACCGGATTCGACTGGCGCAAGCATCTGGACCGCGCCGTCGTTCGCTTCAGCGGCGAAGACCGGTTCCTGATCGTCGCCGGCACATTCGACCGCGCGCGGCTGGCGGCTTATGCGAAAGCGTCCGGCGGGCGCTGCGCGGGCGAGCTGTGCACGCTTCAGGGAAGCGGACCCGACCGCCAGGTCTCCTTCGTTCCGCTGCGGCGCGCGCTGCTGGGCGTGGCGACTTCGCGCGACCCGCTGGCCGCGGCGCTGATCTCGTGGCGCGGGTCCACGCCGGCGTTCGATCCGCCGCTGACGCCGCTGTGGCTGCACTTGCCGGGGCCGTTTCTGAAACCGCGGGAAGGACTGCCGCCGGGGTTCAGCGCGTTTCTCTCTTCGATGGAGGGCGCGGAGCGGGCGCTGCTGACCTTGGAGTCCGCGGCGGGCGCATTCCAGATTACGCTCGCCGCGCCATGCCGCGATGCGCCGGGGGCGGCGGCGATCGCGAAGAAGCTCGCGGACTCCACGGATCTGCTGAAGCGGCTGATCGCGCGCGAGGGGAAGGAGCCCGCTCCCACGGAGCCGGCGGCGGTGCTGTCGAACGGATCTTTCAGGGCCGACGGCGCGACAGTCCGCGGCCGGTGGCCCCTGCCGCCGAAGTTCCTGGAATCGATCGCGCGGTGAAGCAGCCGCGTAACACGGCCTTCAGGCTGTCTTCTTCTGTCAGAGCCCCAGCTCCTTCAACCACTCGACGATGATTCGATTCACTTCTTCGGGCTTTTCGATCTGAAGGAAATGCCCGGCGCCCGGCACCCGCACCACCTTCGCGCGGGGAAACCTCTTCTTGAGCGCTTCCTCCGTGATGTTCCGATTCGACCCGGCCAGAATCTCGAGCAGCGGAACATCGATCACGTCGTCGCGCCAGACGGACTGGTCGGCGATGCCCTTCATCGCCCCGGCGGCGGTCTCCGGCGAGGTCCCCAGCATCACCTTCGAGATCTTCGCCCGCATCTCCGGCGTCGTCGCCTCGGTAAACATGCCGGCGACCATCTTCTCGCGGACCTCGCGAGCCTGCGGCCCTTCAAAGCGGGCGGCGAAGGGGATCAATCCCTGCGCCGCAACCGAGTCCGGCATCATCGCATCCACCGCGACAATCGCCGCGACCTTCTCCGGAAACAGCCGCGCAAACTCGAGCATCACCGCGCCGCCCATCGAGTGGCCCACCAGCACCGCGCGCCGCACGTTCTCTTTCCGCATGACGGCCTCGGCCGCCCGCGCGAAGCGCTTCATCGAGTAATCCGGCGCGGTCTCGCTCGCGCCGTGGCCGGGCAGATCCACCGCGAGCACGCGATATCGGTCCTTCAATCCCTGGATCTGCGCGTCCCACAGCGTGCGATCGCAGGTCCAGCCGTGAATCAGCACAAGTACGGTCTCGCCCTTGCCCGCCGCGCTGTAGGCGACCTTGGCGCCGTCCAATGTCGCGTGCTGGGCCATCAACGGAACGTAGAGCAGAAGTGGGATGAGAAGCCGCATCCGACCATTGTAGCCGCAGACCGGTGATCGCAATTGTCAATTCACTTTCCCCAGGTACTTGTCCAGCCAGGCGAGCACCTCGCGCGCCATTTCGTCCCGCCGCTCGGCGACATCGTGCGCGGTGTCCAACATCACTGCCTTTTTGTCGGCGGGCGGCGTGCCGAGCATGCGGAACATCGCGTCTTTGCCCATGAAGACCCAGTCGAACTTGCCGGAGATCATCAGCGTTGGCGCTTTGAGCCGGGGCACGAAATCCACCTGGTCCGCTCCGGGCAACGGTTTCTCGTTGAAGAAGCCCCCGTCCAGGAAGATCACGGCTTTCAACCGCTCTTCCATCGCCGTCCAGATCACGCCGAGCGAAGCGCTCATGCTCACTCCCATGTAGGCGATCCGGTTGCGGTCGAAGTCCTGGCGCGACTCCAGGTAATCGATCGACCGCCCGAGATCCTTGGAAACCTGGATCAGCGTCTCGCGGCCGGCCGCCGTGTCCGGCGACGGCGGCGGCGCGGAGCGCTCATAGGTGCCCTTGATCACGGGATACAGAACCGCCCTCCCGCTTTGGATCACATAGTCGACGAATTTCATGTCCCCAAGCCCGGCGCTGGAGGTCAGGTGCAAAACGCGGGCGCTCGGCAGGAAGACGACGGTCTGGTACGGCGGCTTCACCCTCTTGGGGATAAACAAGTAGGCCGCCATCCGCTCCCGGCCATAGGCCGCGTCGAAGGTCGCTTTCTCTTTGCGCCAGTCGTTCGTCTCCTGCGCAGCGCCTTCGATCTTCGCGTTGAGAGCCGCGCGGTCGTAACGGTACATCGCCTTGTAGACCTGGAAGATCGGATCGGGCGCGGGCCTCGCGGTGGTGAAGTCTCGAATGGCCAGACGGCGCCCGGCGAGCGCCTCCGGAGGGAGCGGGCCGCTGTTGCGCACGCAGCGGAAGCCCGCATTCGCCGCGCGGTGAAAGGGAGTCGCCGCCAGTGGCTCGTAGTATTCGGCCGCGGGCGTGCCCCAGCCGCCGCCCAATAAGTACCTCGATCCGCCGCCGCCCTCGTTCAGGCACCACTCCGCCACGTTGCCTCCCATGTCGTACGTTCCATAGAGCCCCAATCCCTGGAATTTGCCCGCCGGGGCGGGTGACTCCGAATAGTTGCTTTGTTGCATAACGTACTTGGCGATGGCGCTGGGGGCCGCCTTGAACCACTGCGCGATCGCCGGCAGGCTCTTGCCCGCAAACTCCGAGTACGCCATCGCCTCGTACCAGCTCACGCCGCCCACGGGATGATCCGCCTGGCCCTCCGGATAGTGGCCTCCCTTCCACGTGGATGGCCCAGGCCGCCCTGTGGCATCGCGGAACAGATCCATCGCCTGCTCCCACCTCAGCTCCTTCCCATCCCGAAAGAATCTCTCTTTCCAGTACTCGCGTTTCTCATACCCGCCCTTGTCGACAAACTCCTGATATTGCCTGTTCGTCACTTCGAAACGGTCAATATGAAACGCGGGGAGATTGTAGGGCCCGAGGTCGCCAAGCGACCAGACGACGCCGAAATACACTCCCGCCGGCACGGGGGCCATTCCGGCGGGCGCGCGGGCGGCCTCGTCCAGACGGAAATGAAACTCGGGGATGAAGCCTTGAATACTGTCTGTTTCCGGAGCTCCCAGGAATTCACCCGCGCCGGGCTTTGACACCCGCCAGCGGAAATACCCGTTCGGGATTCTCACTTTCTCGATTGGCGTCGTGCCCAGCGAATACCACGGCTCACCGGGAGACAAATAGTCCTGAATCTCGACTGCCGCCCCGCCGGGCGTCGACCGCACGGCGACTGTGTGCGTGCTTTCCTCCGCCATCTGCGCCAGTTGAGGATCGCCGCTCAGGTACTTCTGCGCCTCCTGCATCAAACGGAAGGCGGCGAGAGGCCGGTCCTGGCTCCTGAGCCTGGAAATCTCCGGGATGGCCTTCTCGCGCGCCCACAGGCGTCTCTCCGAGCGCTGGTAGTACCAGAATGCGGTCACGGCGACCGCGAGAATCAAAATGGCCGCTGGAACCGCGAAGACAGCTCGCAAGCCTCTGCGCTCAGCAGGAGCCTCCAGAGCCGCGAGAGCCGCCGTCAGATCGTCCGCCATATCCGCCGCGGATTGATACCGGCTGTCGGGGTCCTTCCGCAATGCCCGCGCAGTGATTCGTTGGATCTCCTCCGGCAGACCGGCGCGCAGTTCACGCAACGGCGGCGGATCTTCATTCACCACCGCATGCATCACCCGAAGCTGCGTATCTCCCTGGAACGGCGGCCGCCCCGCCAGCATCTCGTAGAGGACCGCACCCAGGCTCCATAGGTCTGTCCGCGGATCGGCGGGCTTGCCCATCGCCTGCTCGGGCGACATGTAGAGCGGGGTCCCCCTCACCGTCCCGCCCGTGGTAATTGTGATGTCGACGGATCTGGCCAATCCGAAATCGATGATTCTGGCCACGCCGTCTTTCGCCACGATGACGTTGCTGGGCTTGATATCGCGATGAAAGATGCCGTGATCGTGGGCCTTCGCCAGTCCCGCCGCGATCTGACGCGCGATCAGGAGAGCATCTTTGACGTCGAGCCCCCCGGCGATCTTCTCGCGCAGCGTGGCGCCTTCGTGGTACGTCATCGCGATGAACAGGTCGCCGCCTGTCTCCTCGATATCGTGAATGACAACGATATTGGGATGATCCAACGCGGATGCGGCCCGAGCCTCTTCAATGAGCTGGCGCTTCAGCTCAGGATCGTGCTGCATGTGCGCCGGCAGGAATTTCAGAGCCACCAGCCGGTTTAGCTTCGTATCCACCGCCTTATACACCACGCCCATGCCGCCCGCGCCGAGTTGCTCCAGAATCCGGTAGTGAGCGATGGTCCGGCCGGCCGGGCCGAGGTGCGCCGCCGGCGACGCTTCCGTAACGGCGAGGTCCGCCAACAGGCCGGCGGCCGGACGATCGAGTATGGCGCCTTGCGAAGCTTGGGCCAGCAGCCGTTCGACCTCTCGCCGCAGCTCGGGGTCCGTGCCTTCCAATACTGCCGGACCGCGCTCGCGGGCCGACTGGTAAAGCTCCTCGATCTGGCGCCAGCGCTCGGGAGTCATATTCAGAAAAGGATACTTCCGCGAATTCCCGCCCGCAAACGGGCCCGCCTCAAACGCGGCCTGTTCGCGAGCCTGTCTCCTTAACAGGCGCCAAAAAGCGCCTGGAGCTTGAACCCCCCTGACGATTTGCTTCCGGCCGGCGAAGTATAATACCCGGACTGACACAGATGGGCCGGGCCGATTGCTCTGAAACCACACAGTTGTTGCGTGCCTGGGCGAGCGGCGACCAGAGCGCGCTGGAGCGGCTCGCCCCGCGTGTTTACGACGAGCTCCGCCGCATCGCCGGGCGATTCATGCAGAACGAACAGCCGGGCCGCACGATTCAGACCACTGCGCTGGTGCACGAAGCCTATCTGAAACTGGTCGACGTCGCCAACGTGGACTGGCAGCACCGCGCCCACTTCTTCGCCGTGTCCGCCCAGATCATGCGCCGGATTCTCCTCGACCGCGCGCGCCGGCGCGCAGCGGCCAAACGCGGCGGAGCGGCTCCGCGCGTGAACCTCGACGAGGTCCCCGACATCGGCTCCGGCCGCGCGCGCGAGCTGATCGCGCTCGATGACGCCCTGAGCACGCTGGAAAAGGTTGATCCGCGCAAGGCGCGGGTGATCGAGCTGCGCTTCTTCGCGGGGCTGAGCGTCGAGGAGACGGCCGAGGTGTTGAAAGTCTCTCCGGACACCGTGATGCGCGACTGGCGCCTGGCCCGCGCGTGGCTGTTGGCCGAGCTCGGCGACTCCAAGCGCTGACAAAATCGTAATTGCCTTCCAGTTTTTGCTCTCGATTTGCGCCTGAAGGGTGAAGCCGGATCAACGCGGTCTCGCCCGCCCCGGCTGAAACGAATGATTGAGAGGAGACTTCCCATGAGACCCCTTCTGTTTCACACTACGCTTGCAGCGGCGCTTGCGGCGTCCGCCATCAGCGCGCAGAGCCCGAACTCCTGGCCCCCGCGCTACGCTGTCAAGGACCTCGGTCCCGTGGGCCGCCCGCCCGCTCAGCCGTTCGTGATCAAAAACAACGGTCTCATCAGCGGCGCGGCAGAGGCGGCGGCCAGCGTGTGGCGCGCCGTGCTCTGGTACAAGGGATCGAGGCTCGCCATCGGGCTGCCGGGATTGGGAGGACCGAGCAGCGTCGCCTTCGGCGTCAACGAATCCGGCTAGGCCGTGGGCCAGGCGGAGACTCCCTCTCCAGATCCCAATGGAGAAGACTTCTGCGGCTTCGGCAGCCAGCTCGTTTGCAGGCCCTTCATCTGGCAAAACGGCGCGATGGCGGCCTTGCCCCTGCTCACCGGCCAGTTTGGACCCGGAGGCAGGAACGGCGCTGCGAGCGCGATCAACAATCGCGGCCAGATCGCCGGCATGTCCGAGACAGCCGAATTGGACCCCACGTGCCCCCCAGTTGATCCTGCATTGAGCCAATTTCAGAAGTACAGGTTCAAACCCGTCCTGTGGGAAAACGGCCAGGTCCGGGAGCTGCCCACGATCGGCGGCGACTCGAGCGGGATCGCCGTTTCGATCAACAACCGCGGCCAGGCTGTCGGAGGGACCGGCAGTTGCACGAGCTTCCAGGCCAACGGCAACCTCACGTACCTTTACAGTCTCCACGCCACGCTCTGGGAGGACGGCAAGGTGATCGACCTTGGCAATCTTGGCGGGATTGGGGCCGGTGGAGGCAATCTCGCAGTAGCAATCAACGACCGGGGGCAGGTGGTGGGCGCCTCGGGCACGCCCGACGGGCTGTTCCACGGATTCCTGTGGAGCAAGGAGACCGGAATTCAGGATCTCGGCGCGATCGAAGGCGACATCGCCAGCGTCGCGCTTGGCATCAATGAAGCGGGCGAAGTTGTCGGCTTGTCGTTCGATCCATACTTCACTCCGCGCGCCTTCCTCCGCCGGAACGGCGGGGAGCCGGTCGATCTGAATTCCCTGGTGAGCGGCGGCGCGCCGCTGTTTCTCTTTCACGCCGTCTCCATCAACGGCGGGGGCGAGATCGTCGGCATGGCCGTGAACGCCGAAGGCGAAATCCGCGGATACCTGGCGGTTCCGAACGAAGGCCACGAGACGGCCCCGGACGCGCTTCAGGCGGCGCCGGGCGCCGACGGATTTGGCCACGCACGCAAGCTCCTGCGCGAGCGGCTGGGGCTCGGCCGCCCCGGCGCCCGCCCTGTCGCGCCGCGATGAGCGGGGAGCGGATCGTCCCTGCCCCGTCCGGCGCATTGCGGATCGCTCGGGCGCTCGAGGATTCTGCATGAGTTTCGCGGGGACATGGAAGCATGGCGATGCTCCTGATCCGGGGCCTTGCCGACCCCCTCTGCCGCAAACTGAAGCAGAGCGCCGCCCGCGAGCGCCGGAGCATCGCACGCCAGGCGATCATGCTCCCGGAAGCCGCGCCCGCGCCGCGCCCATCCATCGGATCGAGCGGCGTCGCCGTTTGTTGGCGGAACTTGAAGCTCGTCCCGTCATCAAACCGGGCAAGCCTCTCCCGGCGCCGGCAGTCCTTATTCGCGAAGATCGTGAACGGTGCTCTGCGTCATCCGGCCTCCCGGCCGGATCCTTGCCGGAACGTCGCCTCGACGCAGCCTGCCGCGCCAATCCGGATTCGATTAGTCCTCATCACAGCGTGATCGAGGAAGCACTCGATCCGGCCTGCCGGCTCGTTACCGGCGTGCCCCATATGCTGTCCCTCGCCCGGGCCCTGGATCGAACCGCAGCTCTGCTCACGTGCGGCCGGAAACCCCCTCGCGTCGCCGCTCGCCAGGAGATCTCAATTGTGAACTCGTAATACAGCCGGCCGCCCTGCCGCGCTTCGCGCCGCAAGGAGCATGCGGGCCGGCCGCAATCGGTTCGTGCAGAGCCGCGGATTGACGCGACGGAAGGGGAGAATCCATGCAGTACTGGCTGTGGAGGCGGGCCAAAGAGGTGGCCGCGTTCCACCGCGGCCAGTCTGCATCCGCCCGCCGCCAGGCTGAGATAATGTTCTCCGTGCCCGCTCTCCCTTATGAAATCGCGCCCGCCGCGGTGAAGTCGATGCTCGACGCCGGCGAGGCCGTTGCCCTCATCGATGTCCGCGAAGTCTCCGAATATCAAATCGCGCGCATTGACGGCGCGGAGCTGATCCCGATGAACACCGTGCCGCAGCGCCTCCAGCACCTCGACGCCCTCGCCGAGGAGAAACTCCTCGTCGTTTACTGCCACCATGGCATGAGGAGTCTCAATGTCGCCGCGTGGCTCCGCAAGCAGGGCGTGGAGAACTGCCAGTCCATGGCCGGCGGCATCGAGCTGTGGAGCCGCGAGATCGACCCCTCCGTTCCGAGGTATTGACCATGAAGCCCGCGATCTACCTGAAGCCCACTTGAACCACCTGCCGCAAAGCCAGGAGTTTCCTGGATGAGAATAAGATCGAGGCCGAGACCATCGACATCGGCAAGGGTTTGACGATTGAGCAGCTCGAAAAGCTGATTGGTGATCGGGATCACATCCCCTTCCTCAATCCGAAGAACGAGCTCTACCGCGAGCGCAACATGAAGGAGCATCCGCCCTCTCGCGACGAGGCCATTCGCCTCATCGCCGCCAATCCGAATTTGCTCAAGCGCCCGCTCGCCGTCAAGGGCCGCAAGATCCTCTTCGGCTTCGACGCCGCCGAGTGGGCCGGGCTGAAGTAAGCTGAACGAGAACCACTCGATGTCGCAACCGAACAAGCCGCCGTTCGCCGTTCCGCCCGGTTGGAAGCCCGCGCTGCGCCCAGGCGCCCTTCCCCGGCCCGGCGCGCCGCCCCGGCCGGGCGGAGCGCCGGCGCTGCCCGCCAACGGCCCCACGCTCGACCGCACCTTCGAGCTCAAAAGCGAAATCCACCGCAAGCTGCTCGGCGTGCTCAACCTCGAAAAGGTCAGCTCGATTCCGAAGGAACGCGTGCGCGCCGAGATCGGCCGCGTCGTCGAGCGCCTGCTCGAAGACGAGCGCGTCCCCATGACCACCGCCGAGCAGAATCGCCTCGTCGAAGAAGTGCTCGACGAGGTTCTCGGACTCGGACCGCTCGAGCCGCTGCTCAAGGACCACGCCATCAGCGACATCCTCGTCAACCGCTACGACAAGGTCTACATCGAGCGCGGCGGCAAGCTCAGCCTCACCGGCGTGCGGTTCCGCGACAACGCGCACCTGCTGCACATCATCGAGAAGATCGTCGCCCAGGTAGGACGCCGCGTCGATGAGGCCCAGCCGGTCGTCGACGCGCGCCTGCCCGACGGCTCGCGCGTCAACGCCATCATCCCGCCGCTCGCCCTCGACGGCCCCGCGCTGTCCATCCGCCGCTTCGGCCGCCACGTCATCACGACGGAAGAGTTGCTTCACTTCCGCACCTTGAGCCCCGGCATGCTGCGTTTCCTCGCCGCGTGCGCGCAGGCCAAGGTCTCGATCCTGATTTCCGGCGGCACGGGCTCGGGCAAGACGACGACGCTCAACGCGCTCTCGCGTTTCATCCCCGAAGAGGAGCGCATCGTCACCATCGAGGACACGGCCGAGCTCCAGCTCCAGCAGCGCCACGTGGTGAAGTTCGAGACGCGCCCGCCCAACCTGAACAAGGAGGGCGGCATCAACCAGCGCCAGCTTCTGCGCACTGCGCTCCGCATGAGACCCGACCGCATCATCATCGGCGAGTGCCGCGGCGCCGAAGCGCTCGACATGCTCCAGGCGATGAACACCGGCGTCGAGGGCTCGATGACGACGATTCACGCCAACTCGCCGCGCGACGCCTTTTCGCGCCTCGAGTCGATGATGCTGATGGCGGATGTTGAGATCCCCTCGCGCGTGCTGGTGCAGCAGATGGCCAACGCCATCAAGCTCGTGCTTCAGGTGGCGCGCCTCCAGGACGGCAGCCGCAAGATCATCACGGTGACCGAGGTCGCCGGCGCGAGCGAAGGCCGGGTCCAGACGCAGGATATCTTCGTCTTCGAGCGCGCCGGCATCACCGACAGCGGCAAGGTGCAGGGCCGCTTCAAGTGGACCGGCCACCGCCCGCGCCTGCTGGACCGCTTCCGCATGATGGGCGTTCAAATCCCCGACGAGATCTGGAACGAAGTCCTCGAAGTGAACCTGTAACATAGGCTTCAGCCTGTGACTAACCCACCGCGCGATTTCATATCCTCGAACTGACGCCAATGATGACCCGCCGCAATCTCGCACTCTCCGCGCTCGCCCTCAAAGCCGCCGCCCAGCAGGAGCCCGCGAAGCCCGCCTACACCGGAGCCCTCGACAAGTTCGAGGGCCGGTACGACCCCGCCGCGATGGACTCGCTTGTCTGGAGCCGCAAACTCTGGGAACAGGCCCCGCGCAAGTTGCGTTTCAGTGCGACTTCGAAGCGCGGCGCCATGAACTGGCAGAAGCGCCTCAGGGCGAAAGTCATCGAGCTCCTCGGCGGCTTCCCGCGGACGCGCACGCCGTTGAACGCGAAAACCCTCGAAGTCCGCGAGTTCCCCAAGTACCGCCGCGAGGCGATTCTGTTTGAAACACGCCCCGGCCTTTCTGCTTTCGCCTACATCCTCATCCCCGCCGGCGCCACGGGCGCGCTCCCAGTCGTCCTCTGCATCCCCGGCCACGGCCGCGGCGTCGACGACATCGTCGGCATCGACCAGGAGGGCAAGGACCGCACCAACAAATCCGGCTACCAGCGCGACTTCGCCATCCAGGCGGTCGAGATGGGCCTCGCCGCATTCGCCATCGAGCCGCTCGGCTTCGGCTGCCGGCGCGACCCCGCGAGCAGAAAGCGCGGCCTCGGCCAGAGTTCCTGCCAGCCCGCCGCCGGCGCCGCTCTGCTGCTTGGCGCAACGATGATCGGCTGGCGCGTCTGGGACATCATGCGCGCCTGCGACCTCATCGAAACGCGCAAGGAGCTCGACGCGAAACGCATCGGCTGCATGGGCATCTCCGGCGGCGGCACCGCCACGCTCTTCTGCACCGCGCTCGAGCCGCGCATCCGCGCCTGCCTGATCAGCGGCTACCTCTGCACCTGGCGCGACTCCATCCTCAGCCTCTCGCACTGCATCGACAACTACGTGCCCGGCATTCTCAACTGGGCCGAGATGAGCGACGTCGCGGGCCTCATCGCTCCCCGCCCGCTGTTCGCCGAATCCGGCGAGAAGGACAACATCTTCCCCATCGAGGCCGCGAAGCAGGCGTTCGCCGATGTGCGCCGCATCTACGAGGTCTTCGGCGCCGCGGACCTCTGCGGCCATGAAACATTTCCGGCCGAGCACGTTTTTCACGGCGTGCAGGGCCTGCCGTTCCTGAAGAAGCGCCTCACCGCATGACACGCTTCGCGTTGCCGCTCGCGCTGTGTGCGGCGGCCTGGGCCGCCCCGCCCTTCATCGTGCGCGTCGTCGACCAACAGACCAGGCGCGGCGTGCCGCTCGTCGAAGTGCGGCTGTTCAACGAGGTCCGCTACTGGACCGACAGCGCCGGCGTCGCCGCGCTCTTCGAGCCGTCGCTCGAAGGCAAGCGCGCTTACCTCGGCATCACCAGCCACGGCTACGAGTGCACGAAGTCGTTCTTCGAGCATCCCGGCGTGGTCGCGACGGTGCGCGCGGGCGCGTCCGTCACCGTCGAAGTCCGCCGCAAGATGATCGCCGAGCGCCTGTACCGGCTCACCGGCGAAGGCATCTATCGCGACAGCGTTCTCGCCGGAATGCCCGTGCCGGTCAAGCAGCCGATGCTCAACGCGCAGGTCTTCGGGCAGGACACCGTGTCGATGGCTCCGTATGCGGGGAAGCTCTTCTGGATCTGGGGCGACACGACGCTGCCCGCGGGCTGGAACTTCAAAGTCGCCGGGGCGGCATCGCTCCCGCCCAACGCCGGCGGCCTCGATCCTTCCATCGGTGTCGACTTCGAGTACTTCACCGGCCGCGAGGGCCGCGCCAAAGGGATGCTTCCGCTCAAGGAAGACGGCCTCGTGTGGATCGAAGGACTGTTCACGTTGAAAGACCCCGGCGGCCGCGAGCGCCTGCTCGCCACTTACACGCGCCAGCCCGGCCTCAAGCCGCCCGATGAGCGCGGCGTCGCGGTCTTCGGCGATAAAAAACAAATCTTCCAAAGATGGTTTAAGCTGCCGTGGAAGCGCGGCCATCTCGCATCGCATCCGTTCCGCCACGCCGGCTACTGGTATCTCGACCCCTGGCTACGCGCGCCCGCGGACTGGCAGGCGATTCAGGACTGGCGCAACTGGGAGTCCTTCCGCGCCGGCGCGTGGCGAAAAGCGCCCGCTGAAATCGAACGCCCTGCGATCGGCTCCATGATCATGAGCTCGGTCGCATGGAACGACTGGCGCAAAAAGTGGATCCTCATCGGCGAGCAAACCGCCGGCAAGGTCTTCTACGCCGAATCAGATAAGCCCGAAGGTCCGTACGGCCCCGCGGTCCAGATCGTCGAGCACGACAACTACAACCTCTACAACGTCGCGCATCATCCGCTCTTCAACCAGGAAGGCGGCCGCGTCATCTACTTCGAGGGCACTTACACTGCGGCGTTCAGCAACGCGAAGGAGCAAACGCCGCGCTACGACTACAACCAGTTGATGTTCCGCCTCCGCCTCGACGATCCGCGCCTGAAGCCGGCCCAGCGCTGAGGGCCGGCCGCTCGAGTCTGTACATTCTGGGAAGTGAGATGACGTCTGGTGGGGCAGTCGTCCACGCCGCCAGCGGGTCTCCAGACCCGCGACCGCTGGGATTTCCGCACCGCTCAGACTTCGGACAACGTTTGTGCTTGACTTTTCACCTGGATGGCAGCCTGCCGGCCCGCCGCGAGTTCCCGGCCGAATCCACGACCTCGGGACACGCCGCCCTGGCGATGGGCCGCCGGCTGGATCACGCTTGCCTCCGAAACTGAACGCCTGCCGTCTCAGGTTTGAGCCGCGGACGTGAATGCTCTCGCCATGCAAGATCGCGGCCCACAGTGCAGCCACTTCCACGTCTGTCCCGATCGCCGACACCAGGTGGTCTTGGCCGGATGCTTCCTACGGACATTCGCCAATGAAGCAGTCAAGATTCAGCCGGATGAGCGTATTCACAAGCGCGGATGCTTGCACCTCAATCGGCGTGGACGAGCGGTTCTCTGAAACCTTGCGTGGGGCCCCGTTGCCGGCCGCCCAGGGAGTGGGCGTTCCGGGGTACGTAACCCCTGCGCCGTTTACGCAGCACGAGTTCCGCATGCACCTCAACGAACCAGGGGCCACCCTGCGGCGCTATTCGGTCTTCAATACTACTGCCGGATCGACACCCGCCGCACGGCGGGCCGGAATGTAGCCGGCGGCCGACGTTACCCCGACGATGCCGGTCACAATCGCCGCGAAAGTAGCCGCGTCAGTGGTCCCCACTTCGAACAACAGGCTGCGGAATATGCGCGTCGAGGCGACGGCGAGGGGCACACCGATGGCGATTCCGCCCGCGGTGAGAGTGAGCGCGTCCTTCAGAACCATCCACACAACTTGCGTTTGCCTGGCGCCCAGCGCCATTTTCACACCGATCTCGCCGGCTCGTTCGGAGACGGCGTAGGAGAGGCGTCCATAGAGTCCAATGCAGGCGATCAGCAGAGCGAATCCGCCGAACCAGGAACATAGCGTGGAAACCATACGTTCCCGGACCAGTGTCGCGTCGATACGGTCGCCGAGCGTGTCGAGGCGCCAAACGGGAACGTCGCGGGCCGCTTCGCGGAGTTCACGCCGGACGACACCGGCGAGTTTCGCCGGATCGCCGGCAGTTCGGATCGCATAAGATCCTGAGCCGAGGGCAGGCTGGTAAACCATCGGATCGGCGGGCTCCCGCAGGCTGCGGTAACGGGCGTCCTTCACGACGCCGATGACCTCACTGTCCGTCCCAAATACGTCAATGTGCTGGCCAAGCGGGTTCCCCTCAGGGAAGAATCTCCGGGCCACACTCTCGCTGATGATGGCGACCGGCCGTCGTTCCACCGCGTCCTGTTCGCTAAACGGGCGACCCGCCACAAGCGGAATGCCCAAGGTCTCGAAGAAACGCGGACCCACTTGATTGATGCTGAAGTCGTTGGTCGTGACGTTGGCGCCTCCGAGCGGCGCATCCGCAAAGCTGCTCACTGCCACCACTCCAGGGAGTGACGTAAGGCGCTGGTGCAGCTCCCGGTGCAGGCGGAGCGCGGCCGGACCCTTATAGTGCTCGGCACTGAAGCTCAGCATCAGCAGGCCTTCCTTTCGGAAGCCCGCGTCAACCTTATGAAGCTTGCGTAGACTTCCCAGCAGCAGGCCCGCCGAAACCAGCACGATTACACATAGAGCTACCTGGGACACGATCAGCGCGCTGGACCAGCGTCGTGAGCCGGTCTTTAGACGTGATCCATGCTGAGTGGCAATCGTGTCGTTCCCGACCACGCGCACCGCCGGAACGATACCGAACAAGACGCCCGTCAGCAAACTCACCGCAGCGGTAAAGGCCAGCGTCCGCCAATCGGCCCCAAGTTCCAGCGAGATCGGTGTTCGGCCGCGGGACATTGACTGCACCAGCACCGGGCCCGCCACCTGGGCGATTCCGAAAGCGAGAAGGCCGCCAAGGCTGGACAAAAGCAGGCTCTCCGTCAGCAACTGGCGCAGGAGCCGCGCACGGCTGGCGCCCAGGGCGATTCGCATGTGAATCTCCTGACGCCTCCTGCTGGCCCGCGCGAGCAATAGGCTGGCAAGATTCATACACGCGATCAACAGAACCAGGGCGACCGCCACCATCAGAATCCGCAGCGGAAGCGCAAACTGCATTCGCACGTCGCCGAACCCGCTGGCTGCCGGAATGACTTGCAGCCTTGGTGGCGGGCCTTTCATCTTGGGGTTCCGCGGCAAATTCGCGAACCGCACCCCAAGATCGGCCTGGACTTGTTCGATGGACACCCCGGGTTTTCGCCGGCCCAGCAGACGCAGCCAATACACATCCGGATTGGTCAGGAGCGGTCCGCCCTGGCTGTTCAGCGGGACGATGATATCGGCGGGCCTTCCCGGTTCCAGCCCGAGAAATCCTCGAGGTGCAACGCCCACAATGGTGAAGGGCCGGTCCTGCAATGTGACCGTCTGCCCGATAGCGCCCGGGTCTGCTCCGAACTGGCGCATCCAATAGCCGTGGCTCAAGACCGCCACCGCAGCCGCGGCTCGATCATCGGCTTCCGTAATCATTCTTCCAAGCGCGGCGGATATGCCAAGTAAAGAAAAACAGTTCCCACTGGCGAGCATCGCCTCGATGAACTGCGATTCTCCTGACGCTCTCGCGCGCAGTATCGAATGCCGGGATGCGCACAGCCCTGCAAGCGTCTTGCTCGCTGCAAACGCTTCACGGTGCCTGTTGCTGAGCATTAGTGACTGGCGATCGCTGAAATGTTGCGTGGCCAGCACCAGTTCTGCGGGCGATTTGACCGGAAGCGGTCGAAAGAGTAACGCGTCAAACAGACTGAAAATGGCCGTATTGGCGCCGATGCCTAATGCAAGAGACAGCACGGCCGTCGCCGTGAAGCCGGGGTTCCTGCGGAGCGTCCGGAGTCCATAACGAATGTCCTGAATCAGCGTATCCACAAGTGGGTACCTCCACGCATCGAGCGCCTGTTCCGCGAGCAGTGACGGGTTGCCCAACTCGCGACGAGCCCGCTGGCGCGCCTCTTCAGTTGGTACGCCCGATTCGATCAAGCGCTGCTCCCGCATCGCGAGGTGGAAGTTCAACTCTTCACTTGCTCTCGCATGCAGGCTGCGCCTTGCGAACAGAGCAGCCAGTCGAACCCGCACCTCGATCCAAAACTGACTGAACATTACGACACCAACGGATCGATCACACGATTGACCGCCTCCACCATCCGCCGCCAGTTGGAGATCTTCACCGTGACTTGCCTGCGTCCGCGGGGCGTGAGTTTGTAAAAGCGGGCCCGACGGTTGTTTTCGGAAGCGCCCCAGGCCGACTCGATCAACCCTTGTGACTCGAGGCGATGCAGGGCCGGATACAATGAGCCCTCTTCCACATGCAGAGCGTCCGAGATCGCGTGGAGGTACTCGGCGATGCCGAACCCGTGCATGGGTCCGCGAGCCAAGCGGGAAAGGATGAGCAGATCCAGCGTGCCGCTGGAATCCGCACCGGGGTGTTGCGGTCGTCCCATAGATTTTTGATATGAGTATGCGCCGGGGCATACGAGATGTCAAGACCGCAGTCCTGGTCGCCGGCTATTCGGGGCCAGGATTTACAGGTTGTGCCGAGGATTGCGTCTCAACGACCGTCACCGCAATCTGGCAGTCTCGCCGGAGGCGAACACAAACGTCAATTCATCAACGAACCGTTCGCGCCTCTCGCCGATCGATTGTGCCATCTTCCTCGACTTCCTCAGAGCGGTTGATAACCTCCACAATCTTCCGAGGCGCCACGCGCCGGGACTCACCAGATTCACACAACCCACCCATCATGCCGCTTACAGCGCCTGGCGCCACGTGACCGGGATCTGAGGGGAGTTAGGGGCCTACCCCCCGCCGCACCTCCCCACCGATTGACCTCCACGCCTCGGTCATCCTGCCCAATCGCACGCACCTTCTCCTCGCACCACTCACAGGTGTGCCGCCGTTCCCTCGCCGGCTCAAAGGATACGCCGCCCGGCAGGAGAATCGGCTGCTGAACCAGTACGGGCCTACGCTTTGGCAGGATGCGGGTGACGTTCATCTGGTCCGATCCACACAAAAGCTCCGTAAGGTTGCACGATAATTCACGAGCAATCCGGTCATTGCCGGGCTGCTGCGCGAGATGGAAGCCTTTCACGGGTCCGGCGCTGCTTCCGCGTAGGAGGGCTCCCAGTGCGGGGCGCGGGTCTGGAGACCCGCGGCAGGCGTGGACGCTTACCCCACGCCGTTTCATGCTGCCTGCCAGAATGGACCGACTCCAGAGGCCGCTCCACTCCGAATTGGCCGGTGCGAGACTGAAGACGGGACCGTAATGAGCGGCGGATTTGAGATCCTGGAGCACACTGCCGATACCGGCTTTCGCGCGCGGGGAGCGTCGATCGAAGAGCTGTTCGAGCAGGCTGCGGCCGCTCTTGTCGCGATTGCGATCGATTCGTCGCAGACGCGCGGGCTGGAGTGTTGCGAGATCGCCGTGCGCGGCTCGGACCTTGAAGAGCTGCTCGTCAACTGGCTCAACGAAGTTCTCTGGCTGCTCGACGGCCGCCGCTTCGCGCCGGCCGCGTTAAACGTTCTCGAACTTCACGACGGCGGCCTGCGCGCCGCGGTCACCGGCGAGCCGCGCGACGACGCGCGCCATCCGCCGCGCATCGTCGTCAAGGCCGCGACGTTTCACCAACTCCGGCTTGCCAACGACGACGGCGGCTGGGTCGCCGAAGTTTTTCTGGACATCTGATATGCACATCGAGCACATCGACGAAGTCCGCCACACGATTCCGCCGAGTGGCCAGATGCGGACGGGAGTGCTCTTCTTCGCCAGCGGGCCGATTCTCGCGCACATCCTCAAAGACAAGTCGCTCGAGCAGGCCGCCAACGTCGCATGCCTGCCCGGCATCGTCGGTCCATCGCTCGCGATGCCGGACATTCACCAGGGCTACGGCTTCCCCATCGGCGGCGTCGCGGCGATGGACTGGCGCCACGGCGTCGTCTCGCCCGGCGGAGTCGGCTACGACATCAACTGCGGCGTGCGCCTGGTCCGCACCAACCTCGAGCGCGCCGAGGTGCGCGCGAAGCTCAAGGAGATCGTCGACCAGGTGTTCCGCGACGTGCCGTGCGGCGTCGGCGGCAAGGGACACATCGAGATCACCGTCAAAGAACTGCGGCACGTCCTCGAAGAGGGAGCGCCGTGGATGGTCGCGCGCGGCTATGGCGAGCCGGGCGACGCGCAGCGCTGCGAGGAAGGCGGCTGCCTGCGCGACGCCGACGCTGCTTGCGTTTCCGAGCGTGCGAAGGAGCGCGGCCGGCCGCAGATCGGCACGCTCGGCAGCGGCAACCACTTCCTCGAAATCCAGTTCGTCGAGCGCGTCGAGGACCCCGCGATCGCCCGCGACTACGGCATTGAAGAGGGCCAGGCGGTCGTGCTGATCCACTCCGGCTCGCGCGGGCTCGGCCACCAGGTGTGCACCGACTTCCTCGCCGAGATGGGCGCGGCGATGAAGAAGTACGGCATCACGCTGCCGGACCGGCAGTTGGCCTGCGTGCCGATTCAAAGCCCCGAAGGCGAGTCGTACCTCAAGGCCATGCGCGCGGCGGCCAACTTCGCCTGGGCCAACCGCCAGGCGATCCTCCACTTCCTGCGCGGCTCTTTCGAGAAGGTCTTTGGCAAACGCGCGCGGCTCACTCTGCTCTACGATGTGTGCCACAACATCGCGAAGCGCGAGAAGCACGTTTATGACGGCCGCACGGTCGATGTCCTCGTGCATCGCAAGGGCGCGACGCGCGCGTTCCCTCCGCATCACCCCGAGATCCCCGCCGAGTATCGCGCGGCCGGCCAGCCCGTTCTCGTGCCGGGCAGCATGGGCACGGCGTCGTGGATTCTCGCGGGCGCCGAAGGCTCGATGAAGGAGAGCTTCGGCAGCGTCTGCCACGGCGCGGGGCGGATGTTGAGCCGCCACGCGGCCAAAGCCGGGCGCAACGCGCGCGACGTTCAGCATCAGCTCGAACAGCAGGGCATCCTCGTGCGCAGCGAGACGCGCGACGGCATCGTCGAGGAAGTCCCCGAAGCCTACAAGGACGTGGACGAAGTGATCGAGGTCGTTCACGCCGCGGGGCTGGCGCGCAAGGTGGCGCGGCTGCGGCCGATGGGAGTGATCAAGGGCTGAGCCGGGGCTTGTTACTCTGAGTATTCAGCGCTATGAGAGTCTCCATTCTGGGCGCCGGCTATGTCGGGCTGACCACCGGCGTCTGCCTGGCCTGGCTCGGCCACGAGGTTACCTGTCTCGACACCGACGAAGCGAAGATCGCGCGGCTGAAGCAGGGAAAGATCCCGATCTACGAGCCGGGGCTCGAAGATTTGCTGCACCTGTGCCGCGACGACATCCGCTTCACGACGAACTACGCCGAAGCTCTCAACGGCGCGCAGGTGGTCTTCATCGCGGTGGGGACGCCGCCGAGTCCGGACGGCAGCCCCGACCTGCGCTATCTGCGCTCGGCGAGCGAGAGCATCGGGCGTCATCTCAACTGCGACTTCACCGTCGTTGTCAATAAATCCACCGTGCCGATCGGCAGCGGCAACTGGGTGGAGTCGCTGATCCGCGCTGCGTACGAGAAGCACACGGGACAGACCGCAGAAGGCCGATTCGCCATCGCGTCGAACCCGGAGTTCCTGCGCGAAGGCTCGGCGCTGGCCGACAGCCTCTATCCCGACCGCATTGTGATCGGCGCCGATACGGCGCGCACGCTGGAGCAGCTTTACACGCTCTACCGCCCGCTGGTGGACCAGACGTTCACTCCGCCGCCGCACCTGCCGCGTCCGGCCGGCCTGAGCGCCGTGCCGCTGGTCTCCACCGACATCGCTTCCGCCGAGCTGATCAAGTACGCGGCGAATGCGTTCCTCGCTCTGAAGATCAGCTTCATCAATGAAATCGGCACTCTTGCCGAGCGCGTCGGCGCCGACATCCGCGAGGTGGCGCGCGGCATCGGGCTCGATGAGCGCATCGGCCCGCGCTTTCTTCAGGCCGGATTGGGCTGGGGCGGCTCTTGTTTCGGCAAGGACACGTCCGCGCTGATCAGCACTGCGGGCGAATACGGACTGAGCATGCCGATCGTCGGCGCGGCGCGCGAGGTGAACCAGCGCCAGCGCGTGCGAGTGATCGAGAAGCTGCTCAACGAGCTGAAGATTCTCAAAGGCCGCACGATCGGGCTGCTGGGCCTGGCGTTCAAGCCGAACACCGACGACCTGCGCGAGGCGCCGTCGATCGAGATCGCGCGGCGCCTGATCCAGCACGGCGCGCACGTCGTCGCCCACGACCCGGTGGCGATGGAGCGCTTCCGCGCCGAGCACGGCGGCCTCGAAGTGAAGCTCGCCGAAAGCGCTGAGGCTGTGTTCGACCGCACGGACGCGATCATCCTCGTCACCGAGTGGCAGGAGTATCTCGATCTCGACTGGCGCGCGCTGAGCGCGAAGATGCGGACTCCGCTGATCGTGGACGGGCGCAGTTTCCTCGATCGACAGCTCATTGAAGAGGCGGGATTCCGCCTTGTTTCGATTCCCTGAGGTGAACTCATGGTCGAAGTACGCCGGGCCTTGCCCGCGGAAGCGCCCGCCCTGCTCGCGCTGATCCAGGCGCTGGCCGAATACGAGAAGCTCACGCCGCCGGACGAGGAGGCGCAGAAGCGGCTGGTGCGCGACATCTTCGGCGGCCGGCCGCGGCTGGACGCGTTTCTGGCGATCGCCGGCGGCCGGCCGGCGGGCTACGCGCTGGTGCTTGAAACATATTCGAGCTTCCTTGCTTTGCCCACGCTGTACCTGGAGGACATCTTCGTGCTGCCCGAACATCGCGGGCGCCACATCGGCTCGACGATCTTCAGGGCGATGGTGGCGGAGGCGGAACTGCGCGGCTGCGGGCGCATGGAGTGGGCGGTGCTCGACTGGAACAAGCCGGCGCTGGACTTCTATGCGCGCTTCGGCGCGCGCCATCTCAACGAGTGGATGACGATGCGGCTCGAGCGCGCGCAGTTCCGCGGCATCGTGGAAGGCTGAATTCGAATGTCAAAGAACACGATCCTCTGGATCATCGCGCTCGCGATTACGTTGGCGAGCGCGGTTTACCAGCGCCTGACCGGCCCGAGCTATCCGCTGCGCGGTTCGACGAAGGTCGGCGGAGAGACGGTAAAGTACCGTCTGATCCGCAGCCATGGCGGCGGGGGCGACGCGGTGGTGCGCGTCGAGGTCCCGCCGGGCGTCACGGGCACGCTGGCGTGGAAGCGCTTCAAGACCAACGACGAGTGGACGTACGCCGCCATGCAGCCGCGCGACGGCGCGATCGAGGGCACGCTGCCGCGCCAGCCTGCGGCGGGCAAGCTCATGTACCGCGTGATCCTCACGAGCGGACCCGAGCGCGTGACGCTGGCCGGCTCGCCGGTGGTGATCCGCTTCAGGGGCGGCGTGCCGCTGCCGGTGCTGGTGGTGCACGTCATCGCGATGTTCGGCGGGATGCTGGCGGCGACGCGCGCCGGAGTCGAGCGCTGGTCGCCGTCGCCCAACTACCGCCCCTACGTTCTGTGGACGCTCGGGCTGATCGGCGTGGGCGGCCTGATCCTTGGGCCTGTCGTGCAGAAGTACGCGTTCGGCGCGTACTGGACAGGGTGGCCGCTGGGCAGCGATCTGACGGACAACAAAACCGCGGTGGCGTGGCTGGCCTGGGTTGTCGCCTGGCTCACGCTGAAGCGGCCGGCCGCCGGCTGGTGGGTGTTCGGCGCGGCGGTGGTGACGCTCGCTGTCTTTCTGGTCCCACACAGCCTGTTCGGCAGCGAGCTCAAATACGAGTAGCGGCGCTCAGCACTTCGGCAGGAGCGGCCTAAGGCGGTGGAGCGTTTCGCGGGCGAAGGCCTCGGGGGTGGGGGCGAAGTCGCGCCAGATGGCGGCGGCGCGGGCGATCTCGGGAATCGTAGAAGCGAAGCTCTCGACGACGGCAGGGCCGTCGTATTCGATCTGCTGGAGCGCGTGGACGACGTGCTGGAAGGGGATGTGGCCGGAGCCGGGGACGCCGCGGTCGTTTTCGCAGAGGTGGACGTGATAGAGCTTGGGCGCGAGCGGGATGAGCGCGTCGAGCAGGTCCTTCTCCTCGATGTTGGCGTGGAAGGTGTCGTAGAGGACGCCGATTTCGGGGCGGTCCACTTCGTTCGCGAGGCGCAGCGCGTCGGCGTGGAGGTTGAGGAAGTAGGTCTCGAAACGATTGAGCGGCTCGACGGCGATGCGCACTCCGGAGCCTTTGATCTTGTCTGCGACGGCACGGAGGCTCTCGACGCAGTTGTTCCATTCGGCGGCGGTGCGGCGCGTGCCGGGCAGGTGGCCGACGGGCGAATAGAACGGGCCGACGAGCGAGGTGGCGCCGAAGCGCGCGATGACGTCGACGGCGTTGGCGATCCAATCGACGGTCCGCGCGCGGACAGCGGCGTCATCGGAGAGCAGGCTCATTTCGCCGGGGAGCGCGGAGGCGACGGTGGCCGAAAGGCCGTTGGCGTGGAGCGCGGCGCGGATGCCATCGACGGGCACGTCGCTGAAATCGAAGATGCCGAACTCGGCGTGATCGAAGCCGATGTTGCGGATGAGGTCGAGCAGGCCGAGGTCGGCGGTGGTGAACTTGCCGGTCCAGACCATCGTGTTGATGCCGAGACGAATCATTGTGTTCTCCGTGCCACCCACTGGATGGCGTTGTAGACGAGACGGCGATAGCCGGGGTGGCGGTGCGTGGTTTCGCCGTGCCCTAGTTGAATGTAAACCACGCGGGCGGTGGAATGGGGGCCGAGGTAGACGACGGGGCGGTCGTTGTGCGCGTTTTCGGTCTCCATGAGGATCTTGATGTCCGGTGAATGCCACATGCCTTTGTAGGCTTCGTCGGTGAGGGCGAGCGGCGGGACGTTGCGCAGCACGGGGTGCGAGGCCATGCCCTTGGCGGGGTAGACGGCGAGGTCGACGTCGTCCTTGTAGTGCGACGGCGGATGGCCGGGCCTCTCCTTGACGTAGTATTTGCCGCCGGTGACCTGTTCGAACCACCAGGGCCAGCCGGTGTAATCGACGATGGCGTGGTGGAGCGAGACGACTCCGCCGCCGGCTTCGACGTAGGCGCGAAGGCTGGCGCGCTCTTCCGTGCCGAGGTCCTCGGCCATGTCGTAGAGGACGATGGCGTCGTAACGTTTGGAGAGGCCGGGGCGGAAAGCCTCCTTTTGTGATGCGGCGTGCGTCCAGCGAAGGTCGGGCCAGCCTTCGAAGACGGTGTAGAAGGAGGGGGTGTAGGAGTGGCCGCCGGTGACGACGAGGACGCGCGCGGGCTTGGCGGGCGCGGGGCGCGCGGCGACGTCGCCGGTGGCGGTCCATTCGACGCCGCGGGTGAAGAGCTCGATGAAGCCGGGCGCGGACATGGCGGAGGCGTCGTGGCCGAGCGTGGTGTGCAGGGCGCGGCCCTTGCCGTAGCGCAGGGTCCAGGCGATGGGCTCGTCTTTTCCCGTGCCGCCGCGCGCGGCGTCGTTGAAGGCATTGGCGATGATCTCGACGCCGGGTTTCAGATCCATCTTGTGGTAGAGCTCGTCGCTCGTGGTGAAGGAGGGCGGGAGACCGCGCGCGATGGGGTGTTGCGGCGCGGTCCATTTCACGGTGAAGACGTGGCGCACGGCGTGGCCGATGTTTTCGGGTTTCCATGTCGCGCCGATGAGGCCGGGCCACGCGATCCAGCCGCGGTCGCCGGTGGGCGAGGCGAGCCAGCGCTTGTCGAACACCTGACCGAAGAACTCGCCGTAGCTGACGCCGTGGATGGTGGTGAGGCCATGGCCTGAGCGGACGAAGTTCTCGATGGCATTTTCGGTGGCCGCGCCCCAGCGCGGTCCGTTGTAGTGGACGACGGCGGCGTCGAATTCAGAGAGCGTCGCGGCGGTGATGCCGCGCACATTCTCGATCACCTTGACTTGGAAGCGGCCGGTGGATTCGAGCATGTTGCGCAGCAGCGGCGTATTGATGCGCCAGTGATGATAGAGGCTGTCGGTTTCGCCGGTGAGGATGACGACACGGACGGGCGGCTGGGCGAGAGCGGCGAGCGCGGTGAGGAAGAGAGCGATGCGGGCGATCATGAGTTTTCCTTTCGGGCGCGGCGGGCGGCGTTGGCGATTTCGGCGCGCACCCAGGCGAGGCTTTGTTCGATCATGGGTCCGCCCTGACCTTCACACTCGATGCTGGCGACGCCGTTGAAGTCCGATTCGAAGAGCACGTCGAGGCAGGCGCGGATGTTGTCAGCGTTGACGCCGCCGCCGATGGCGCAGTGGCTGACGGCGATGCCGGTGAGCTCGCCACGGGCAGCGGCGGCGAGGGTGGGGCTGACGTCCTTGATGTGGACGTGACTGACGCGGTCCTGGAAGCGGCGCAGGAAGGCGACGGGGTCCTGGCCGGCGATGAATGTGTTGCCGGTGTCCATGTTCATGCGGAGGGAGGGCGAGTCGGCGAAGGCGAGCATTTCGGCCATGAAGTCGGGCTTGGTGGTGTAGTAGCCGTGGGGCTCGATGTTGAGGACGATGCCGTAGGCTTCGGCGGCGGGGAGCACCTGGAGGTAGATGCGGCGCATGTGGTTGAGGGCCTCGCGGTCGGTGAGGCCGCCGGGGCGGTCGCGGTCGTCGGTGGTGTCGACGTGGGTGCAGCCGGCGAGCTTCGCCCAGCGGATGGTGTGGAGGATGTACTCGACGCCGAGGGAGGCGCCTTCGGGTCTGGAGAGCGGGAAGGCGGCGTCGATCTGGGAGAAGCGGAGGCCGTAGCGGTCCATTTTGCGGCGCAGGAGGACGGGGTCCTCCCAGAGGGCGACGTGGGGCTGGTAGCCGAGGCCGTGGATCCAGCTCACGCCGTCGATGGCGCCGCACTCGATGAAGTGGAGGCCGTTGTTCCGGGCCCACTCCAGGCACTGTTCGAAGCTCCAGTAGCTGCTGTTGAAGGCGTCGGTGTGGAATCCGATGTCGATCATGGGGCGCTCCCGGGGTGAAAAGGCGTCCGGAGCCGATTCTCCGTGAATCGGGGAGGGGAATGCAAGCCGGGGGGCGGCGCCGCGACTGCGGCCTGCGCCCGGCAAGAGTGGGGTTTTGTTGATGGGGAAGGAGTTATGGGTTCGTTTGCCGGGGACGTTTTTTCTGTTTCCGGCGAGGTGGGGGTGGTGGAGGCGGGGAGGGTCGCGCGGTTCGGCGAGAGGGGTGGATTCGGGGATGGCTTTGTTGATGCGAAAGGAGTTATGGGTTCGTTTGCCGGGGACGTTTTTTCTGCTTCCGGCGGAGCAAGGGTTGTGGGGCGGGTGGCTTCATCAATCCAGGTCCAGGGCCCGGAGACATGTTGGGCCACACGGAAGCCGTGCTTGAGGGCGTTGCGGCAATCGCGGGCCTTGCCTTGTGGAGTTTTCGGTCCACGGTAGAGCCGGCGGTTGCGCCGGGGGGCCTCGGGTTTTCTTGGTGACGTGACACGCAAAGGAGTCCACCTCCGGAAACAGATTAGAGGGGCTATGCTGGTGAGTTGCTCCGCAGGAGAGTGGGGCCCGGCGGGCCGGCCTTTGTTTTGAATGCTTTGGATTTGATTATTAAAATTAGTAAATGTTTGGAACGGTGTTTTTGAAGACCATAATTGGCCACGGACGGACAGGATGGACACGGATTCTCTGAAAAGGAATGGGGGAAGAGAAAGGAAACGGAGACGGAGGGCACGGATTGGATGTGAACCAACCAGAGGAGAGCTCCGGGCTGATTGGGGCGAGCACCGAGGTGACCGGCGAGAACATTGGGGCGGCGCTGGAAGTTTCACGGGTGTTGGGGTGCGGGTCCCTGGAGAAGGTCTATGAGCGGGCTTTGGTCCGGGAGCTTGTGCTGCGCGGATTGAAGGTTGGCACACAGGTGAGCTATCCCGTGATGCACAAGGGTCACAGCGTGGGGGTAGCACCATGCGGATCTGCTGGTGGAGGATTCGGTGGTTGTCGAGGTCAAGTGCGTGAAGCGGCTAATGAACGAACACCTGGCGCAATGCATCAATTACCTCGCGACGGCTGGGCTTAGGGTCGCTTTGCTGATCGACTTTCAGCGATCGAAGCTGGAGTGGCGGCGTTTGGTCCGGGGGTGAGCGGACTGCGGGAGGCGCAGGGGAGCGATTCAGGATTGAAGCGTGTTGTGGTTACGGGTCGGAGACGACCTGAGGGAAAGACTCCGAGTGCTCTGGAGCGCGCGAGTTCAACACGTTCCGGAAAGATGGTGAAAAGCGGGCGGAACTCCAATTGCTGGCGGCAACCATCATCTCCGGCTGGATTCCAAGAAACTGCTCATTGTCGTCGTGCTCGTCCAGCCAGAAGATGGCGTTCGACAGGTCAGCGGCGTCGAAGGCGGCGTTGGAGAGATCCGCTCCTCGGAAATCCGCTCCGGTCAGATTGGCTTCCTTGAGATTTGCGCTGTTCAAATCAGCGAAGCGAAAATCCGCGCAATTCAGGTTCGCGCCTTCGAGCCTTGCGTTTCGCAGCCTCGCTCTTGGGAAGCCGGCCTGCGCGAGTTCGGCCTTACGTAGATCCAGCTCGTCGAGGAATGCCTTTTCGAGACGGAGGGTGTATCGAGCTTCCAAGAGAAAGAGCAAGGCGACGCGGACGTCGGGGCGAAGGCCGCCGTCGGCGAATGACCGCCACGCAGCGGGAGGAGACTCTTCATGGCTTCCCGGGTCCAAGGAGTTCGGCAGACGCCGCAGGTTTTCGGCGACGTAATCGTTGAGGGTGGGCAGGATGTATTCAAACTCCGCGGAGGCTTCCAACCAGAGGGCGCGCAATGCGCGGACGGCTCCAAGCCTGGACTCGATATTGGGTTCTTTGCGCCGATTGTTCCCGTCGCGCATGGCGCCGAGCATGGTCATGCTGCGGATGTAGCGGGCAACGCGTTCCTCTTTTTCCTTGCGGGCGAGATCAGACTTTGTCTGGTCCATTCTGCGGATGGCCAGCCACAAGCCGTAGATTGCGAACAATCCGCCGGAGATCTGCACCCACATGAGGCGGGCTGCGTGTTCGCGCTGGTAGCATTCATCGTCGCTCTTGCAGCCGATCCGATTCAAGCGCGGCGCGAATGCGATCAGGAAGAAACCGAAGCAGACAAGGCCAATCAGGACGCGCAGCTCTCTGGTGAATGCAGGCTTGGGGCTGGCAGCGTGCTTCATAGGGCTCACCAGCGTTTCCGCGGCTCCGGTTCGTTCCAGTCGAATTCAGTCAGGGAGGGCAGTTGCTTTTGTGAATCGAGGGGCAGGAGGAACTGGCGGTTGGGGCGCATGCCGCGTCCGCGTTCGACCTGGCCGTCGTTAAACACGAACCACTTATAGAGTTCGGACTCTTTATCGAGCTGGTCGGCGGTTGTGGGGTAGCGGACCTCCGAAGCCGGGGGAGCGCCGGCGTAGTTGCCCAGAAGCGACAAAGCGCGGCGGGCGGCGGGGGCGACGAGACCGCTCTGGTCGAGCTGCGAGCGGAGAGTGGCGAAGAGATCGTTCTGGGCTTCAGGGACGGCGAGCTCTTCCGAGTAGCGTGCCGGTGCGTTTGGATCGGATTTCAAGCGGCGTCAGGCTTCAGTAAGCACGGCGGGCTGATAGCGCTCCGCCCGCAATCCGGCCACCGAGTAACGGGCGATTCTGTCGACCGGGAAGTAGCCGATCACTTCGATCTTGACGCTGCCGAGGCCCAGGGGCTTGCCCATACCGATCTTGTGGTGAAAGGAAGGGTCGGGTTCGAGTGCGAACAACAGGAGGCCGAGCTCGAGGGGACTCAAGTTGTCGAAATCGACGTGGAAGTAGAAGCTCGTGCCTGCCTTAATCGGAGTGACCTTGCTCTTCTGGCCTTTCGTTTTGGGATCGTTGGGCTTGCCTGACGCCCACGGGGCGGCGCCGGGGTCGGGCCTGGCGTGCAGATACCATTTCCGGCCTTGGGGTTTGTGGTCGTTGGAATTCAACTGGCTCTTTTCGATATAGTTCGAGCCGGTTTTCGGGCGAAAGTAGAAGGCGGGACAAGGCGGTTTCGGGGACCCGAGGATTTTTAGGACGACTTGCGGAAGCAGGAGGGAATTCCGATCGCCGGATGCGGGCAGGGCGTCGGCGAAGCCGACGCGGCTTGCAAGAGCGAGGCCGCTGGGGAGCTCCTCGGGAACATCATCGGCAAAGCCAAGCAGGGTAGGGCAGGGCGGCTGTGGCGGCCGTACCGTCGCCAACTCCTTAGGAACATCATCGGCAAAGCCAAGCAGGAGCTCGGCGGGGGAGATCGATTTTCGGGATGGATTGGCGGGCAGCAGTTCGGGATCGATGCCAGCGAAGAACTTCCAGGTGGTGGTGGGTTCGCGGGTCGCGGGATCTTCGACGCGGCCGCGCCAGATGGCGGAGAAGGAGAACTCGGCGACTTCGGTACCCGCGTCGTTCACATCGAAGAAGACCATGTCGCCGGCCTTGAGACGCAACACTGGGTCGGTGGAACGCCCCGGGCGTGTGTCAAGGGGTTCGAAGGGGAGGCTGTTGTCCTCATTGGTACGTTCATCGGCGAGGGCGTTGAAGCGGTCGATGGCGGTTTTAGAGATGGGCAGCAACGGGAAGTTTTGTGCCGGCTCAGGAATCCACAGTTCGTGTTTCTTCGTGTTTGGTATCTCGTCGAGGCGATTCTGGGGCCAGCAGCCGAGGACGCGAACGCGACCGGGACGTTTCGGGTCGCGGGCATCGGGATTCTGGGCGACGAGATAGCGCCCGCCTTTGACCCGCAGGGTGCGGTCGGCGAGAACGGAGTTGCCGTTCCAAGCCAACTGTTTCACCGGCATATCCACTGGGGGCGTGCCGGCGAGATGAGTCCTGTAGGGGAATGAAGGATCGCGAATAGTGTTCTGGTCGCCGAAGTACACCTTGAATTGGGGTGTTGGAAAGATCTTGCGGAAGCGGGCGGGCGCCTGGAAGCTCCTGCCGCCATCCTTGCTCTCGAGAGTCGGCAGGCACATGGGCCGGAGCCGCAATTCGCCGTTGATTTCGACGATCAGGCCGATGGCGGAGAGGGAGGATCCCATCTTCTGGCGGTAGGAGTATGCCTGATCGTGCAAGACGCGGAGAGGGCCGTTCGTGGCGGTCTCGATGACGGAACCGATCAACCCGCGCAGCGAGGAGCCCGGGATAGCGGGGATATCGTTCACAAGGTACGGATGGATGGTGGCGTAATCCTTGTCGGAGGGCCGGTTCTGCGTATTCCCCACGACGACGGGGGTGACGGTGGTCAATCGAAGGAGGAGGCGGCCGGAGCAGGACTTGGGGACGAACCTTTCGTGGGTGGCGTTCAGCTCGCGATTGTTTGAGAACTCTTCCCGCTGGACGGAGTGGCTGTGGCCGGGCGGCGCCACGGGAATGAAATGATAAGGGTTATAGAACTTCGCCATGACGTACCCCTTTGCCGATTTCGGCGAGCAGAGATTGTTGCCATTTATCGAGCAGTGGATCGGCGAGAGCCTCGGGATTGCGGTCAAGGACTTTCTGAATAAAGCCGGCGGGCTCGGCGCCCTGGGCACGCACGCTGGTGCGAAACCGGCCCCATCCTTTGGAAGGACCGGAGCCGATGGCGCCATCGCCCTCGATCCAGTCGCGGAGAGTGTAGAGGAGCAAGAGCCAGGTCCAGTCGCCGGCGCCGGCTGAGGCGAGGCGGTCGGTGCGAATGCGGACGTCGCCGGTGAATTTGGGTTTGAAGAGGGCGTATGCGTTGAATTTCTTTTCGCCGGCGACGCATCCGGTAAAACGGTCGATGGCCACGAGTTCTTTCACTTGGACGGATTCAGAGCCCTGGAGCTCGAAGTCGGCAAACTCTAAGGGCGAGCGCCAACCGGTGGCGCCGAACATTTTGAGGAAGGAGGCGAGAGAGGTTTGGCTGCCCCGGCGGGGTGCGGAGGTGAAAAGCGCCTTGTTGAGGTCTTCGGAACCGTCCCAAGCCAGAGTCTGCCAGATGCGGCGGGCGCGAGAGCGGAACGCGCCGCGGACGGAGGAGGCGGGCAGGTAGGGCTTGCCGTCGTGGCAGCGAATGACGGCGCGCCCGACGGCGCCGCGCCCGCGGGAGTCACCTTCGCGTTTGCGGGTCGGATCGTTGATGAGGAGATGGCCCTGGAATTGAAGGGTGAGATGGAGGGTGATGGAGTCGGCAGAGGGGCCGGGGACGGGAAGATCGGCCGGCGCGAGCCACGCGTCGCGGGCAGGGCCGGTCAATTCGGTCAGGGCGTCGGTCCAAGGTTTTGGGGGGCTATTGAGCCATGCATCCAAATTGAGGACTTCAACGCGAGTGGGCTGCCAGCAGACGCGCCCCCAGCCGTTGGCGACCTCGCTGCCGAGGACCGCGGGGCGGGCAGCGCTGGTGAATGAGTGGTTGAGGATGAAAAGCAGCAACTTGCGGACACCCTCGGCGACACCCTGGCCGGTGATCTGAAAAGTAAACTCCGAACCCGCGGCAACGAACTCGGTATGGAAGAGGAGTTTC
>CAYYNC010000060.1:0-36921 GCA_964472745.1 uncultured Solibacteraceae bacterium
ACAGAAAGAGAGCAAAAAGAGTCGAAAGGTTGCGCATGCGATGACCTCACTTCGTATTCTATCCCTGTGGGCCCTCAACCCGTCGTTTACGAAATCAACACCTTCGCCTGGCTGAGCGACCTGGCTCGCCGCGAGGGCCGCTCCCTTGGCCTCGATGAAGTCCCCGAATCCGAGTGGGACCGGTTGGCCTCGCTCGGGATCGACGCCGTCTGGCTGATGGGCGTCTGGGAGCGCAGCCCCGCCGGCCGCGCCATCTCTCTCTCGGACCCCGCCCTCATGAACGAGCTCGCCGCGGCGCTGCCTGGCCTGACCGAGGCCGACGTCATCGGCTCCGCCTACTGCGTGCGGCGCTACGCCGTCGATCCGCGGCTCGGCGGCCGTCCCGCGCTGCTGCGCGCGCGTTCCGAGCTCGCGCGGCGCGGCATCGCGCTGATTCTCGACTTCGTCCCCAACCACACCGCGCCCGACTGCCCGTGGGCCGCCGCGCATCCCGAGGTCTATCTCCGCGATCCCGAGGACCCCGGCCGATTCGGGCGCGGACGCGATCCGTACTTCGCACCCTGGCCCGACGTGTTGCAGGTGAATGCGTTCAGCCCTCAACTGCGCCGCCTGCACACATCTGCGCTCCTCGACATCGCCGAGCTTTGCGACGGCGTGCGCTGCGACATGGCGATGCTCGTCACCAGCGCCGTCTTCAGCCGGACGTGGGGAGCGCCGCCGGGGCCGGAGTATTGGACCGAGATCATTCCCGCGGTGAAGCGCAGCCATCCCGACTTTGTGTTCATCGCCGAGGTCTATTGGAACCTGGAAAGCGAGCTGCTCGCGCAGGGCTTCGATTACTCCTATGACAAGCGCCTGTACGACCGGCTGGTGCACGACCCGGCGCCGCTCATCCGCGAATACCTGCGCGTGGAGGCTCCGCCCGGCGAACGCTGCGTGCGCTTCCTCGAGAATCACGACGAAGCGCGCGCCGCCGCCGCCTTCGGTTCGGAGCGTTTGCGAGCCGCCGCGGTCGCGCTCATGACCCTGCCCGGCGTGAAGCTGCTGCACGACGGCCAGCTCGAAGGACGCCGCATCAAGACGCCGGTTCATCTTCGCCGGCGCGCCGCCGAGCCCGTGGACGATGTCCTCCGCGCATTCTGGCAGGACCTGCTCCGCGTCACCGCCGACCCGGCCTTCCGCGCATCCGGATGGGCTCTCTGCAAAGCGGCGGGCTGGCCTGACAATCCGAGTTGCGACAACCTTCTCTGCTGGCAGCGCCGCGCCGCGGGCCGCGACTGGCTGATCGTCATCAACTGGTCGAGCTGGCCGAGCCAGGCGCGCGTTCATCTCGCCTGGCCCGATTTCGCGGGCGAGTACCGCCTCGCCGATCCCATCCAGGGCGGCCACTTTCTCCGCGACGCCGGAGAAATCGTGCGCGACGGGCTCTACGTCGAGCTCGCCCCCTGGTCGTTTCACTGCTTCGAGTGCTCGCCGCGCTCCGAATGGTGATAGAACGGCAGTGTCATGCCGCAAATCACCCGCCGCGGCGCTCTCGCCGCACCATCGCTTCTCGCCTTCCCTGCCCTTGCCGCACAAGCCCCTCCTCAGCGCCGGCTGCTGAGCTCGGGCTGGAGCGCGGCCAAAGTCTCATCCGCTCTTCTCCCGAGAGAGAAGTGGGCTCTCTATCCGGCATACGACAACCGTGCCGCGTGGTCGGCGCCGCCCGGCGATGCGCGCGGCGAAGCGATCGCCGCCGGAGCGAAGCGGCTCGGCGAGCCATGGTCTTCCCTGCCCGCCACGCTGTTCCTCGAATTCCGCCGCGAGGGCAATCGCTCGCGCTACGAATCCGTGCGAGGCGAACGCCGCAACCGCCTCCGCCAGCTTGTCGTCGCCGAGTGCATCGAAGGCAAAGGGCGCTTCCTCGACGAGATCGTCAACGGCATCTGGCTCACCTGCGAAGAGACTTACTGGGGCGTCCCCGCGCACATCGGCGTGCAGAAAGCGGGCAACGACCTGCCCGATGTCGCCGAGCCCACCGTCGATCTCTTCGCCGCCGACACCGGCAGTCTCTTGTCCTGGACGTCGCGCCTGCTTGGCGGCGCGCTCGACAAGGTGTCGCCGCTGGTTCGCCCGCGCATCTCGCTCGAAGTAAAGCGGCGCATTCTCGATCCGTGCCACGAGCGCATCGACTTCTGGTGGATGGGCCTCGATCCGAAGCTCGGCCGCGCGATGAACAACTGGAACCCGTGGATCAACTCCAACTGGCTCACCTGCGTGCTGCTCGAAGAGCGCGACCCGCAGCGCCGCGCCGCCGATGTCTACAAGATCCTCACCAGCATCGACCGCTTCATCGACTCCTATCATGACGACGGCGGCTGCGACGAGGGCCCCGGCTACTGGGGCCACGCCGGCGGATCGCTGTTCGAGTGCCTCGAGCTGCTCTACTCCGCGTCGGAGCGCCGCATGGACTTCTACCCGCTTCCGATCGTGCGCGAGATCGGCGCCTACATCTATCGCGCGCACATCGCCCGGGACTGGTACACCAACTTCGCCGACGCATCGCCGCGCGTGGCCATCGCCGCCGATCTCGTCTACCGCTACGGACGCCGGGTGAGCGATCCGAAGATGATGGCGCAGGGCGCCTATGCGGCGTCGCTGCGCAGCGGCGGGCGCAGCGGCACAAGCAGCATCGCGCGCCAACTCGACGAGCTGTTCAACCTCGCGGAGCTGCGCAAGGCCGATGCGCGGCCTCCGCTGGTGCGCGACGTCTGGCTGCCCGGCACGCAGGTGATGGCCGCGCGCTTAGAAGAGGGCTCTACCCGGGGACTCTACCTCGCCGTGCAGGGCGGCCACAACGCCGAAAGCCACAACCACAACGACGTCGGCAACTTCATCGTCTTCGCGGATGGCGAGCCCGCGCTCATCGACGCCGGCGTCGAAACCTATACCGCAAAGACGTTCAGCCCGCGCCGCTACGAGATCTGGACGATGCGCTCCTCGTATCACAACACGCCCACAATCAACGGCGTCGAGCAGGCGGCCGGCCGGCAATACGCGGCGCGCGACGCGAAGTATCAGGCGAGCGGCGCGGGCGCGGAGCTGTCGATGGAGATCGCTTCCGCGTATCCCGAGAAGGCCGGCGTGCAAAGCTGGCGCCGCGCGTGGCGCTTCGACCGCGCGAACAACGTCATCACGATCGCCGATCAGTGGGCCTTCCGCGCACAGAGCGGCGGCTTCGAGCTCAACCTGATGACGCCGTGCGAAGTGCGCCGCTCCACTGCCGGGCGGATCGAGCTGGCCGGCCGCGCGCGGCTTCACTTCGATCCCGGACTGGCCGTCGAGGTCGACGAAATCAAAGTGGAGGATGCGCGGCTCGCTCCTGTGTGGGGCAACCTGCTGCGCCGCATCCGTCTCATTCACAAGTCCGCGCCCCAGCGCGGCGAAACCACCGTGCGCGTGGAGCAGATCTCATGAACCGCCGCGAATTCCTCGCCGCGCCTCTGGCGCTTTCGGCCAAGCCGCCGTGGGTCGACCCCTCGATCGCGCAACTGCCGAAGCGCCCCTGGCGCAAGATCCATCTCGACTTCCACAACTCGCAATACGTGATGAAGATCGGCGAGCGCTTCAACGCCGATGAGTTCGGCGACACGCTCGTGAAGGCCAACGTCAATTCGATCGTGGTCTTCGCCAAGGACATGCACGGATACTTCTACTACCCGAGCAAGTACGGTCCCGTGCATCCCGGGCTCTCGTTCGACCTGCTCGGCGCGCAGGTGGAGGCGTGCCGCAAGCGCAAAATCGCGGTCTACGCTTACTACTGCACCACGTGGGACAACCACCTCGCCGAGCATCATCCCGAATGGCTCGTCATCAAGCGCGACCGCACGAACTACCTGCCCAAGTTCGACCAGACGCCGGGCTGGACCGCGCTCTGCCTCGCCTACGACGGCTTCGTGAAGCTGATGCTCGACCACACGCGCGAGTTCGTCTCGCGCTACGAGCTCGACGGCGCGTGGTTCGACATGCCCGTGCCGATCGCGCAGGAGTGCTTCTGCCGCGAGTGCCTCCGTCAGCTTCGCGCGCGCGGGCTCGATCCCTTCTCGCGCGAGGTCCAGTGCCGCCACAAGCACGAGCTGCACAAAGCGTTCATCGCGCGCATTCACGAGACGGTGACCACGGCGCGCAAGGGCTGCCAGGTGGACTTCAACGGCCAGGCCGTTTACGGGCTCGGCGAGCGGGCGCGCTTCATGGACAACATCGACCTCGAAGCTCTGCCCAGCGGCGCCAACTGGGGCTACTACTACTTCCCGCTCGTCGTGCGCTACACGCGCACCTTCGGCCTCACGACCTACGGAATGACCGGCCGCTTCAAAGCGACGTGGGCCGACTTCGGCGGATTGAAGCTCCCGGCGCAGCTCGATGTCGAGCTCGCGAGCATCGTCGCCAACGCGGCGCGCTGCGATATCGGCGACCAGATGCCGCCCGGCGGCCGTCTCGACCCCGCGGTGTATCACGTCATCGGCGAGTGTTACGAGAAGATCCGCCGCATCGAGCCCTATCTCGAGGGCGCCGCGCCTGTCACTGAAGCGGCGATGCTCGTTTCCGGTTTGCCGCTCGAACACCCCAACACGGATGCGCATCTCGGATTGACGAAGCTGCTGATGGAGCTCCGCGTTCAGTTCGACGCCGTCGAGCCGCTCTCCCCGTGGGAGCGCTACGGCATGATCGTCGTGCCCGAAACGCTTGCGGTGAATGAAGCGCTCGCCGCGCGCTTGCAGCAGTATGCGGAGACGGGCGGCGCGCTGATCGTCTGCGATCGCGGCGGCGTCATCGCCGGCACGGAGAGGAGCTGGCTGGAGAAGTACGGCCTCCGCTACGCCGGCCAGTCGCCCTTCAAGCCGGCCTACATGATCACGCCCGAGGGCTTTACCGGCGACATCCCGCCGTACGAGTACGCGCTCTATCAGGGCGCGTCGCAGTGGACCGCGCCGCCGCCCGCGCGCGTCGTGGCGCGGCTGGGCGAGCCCGCTTTCCAGCGCGCGCCCGAGCACTACACGAGCCACCGGCAATCGCCGTTCGACCACGCGACCGGCTACGCCGCGGTCGCGCGCAGCGGCAACATCGCGCTGCTCGCCTTCCCCGCCGGCGCGAGCTACTTCGCCGAAGGCTACTGGATCTACCGCCACACGCTGCGGCGCATGATCGACGAGGTGCTGCCCCAGCGCCTCATTGAATCCGACGCGCCGGTGAGCGCGGAGCTGACGGTGACGCGCCAGCGGTCGCGCTGGCTCGTGCACATCGTCAACTGGCACGCCAACCGCGGCACGCCGCGCCACCCGGTGTTCCACGAAGAGCCCGCGCCGCTCACCAACATCCGGGTGAAGCTGAATGTTCCGCTGCGCGCGGCCTCAGCGCGCGCCGTCATCTCCGGCGCGGCGCTCCCCGTGAGAGAGGTGAGCGGCGGCGTTGAAATCACCGTCCCGCGCGTCCCGGTGCACGAGATCGTAGTCTTCGAAGCGTGATCTCAAACGGCGTGCCCGACGACGACCGTGTGGGGCGCCGAGGGAACAGGGTGCGCGGTGATGTTGTCGAAGCCCGCGGTTTTGTACATCGACTCCAGCTCGCTGAATGTGTACGCGTCGCCGGATGCCGTCGACGCCAGCATGGTCAGACTGAAGGACGCGGCCATCGGCGGCGAGACGCGGTCCTCGTTGGGGACAAACTCCAGCGCGGCCACGCGGCCGCCGGGTTTCGTCGCGGCGCGTACCTTCCGAAGCAGGCCGATGCAGGTCGGGATGTCGAAGTGATGCAGGAAGTTGGTGAGCAGCACGACGTCGTAGGGACCGCCGTAATCCACATCGAAGGCGCTGCCGGGCAGAGTCTCGTAGCGCGCGGCGACGCCCGCTTTGCGTGCGTTCTCTTTCGCCACTTCGAGCACGGGCGCCCAGTCGACGGCGCGCACACGCGCTTGCGGATGTTGCCGCGCCACTTCGACGCCGAACAGGCCGTGGCCGGCGGCGGTGTCGAGCACCTCGACGGGGCGTCCGTTGAGGCCGTCGAGCGCGATCTGCCCCAGCGGCGCGGCCATCGGGGCCATCATCGGCGCCATGCTGTGCGCGAATTCCACCCAAATCGGATGCTCGGGCTCAACACTGCCCTCTCCTGGCAGAACCGTGCGCCCGTTGCGGACGATGTCGGCCAGGTGATGATAGGGCTCAGTCAACGCGGGATTCCCCAAGAAGCGTGAGATCGAAGCGATGCACGCCGGCGACCGGGGGTCCAGAAAAGCGGCGCTCGTCGGGCTGTGCCTATAGCGGCCGTTTTCTTTTTGCAGCAAGCCGATCACAGTCAGGTAGTCGCAAAGAATGCGCATCCCGCGCTCCGAAGCCGAACATTGGCGAGCGAGAGAAGCGGCATCGCCCGGCCCTTCGCCGATCGCGCGAAACAGGTCCAGCTTGATCGCCGCCTGCAACGCCGCCGTGCGCTGATGCGCCATCAATGTCTCAAAAACAAGCGTTGGCATAGCCCCCGCTTGTGGTTGGGTCCCAGTTCCCATAGGCGCCTCCGGTTGCAGTGGCGAGTATAGCGCTTCCGGGGATCTGCGTGGGTAAAAAAATGGCGTCCCCAGCGGGATTCGAACCCGCGTTATCGCCGTGAAAGGGCGGTGTCCTAGGCCGGGCTAGACGATGGGGACGCGACTCGGGGGCGGGATGCCGCCGACAACTCCACTATAGCGGGGCGGGGCCGCTAGGGTCAATGCTGCGCGGTGCGAGCCGGTTGCGGCGGCTCGCTGTTCGGATGTCAAGGAGCTACACACAGCCTGAAGGCTATGTTACTCACACACACAGCCTGAAGGCTATGTTACTTAGCCAATACCTCGTACCAGGGGGCGAAGTCCTGGCCGTCGGCCTGGAGGTGGATGCGGAAGGCTCCGGGGCGCTTCTGGATGGCGGTTACTTGTTTCATGCGTGCGCCGGCGCCGTCCAGGGGGTAGACTTCGAGGCGATTCGCTTTCGTGTTTAGCGTGATGAACGATTCTACTCGTTCCATCCATGTTGGCGGGGGACCGGAGCCGTTGGAGCCGGCGGGGCGATCCTCGAATCCTTTGTCGGGCTCCAGGGTCCGCCAGTCGGTTGTTCCTGGATAGTTCACCAGCTTTTGGGGGCGCGGGGGATCGGTGGGGTGGGAGCGGAGGGTCATTCCCGGAATGGACAACAAAAGACGCTTGGATTGTTCTATCGGTTTGTTGTCGAGCGCGGTCAGCAGAACTGTTGCGAAGTCGCGGGTGCCGAGCGCGAGGTCGACAGTGAGCGGCCCGGCGGAGAGCCGGCGCTCGGCGGGGAAGAAGCCGAAGATGCCCGCGGCCTGCGGCGCATGGAGGAGCATGACCCGGCCCGCGGGGTCGTAGAGGAAGTCGGGCGTCGAGGCGGGCAGTTGCGCGAGCGGACCCTTTGCGTTGATGTCGAGGGCGACGCGGTGGCGGGCGGCGATCAGCGGATCAATATTCGCGTACTTCTCGAGGAAGGGCGCAACGCGGCGTCCATACTTCTCGCGGGCCTGCTGGTAGCGCATGGCTTCAGGGAGTGGGATGTTCACCGGTTTCGCCGGCGTGCGGATCGCCCCGCTGCGGAAGAGCCACGCCGACTGGCCGAAGTTGGGCCACTTGGTCCAATCGCTTTTGAGGTCGAAGCCTCCGGGCGTGCGCGCGTCCCATTCGCGGTTGTGCGCGTAGGCGAAGTGCATGATGGAGTCCCAGTCCTGGAAGGCGCCGAAGACGGCGAGGGTGGGGTCGATCTCGGCGGCGTGCGTGTTGGGCCAGTTCTGGTTGAACTCGCTGACGGTGAAGGGACGGCCGGCCTGGCGCGAGAAGGCGAGGTTCAGATAGACGGCGAGTCCGGCGCCGACGGTGGAGGAGTCGCGAATGCGCCAGTCGCGATTGTCCCAGGCGCGGTTGGGGAAGTTGTAGTGGTCGGTGTAGAAGTGCGCGTCGTGGTAGTCGAGGACGTCGTGCGAGTCGATGGTGAGGAGGCCGCCGAAGTCCATCTGCGTTCCGGCGATGGGGACCTTGGCGGTGACCGATTCGCGAACGGCGTCGCGCATGGAGCGCAGGTAGCGGCGGTCGGTATCGACCAGGAAGCGGAGATAGTCGTTGGTTTCGTCTTCGGTCTTCCCGCCGCGATTGGCGTCGAGCCACTGCCGCCACTGGCGGTCGAGCTCGGCTTTGTACTCACCGAGAACGAATTTCTGCAACTGGCCGGTCTGCCAGGCGTAGATGAGCGCTGTCTCGTTGTCGATTTCGACCATGGCGAGCACGGGGTCGTCTTTGAGCTTCAACGCGGCGATGACGTCGCGGGCGAACTTCGTCTGGAGCTCGACCATGCGCGGATAGAAGATGTGAAGGGGCTTCGAGTGCGTGGGGATGGGCCGGCCCTCGGGCATCGCGGGGATGTTGTCGACGTCGGGGCGGAAGACGTAACCGACGTGCAGGTTGAGGTTGATGTAGATGCCTTCGGCCTTGAGCGCGTCGAGGAATCGGCGCAGGCGCGCGATGCTGATTGGATTGAGCGTGGGGTAGGGGCCGGTGGTGAGGATGCTGCGCGCGTTGGCGGGGTCGGCGTCGGGGCTGGTGTCCATGTGGTGGAGGCGGACGAGGTTGACGCCGAGTTTGCGGAGGCGTTTGGCGATGCGCGCGGCGTCCTGCTCCTCCGGGAAGTTGGCGCCGAAGGCGAGGTTGACGCCCATGAAGCGGACGCGCGCGCCGGTGGAGTCGCAGAAGTGGTCGTCGCAGACCCTGATGCGCGAGGCTGGCGTGAGCGGCGTGTTGAGGCGGCTGAAGTCGATGACGCCGGCGGCGCGGTCCTGGTCGACTTCGAACTTGTAGAGGCGGTCCTGCGCTGAAGCGAGGCAGGCGAAGAAGGCGATCAGAAGGAAGCGGATGGTCTTCATGTCAGTATTTCTGGAGGAGCGCAAGCAGCTTGCGATCGAGTTTCGAACCGTTGAAATCTTCGTACTGGATATCTTCGCGGCCGGAGTCGATGATGCCGAAGGGACCGCGGAGATTCCAGAGAGCCCAGCCGATGTTGTGCGACTCGAGGACTTCGAGCACATCGGTCATCCAGGCGAGAAAGACGGGGTGCGGCGTTTTGTTGTAGCAGCCGGCTTCGCCGCAATGAACGCCGATGCCCTTGCGGGCGAGCTCACCCCAGGGCGCGTAGCGTTCCTCGAGGTGCCGGCGGCCCATGGCGACCGTGCCGTCTTCCTTGAGAACGGGCCAGGCGGGCGTGGGGAAGTCGGACTTACGATCGACCCATGCGGCGCGGTAGTGGCTGATCTGGCCGGGCCAGTAGGCGTGGACGCTTTGGGCGACGCGCGTGGGGATCATCTCGTCGACGACAGTGTTGCCGACGTTCAGGCCGTCGATGATGACGATGCGGTCCGGCGAGACGGCGCGTATTCTCTCGGTTGCGAGCGTCATCGAGCGGCGGTAGTCTTCGCGGGACATGTAACCCTCGCGCGGGTTCGGGGCTTCGTTGATGAGATTCAGGCTGAGGCTGTAGGGAGAGACGCTCTGATAGCGCTTTGCGATGAAGTCCCAGTGGTAGGCGAAGGCGTCTTCGGCGCGGACGTCGGACCAGAGGACGAAGGGCTCGCGCTCGGGGTTATTGATGCAGAAGCCGGGGGCGCGGTGGAGGTTGAGGCTGATGTGCAGGCCGTACTTGAGGCTGAGGTCGACGAGGCGGTCGACGGGGTCGAAGGCGCTTTCGCGGATCTTCATGGTGTCTTCGGGAGTGAGCTTACGGGTTGTGCGCCAGTCGGAATCGATCCAGAACCAGTAGTCCATGGGGATGCGGACGAAGTTGAAGCCCCAGTCGCGCATGGCGCGGAAGTCGTCTTCGGAGGTGGGGGGCGGGTAGTTGCCGCGGAGGGGGAGGGCCTGAAAGAGGTCGAGGAGGTTGAAGCCGCGCCAGCGCGGGATGGCGGTCTGGGCGAGGCGCGAGCGGAAGTCGGCGGCGAGGGCGCGGGCGGGGAGGGCGACGGCGGCGGCGCCGGCGGCCGCGGCGGAGAAGAGGGCTCTGCGTGAGATGTGCGACATAGGGGTCTTTTCCTATTCTTTGGCGCCGATTCTATTAAGGCGCGCGGATGGTTGGCTTCGTTTCGCGCGGGAGCCGAGGAGGGCCGGCAGGGCGGTCCGGGCTTCCGGAGTGCTTGGGAAGAGCGCTCGCGCTGTATGGACGGTGCAGACGTGCCGGAGCGGCGGGGCGCGAAGTCACAACCGGGTTGCGGGAGGGAGACTTCGATGCCGGGAACGGCGGCACCGGCGGGAAGGAGAGCGGCGATCTGGTTCATTGGGCGCTCCTGGGGCTGGAGAAGAGGTAATGGGTAGGGGCGGCAGGCGGCGTTCTTTGAGGTATTTGCGCAGCGTGCAGGGCCGCATGGGGGACATCGGGGCGCGGGCGCGGCGGCGCTGGCGGCGGCATGGAAGCCGTAGCGAACGCCGGATGCTCCGTGGACGTTCCAACTCTTAATGCGGAGCCGGTGGATCGTCCTGCGGGACGGAGTTTTGGGGGCGATGCGGTCGATTTCCCAGAGCCGGAGTGAGTCCGGCTGGATGCCAATCTGATTCCAGTTTCCGATGTCGAAAGGGTCTGGGCCCCGGCCTGCGTTCACGTCCGCAAAGTGGCGTGTCGAGGAGGGTGCGGGCGGCTTCGGCTTTTCGGCTCCGGGCCAGCTCGGCCCAAGCCGGCGGCTGGGCGTGCGACGGCCGGACGCTGGAGTGGCACGGCGTTTCCTGAGCATGACCGGACGACGCGATGCGTTTTGTCCAGAGAGCGCGGTGCACAATGGAAGCATGAGGCTCGTGGAAGACGAGGTAAGCCGCGCTGTCGAGGCGGCATACTCGGACGCGGCGCGCGAACCGGCGGGCCGCCATCCGTTTCCCGTCGGCATTGAGTTCGCGCGCAGCCTCGGTTATGGCGAGGATCTGCTTGCGTCGATCCCGCCGGCCGCGAGCGAAGCGTTTTCAGGGGTGTCCAACGTGCCGGTGTTTGCGGGGATCGCTCCAGGCGCGCGCGTGCTCGACCTTGGCTGCGGCGCGGGACTCGATTCGCTCGTCGCGGCGCGCCGCGCGGGACCGCACGGTTACGTCGCGGGCATCGATTTCAGCGCGGCGATGGTTTCGCGAGCAAGTGCCGCGGCGCAGGCGGCGCGGGCATTGAATGTTCGTTTCATCCGCGCATCCGCCCGCCGGATTCCCGTTCGCGACGGCTGGGCGGACGTCGCACTGGTGAACGGCATTCTCAACCTCAACCTCGAGCGAACCGCGATCCTCGGTGAGTTGGCGCGCGTCGTGCGCCGCGGCGGAACCGTGTTTGGCGCAGAGCTGATCCTCACGGCGCAATTCACGCCCGAACAGCGCGCCGGGGACTCCAACTGGTTCGCTTGAATCGCCGGGGCCAAGGAAGCGGTCGCTTTCGAGAACGAGTTTCGCGAGGCGGGATTCCGCGATTTCACAATACTTCGCACAAGCCGGAATGCGCGCACCAGGCATGCGGCGGTGGCGGCGCTGGACTATCGCGCGTTGCGATAGTCTGACGAGCGGAGGCTTCCATGCTCAAAGCCGCTCCGCTCTTGTTCACGCTGCTGCCGCTCGCGGGCTGCGTTCCTTCTCTCCAGCCGCTGTTCACGGATAATGACCTCATCTTCGATCGCGCGCTGCTCGGCGCATGGAAAGAGGCGGATGGCGAATCGACGTGGGTGGTGCGCGGCGCGCCGGGCAACCGCTACGAGGCCACGCACACCGAGAGCGGCGAGCCGCGCCGGTTCAAGCTGCGCCTGCTGCGGCTCGGCAAGCACGAGTTCCTCGACATCGATCCGGGAGAGAGCCTCTCTTCGAAGAACGAGACGTTCAACATGCACCACCTGCCGGTCCACATGTTCTATAAGATTGTGCGCAAGGGCGGCACCATCTCAGTCTGGGCGCTCGAGGACAGCTACCTGAAGCGGCTGCTCGCGGAGCGCAAGACCGGCGCCGGCCAAGTGGTTGTTGACGCCTTTGTCTTCACCGCGTCAACGCCGCAGCTTCAGGCATTTCTCACCCGGCACGCCGGGGACAGCGGGCTCTTCACACAGCCGGCGGTCTTCCACCGCGTCCCCTGACGAGTAGTTCACCAATATGCGTATCACCTGCATCGCCGCTCTCCTGGCCGCCTTCGCCGCCGCGCAGCCCGGCCCGTTTCCCAAAACCGATCCGCAATCGGCGTTCGCGGAGCTGAAGTCCGCTCACGCCGGCTGGCCGATCGTGGAGCTGAAGGAAGATTGGGACGCCGCCCGCCGCCGGGCGGAATCCGGCCCGGCGTGGCGCGCATGGCTCGCCGCCGAGCGCGCCGAAATGGACGACTGGGCCGCCAAACGCCGCGACAACGTGAAGTGGATCGCCGGCTGGTGGCACGATTTCGTCAGCCCGAAAGACGGCTCGTTTCTCACGTGGACTCCGGACGAGCCCGGCGAGTATACGCTGTCCTCGCCTTCCGACCCGCGCGTGAAGCTGACGCCCAAGCTGCACGGCGCGTGGGTTTTCGGGTTCCGCGGACGCCACGCGTCGAAGATCGCCGACGCGGCGCGGCTGTACCGCCTCACCGGCGAAACGCGCTACGCCGAATGGGCCGCCTCGCAGCTCGACTTCTACGCCGAACACTTTCTCGAATGGCCGCTCAAGACGATCGCCGGCGGAACGCCGTGCTGCCGGCTCGCATGGCAGAGCCTGGACGAAGCCGTGAACCTCGTCAAGTACGTCACGGCCGCGCGGCTGCTCGATCCTTACGCCGCGGCGGAACGCAGGCGCGCCTGGATCGAAAAACTCTTCCGCCCCGAAGCGGAGCTGCTCGACAAGACCATGCAGCGCATCCACAACATCGCCTGCTGGCAGCGCTCGGCGATGGCGCATGTCGCCATCTACGCCGGCGATGAAGATCTTTGGCGGCGGGCGATCGACGCGGACAACGGCGTCCGCAACCAGGCGCTGCGCGGCATCACCAGCGACTATCTCTGGTTCGAGCAGTCGCTGGGCTACAACCAGTACGTCGTTTCCGCGCTCGAGCCGCTCTTCCGCTTCGCCGCGCTCGCCGGGCGGGGGAAGTCGCTGCTTGAGGAGAGCGCCGCCACCGGGAATCTCCTGCTTGCGCCGATCCTGCTGCGCTTTCCCTCGGGCCAGCTTCCCAATCCGGCCGACTCCACCGGCGGACTGCGCCGCGCGCCCTCGCCGCAGACGCTGGCATCCTTCTACGTCCTCTATCCCACTCCGCTGGGATTGCAGCGCGCGTCCAGCCAGCTTAATTGGGATACGCTCCTTCACCCGCCGGTTGCCGCGGCGGCGATGATGCGGCTGCCGGAAGTGCGAAGCCGCAATCTGGAATCGAGCCGCATGGCCATCCTGCGCTCGGGCCCGTGGCAGGTGTTCTTTCATTACGGCCAGTTGGACCGCTCGCACGCGCAGGCCGAAGCCCTGAACTACGAAGCCGCGTTCAACGATATCGATGTGACGCACGACCCGGGCACGGTGGGCTACGGCTCACCGCTGCACGCGGGTTTCTATACCAAGGGCCCGGCTCACAACGTGCCGCTCATCGACGGGGAAGGACAATTGCCGTGGCGGCCGGGCGCACTGGTGCAGTTCGATCCGCAGAAGTCGATCGTCAGCGCGCGCCACGATGAATACCGCCCCGGCGTATCCGCCGGGCGCGAGCTGCGCATCGAAGGCGACCGCCTGATCGACGTGACCACGGTCGAGCTGTCGGATGCCGCCGCTCCGAAGCGCCTCGGCCTCGCGCTTCACTTGCAGGGCAAGATCGAGCTGCCGGGCGGCTTCGCGCCCGCGGAGTCTCCGCTTCCTTACTGGGAGAACGCCGTCGCGGCGGATTTCCCCGGCGAAGCCTTGTTCCGCGCCGTCATCGGCGGCAAGCCCTTCGCGGTGACGCTGCGCGCCTCTGGCCCGTTTCGCCTGTGGCGGGCGGCCAGCCCCGACGTCCCGCCGCAAAAGCGGGAGTCGCTCTACATCGAGCTGAGGGGAGCGAGCGCCCGATTCGAAGCGGTGCTGGAACCGGCTTCCCGCTGACAGCGTTTGCTCCTCCGCCTCGTTCGTGATATTTGTAACCCGCATGGAGGCATCCGTGATGCACAAGTGTGTTTGGTCGTTTCTTGCCGCAACCGCGTTGTCTCTCGGTGCCGCGGCCCAGGCCGCGCTCGACTTCGCCCTGCCGGAGCGCACGCGGCTGCTCGCGGACCAGCGCGTCGATCTCGTCCTTGAGATCCGCAACGCGCCCGAGGCCGCGGACTTGCGCGTGACCGCCAATGGAGTGGATATCACGCCTCACTTTACGAATTCGTACCCTGTGGACCTGGATTGCGACGCGCGGAATGACATCGTCATCCGGGCGGATCAGCACGGATTCCGGACTCCGGGGAATGTGCGGCTGGTGGCGGAAGTGTCGACGAATGCGGGGACTCTCCGGACCGTCAAGGACGTCCTGGTTTATCCCTTCTCCGTCGCGGAAAAAAAGAGAAACGTCATCCTCTTCATCGGCGACGCGATGGGCACGACATATCGCGATGCCGGACGCATCGTCGCGCGCAGTGTGGAGACGATACCGGGGGTCTCGGGCCTGCGCGAAGGATTCTTTGACAGGCTGCTGGAAATGGACCAGATGCCGGTCTCGGGGATGGTGATGACCTACGCCTCCGACCGGCTGGTTCCCGACTCGGCCAATACCGCTTCGGCCTGGGCGACGGGAAACAAGACCTTCGACGGCGCGCTGAGCGTCTTCGCCGACGGCACCGATTGCCGCTGGCGTGCAGGCATGAATCTCGCCACGCTGCCCTCGATGCTCGATAACCCTCGGGTGGAGACGCTTTGGGAGTACATGAAACGCAAGTACGGGTACCGCACGGGCGTCGTCACCAATACCTACATCACCGACGCGACGCCGGCCGCTGAGGGCTCGCATACGGCTGCGCGGGAGGCCCGCTTCGAAGTCGCGCGCCAGTTCCTGGAGAATCCCTTTCTCAAGGAGGGGCCCGCCTACGACGTCCTCCTCGGCGGCGGCAAAGAGGACTTCGATCCCGACATCCGCACTGACGGCCGCAATCTGGTCCAGGAGTTTCAGAACAAGGGCTACACATTTGTCTCCACGGCCACGGAGCTGCGCGGCGCGAATCCGGCCAACGGCCTTTTGATCGGGCTCTTCCGCCGCCCGAATACGGTGGCGCGCCATTCCAGCGGCATCCGCGCCACGGCCAATGGGAACTTCGACACCGCCTACGACCGGCTGGGCCTGACGCGGCCGGGCTCGGAACCCAACCCGAACTTCGGCGCGTGGACCGACCAGCCGTTCCTCGACGCGATGGTCGAGAAGGCCGTGGAGATTCTCTCCGGCCCCGGAGGGAACCAGCCGTTCATTCTGATGGTGGAGGGCGGCTTGATCGACAAGCAGTCTCATCCCAACCATGCGGCGGGAACGATCTGGGATGTGATCGAGCTTGATAAGGCCGTCGGGGCGGCGCGGCGGTGGGCTCGAGCGCGCGAGGAGAACGACACCCTGCTGCTGGTGACGGCGGACCATGACCAGTCGATGCACATTATTGGAATCGCCGATGTGCCCGACCGCGAGCTGAACGAGCGGACCGGCCCGATCAGCATCCAGATCCAGAGCGGCGTGGGCAATCAGACGATGCGCATCTACCCCGACATGAACACCAACGTCCGCGCCACGTACGGCTACTTCGCGTCGGGCGGCGACCCGAACACGTCGGGAACGGAAGGCCCTCCCGGCGGGAGACGCGCCAACATCTACGGTACTGACGGCTTCCCCGATTACATCGACGAGAACGGCGACGGATATCCGGAGAACCGCGAAGCGCGCGGCAAGGGGCGAATGCGGATGACAGTGGGCTTCCGCACCGGCAACCATACGGGGTCGAGCGTTCCTATCACGGCGGAAGGTCCGGGAGCGTTCCTGTTCACCGGCTACATGGACCAGTCCGACATCACGTTCAAGATGGCGGTGAGTCTCTCGGGCGACACAGTCGAAGGCGACGCGTTCGTCGAGAAGGTGCTGCTGAACCCTCGCTATCCGCAGACGATTGGAAAGTAATGCTCCCGTTGATTCTGATGGCGTTCGCGGCGGCGCCGCCGGCCGCCGCGCCCGCGCCTTCGCTTGCGGGATTCGCGCTGACCGAGCAGGCCGGCGAGATTCTGCGGCTCTTCCGGGAAGAGCCGCACACAACCACCACCCCGAGCGGGCGAATTCTCCAGTTTCACGGCAAGTCGCACAGCCAGGGCTGCGACGAGTCCAGGCAGTGGGTTTTCTATTTCGGGCGGCGAGAGAACCGGCTGGTGAGCGTCACGCGGAACCTGGAACATCCGGAAGCGCTGGAGAGTCTGATTCCCCGCGCGGCCAAGCCTAAACTGTACAAGACCGCGAGCGGATATCCCGTGCTCCGCGCGGCCCTGCCGGACGGGCGCGAGTTCGTCGCGGCGGGAGCAAGAACGCTCAAAGACCGCGTGTCGCAAGTCCAATTGCTCCGCACCTCCGATGTCCCCCGCTTCTATCCGGATCTCAGGCCGGACGAGTGAACGCGAATTGGGGAGACAAAAACCTTAAGCCGGCACTTCCTTTTTGACGGTGTGCCAAACTTGAGGGAGGCGTTCGCCGCCTTTTGCTGGTATACTGTAAAGTCTTACAGTCATTGAGTCGAAGGAGATCCCCATGGACGACAAGGAAAAACAGCGCCTTTTGGGCGTGACGCTCGGGCAGATCGAGAAGCAGTTCGGCAAGGGCACGATCCAGCGCCTGGGCTCGCACGACGCCATTGTCCCCGTCAGCGCCATCTCCTCCGGCTCGGTCTCCCTCGATCACGCTCTGGGCGTCGGCGGATATCCGCGCGGCCGCATCGTCGAGATCTACGGGCCTGAATCCTCGGGCAAGACCACGCTTGCCCTTCAGGCCGTCGCGCAGGCGCAGAAGAACGGCGGGATGGCGGCGTTCGTCGACGTCGAGCACGCGCTCGATCCCGCCTACGCCCGCAAGATCGGCGTTGACGTGGACAACCTGCTGGTCTCGCAGCCCGACTACGCCGAACAGGCGTTGGAGATCACCGCCGCGCTGATTGGCTCGAACGCCATCGACGTGCTGGTGGTGGACTCGGTGGCCGCGCTCGTGCCGAAGGCGGAACTGGAAGGCGAGATGGGCGACAGCTTCGTCGGCGTGCAGGCGCGCCTGATGTCGCAGGCGATGCGCAAGCTCACCGGTGTTGTGGCCCGATCCAACACCTGCCTGATCTTCATCAACCAGATCCGGGAGAAGATCGGCGTCATGTTTGGCAATCCGGAAACCACTTCGGGCGGGCGGGCGCTGAAGTTCTACTCGAGCATCCGCATCGACGTGCGCCGTATCGCGGCGATCAAGGACGGCGAGACCGTGGTGGGCAACCGCACCAAGGCCAAGGTGGTGAAAAACAAGGTGGCGCCGCCTTTCCGCGAAGCGGAGTTCGACATCATGTACGGCGAGGGCGTGAGCCTGATCGGCGATCTTCTCGACGTCGGCGTTGAGCACAACATCGTCGAGAAAAGCGGAAGCTGGTACAGTTACGCCGGCGAGCGCATCGGCCAGGGCCGCGACAACGCCAAGCAGTTCCTGAAGGACCACCCCGAAACGCTGGAGCGGGTGGACCGCGCCGTGCGCGAGGCGCTTGGTCTCCTGCGTCCGGCCGCAGTCGGCGAAGGCGCGGCCCCAGTCCCCGAAGCCGTCAAGGCCGGGGCGGCCCGGGGCGGCCGTGGCTGATGTAACATCATTCCCCATTGATTCGCCTTGCGATTGGCCTTAAACTGCCAGTGAGGAGCTTAATCTCCTGAGTTCAGGCCCGAGTAGGAGGGCGGGATGACGGGGAGTTTAGCAGGAGGCGCCGTTTCCCATTACGAACTCCTGGGGCTCATTGGCAAGGGCAGCACGGGCGCCGTATACAAGGCGCGCGATACGCGCCTGAATCGCCTTGTCGCCCTGAAGTTCCTGTCTCCCGCACTGATCGAATCGCCCGAAGCCCGCGCCCGCTTCGAATCCGAAGCCCGTACGATTGCTTCCCTCAGTCACAACAACATCGGCGTTCTCTACGACGTGGGCGAGGATGATGGCACGCCCTACCTCGTCCTCGAGTACCTCGGCGGCGGCACGCTCGCCTCGCGCATCCGCGACCGCCAGCTTCCGCTCCCCGAGATTCTGGCCTACGCCCGCCAGATTGCCGACGGCCTCAGCCACGCCCACAACCACGGGATACTCCACCGCGACGTGAAGCCCGGCAACGCGCTGTTCGCCGAGTCCGGCGCACTGAAGCTGGTGGACTTTGGCCTGGCCCACCGGCAGACGCGCGAGACGCCCGGCGAGCCGGCCGTTCAGGGCGGGACCCCCGCCTACATGGCCCCGGAGTCGGTGCTGTCCGGCATCGTCGATCACCGCTGCGACATCTTCGCCTTCGGCGTCCTGCTCTATCAGTTGGCGGCGGGCCGGCTGCCGTTCTCCGCGGATCATGCGGAGGACGTTTTCCGCAAGATCCGGCAGGAAGATCCGCCCTCGCTCGCTTCTATCCGCCCCGAACTGCCGCCAGCCTTTATCGAATTGGTCAATCAGTGCCTCTCAAAAGATCCCGCAGGGCGGCCCAGGTCGATGATGGCGGTTCGTCACCAACTGGATCTGCTGGACTCGCCGGCTTCGCCGTCGCCCTTCCCAACTCCCGAGTCACCCACCCTCACGGCGCCCGTCCGGAAGACTGGCCCCATCACTAAGATCGGCCGCACGGGCCGCCGCTGGCTGGTGGCCTGCGGATCCCTCGCCATCGCCGCCGCGGCGGTATTTCTCATCGCTCAGCTCATGACGCGGACGAGCGAGAACGCGGGCGCTCCGCGCTGCGTGATTGTACCGCCGTTCCAGTGCAAGGCCGCCGATGAGCCGTCCGCCAGGTTCTGCGCCGGCCTCCACGCCGACCTGATTCCCCGCCTGAGCCAAAGTCCCCAGTTCGCCGCCGGCTTCTGGACAGTTTCACCCTCCGAGATTACCGCCAACGGGATCAGGACGGCCGCGGAAGCCCACAAGCGCTTGGGGGCCGATCTGGTGATCCAGGGCGCCTTGGAGCAATCCGGAGGCGAGTACCACGTGCGGCTGGATCTTACCGAGGCGCGCACTCTGAAACTGTTGCGCTGGAGAAAGGTCACGGCTCCCGGCGAGATTGCGCTCGCCGCCGCGCTGCAACGCGCGTCTCTGGAGCTTCTCGGAGCGGGGTTGGCCGACTCGACGCCGCTGTCTCTGTCGGCGCAGACCCGCACGCCGGAGTCCTACCTGCTTTGCGTGCAGGCGCTGGCGTTGCTGCTCGAATACGACGGCATTCAGAAGATCGATGAAGCGATCTCGCTGCTCGACCGCGCCGTCGCGGCTGATCCGCGAAACCCGCAGGCTCACGCGCTGTTGTCCCAGGCCTGGCAGCAGAAATACGGGGAGCAGCGCGATCCCGGTTCGCTGCGCCTGGCGGCGGAGTCCGCGGCTGCGGCCGCCCGTCTCCAGCCGAACGATTACCAGGTTCTGCTGGCGCTCGGCCGCGTGCAGAGGCGCCAGCGCGAGTTCCGGAGAGCGATCGAGTCCTTCACCAAGGCGACCAAGGTGAATCCTTCAGATCCTGAGGGGTTCCGGCTTCTGGCCCTGGCTTACTACGACGATCGCCAGGAGCGGCGGGCGGCCGAGGCCTTCGGCGAAGCCCTCCGCAAGAACCCGCGCTGGTGGCCCGTCTATCACAACCGGGCGGAGAATTACTACCGCAAAGGCCAGGTCGAAAACGCGATTGCCGAGATCGGGAGAGTTCTTGAAATCGCACCCGGCAACGCGAACGCTCTGAGCGATCTGGGCGTCTACTACACCGACCTCGGCCGCTTTGCGGAAGCCGAGCGCAGCTTCGCCGAGTCGCTCCAGGCGCGCGCCACATGGCGCAATCTCTCCGCCTTCGCTTACCTGCGGGAGAAGCAGAAACGCTATGACGAAGCCGCGCGCCTCTTCGCCCAGGCGGCGGAGAGAAGTCCATCCAACCACCAGGCGCAGTACAACCTCGCCGCCGCGCTTCATCGCGTGCCCGGCAACGAGGCCGCCGCGCGCGCCGCGTGGCGCCGCACCGCCGAGCTTGCGGCTTCGTATCTGCGCTTGAAGCCGATGGACGCGAGCGCCGCGCTGTCCCGGCAGGCGGTGGCTCATGCGAGGCTGGGAGAGTTTAATCTCTCGCGCCGCACCTCGGCCGAAGCCCTCCGATTGGGAGGCGACGACCGGCGGGTCCTCGTGAAGGCGGCTCTCGCCGCCCATATCGAAGGAAGACGGAACGAAACGGCCTCCCTTCTCGAGCGCGCAGTCCGGGCGGGAGAGAGGCCGGCGGCGATCTTGGAAGATCCGGATTTCAGCACCGCTGCGGCGGACCCGGCGTTGCGCCGGCGGCTCGACGCGGCTCAATCGAAAAGGAAGGAGTGAGGAGAATGCCAAAGGTAGTTGTCGTTGTCAGCACAGATCCGCCGACCGGGGGCCCCGATCAGGATTACTCCGAGATCGAGGTGAACATCAGCTCACCCATAGAATTTGTCGTCGAGCCACGCAGTCCCAAGCCGGGCGATCTGATCCGCTGGAGCGTCAGGCACAAGTCCAAGCCCGCGGCGGAATTCATCATTGAGGCCGCCAATGGGGGCGTGCTGCCCGTGGAGCCGCCCAAGACAACCCGCGCCGAAGGAAGGAAGGGTTTGACCAAGGTCTACCAGGTTTCGGGGAGTGCGGGGACCTACCCGTTCGTCGTCCATCTGGAGGGCGTGGGCACGTTCGGCCCGCTCACGATTGAAGTCCTCAGCCCGCCGGCTCAATCTGTCTAGCCGCCCGGGGCGGTTTGATTTCAGCACCCGGCCTCCGTAAACTGGCTAGACCAGTAGCGCAGCGGAAATCCCGATCGAGGAGCTTGCGCCGGGATGGAGTACGGGCAGAAGGGAGCGCGCATTGCCGGCCATTACGAGATCCTTGGTCTCGTGGGCCAGGGCAGCAGCGGGACCGTCCACAAAGCGCGCGACCTCAGGCTGCCCCGCTTCGTCGCGCTGAAATTCCTCGCCCCGGACCTCCTTGACGAGCCCGAGGCGCGCCTTCGCTTTGCCCGGGAGGCTCACGCCATCGCCGCATTGAGCCACGCCAACATCGCGGTCATCTACGACATCGGCGAGTCCGGCGGCGTGCCGTACATCGTGCTCGAGTGGCTCGGCGGCGGAAGCCTGGCCTCGCGCATTCACAACCGCCGGCTCAGCCTGGCCGAGATCCTGCTCTACGCGCGCCAGCTCGCCGCCGGATTGGGTCACGCCCACTCGCAGGGCGTTGTGCATCGCGACCTCAAGCCCGGCAACGCGCTTTTTTCCGACGCGGGGGTCCTCAAGCTGGTGGACTTCGGCCTCGCCATGGTGCGCAGCGCCGGCGACGCGTCGCGCCAAGAGATCATCTGCGGAACGCCGGGCTACATGGCGCCGGAGCAGGTGCGCGGCGGCGAAGTGGACCACCGCTGCGATATCTGGGCATTTGGCGTCCTGCTCTACCGGCTTGCGGCGGGCCATCCACCCTTTCACTCCCAGCGAGCGGAGGATGTTTTCAAGCAGATCCTGGAAAGCGATCCGCCGCCCCTCGATTCGATCCGGCCCGACCTTCCACCACTGTTCCACGGGCTTGTCGCCGGCGCACTGCGGAAAGAGCCTTCGCAGCGCCCTCCGAACATGCGGAGCGTTCTCGAAGAGCTCGAGGCGATCGAAAACGAGCATCTCCGCTCCGTGGGCTTGCCCACATCCGGCGACTCGGCGCCCACCGCGCGCCCGGAGGACGAAACGCTTTCCTTGATGACCCCGGCTGCCGCATCCGCGCGCGGCACTGCGCGCAAGGAGTCATCCGGCAGCCGCCTGCTTTCCTGGACGCTGCTGGCCCTCTTCCTCGTCCTTGCCGCCGCCGGCGGCTACCGCCTCGTCCGAGGCATTGTCGCGCATCGCGGCGAAAGCCAGCGCGCACGCTGCGTCGTCGTCCTGCCCTTCAATTGCCGCGGCGAGGAGGCCGATTCGAAGTCCTTCTGCGCGGGACTGAACGCGGAGCTGGCCTATCTGCTCCAGCAAAGCCAGCGGTTTCAGCAGAGCTTCTGGACCGTGTCTCCCGCCGAGATCGCCAACAGCAACATCCGCACCTCCGGCGATGCCCGCCGCCAGGTTGGCGCAGCGCTGGCCGTCGGCGGAACCGTCGTCACAAAGGAGGACGGCTACCAGATCCAGCTCGATCTCACTGACGCCGCCACCAACCGCATGCTCGCCCAGCAGCCCGTGACCGTCAGCCGCGGCGACGCTCTCATGCTGCGGTCCAATCTGCTGCGGACGGCTCTCGGCATGCTCGACGCCACGGTTCCCTCGAGCGGCCTCGTGGAGCTGTCGGCCTCGCAGACGCGGAACCCCGAGTCCTACGAGCTGTGCGTCCGCGCGCGCGGGCTACTCCTCAAATTCGCGGGCCAGGAGACGCTCCTCCAGGCCATCAGCCTGCTCGAACGCGCGGCCGGCATGGACAACCGCAACGCTCTCGCTCGCGCGCTGCTCTCGCAGGCGTGGCTCCAGCAGTTTTCGGAAACGCGCAATCCGGACCACATCCTGACCGCGGCCGCGGAAGCCGAAAAGGCCCGCCAGATCGCGCCCGATGACCTGGAGGTTCTGGTTGCGGTAGGCCGCGTTCAGCGCCGCCAGAGCAAGTACGAAGACGCCATCAACACGTTCCGCCGCGCCCTTAGGCTGAATCCGAGAGACGGTGAGATCTACCGGCTTCTCGCCATCACGTTCGAAAGTGTGAACCGCTTTGAGGAAGCGCTCGACACCTATCGCCGCGCGCTCGAGGTCAACCCCGAATACTGGCCCGCATTGCACAACCGCGGGTGGCTGTACTTTAATCTGCGGCAGTATGACAAGGCTCGCCGCGACCTGGAGAACGCCGTCCGGCTCGCCCCCGGCAACGCGCCCGCCGTCCGCGATCTCGGCACCTGCTACGCCAATCTCGGCCTTTACGACGAAGCCGCGAAACATTACGACAAGGCCTTCGCGCTGGGCGGCGGATACACCGTGCTCACCGCCTACGGTTACATGCGCTACCGGCAGAAGAACTACGCCGAGTCCGCGCGCCTGTTCGAGGAGGCGACCCGCTACCCGCAGCGCGACACGCTCGTGTTCTACAACCTCGGCCAGGCGCTGGAGAGAATGGCCGGGCGCGAATCCGACGCGCGCGCGGCCTATACGCAATCGGCGCAGCTTGCCGAAAAGCTTCTCGCCGTCAGTCCATCCGATGCCGAGGTGCTCGCTCGCTACGCGGTCTGCCTGACGAAGACAGGCCGGAGGTCCGAGGCCGGAAAGGCGATCGGCAGGGCGTTGGAGATTCAGCCCTCCAGTATCCCGATCCTCATCAAAGCGGCGCTCATCGAGCTGGTGGATGGCGACAAATCCGCGGCGCTGAATCTTCTCTCCCGCGCCATCCGGCTTGGTGAAGACCCCAAGGACATTCTCGAAGATCCCGATTTCGGCGAGCTTGCGCGCGACCCCGCCGCCGCGCGCCGGCTCGCCGCGCAACAACCGGCCAGACGAAAGTGAATGGAGGGAATTAAGGATGCCCAGCAAGGTGGTTCTTGAGATCACAGGCGCGGATCCTCCGGGCGGAGGGCCCGATCAGCGCTACGAAGAAGTCATCGCCAGCTTCAGCTCGCCCGCTGTCGTCGTGCAGACCGGCGTGATCCGCTCGGGAGACCTGGTGCGCTTCCGCTGCATTCACGCGCTGCAACCAATTGACCTTGAGGTCGAACCCGCGTTCTCCAGCGGCCAGCTCCCGGTCCACCCCGACGGCTCCCAGGAAAAGGTGACGGGAACAGGGGGCGCGACCAGGGCCTTGCAGGCCCGCACGGTGGCCGCTCCGACGGGCTTCGAGATCGTCATCAAAGGGATTCTCACGGACAAGACCGTTCTCGTGAGCCCCAAGTTCAGTGTCGTGGTGGAGCCGCGCTGAGCCGTGTCCGGTTCCATCCCGGTGAACCGCATTCAGGAGCCGCCAGCCGCCTCGGACGGGGTGCGGCTCCTGGCCGGTCGCCTGTGGCCGCGCGGCCTGAAAAAGGAGGCCGCGCGGATCGGCCTGTGGCTGAGAGATGTCGCGCCGAGCGACGGGCTGCGCCGCTGGTTCGGCCATTCGCCCGAGCGCCGGGAAGAGTTCCGCCGCCGCGATTTCGTAGAGCTTGATGCCAAGCCGGAGACGTGGCGGCCCATTCTCGCGGAGGCGCAAACAGGCGCCGTGACGCTCCTTTTCGCCGCGCGCGACGTGGAGCACAGCAACGCCGTCGCCCTGCGAGAATACCTTCAAGGGAAGCAATGAGGCTCCTCGTTGTTCAGCATGCGCCTTTCGAGCACCTGGGCCTGATCTCGGCGAGTCTTGAATCGCGCGGAATCGAGCGCGACCATCTGGACCTCTATCTGCGGCCCGATGCCCCGTGCGCTCTCGACGGGTACGCGGGAATGATCGTCATGGGCGGACCGATGTCGGCGAACGACGATCTGCCCTACATCGCGCGTGAATTGCTCCTGGTGCGCGAAGCGTTGTCGAGCCATCTGCCTGTGCTGGGCGTGTGCCTCGGCGCCCAGATCCTCGCGCGCGCCGCCGGTGCGATGGTGTACCGCAATCCCGTGAAGGAGATCGGCTGGGCGCCCATCTACTTCACCGAAGAGGCCCGGCAGGACCCGTTATTCTCAGGGCTCGACGCCTCCGAGGTCGTCTTCCACTGGCACGGCGAGACCTTCGATCTGCCCCCAGGCGCGCAGTGGCTCGCGTGGTCGGACGCCTGCCGCCACCAGGCGTTCCGCATCGGCCGCTCTTACGGACTGCAATTCCATCTCGAAGTGACGCCGGCGATGATTGAGGACTGGCTTACGCAGGAAGTGAATTGCGCCGATGCCGCCACGTTGAGCGCGCCGGTTGATCCGCACTTCAACGCCGCGCGGCTGGCCGAGCTCTCCGCCGCCGTCTTCGGACGCTGGTGCGATCTCGTGAAATCGGGCTGACGCCTACAGCGGCATCACCTCTTCGCGGGCCGCGTCGAACCAGATCTTACGCCGCTCCTGGTAGCTCTGGATCGCCAGCAGGCACGCCTGGCAGGAGCGGTGCGCGAGATAGACATCGCCGTTCGGCAACTTCCGCGTCTTGATGCACTCCAGGAAATTCTGCACGTGTTCCAGGGTGATGTCGCCGGGGATCTTTTGCTCCACCTTCAACGCGCCCTTTTCGGCCGGCTTGAACTCGTAACGATTGCGGTTGATGAACAGGCTCCCGTTCGTGCCGTAGAACTCGCAACCGTACTCCGGCCCGTTGATCGCGTTCGATTCAAACTGCACGGTGAAGCCGGGATACTCATAGAGCGCATTCACCGTGTCCGGCGCCGTGCGCCCGTCCTTGAAGTCGAACAGGATGCCGCCCGCGAAGCTCACCGACATCGGATCGTCGCGCTCCATGAACATGTGCACGACGTCGATCCAGTGCGCGCCGAAGTCGGTCATCTTGCCGCCGCCGAAATCGAGAAACGCGCGGAAGTTGCGGTACATCCCGGGATTCCAGTCGCGGTATTTCACGCGGCCCAGATAGCGCACCCAGTCGAGATTGGACGGCTGCTGCACCGGCTCCGTAGGCAGCCGCCGCGCCGGACCGCTGTTCCACACGCACCGGATGTGCGTGATCTTCCCCAACGCCCCGCTCTTGACGTACTTCTCCTTCGCCTCGAGATAGATCGGACCCGACCTCTGCTGCATGCCCACCTGGCAGATGCGCCCCGTCACGCGCGCCGTCTTCACGATGTCCGGGCCGTCCTCGCGCCGGCTCACCAGCGGCTTCTCGACGTAGACGTCCTTGCCCGCCTCCATGGCGTCGATGGCGGTGTCGCGGTGCCAGTGGTCCGGCGTGCCGATCAGGACGGCATCGATGCCTTTCGTCTCGAGCAGCTTGCGGTGATCGCTGAAGCCCTGCGCGCCGGGCGCCTTCTGCTGCGCCGCGTCCACCTTCTGCGCGTAGACGTCGCAGACGGCGCGCACTTCCACGCCCGCCTGCTTCTGAAACTGCGACATCACGTACGTGCCGCGCCCGCCCACGCCGATCACGCCCAGCCCGACGCGGTCGTTCGCGCCAAGCACCTTCGCATACGACGCTGCCGTGAGCGCGGCCGCCTTCATCGCCTCGCGCCGTCTCATTTCAGCTCCTTGATCGCGACATTGCGGAAGCGGTGATATCCCCCCGGCGTCCAGCGCGGGGTCTTTTCATTGGTGAAGTGCGCCTGGAGCGCGATCATGCCATCGGTGGCGCCGTCCGCGAGGTGGTTCGCGGTGTCGGTCCAATCGACGATCTGCTCGCCGTTCAACCACACCTGAATATGTGGAACGTCCCCCTCGATGCGCGCGCGCAAGTGATTCCAGTCGTCCCTCTTCCAGTACTTCTGCCAGTCGCGCGCCTTGGAGTTATCCGGCTTCACGTCTTTCAGCCGCTCGCCGTAGATGCCGCCCACCATGCCGCCTTGCAGGTAGTCGATCATCACCTGGTAGGCCTCGCCCTTCTCGCTGGAGCGCAGAAACAGCCCGCCGTCGCAGCCCCAGTCCGGCTTGAGTTCGAGCGAGATCTCGAAGTTCTTGTACTTCTTGTCCGTCAACAGAATCCCGCCGTTGCCGGGCTTGTCCTGAGTGACGCTGATGACGCCGTTCTCGTTCTTCCACGCCTTGGTGTTGCCGTGATGATTCACCTGGCTGATGTGCCAGCCCTTGAGGTCTCTGTTGTTGAAGAGCTTCTTGAATCCCTTCGGAATATCCGCCGGAAACGCCAGCGCGCCGGCCAGCAGCAGAAAGAGAGTGGTGTGTCTCATAACAGTACTTGCCCCACATTTTACATGCGGAAGGCGGAAGCCGCAGTATATTCGTCCTATCGCCATGGCTACCTTCCGGCTTGCGCTCCGTTCCCTGCTCCGCGACCGGGGCTTCACCCTTGCCGCCATCGCCTGTCTCGCGCTGGGCGCCGGAGCCACCACCGCCATCTTCTCCGTGCTGAACGCCGTTGTCTTAAGGCCGCTGCCCTATCGCACGCCGGAGAGCCTCGTCCGCATCTACACCGAGTTTCCGACCTTCCCCGGCGGCGGACTGCGCCGCTTCTGGACCTCGGGGCCTGAGTTCCTCGAACTGCGGCGCGATCTCAAGTCCTGGCGCACCATCGACGCGTGGCAGACCGGCGGCGTCAATATCGCGGGCGCAGCCGAGCCCGTGCGCGCCAATGCCGCGTTCGTCAGCGGAACGTTGCTCGAAACCCTCGGAGTCCAGCCGCGCATGGGGCGCCTGCTCACCGCCGCCGACGATCTGTTCGGCGCGCCTCGCGCCGCCGTGATCTCCGAAGGCCTCTGGCGCTCCGCGTTCGGCGCGGACCCTGGCATTCTCTCCCGCGACGTTCGCATTGACGGCGCACAGGCCTCCATCGTCGGAGTGATGCCGGGCGGCTTCCAGTTCCCTCCCGGCGACCCTGAGCCGGCCGACGTCTGGACGACGATCCAGCTCAACCCGGCGAGTCCCGGCAGCCGCGGCGGCCATCGCTTCTACCTGCTCGGCCGCCTGCGCGACGGCGTCACTCTCGCTCAGGCGAAACAGGAGATGACGCAGTACGTCAATGCCACCGGCGCCACGGCCGGGCCGGGCCGTCACGTGCTCCACCCGCAGAACCACCCGCTCGTGGTCTACCCGCTCCAGGACGAAGTGACCGGCAATGTCCGCCCGGCGCTCGTGGCTCTTTTCGCGGCGGTTGGCTTCGTTTTGCTCATTGCCTGCGGCAACGTCGCCAACCTGCTTCTCGCCCGCGCCGAGGCGCGGCAGCGCGAGATCGCCGTCCGTCAGGCGCTGGGCGCGGGCGGACTTCAGTTTTTTCGCCAGTTCGTCGCCGAAGGGCTGATTCTGGGACTCAGCGGCGCGCTCTTCGGGCTCGCCATCGCGCGGCTGGGCCTCGCGGCGATCCTGCGCGCCGGCGCAGTGGCCATCCCGCGGGCGCATGAAGTCGGGATCGACGGCGCCGTTCTCGCCTTCTCGCTTGTGATCGCTCTGCTCACCGGCGTCGTCTTCGGACTCGCGCCGCTGCTCTACCAGTTCGGCCACGAGCTCGCCCACGCGCTCAAGGCCGGCTCGCGCACCACGGCGACGCGCGAATCCCACCGCCTGCGCGCGCTGATGATCGCCGGCGAGATTGCGATGGCCGTCGTTCTGGTCGCCGGCGCCGGCTTCGCGATGCGCGCGTTCTGGAAGCTCCAGCAGACGCGGCTGGGCTTCAAGCCGGACAACCTCCTCACCATGCGCGTCGCGCTGCCGCCGCAGATTTACCGCGAGGGCGCCGATGTCCAGCGCTTCTGGTCCGAGCTCCAGCCGCGCCTCGCCGCGCTGCCCGGCGTGGTGTCGTCGTCGATCGTCAGCGGCCTTCCGCCGATTCGCCCCCTCAACGCCAACGACACCGAGATCGAGGGCTTCGTGCCGCGCCCCGACGGCCCGCGGCAAAACGTCGACTACTATCAGGTGGCCGGCGACCGCTACTTCGAAACCATGGGCATTCAACTGCTCGGCGGCCGGCTGTTCACGTCGAGCGACGGCCCGAAGGCGCCGCCAGTCGTGATCGTCAATGAGACCTTCGAGCGGCTCTTCTATCCCGGCCAGAGCGCCCTTGGACGGCGCGTGCGGCCGAGCTTCACCGGCGAATGGCGGACCATCGTCGGAGTCGTGGCCGACGTCCGCAACGGAGGGCTGGATCGGCCGGCGGGCGCCGAGCTCTTTATCCCCTCCGGGCAATCAGAGGGGTTCTTCCGGGCCGCCTACATCGTTGTGCGGGCCGGACGCGATCCGCTGTCGCTGGCTTCCGCCGTCCGCTCCGCGGTTCAATCGATCGACCCCAACCTGCCGGTGGCGCAAATCCGCACGATGGATGAAGTGCTCGAGCGCGCTCAGGCCCGCCCGCGCTTCCTGGCGCTGCTTCTCGGCTTGTTTTCCGCCGTCGCGCTCGGTCTGGCCGCGCTTGGAATCTACGCGCTGATGTCGTACGCCGTCACGCGCCGCACGTCGGAATTCGGAATCCGCATCGCGCTGGGCGCTCAATCGGGTGATGTGCTGACCCTGGTTCTCAAACAGGCGTTCCGTTTGGGTGTGGCCGGCCTGATTGCAGGCGCCGCCGCGACGTTCGCCTTGAACCGCCTGCTCCGGGGCAACCTCGCCGGCTTCGGCGACTTCGACCCGGTGCCGTTCGCCACCGCGGCCGCCATCCTGCTGGGAGCGACGCTCGCGGCCTCGCTCGCCCCCGCCCGCCGCGCCACGCGAACCGACCCGCTCACCTCCCTCCGCGAAGAGTGATCCTCGTAACATAGCCTTTAGGCTGTGGTGTTTTTATTGCAGCCTTCAGGCTGTGCCCGCCCGCACGTGATAGCATCCCTTTCGAAGGCGCAAACCCGTTGTCCAATCCCATCGTCGAATTCCGCGATGTCGTCTTCTCCTACGGCCGCGAGAACGTCCTGCACGGCATTTCCCTGAAGCTCGATCCCGGCGAAATCGTCGGCCTCCTCGGCCCGAACGGAGCGGGCAAAAGCACCTCGATCAAAATCATGGCCGGCATTCTCACCGCGACGCACGGCGAAGTCTCCGTGCTCGGGCTGCCGATGCCGCAAAAAGCCGTCTCGGTCAAGGAGCGCATCGGCTACGTCCCGGAGATCGCGGCGCTGTTCGAATCGCTCACCGGACAGGAATTCCTCGAGTTGTGCGGAAGGCTGCACGGAATCCCCGAGGAATCTCTGCAAAAACGCATCGCCGGCATTCTCGAAGCCTTCCAGCTCACCAGCGACCGCGTCGCCCGGCTGGACTCCTACTCCAAGGGCATGCGGCAGAAGATCCTCATCGGCGCCGCGCTGCTGCACGACCCCGAGCTGCTCCTGCTCGACGAGCCGCTCTCGGGCCTCGACGTCAACTCCGCGCTGCTCGTCAAGGAGCTTCTCGCCGTCCTGGCCGCGCAAGGCAAGACGATCCTCTACAGCTCGCACGTCCTCGATGTGGTCGAGAAGGTGTGCGACCGCGTGATCATCATCCACGAAGGCCGCATTCTCGCCGGCGGCGCCATCGATGAGCTGCGCGCCTCAACCGGCCGCGCGAGTCTCGAAGACGCCTTCCGCGCGCTCACCGCAACCGGAACCCTGGCGGGCGAAGTGAACCGCATCGTCGAGTCGATGCGGCTGTAGCGCCATGCGAAGCCCCTTCGTCGCACGCCTTCTGAAGCGTCTCGGAATCGACGCCCGCCGCTACTGGCTGTTGCTGGACCTCTTCGAAGAGCTCACGGACCGCCGCGACCTCTACAGCCAGTTCGGCGCTTCCGGCGCGGGACTGAAGTTCGCCGCGCTGATGTACCTGTTCTTCTTCGGCCTGATGGGCGTGGTCTTCGCCCTGGGCCACCCGCCCGCGATCACATTCCTCGCCGTCTTCCTCGGCCTCACCGCGATGCTGATCCTGGTGACGCTGCTGCCCGAAACCGGCAACAGCCTCGTCAACCCGTCCGAAGGGATGTTGCTCGCGCATCAGCCCATCGACGGCGCCACCTACACGGCCGCGAAGCTGACGCACCTGCTCAGGATCGTCGTGTACCTCGTACCGGCGATCAACCTCGTCCCCGCGCTGATGGGCTGGAATACGCGCGGCTCCTATCCCGCGTATCCCTTGGTGCACATGGCCGCGGCGCTGCTCGTCGGAGTCGCGATGGGGCTGACCTCCTGCGCTCTCTACGGCTGGCTGACGCTGCTCGTCCCGGCGCGCCGCCTGAAGTCCGCGGGCCAGTGGCTGGACCTCGCGCCGTGGCTGATCTTCGTGGTCTTTCAGTTCAACCGCGAGTGGTTGAAGCGGGCGCCCGCGGCGTGGGCCGCTCTCGATCCGCGTCTGAAGACTTCGATCGCCGCCATCGGCGCCGCGGTGACAGTTGCGCTGATGCTGATCGGCCTGCGCGCCCTCTCGAGCGATTACCTCGTTAAGGTGGCCTCCATCGCGCAGGGCCGCGCCCGCCGTGCAGCCCCGGCGCGCCGCGCGCGGAGCTGGAAAACCGCGTGGCTGCGCGACCCCGCGGTCCGCGCCGGTTTCGATTACGCCGCCATCATGATCCGCCGCGATCACCAGTTCCGCAGGCAGGCGTTCACCGTTCTCGCGCCGCTGCTGATCAACGCGGCCGCGCTGTTTCAAGGACTGAGCGCGAACCCGTTCGAAGGCAAATTCAGCGCGCTGCACGTCTTCCCCCACGCTTTGGGCATCGCGAGCCTGGTGCTGGCCTCCGTGATCGCGGGAGGAAGCCATCCCCAGGCCTCCTGGATCTTCCTGCTCGTCCCGGAGCGCAACCTCGGGCCGTTCTCCAGCGGGTTGGCGCAATCGCTCGCCTGGATGATCGCCGGAATCCCGAACATCCTGATCCTCGCCCTGCTGGCCTGGACCTGGGGCCCCTCCGACGCCTTGCTCTTCGCCGCCTTCAGCACGGCTGTGAGCCTGGCCTACTTCGCGGCCTCACTCCACCTCATCGAAGGCCTGCCCTTCTCGAAACAACCGGACCCCGCGCGGCAGAGCACTCTCTTGCCCATCATGATCGTGGCCGGCCTGGTGACTGCCCTCGTGGTCGCGTTCCAGCACTTTCTCCTCTTCCACTCCCGCGCGCTGGTCATGGCCGCCGCCGCGATCATCACCGCCGGCGCAGTCGTGGCCCGCCGCTACTCGCTGAACGCCCTCGAAGGCGCAATCCGCTTCCACCTCTCCACCCTGGCCCTGGAGACAAGCTCCCTCTACCGCGAAGTGGGCTGAGCCGCGCCCTTCACCCCAGCCGCATGACTCCGCGCCCGCCGGACGCCATCATGCAGCCAAATCGGTGAAGTCGAAGACAATCTGCTTGCCCACGCATGCAAGCGCCTTTTCCAGCAGGTCGAACCTCGACCGGTGTGCAGGATCGAGCAACCGCCGGACTTGCCGCGCATTGCAGTCGAGACGCCGTGCGAGATCCTCCTGTGTGAGGCCCTGCTCTCGCATCGCGCGGTAGAGGACGATCTTCGCAGCCACCATCGGTGGCACAACCACGACGGGCTGCCCGCGTTTCACGCGCGACGGCGGCGGAATCTCCTCCCGGTCCTCCACAAGCGAGCTCAAGATCGCGGTCAGCGCTTCGCGCACGTTCCGGACCGCGGAGGACTCGTCCGGCCCATAGCTGATGGTGCCTTGCACGTCAGGCACAGAAGCAATGACAATCCCCTTGTTCGATTTGTCAATCACAACTGGATAGCTGATCGCCATACGTCACCTCTCCAATACCTCCTGCCAGTCCAGGCCGATTTGCCCGCACATTGCCTTGATGAATCTTGGATCGATGTCCCGCGCACCGTGAATGGGGATTGAGGTCCGCTTGCCTCGGTACTATGCCACCAAGTGCCCGGCGCCTCCCCTGCTCGCTGTTAACTCGACTCCGGCGCGCCGGAGTTTCCTGATCAGCTCCTTGCCCTTCACCCGTCTCCGCAAGGCCGGTCTCCGGCTTCCTGGTAGGACATTTTTGTCCTCACGAGCAAGGCGTCGAAAGAAGCTCACTCTCGTCTCGACTCTGCGGCCACGGCTGAGCCGCCACCGGCAGCGCCCGTTGACTCCTCCCGACGGGGTTTGCCTATTTGGCCTCTCCCTCATGGCCACCCTTGCCCCGCCAAGCAACGCAAGCCCCACTGGCCCAATTACACTCCGCTGCGGGGAAGGGTATTGGGCAATCGTTTGACCGCGTTCACCATCGCCTCGCGTAGCAGACTGTTGATCCTGGTTTGATAGCCCGAACCGCCAGCCCTCAGCCAGGCAAGCACGTCGGCGTCCAAGCGCAGAGTCACCGGCTTCTTGATGGGCCTGTAGAACTTCCCGACAGCCGCATTACTCCAGTCGGTTCTTTCGGGGATGTCGGAGAGATCGATCGGCGCGTCTTTCTTTCGCCGAAGCGCTGCGATCTCCTTGCTCTTTTGTCGTGTAAGCGTCTTCATAGGCTCTCCTTTCTCGCGCCGTCGCCTTCCGCGCCGAGATGATCCGAATCACTTCCTCATCGCCTCGCTCCCGGCACGTGTGAGCGACCAGCAATACAACTGCGCCGCCCACCAAACCCAGCGTCTGCCACCGTTCCTCCCCCTCCACGTAGCGATCCCTGACGCTCAGCGTCCAGGGATCCTCGAATGCCAGAATCGCCGTCTCGAAACTCACCCCATGCTTCGCAAGATTGGCTCGGCTTTTCTCTTCGTCCCGCTCAAATCGCAAGTCCGGGGCCTGCCTGTATGTACAGAATAGCACGTACACACAAGCTGCATAGCCCTGATCCCGCTACCTGTCCCCTGTAAACACTGAACCAACCGCGCCCGGCCCCAAACGGCCATCGTTGTACCATACCTACATGACCGCTCCGGAGCGGGCTCCCCCGGCGCAACTCAACTCGCCACGATGTGCCCGGGCGCCGGCCGGACTGCGGTAGGTACAACATGACCCCGACCGCCCGCGTAACGCTCGCGTGCCTTCTCCTGCTGGCCTCCTGCACGCGACAGCCCGCCACCCCCACAAAAGGCCCCGGCATGATGCGCGGGCCCGCCCCCGTGCGCATCGCGAAAGTCGAGCGCCGCGACGTCCCCTTCGATCTCCGCGCCATCGGCAACGTCGAGGCCTGGTCCTCGGTCGCCGTGAAGTCCCGCGTCGCGGGCCAGCTCCTCAAAGTCCACATCCGCGACGGCGCCGACGTCCGCGAAGGCGACCTCCTCTTCGAGATCGATCCGCTCCCCTTCCTCGAAAACGTCCGCGCCGCCGAAGCCGCGCTGGCCCGCGACATCGCCGCGGAAAAGCAGGCCCTCGCCAACATCGCGCGCGTTCAGGCCCAGGCCGCCAACGCCCGCGCCCAGGCCGACCGCTACACCGCCCTCTTCCAGCAAGGCATCGGCGCCCGCGAGCAGATGGACCAATACCGCACCGCCGCCGACGCCCAGGACGCCCAGCTCAACGCCGAGCGCGCCGCCCTCGACTCCGCCCGCGCCGCCATGCGCGCCGACGAAGCCCGCCTCGCCGAGGCCAAGCTCCAGCTCGGCTACACCAGGATTCACTCGCCTGTTACCGGCCGCGCCGGATTCATCAACATGAAGGCCGGCAACCTTGTCAAAGAGAACGACACCTCCGCTCTCGTCACGATCCTCCAGATCGCTCCCATCTGGGTCACCTTCTCCGTTCCCGAGCAGCACCTCTCCGCCATCCGCAAAGAATCCGCCTCACGCAAACTCCCCACGCTCGTCATCGACGAGGACACCGGCCAAACCCTCGCCGCCGGCGCGCTCGACGTCATCGACAACACCGTCGACGCCGCCACCGGCACCATCCGGCTCAAGGCGCGTTTCGACAACGCCGCCCGCGCGCTCTGGCCCGGCCAGTTCGTCAACGTCCTACTCCAACTGCGCACCGACGCGAACGCGCTCACCGTTCCCGACGCAGCCGTCCAGGCCGGACCCGAAGGCCGCTACGTCTGGATCGTCACCTCCGACAACAAAGCCCGGATGCGCCCCATCGAAGTGGCCCGCGCGCACGGGAACCTCACCGTGATCGCGAAAGGCCTCCAGGAAGGCGAAACCGTCATCACCTTCGGACAGCTCGGCGTGCGCGACGGCGTGCCCGTCCGCATACTCGAAGGCGCCGCGAAGTCCGCGGAGAACGTGCGCCCATGAACTTCTCCGAGACCTTCATCCGCCGCCCGGTCGCCACCACGCTCCTCATGGGCGGCATCCTCGCCTTCGGCATCTTCGGCTACCGCTCGCTGCCCGTGAGCGACCTCCCGCCCGTCGAATACCCCACAATCTCCGTCAGCGCCGGCCTCCCCGGCGCCAGCCCCGACACGATGGCCTCCACCGTCGCGACGCCCCTCGAGCGCCAGTTCTCCACCATTGAGGGCATCGAGATGATGTCCTCCACCAGCTCGCTGGGCCGCACCAACATCACGCTCCAGTTCGTGCTCGAAAGGGACATCGACAGAGCCGCACAGGACGTCAGCGCCGCCATCTCGCGCGCCGCGCGCTCGCTGCCGCCCAGCATGCCCGCGCCGCCCTCTTACAACAAGGTGAACCCCGCCGACCAGCCCATTCTCTACATGGGCCTGCGCTCCAAAACGCTGAAGCCCTCGGAGCTCACCGAATACGCCGACACCTACCTCGCTCAGCGCATCTCCATGGTCAGCGGCGTCGCCCAGGTGGAGGTCTACGGGCTCCAGAAATACGCCGTCCGCGTGCAGGTGGACCCCGACAAGCTCGCCTCGCGCGGCATCGGCATCGACGAGGTCCGCGACGCCATCGCCCGCGGCAACGTGATCCTCCCCTCCGGCGCGCTCTACGGCGATCAGAAGTCTTACACCGTCCAGGCCAACAGCCAGTTGAGCGACGCCGCCGGATTCCGCCCGCTCATCGTCGCCTACCGCAACGGCAGCCCCGTGCGCCTCGAACAGCTCGCGCGCGTCACCGACAGCGTGCAGGACGACAAGTCGATTTTCTGGCAGAACGACCGCCGCGCCGTCGTGCTCGCCATCCGCAAGCAACCCGGCGCCAACACCGTCGCCATCGTCGACGCCATCCGCCAGCTCCTGCCCGCCATCCAAGCCCGCCTGCCGGCGGGCCTCGAGCTCGAGATCGTCTTCGACCGCTCGCAGACCATTCGCGAGTCCATCGCCGACGTGCAGTTCACCATGCTGCTCACAATCGGCCTCGTCATCCTCGTCATCTTCGCGTTTCTGCGCAACGGCTCCGCGACGCTCATCCCCAGCCTCGCCGTGCCGCTCTCCATCATGGGCGCCTTCGCCGCGATGGTGCTGCTGAAGTACAACGTCGACAACCTCTCGCTGATGGCGATGACGCTCTCGGTCGGCTTCGTCGTCGACGACGCCATTGTGATGCTCGAGAACATCGTGCGCCACCTCGAGATGGGCAAGCCGCGCCTTCAGGCGGCGCTCGACGGCGCCAGGGAAGTCGGCTTCACGATCGTCTCGATGACGATTTCGCTGGTTGCCGTTTTCGTCCCCGTGCTCTTCCTCGGCGGCATCGTCGGACGCCTGCTCCAGGAATTCTCCGTCACCATCGCCGTCGCCGTTCTCATCTCCGGACTCATCTCGCTCACGCTCACGCCGATGCTGTGCAGCCGCTGGCTGAAGCGCGAGCGCGAACGGGGCCACGGCCGCCTCTACCTGCTCTCTGAACGCGCGTTCCTCGGCCTGATCGCGCTTTACGAGCGCACTCTGCGTTTCGTGCTGCGCCATCGCTTCGCCACCCTCGCCGTCAACATCGTCCTCGTCGGCCTCACCGCCTGGCTGTTCATCATCATCCCCAAGGACTTCCTCCCGCCCGAGGACATCGGCAACATCTTCGGCGGAACCGAAGCCGCCGAGGACACCTCCTTCGCCGAAATGGCCCGCCTCCAGCGCCAGGTTACCGACGTCGTGCTGAGCAATCCCGCGGTCTACGCCGTCTCCTCCGGCGTCGGAGGCTTCGGCGGGCAGAACTCGGGGTTCATCTACATGCGTCTCAAGCCCCGCGAGCAGCGGCCGCCCGCCAACGTCGTCCTCCAGCAGATCCGCGGCCAGCTTGCCGCCATCCCCGGCATCATGACGTTCCTGCGCATGCCGCCTCTCATCACCATCGGACAGCAGGGCCGCGCCGCGTATCTCGTCTCCGTGCTCGAAGCCGACACGGACACGCTGTACGAATGGGCGCCGAAGATCGAGGCGCACATGAGAGCCCTGCCCGCGCTTCAGG
>CAYYNC010000061.1:0-36695 GCA_964472745.1 uncultured Solibacteraceae bacterium
CCGCGGCAGCGCCACGTCGGCGCGGTAGGTCAGTTGCAGGAGGCGGAGCCCCTGACATTCACGGTTGTGCTCAGTCCTTCGGCTTTGAAGATGAAGCTGTTGATGCCGGGAGTCGAGCTGAGTTGAAGGCGGGCCTCGTAAACGAGGGGAAGGCTCGACTGTCCCGAGCGGACGACGAACGCGCCGGGCGTCACGGCTTCGACGCCGAAAGCGCCCGGCGCTTCGTAATTGACGCCCGAGGGATCGAATAAGCGCGCATACAGCGTCACCGCGCTCCCCGCGGTGACGCACGAAGGCGCCCCGACGACCGAGATCGTGGAGGGCTTTTCGTAACGGACTGAGTACCAATACGGAATGCGGGATACGGCTTCGCTCCCTTCTTGACGGATCACGATAAAGCCTTGGTAGGCGCCCGGCTCAAGCCCGCCGGATGCCAGGGTTGCGGTGATCGAGGCGGCCTCTCCCGGGGCCAGCGCGAGGATCTCGCTCGACAACTGGAGCGAGAGCGGGCCGCCCGGCTCAAGCGAAAACGTATAGGTCGCGTCCGCACCGCCGATGTTCTTGAGCAGCAAAGACCTGGATGAGTCGACTGTTCCCTGCCCGCTGCCGAAACTCAGCGAGACGGGGCTGGCAGTGACCGTGAGAGACAAGCTGTTGAACAAATCGAGACGGCCCGCGCCGGTGCTCATCACCGGCTGGGCAGCGCCATCCGTGTTCACGATCGCCGCCGTCCCGTTCACCAGCAAGGACTTGTAGTCGCCGGGCTCAAGTCCCGGCCGGGCCTGGCGGAGAACGGCAGCCGCCCCGGCAACGATGGGGGCGGCGAAACTGGTGCCTTGCAGATACAAATAGCCGCTGGGATCGCAGATCGCGCAAGAACCGGACTCGCCGCGCCGGGCGGCGGTCAGAACGGGAGCTCCAGTGGCCACCAGGTCCGGCTTGATGGCCAGCTCCACAGATGGACCCTGGCTGGAGAAAGAGGCGACGCGGTTGATGTTCCCCGGCGCGACGTAGAACCGGAGAAACACGTTCGTCGGCGTCATCGCTTTCAGCCGCCGGCCGTCGCTGTATCCGACGAAAAGCGCCATCAGCGTGGGATTCTCGTCTACGTTCATGATCAGCAGACTGTCGGGATTCGTATCGTCGGGCCGGTTGTAGACCACGGCCGCGATGGCGCCAGCGTTTTTCGCATTCTCAATCTTCACCGTGAAGTTGCATTCGCCGCGGCGGATGAGGGCAATGCGGTTCGTCAAGCTTTCAGGCCTGAGGGGCCGGCAGGCGAGTCCGGGCGAAGAAGAGTCTCCGTCGAACGGCTCAACGTCGACCAGCTCGCCTCCGATGGGCGCCGAGTAGTTGGAATTTGAAGCCGGCTGCGCCGCGATCGGCGGACCCGTTTCAAGGATGAGCGCCGGAGTGGTGGGGATCCTGTCGCTTGTGTTCGCGCCGACCGCGATCACTTTCCCGTCCGAAGCGGAGTCGTCGACGGTCATCGGGCCCGGCCCGTCGTTTCCGGCCGCGCAGACCACGATGACTCCGCCGTCCGCCAGCGCCCGCATGGCGTTCGCAACCGGATCATCGGCCGGACCTGAAAGCCCCACAAAGCCGAAGCTGGCATTGACGACATTCATTCCGTCGTTGGCGGCATCGTCCAGCGCGCGCAGCACGTAGCTGGTGGGGATCGAGGCCGTCTCGCCCCGATTGACCCGGTACACTCCAATCCAGGCCCTCGGCGCCATTCCGCTGATGGGCCCCGTCGGGCCTGTGTGCATGACGCCGGCGGCGGCCATCGCAACCGCGGTCCCGTGCCCATAGACGTCGCGGGCTGAAAATGCGTCGTAGCTGCGGGCGACGATGACCTTGGCGTTGGTCAGTCTGCGGTTCAGCTCCGCGGCTGAGTCGCTGCCTCCGGAGACCTGCGGGTATCCTTCCGGCATCTCCATGCCTTCGGGATTGAACCCTGGGTGTTCCGGCTCAATCCCCGTATCGAGGATCGCGATCTTCACCCCGCGGCCCGCGTTCTTGAAACCGCCCTGCTCTTCAGTGAGCTTGGACCACGCCTCCTCCACCCGGTGCACGATTCTCGCGCGCTCGAGCATCAATCGCAGCTCGCGATCGGGGACGATCCTGCGGACGCCGCGCATTCGGGCGATCGCCGCTAATTCGACAGGATCGCCCTCGACAATCAGGGCATTCGCCACCGTCTGGACTTTGGCCTCGACTCGCCACCTTCGCTGAACCAGCAGCCGCTCGACCTCCCGCTGCTGGGAGCGGATTTCAGCCTGCCGCCCGCGGATGTCGCGGGCGCGGATCGCCGGCTCTCCGGCCAACTCCACAATGTATCGCCCGGGGAGCGCGGGCTGGGCGAACAGAGACGTCGCCAGCGCCAGGAGGACTACGATATAGCGTGCCACGGTGGTTCAATTATTGAATCGGCAAATCGGCGGCCCTGGAAGAGACCTCGTCCACTGAGATTACTACCCGCTGAACCCCTTCCGCCAGATCTTCAGGCAGCGCCAATACAACCTCATAGATGCCGGTCGCCCCCGGAAGGAGTCGTGCCTTTTCAACCGGGATCTCCCGATCGGCAATCTTCACTTTGACTGAACCCCGCACCGTGGACGGAAGTTCCGCCGAGGCGGGCACGCCGGTTCCAGGACGGTTGTCAACCGCCCCTAAACCATTGGCCATCAAGCGGATCGTTGTTCCCCGCCGGGCCCGGTTCGCGCTCGTGATCCGGTTGCCGTCGGCGTCGCGGGCCTCGATGAACTGCTGGCCGGTCTCCGGGTCGATCATCTCCCAGAACGCCGGGCTGGCATTCGCCAGGCGGACCTTGTACAACGCGCTTGAGGTGAACCCGTCCAGGCTCACTTTCATAAAGGCGCTCGTAAGACCCTGCAACTCCCAGGGGATTTGGACGTCGATGCGCGAGTCGCTGACGTAGGCCAGGCGCCCGGCGGCGCTTACGCCGTTGTCGGGATCATCGAAGCTGACGCTCACTCCGGCCAGGGAAAGAGGAAGACCCGGGCCGGCGCTGGCCAGCGTGATCTCGCTGAGCCCGCGGCCATAGATCGAGGCCATCGAACCCGGGGCCTGACCCTCATCGGCGATGCCGTTCGCCGCGTTCACGAAGCCCCCGTTCTCTATGAACGGCCTCAGCCGGACGGTCCCGATAAAACGCAGCGGCTGGTCGATTCCCTGCACCCGCGCCTCAAAGACCTGTTCGCCGAGCGTTGAGCCCAAGTACACTTCGTAGGCATCGCCGATGCCGTGGATGTCGGTGGTCGGCTGGCCGTTCCGGTCGCGATAGACTCCGCGGATCTCCCCGCCGCCCGACACCACGTTCCATTCCACGCGCGCGCCCGGCACGGGCACGCCATACTTGTCGATCGCCTTGAAGAGGAACCCGCCGCTCAGCCGCTCCGACACTTGACCGGTGAAGTCGTAGTTACGCAGCGGAACGAGGTTGTAAGGAACCCCGTCGCCCAGCAGATAGAGGTAGGGAATCAGCAGCGGCTCGTCGCCCATCGGTCCGAATACGCGGATGAAGCCTTCGTATGACCCCGCGTTCGGCCGCGAGCCTTCCAGCCGCACGCTCACCGGCCGCGACGTGGCGCCGGGCCCGAGGGTGAACGACGTAGGATCGACGACGACCCGCGCGCGCGGATCTTCGACTCGTGGCAGCACGTTGATCTGGAACTGAATCTCCCGGTTCAGATGATTCGTGAATACGAGAGAGATCGGACGAGGCGGCCAGTTGTTATTGAGGATTCCGAAGCTCACGCTCGCCGGGCTGACGGTCACGGGCGTCGTGATGGCCAACTCGGCGTCCAACTTGCCTGCGCCCATCGCCTTCACGCTGGCGCGAATGTAGTTGCCCTGCTCATCGATATCGTCGATGCGCGGGTCGGCCGTATTCACGACGCTCGATTTCAGGGCTTCCGGCACGCGCCGGTCGGCGCCGGGTTGTCCTGACTTCGGAAGGTTGGGCAGCGTCTGGCGTGAAAGCGCCACCGCGCCGGCCACCAGCGGAACGGCGAAGCTGGTGCCCTGAATCGCCGTGTAGCCGGAGGGGTCGTACATGTCCGAGTTCCTGTCGAAGGTCTGCGTCGCCGTGTAGATGTCCGTTCCCGGCGCGACGATGTCGGGCTTGATGGCGCCGGTTCCGATCGCCGGGCCGTACGAGGAGAAGTACGCAATGAGATCGCGATTGGCATAATCGTCCACTTCGATCCACCGCGGATCGATCGTGGCCTCGCGATCCGGATTGGCCCTGATGAAGTCGATCAGCGCCTTGCCATTCGTATAGCCGATCATCGCGAAAGGAATCCCGGTGTACCTCAGCGCCGTGGACGCAAAAATGAAGTCGCGCCCTTCGGGCCGCATGAAGATGACGCCGACCGCGCCGGCCCGCTGCGCGTTGTTCACCTTGGTGCGCAGCCCGCAGTCGCCGGATTGAATCAGCGCCAGCGCATTGTTGAGGCTGCCTGTCCGAAGCGGGCGGCACGCCTTGCCGTCATCCTCCAACGTGGACACGTCGACCAGCTTTGCTGTCAGAGGCGAGGCGGGCCTCGGGCCATTGCCGAGAAGCGCCGGCATGCGCGTGAGCCGCTCCGGCGCCCCTTCACCCGGCACCGCGACGCTGTTGAAAAGCCGGTGGGCATTCGTCGTCGCGCCCACCGTGATCGCTTCCGGCGAAGTTCCAGGGCTCATGATTGTATTCAATGCGGGCAAATAGAGAGCGTTGTCGCCTTCGTTGCCCGCGGCGACCACCACCGACATGCCCAGCGCGTTCACACGCGCGACTGCCGCCACGCGCGAATCGCACGGCGTGCCCGGAGCAACCCCGGGATCGGAGCAATCCGGTCCATACACGTCGTTCGGGCCGAAACTTGCGGGAAACTCGAGGCTCAGCGTGACGACGTCCATGCCGTCGTAAAGCGCGTCTTCAAGCGCTTTCAGAATCACGTCGGTCCAGGTAATGTCGTTGACGCCCGGGCTGCCGAACACCTTGTAGCTGCCCAGATACGCTTTCGGCGCCACGCCGCCCAGCGGGCCGATCGGCGACTCGTGCAGCGTGCCCGCGGCGAGCATCGCCACCGCCGTCCCGTGTCCGACGCGGTCGCGCGGGCTCAGGTCGTCGGGGCGGGAGTCCTCGGGGTACTGGGGCAAGGCGAGCATGCGCACATAACTGCGCGCGGCGATTACCTTGTTTGAGGTGAATGCGCATTCCCCGGCCACTTCGCGGCATTTTCTGCCGCCATCCGGCTCAGGCAGGTCCGGATCCTGGAATGCCTGATGGGATTGATCCACGCCGGTGTCGATGATCCCGATGCGGACGCCTTTGCCCGCTTCAGTCCAGCCGCCCAGGGCGCGCCACGCCAGAGGAGCGTTCACCAGCGGCAAAGCCGCATTCCCGGCGCGATAGGCGGGCTGGGCCGCCTGAGCGCCCCGCACCCCGGGTAGACGAGCCAGCTCCGCGGCCTCGGCGTTCGTGGCGAAAACAAACAGCGCGTTGGAAACGGTGTGGACGCTGCCGGTCTCCCGAATCCCGCGCCGCCGCAACACTTGCCGCACTCTGGCTTGTGCAGCCTCCACCCGCGCCCGCGCGGCCGCGGCGGCCGCGCTGCGCAGTTGCGAGCGGTCCGCAATCTGCTCGGCCACTGGCGGCTCATCGACCAGCAGAATCCACCGCCTGGCTCGCTCGCCATTCGATCCGGATGCATCGGGATTGGCGCGCGGCGGCCCGGCCTCCTGCCCGGCGGCAAAGAGCGAAGCCGAAAAAATGAGGGCGAGGATTCGAGGTTTCACGCTGGTAGGACGCGCCTTTCTTTCGTTGCGTTTCCGGCTTGGGCCCACGTCCGGTTCTAGGACGGGCGGGCGGAATCCGCGAGGGCGAGGTCCAGCCGTTCGAGGAACGTATCGATCTCCGCCTTGGTGATATTCAGCGGCGGGGTGATGCGAATCACGTTCCCCAGCAGTCCGCCCTTGCCGATTAGGATGCCGCGGCGGCGCGCGGCCTCCATCAGCCGCCTGGTTTCTTCCGCGGCCGGTTCCTTCGTCGCGCGATCGCGGACGAACTCCAGCGCCTGCATCAGGCCCATGCCGCGCACGTCTCCGATCAGCGCGTGCTTTTCTTTCAGGCTTTCGAGACCCGCGCGAAGATGAGCCCCGGTGACAGCGGCGTTCGCCAGCAGGTTGTGCTCGTCGATGAAATCGATCACGGCCTTGGCCGCTGTGGCCGCCACGGGGTTGCCGCCAAAGGTGGAGATGTTGGTGACGGGGACCGAATCGGCGATCTCCGGCCTGGTGACCGTCACGCCGATCGGCATTCCATTCCCCAATCCCTTCGCACCGGTAATAATGTCGGGCTGGACGCCCCACTGCTCGATCCCGAACCAGCGCCCGCCCGTGCGGCCCCAGCCGCTCTGCACCTCGTCGCTGATGAACAGGCCGCCGTAGCGCTTGACCATCTCGGCCACGCGCGGGAAATACTCCCTGGGCGGAGTGATGAATCCGCCGATGCCCTGAATGGGCTCGGCAATAAACGCGGCGATGCGCCCCGAAGTCGTCGTGCGGATCGCGTCTTCCACGTCGTTGGCGCACCGCACATCGCACGCGGGATACTCAAGCCCGTACGGGCAGCGATAGCAGTAAGCGTTGTGAGCGAAGGTGAACCCCGCCGAGAGCGGCGGCCCGATCCGCCACACCGACTGCCCCGTCATCGCCTGCGCCAGCGCGGAACGCCCGTGGTAAGCGTGCCGCAACGCCACAACTTCGGGCGACCCCGTCGCGCAGCGCGCCGCCAGTACCGCCATTTCGTTCGCTTCCGTGCCGCTGTTGGTGAAGAACGATTTGGTGAGCGCGCCGCCGGGCGTGAGGCCGGCGATCTTCTGCGCAAGCTCCACCGCGGGAGCTGTCGCGAGCAGCGTCGAAGTGTGCTGAAGCGTGTCGATCTGCCTCTTGATCTTCGCGTTCACCGTCTCGTTGCAGTGCCCTACCGAGATGACGACGATTCCGCCGAAGAAGTCGAGGTACTGGTTGCCGTCCGCGTCCCAGACGTAGGGCCCGCTGGCGCGCGTCACCACCAGCGGCGTCTCAAAAAAATGCAGCGCGGCGGGGAAGAGGAACTCCTCCCGCGCCAGCAGAATCTCGCCCCTGGTCATGACGCTCAAGTTTCCATCGTATGTGATACGGCATCCGCGCGCTGATCAGACCGGAATCTCGATCTCGGTGCGAGTGCCGCCGCCGGATTGCGAATTCACCTCGAGCCGGCAATCCCCGCCGAACAACACCTGTAATCGCTCATTGACGTTCGCCACGCCGATGCCGGGTTGTTCCAGAAGCAGCGGAAGACGCTCTTCGCCGATCCCCACGCCGTCGTCCTCCACCGTGAGGACCAGCCTGGGCCTTCCGGCATGTTCGACGCCCGACAGCAGCCGGCTGCGCAATGTGATCGTCCCGCCTTCCACTTTCGGCGCAAGGCCGTGCTTGACGCTGTTTTCGATCAGCGGCTGAAGCAGCATTGCGGGCACCTGGCAGTCCAGCGTCGCCTCATCGATCTGCTTGCGGAACTGGAGCTTGTCGCCGAAGCGGACCATCTCGATGGAAAGGTAGTCCTCGATGAACTGGACCTCATCCCGCAGCGGCGCGAAGTTGTCCGTCTTCCTCAACAGTCGCCGCAGGATCGACGCCAGTTTCTGCACCACGCGCCGGGCCTGCTCGGGGTTGGTGCGCACCAGCGAACTGACTGTGTTCAGAGTGTTGAACAGAAAATGCGGGTTGATCTGCTTGGACAGCGCCGACAGCCGCGCCTCCACCAGGAGTCGCTCCTTCACCTCGAGCAGCCGCTCGTTGCGCGCGCTGTTCCACACCTTGAGCGGAATCGAGACCGTGAACACGGTGGTGATAAAGATCGAGATGCTCGAGAGCGCCCCGGGCGGCCCCCTCAGCGAGAAGATCATTCTCTCGCCGAAAAGCTCGCTGACCACCTCGCGCAGCATCTCCGTGATCAGAATCGAGATCAGAATCGCGAGATGGTATGCGCTGCGCCGCCGCGCCGCGGGGTAGCGGATCAGCCGCCAGATGCTCAGGTCGAGAAACGGCGAAAAGCGCCAGACGTCTTCCGGCTCCGGCGCCAGATCTCTCAGCAGCCCGCCCGCGACGCCGGCCGCGGCGTAGAGCGGCATCGCCATGTACTCGCCGCTGATGAACATCGCCGGCAGTGAGGAAACGACGCCGGTGATCAGTCCCGTCAGGTATCCGCCGACGATGCCCGAAGTCATGCTCCCTTCGAGGGCGATGTCGAACGCCGAGTAGCTGCGCGTGAAGATGCGCACCACCGAACCCGCCGCGCAGACCGCCGAAATCCCCAGGCTGATCTGCAACTGCTGGAACAGCGAACGCTCCTCGCGCATCAGCAGGTTCAGGAAGCGCGTCGACCGCGCCAGGATGCTGGCGATGGAGGCCGCACCGGCCAGTTTGACGAGCAGGATGACCAATAGTTGTTCCATCGCGCTTCAATCGCCGGGCCATCAGAACCGGCGGGCTCTTCCTATAAAATAAGGGTTAAAGCCCTTCTGATGCCGCATCCCTCCGAGTTCCACGTCAGAAAAGTCGCCGAGGCGGACTTGCCGACCGAATTTGGGCATTTCCGCATCTACGGCTTCGAGGGCGGCCGCGACGGCAAGCGCGAGGAGTCGGTGGTAGTCGTCATGGGCGATATCTCCACGCCTCCGCCGGTGTTGCTGCGCATTCACTCTCAATGCCTCACCGGCGACGTCTTCCACAGCCTCCGCTGCGACTGCCGCGCCCAGCTCGAGCTGTCGCTCGAAATGATCGCCGCCGAAGAGCGCGGCATGGTGATCTACGAAAAGAAAGAAGGGCGTGGCATCGGGTTGCTCAACAAGCTGCGCGCCTACGAATTGCAGGATCAGGGCGCCGACACCGTCGAAGCCAACGAGCAACTGGGCTTCGACGCAGACTTGCGCGAGTACGAGATGCCCGCCGCGATCCTGCACTGGTTCGGAGTCAAGTCGGTTCGCCTGCTCACCAACAACCCCGGGAAGATCAGCGCCCTCGAAGAGCAGGGCGTTGCCGTCGCCGAGCGCATCCCCTGCCAGGAGCAGCGCAGCGAAAAGAGCGGCGACTACCTTCGCACCAAGAAAGAGCGCATGGGCCACCTGCTGGAGCTGTAAACCGGGGAATTCCCGTCACCGCAGCTTCTTGCGCAAGTTCTCCAGCATCTTTTCGCGTTCACCGCGAACCCAGGCCTGCTGCATCTCAGCCTCCGGCGCCACGGCCACGCGCCCCAGCAGCAGATAAGCCGGCAACGCATGTTGCAGGTGCTTCCAGCGGGCCATCTCAAAAAGCGACGGCAGCGCCCGCTCGCGGATGTGCTTCAACGTCGACTCCGCCGGCTTCTCTGTGAATTGCAGCAGGGCGCGCAAGCCTTCCAGCCTGTCGCTCAGCACAACCGAATTGAGCATCTCGACAAACCACGTCGTCTCGACGCGGATCCCCAGCTCGGGATCGGATGCTGCCAGCACGGCGATCGCCTTCAGGGCCCGCGCCGCGTTGGCGCGCACGCCTTCATCGGGGTCGCGCAGCGCCGCCTGCAAGTCTTCGACGACAGCGCGCTTCGACTCCGCATAGCCGATCACGTAAGCCGCGATCGCGCGATGTTCGGGTTCAGGACTTTCTCGGAGCACAAGTCGCAGAAGCTGCGGGTATAGCTGCGCCAGGCCCACGAACCTCTCCTGCGCCACGCGGCAGTTGATATTCTTCATCAGCGAGTGGCCCCTGGTCAGATCCTCCTCCGTGTCCCCTTCGGCCACGGCGCGGTTCAGCGCGGAGGTGAAACCGCGGTACGCTGCCACAACTTCCTCTGGCAGCACCGCGTCGCCGGCGGGTTCCGGCCGGTATTCGAACCCGACCGCTCCCTTCTCCAGAATCCCAACGTAGAGCACCGCTTTGCCGTCCTCGCAGCACCACGCCTCCAGCCGCGCCTGCACCACCCCGGCGATCGCGCCCAGCTTCTCTTCGAGATCACCCTTAGACCGCGGCAGCGGATCGCCCGGCTTCACGTTCAGCACCCGGCGGATCCGCTCCAGCGGCGTCTTGCGGACGCCGAAGATCTCCAGCTCCGCGATTCGCGGCTGCGCCGTCACGGGAGCGCTCCCCGAGAGAACCAGCAAGGCGCAGACAAGGCGAAAACAGACCCTCCCAATATCGCTGCGACCCGGGCTCAAGAACACCTCCTTTCCAGGTGGGTGAAATTCAGCATAGCGAACACCGCACCCCGGCAAATCCACTGGCAGGTGGGGCATCTGGCCCAATCAGTCAAGTTGGAGTCTGGATTGGCGCTTCCACAACGTCCGAAGGGCTCACAAGATACGGACCACAGGGTCTGATAGACTTGAATGGCAACCTGCTTGCATCATTATTCACGAAATCCTCTCGAACAATGCCCAGAACGTTAGCCACCCTTGACGGGAATGAAGCGGCGGCGTTTGTCGCCCACAAGACGAACGAAGTCATCGCCATCTATCCGATCACGCCCTCTTCGCCCATGGGCGAATGGAGCGACCAGTGGTCCTCCGAGGGCAAGCCGAACATTTGGGGAAGCATCCCAACCGTCATCGAGATGCAGAGCGAGGGCGGCGCCTCCGGCGCCGTGCACGGCGCTCTCCAGACCGGCGCGCTGACCACCACCTTCACCTCGGCGCAGGGTCTGCTCCTCATGATCCCGAACATGTACAAGATCTCCGGCGAGCTGACTTCCACCGTGTTCCACGTCGCCGCGCGGAGTCTTGCCGCGCATGCCCTCTCCATCTTCGGCGACCACCAGGACGTCATGAGCGTGCGCGCCACGGGCTGGGCGCTGTTGTCCTCCAACTCGGTCCAGGAAGTGATGGACATGGCCTTGATCGCCCAGGCCGCCACGCTTGAAGCGCGCGTGCCCGTCCTCCACTTCTTCGACGGTTTCCGCACCTCGCACGAGGTCGCCAAGATCGAGCTGCTTACCGAGGACGACATGCGGGCGATGCTGCCCGACGAGTTGATTCGCGCCCATCGCGCCCGCGCGATGTCGCCCGACCGGCCCTTCATCCGCGGCACCGCGCAGAACCCCGACGTCTACTTCCAGGCGCGCGAAACCGTAAACAAGTATTACCTCGCCTGCCCGGAGATCGTGCAGAAGGCGATGGACCGCTTCGCTCAAATTGTCGGCCGGCAATACAAGCTTTTCGATTACGTCGGCGCGCCGGACGCCGAGCGCGTCATCGTCCTGATGGGTTCCGGCGCCGAGACCGCGCACGAAGCCGTCGAGTTCATGAACGCCGCCGGAGAAAAGGTCGGCCTGCTGAAAGTGCGGCTGTATCGCCCCTTCTCGATTGAGCATTTCCTGGCCGCGCTGCCGAAGACCACGAAGGGACTCGCAGTCCTCGACCGCACCAAAGAGCCCGGCGCGATCGGCGAGCCGCTCTACGGCGACGTGGTCGCGGCGCTGGCGGAAGCGCAGGCGTCCGGCGAACTGCCGTTCGCGTCCATGCCCAGGGTCATCGGCGGGCGCTACGGCCTCTCGTCGAAAGAATTCACTCCGGCGATGGTCAAGGCGGCGCTCGATGAGCTCACCAAGCCCGCGCCGAAGAATCACTTCACGGTCGGCATCGTGGACGACGTCACCAATACGTCGCTGGATTATGACCCCTCCTACTCCACCGAAGATCCGAAATCGGTCCGCGCTCAGTTCTACGGGCTCGGCGCCGACGGCACCGTGGGCGCGAACAAAAACTCCGTGAAGATCATCGGCGAGGAGACCGGCAACTACGCGCAGGGTTATTTCGTTTACGACTCGAAAAAATCAGGCGCCGTGACGATCTCGCACCTGCGCTTCGGGCCCCGGCCGATCCGTTCCACCTACCTCATCTCGCGCGCCAACTTCGTCGCCTGCCACCAGTGGACGTTCCTCGAACGGCTGGATGTGCTCAAGTGCGCCGAGCCGGGCGCAACGTTTCTCCTCAATTCGCCCTTCGGCCCTGACGAGGTTTGGGACCAACTGCCCCGGCCGGTGCAAGACCAGATCATTGAAAAGAAGCTCAAGCTCTTTGTCATCGACGCCTACGCCGTGGCCAAGGAAACGGGCATGGGCTCGCGCATCAACACCGTGATGCAGACCTGCTTCTTCGCCATCAGCGGCGTTCTGCCGCGCGACGAGGCGATCGACCAGATCAAGAAGGCGATCGTGAAGACCTACGGGCGGCGCGGCGAATCTGTGGTGCAGAAGAACTTCGCCGCGGTCGATAAGACCCTCGATCACCTTTATGAAGTGAAGATCCCTGATCTTGCGACCAGCATGCAGGACCGCCGGCCGCCTGTCCCCTCCAGGGCGCCGGATTTCGTTCGTGACGTGCTTGGCCGCATCATCGCTGGGGAAGGTGACAGCCTACCGGTCTCCTCCTTACCCGTGGACGGCACCTTCCCCAGCGGCACCGCCCAGTGGGAGAAACGCAACATCGCGCTTCAGATCCCGGTGTGGGACGAGAAGCTTTGCATCCAGTGCGGCAAGTGCGTGCTGGTGTGCCCCCACGCCACCATCCGCGCCAAAATCTTCGACCGCAAGCACCTCGACGGCGCGCCTCCGACGTTCAAAACGGCCGAGGCGCGCTGGAAGGATTACAAGGACCTCGCCTACTCGCTCCAGGTGGCGCCCGAAGACTGCACCGGCTGCGTGCTCTGCGTGCAGGCCTGCCCGGTAAAGGACAAGAGCGACACCAAGCGCCGCGCCATCAACATGCAGCCGCAGCCGCCGCTGCGCGAAGCCGAGGCCGTCAACTGGGACTTCTTCCTCTCGATTCCGGAGTTCGACCGGGACAAGCTCTCGCACTCGCAGGTGAAGGACGTTCAGTTGCTCGAGCCGCTCTTCGAGTTCTCCGGCGCATGCTCCGGTTGCGGCGAGACGCCCTACGTCAAACTGGTCACGCAGTTGTTCGGCGACCGCATGCTCATCGCTAACGCCACGGGTTGCAGCTCGATCTACGGCGGCAACCTGCCCACCACTCCTTACACGGTGAATCGCGAAGGCCGCGGCCCATCCTGGTCGAACTCGCTTTTCGAGGACAACGCCGAGTTCGGCCTCGGCATGCGCCTGGCCATCGACAAGCAGAGCGCCTATGCACGTGAGCTTGTTGAGCGGTACGCGTCGAAAATCGGCGAGAACCTCGCCTGCGACCTTCTCACCGCCGACCAGTCCACCGAGGCCGGCATCTTCGAGCAGCGCAAGCGGATCGAGGCCCTGAAGTCGAAGGTGAACGAGCTGCTCGCCGCCAACGGCGCTACCTCCGCGCCGGCCCTGCGCGACCTCCTCGCCGTGGCCGACATGCTGGCGAAGAAAAGCGTCTGGATCGTCGGCGGCGACGGCTGGGCCTACGATATCGGCTACGGCGGACTCGACCACGTCCTGTCCACGGGCCGCGACGTCAACATCCTCGTGCTCGACACCGAGGTCTATTCCAACACCGGCGGCCAGATGTCGAAGGCCACGCCGCGCGGCGCAGTCGCGAAGTTCGCCGCCGGCGGCAAGCCCGCCGCCAAGAAGGACCTCGCCATGATGGCCGTGGCCTACGGCAACGTCTACGTCGCCCGCGTGGCGATGGGCGCCAGCGACATGCAGACGCTCAAGGCGTTCCTCGAAGCCGAAAAGTGGAACGGGCCCTCGCTGATCATCGCCTACAGCCACTGCATCGCTCACGGCTACGACATGCAGTTCGGCCTCGAACAGCAGAAGCTGGCCGTGCAGACCGGCCACTGGCCGCTGTTCCGCTACAACCCGGCCCTCGCGGCCGAAGGCAAGAACCCGTTCGTGCTCGACTGCAAGACGCCCTCGCTGCCGCTCGAGAAGTACATCTACAACGAGACCCGCTACACCATGCTGGTTCACAGCAACCCCGAAGACGCGCGCCGGCTGCTGGCGGAAGCGCAAGCCGACGTCATGAACCGCTGGCGGATCTACGAGTCGATGGCCAACATGCCGGGCGCCGCCGCGGAAGCAGTGAAGAGCGAGAAGTGATCAAGGAGGCCCAAGATGATCGACCTCACCACCGGATACCTGGGATTGAAGCTGCGCACGCCGATAATGGCCTCCTCGGGGCCCTTCTGCAAGGACATCGGCAACATCCTCCGCCTGGAGGACGCGGGCGTAAGCGCTATCGTGCTGCACTCGCTCTTCGAGGAGCAGATCCAGGCCGAGAGCGGCCACCTGGACCGCTACCTCACCGAAGGCACGGAGAGCTTCGGCGAGGCTCTCAGCTACTTCCCCGAGATGGTTTCCTACAACCTCGGGCCCGATCCTTACATCAACCACCTCCGCAAGGCGAAGGAGAGCTGCGATGTTCCCATCATCGGGAGCCTGAACGGCGTTTCCACCGGCGGCTGGATCCGCTACGCGCAGATGATGGAGCAGGCCGGCGCCGATGCGCTCGAGCTGAACGTCTATTACCTGCCCACCGACATCGAAATGACCGCTGAAAAGGTCGAGGAGATGTATTGCGACCTCATCAGCCACGTCAAGGCGAGCGTCCGCATTCCGGTGGCCGTCAAGCTCGGGCCGTTCTTCACCGCTTTCGCCAACATGGCCAAGAAGCTCGACGAAGCCGGCGCCGACGGTCTCGTGATCTTCAACCGCTTCTACCAGCCCGATTTCGACCTCGAAACGCTGGAAGTCGTTCCGAACCTCGTCCTCAGCGATTCCAACGAGCTGCGCCTGCGCCTCCACTGGACCGCGATCCTGTACAACCGCATCCGCCCGGACATCGCCATCACCGGCGGCGTCCACACTGCGGAGGACATCGTGAAGGGTGTCATGGCCGGCGCCCGCGCCACCATGATGACCTCTGCTCTGCTGCGCCACGGGCCGCAATACGTTGAGAAACTCGAAGAGGATCTCGAGGACTGGATGGAGGAGCACGAGTACGAATCCATCCATCAGATGCGCGGCTCGATGAGCGCGCAGTCGGTCGCCGAACCGGCCGCCTTCGAGCGCGCCAACTACATGAAGGTGCTCTCGAGCTATACGCTCAAAAGCCTCGCACACTGATGCATACCTGCGGGGCCGATCTCTGGCCGGGTCAGCGTTCGCCGCATCCCGGCCGGCGCGGTGCGGTTGCGCCGCCAACGGGCGGCGCAGGAGAATAGTGAGCTGCCGATGTCGCCCGGCCGGCCGAATCCTCCCCTGAGAACCCGGAGTCCCCTCGGCGTTACTCTTCTCGTGCTGTTCTTGCTTGCGCTTCCCGCAGGCGCCTTCGACGCCTTGCGTGGCGTCGTGCGCGACGCGCGCGGCGGAGAACCGCTGGCCGGCGCAAGAGTCGCCGCCGACTGCTCGGGCCGGCTGATCGAGACTCTCACAGGCGCGCGCGGCGATTTCCAGCTCGACTCCACCGGCGCATGCGTGGTCACGGCCAGTCTCGTCGGCTACCGGCCGCTCCGCATCGAGATTCATGAGGCGACCTCCGAGCTCGACCTCACCCTCGCTCCTCAATATCTGGCCCGCGCCGATTCGGTCGTCGTCGAGGCCGGACCGTTTGATGCGATCCAGGCGGCCAGCCCGTCCGAGCGCACGCTCACCGGATTCGAGATGAAGAACCTCGCCGCCGTCCTCATTGACGATCCGCTCCGCGCGATCCACTCCCTCCCCGGTGTGGCCTCGAACAACGAGTACAACTCCGAGTTCTCTCTGCGCGGCGCGTCCTTCGACCGCATCGGCCTGTTCGTGGACGGCATCCTGCTGCACGCTCCTTTTCATGCCGTTCGCGGCGCCCAGGACTCCGGATCTCTCACCACCTTCACCGGAGACTCCGTCGAAGAGATGACCCTGCACGCCGGCGCGCCTCCCGTGATGTACGCCGACCGCACCGCCGGAGCGCTCGATATCCGTCTGCGGGAGGGAAGCCGCCGCGGCCTCAACCTCCGCGTGAACACCGGAGTAGCCGCCTCCGGCGTCACCGCCGAAGGGCCCATCGCCCGCCGCGGCGCCTGGATCGCATCGGCGCGCAAGAGCTACCTTCAATATCTGCTCCGCCGCAGCCCGGCCGAAGCTACGATGGCTTTCGGCTTTCTCGACGCCTCCGCCAAACTCAGCTACGACCTCTCCCCCTCCCAGCGCCTGACACTCTCGCTCGCGGACGGTTTCTCCGATCTGGACCGCACCGCGGGCCGCGACCGCCTGAGCGTCAACGCCCCGATGCTCGCCGATTATCGCGTCAGCTCCGCCAATCTCGCCTGGCGCTACGCACCCTCCAATTCGGCTTTCCTCAACAATCGCGCCGCGTGGATACGCGAGCGTTGCGATCATTCGAACCCGCTCCTGCTCTCGCTCGGCCGCTGCGCTTACGGAGAGTGGGTGTGGAACTCCGACGCCTCGTGGTCGTGGTCCTCGTCCGCGCCATTGCAGGCGGGGGTCTCTTTTCGCCGCCTGCGCGACGAGGGCGAATCGAACCGCTACCAGTTCAATCCCCTCGCGCTGCGCCGGCGCGACCCCTGGCGCGGCAAGGGTCTGCGCGGCGGCGGCTTTGTGCAGCAAGGGTGGAGATCGCCGGGCGGAGGCCTCGCCGCCACTGCCGGCATGCGCTTCGATCGCCATTCCGCGGCCGCACCCGCCGCATTCTCTCCTCACGCCTCCGTCGCGGTGCGGCTGCTGCCTTCCACTCGCCTTCAACTCGCCGTCAGCCAGGCCGCGCAGTACCCGGAAATCCAATTGCTCGCCTTGGAGCGCATCGGCAATCCCTTCCTGCCCCCGCTCCGGTCCACTCATCTCGTCGCCGCCATCGAACAACGCCTCGGAGAAAGATCGCGCCTGCGCCTGGAGGCATGGGAGCGTACCGACCGCGACCTGCCCGCGCAGCCGCTCTTCGAGCCGCGCCTGCTGCCCAATGGACGCATCTTCAATCCGCCCGCCGATGCTCCCTGGGTGAACTCCCAGCGGGCGCGGGCGCGGGGCATCGAAGTCTTTCTCCAACGCCGCAGCGCCAATCGCGTCTCGGGATGGATCTCTTACTCCTACGGCCGTGCGGTTGTCCGGGACGCCGTCACTGATTCACGCTTCTACGCCGACTTCGACCAGCGCCACGCGGTGAACATCTACGCCAGCGCCAGGCTGCGCCCCACCCTCAACCTGAGTTCACGCTACTCCTACGGCAGCAACTTCCCTGTCCCCGGCTGGTTTCGACGCGAAGGCGGCTTGTACTATCTCGCCGCCGTGCGAAACGACGTCCGTCTTCCTGCCTATCACCGCGCCGACATTCGCCTGAATAAGGCCCTGGAGTGGAAACGCGTCCGCGGCGCGCTTTTCCTCGAGGTCTCCAATCTGTTCAACCGCGACAACCGCCGCTACGATTCCTTCGGCGGCTACAACTCGCGCACAGGCCAGGCTTTCCCGGCCTTCAACAAGCTCTTCCCCATCCTCCCCGCCGCCGGGCTGATGCTCGAGTGGAGCTCCAGGTAAAATAGCCTTCAGGCTGTTTTTTCTCCGATAATCAGAGCGAAAGGACTCAAAAACCTCATCATGCAAGGCAACCAGGCAGTCATCGACCAACTCAACGCCGCCCTCAAGGAGGAGCTCACGGCCATCTGCCAGTACATTCTCCACTCCGAGATGCAGCACAACTGGGGCTACAACGGCCTCAGCGGCTTCATCAAGAAGCAGGCCATCGACGAGATGCGCCACGCCGAAGGGCTGATCGAGCGCATTCTCTACCTCGAAGGAACCCCGCACCTCGACGTCCTCCCGGCGCCGCAAGTAGGCGTCGATGTGAAAGCCCAGCTCGAAAGCGACCTCGCGGGCGAGATGAAAGCCGTGAAGATGTACAACGCCGCCGTGAGGATCTGCTCAGACGCCGGCGACAACGGCAGCCGCGCACTCTTCGAGCAGATGGTGAAAGACGAGGAAGAGCACACCGACTGGCTCGAGGCGCAGCTCGGCATGATCGCCGCGATGGGCTACCAGAACTATCTCGCCGAGCAGATGAAGGGCGGGCACTGAGCTCGCGCTACAGCGCCAACGCCACCGCGACCATCACCACCGACGCCGCCGGCAGAACCAGCAGCGCCTTCTTCAGCCGCTTCGGATCGTCGCCCGCGATCCCGCCGATCACCGGCGAGCTGCACACGAGTCCCAGCCAGCCCGCGGTCACCGCAATCCCCGTTGCCGTCGCCGCGGACGCCGCGAACTTCGCGTTCACGACGGCGAGAGTGGTCGGGAAGCACGGCGCCATGGCGACCCCGCCCAGGAACACGAGCACCCATGCGGTGGCCGGGCTGGCGCTTTGAAGCATGAGATACGTGCTCACGGCCATCAGCGCGGCGGCCCCGAGCAGCACCTGTTCCGGCGTGATGTTGCCGAGCAACGGCGACACCGCGACGCGGCCCAGCAGCATGCCCAGCGCAAAGCCGAGCGAGAGGATCGTCAGCGCCCGGCCTTCCGGCACGCCCTGTGCGATCAGGTGGCGCGCCAGCCAGTTCCACACGCCGACTTCGCAAGCCACGTAGAGGAAGAGGAATAGCGCAAGCAAAAGCAGTTCGCCGCTGCCGAGCAGGCTCCCCACCTGCGCAACCTGGAAGCTCACTTCGCCCTTGGGTGCGGGCATGCCCGTCGCGCCGCTGAATGCGAGCGTCAGGATCACAATCGTGGCCGCGAAGATCAGCAGCCGGCTGGAGTTGTTCTGGAAGAAACGCGCCGCCACCAGCGGCGTCACCAGGCCTCCCAGCCCAAAGAACAGATTCAGGAGGTTGAACACCCCTGCGGTCTCCAGGCCGCTGATCTGGATCACCGGCGGCAAACCATTCGCGCCCACCACAATCGCCCCGCCGCCCATCCCGAGGATCAACATCAGCGCGGCCACGCTCCCATATCCGCCCGCCGCTCGCAATCCGAACAGCGCCAGCGCCACCAGTCCCAGCCCCAGCAGCAGGCCAAGCTTCACGCCCTGCACGTCGATCAGCGGCCCGACGCCAAACGATCCGATCATGAGCCCGATGGCTTGCGCCATCGCGATGTTCCCGTTTTGCTTCGGAGTCAGCGAGAACTTCTTGGAGATGTCCGGCAGGATTGTGCCCAGCATGGCGGCGATCATGCCGTAAACAAAGATGGAAAGAATGGCGGCGACAAGCAGCATAGCCTCAAGATGCTATCAGATCCCGCCTGCCGGCCGCCGGCAAGCTCAGCGCGGAGAGAACGCCTCTTCCAGCACGCGCCCCGACGACCCGCTGGGCGGATCGACATTCAACAGCGCGGCCAGCGTGGGCGCCAGGTCGTTCACCAGCGTGCGGCGGTAATGCTTGCCGGGCCGGATGCCGGGGCCCATCAGGATCAGCGGCACGTGCGAATCGTAGTTCCACGGCGTTCCGTGCGAGGTGCCCTTCTCCTCGAACAGCCAGTACGGCTCCGGCACCACGGTGAGGTCCGTGGCACGCTGGTAGAAGAAGCCATTCAGGACCTTTTGCGCGGCCATGTCGCCCGGCGCATGGCCCCGGCGCAGCTCCTCGCGCGTGTAGACCCGCGCGATGTGAGGCATCATGCGCACCGCCGCCGCGGCCGTGAGCTGCACATCCTCGAGGCTCAGCTTCTTCTGAGCGATGAGCGTGTGGTCGAGCACCGGGCTTCCGCCGCTTTTACCCACGACGTACTTTCCCGCCCCGTACCTCACCACCAGTGCGTTGTTCGCCGTGGTCATGATCGTCTCTTCCGTGATGCGCCCGCCCGCCATCCGGCGCTTCTGCTGCACCTCCGGCAGCGGCGCGACGCCGTGGTCGGCGGTGAATGCCACCAGGACGTTCTCCATTCCGATCCGCTTGTCGAGGAAATCGAACAGCCTGCCGATCGCCAAGTCGGTCTTCAGGCTGATGTCGTGCACTTCCGGCGCGTCCGGCCCCACACGATGGCCCACCGCGTCGTTGGAGGAGAAGCTCACGCTCAACAAGTCAATGCTGCCGTTGCCGCCCAGATTCTCGCCCTCGATGGCCGCTTCGGCAAAGATCTCCAGCAGGTCATTGCCGAAGGCCGAGCCGTAAATCGCGTCGTTCAAGGCCCGCCCCGTGCCTTGCAGAAGCATGAAGGGCTTTCCGTTCGTCATCGACGACCACGCCTTGCCGCTGTACTGCTCCGGCACGCGCTTCGCGTTGAATGCCTCCACCCACGCCGGCAGCCCGCTGAAGTAGTAAGTCGAGCTCACGAAGTTGCCCGTGTTCTGGTCGAACCAATAGGCGCCGTCCGCCATGCGTCCCACCGGAAGAATCGCGCTGCGGTCCTTGAGCGACACGCCGACCACCTTCGTCCCCGGCCACCTGCCGCTCATCTTCATCTCGTCTCCCAGCGTCGAAACCAGCAGCCGGTGCGGCGACGAGCCCGTGACGTCCGGCCGCCCGCCCAACAGTTTTGTGCCGGGGTCGGAGACGCTGGTTACCTGCTTTGCGGTCGAGCGATCGTACCATTCGTTGCCGATAATGCCGCTTACCGCCGGCATGGCGCCCGAGAGAGTGACGGCATGCCCCACGGCGGTCACGGTCGGGAAGTGGTCGTAGAAGTTGTCGGCGAAGACCGCGCCCTGTTTCAACAGCCGCGCGATGCCGGCGGTGTACTCGGTGGCGAAACGCGTGAGATAGTCATAGCGGAATTGGTCCACCACGATCAGCAGCACCAGCTTCGGCGCCGCCGGCGCGGCCCCAACCACGGCGGGCGGCGTTGGCGCCGGCTTCGCTGCGGGAGCTTTCGGAGGCGCGGGCTTGCGGCCCTGCGCGGGCCGGCTCTGCGCCGCTGCCGCGCTTACAAGAAGGGCGGCGCAGAGCGCCGCCGCGAACAACTTTCGCGTCATGGATTTTTCAGCTTACTCGAGGATGACTGCGCCCGTGCCCGCGATCTGAAAGATCGTCTGCGGCCCCGTGATCTTGGAGGCGTCGAACTTCGTCCCGCGCTCCTCGGCTTCGTGCTTGGCCTGCGCGATCGCCTGTTCCTTCGTCATCTCGATCTTCACCATCTTGCCCTCGGCGACGGCCATCTTGCCGGCCGCGCTCTTCGGAAACACGATCTCGCCGTCCTTCACCTTGATGCGGATCTTGGCGTCGGACGACGGGTCCGCCAGCATCATCCAGCAGCCCATGTTTTCGCAGACCGCGGTGACCTTGCCCTTCACCTGGACCGCCTTGCCGACATAGTCGGCCGGATTGGCGATCAGGTCGGCGATCGGAGTCTGGTGCTTGAGAGCGAGCGGAGCGCCGAGCTTCGTCTCGCCGGCGAACGTGCATGTGCACGCAAGCAGTAGGAGCGGAAGAGTCCTCATCTTTTCATTATGCCTTGCCGGCTAGCGCACGAAAACCTCGATCATCCGCCGCTGGATCTCCCTGAACTCCTCGTCCTTCGCGGCCAGGCGCGTCATCAATTCGTTCAACCGGCGGAACAGGTTCGTCCGCTCGATGGCGCTGTTGATCACCAGCCGCAGTTGCGTGTTATCCCACGGCTTCTCCAGATACTGGTACAAGCCGACGTCGTTAATCGCGTGGATCGCGCTCTGCTTGTCGGCGTGTCCGGTGAGCAGAATCCGGGCCGCCTCGGGCTGCACTTCCTTGGCACGCCCCAGCAACTGCAATCCCGTCATGCGCGGCATCAGGTAGTCGCTGACCACCACGTCGACGCGGGACTTCTCCAGGTGCTTGGCCGCTTCCTCGGGGGAAGTGAATCCCAATACCTCCCACTCCGTCTCCAGGTTCAAATAGGCGCGAATGCTGGTGATGACCATGTCCTCGTCATCGACAAGCATGATGATTGGTTCGGGCAATCTTCAGGACTCCTTGCGCGGTGCCTTCACGGGAACCCGCACGTAAAATGTCGTTCCGCGCCCCAGCTCGCTCTCGAACCAGATGCGCCCGCCGTGGGTCTCCTCGACAATCTCTTTGCACAGCGCCAGACCGAGCCCTGTGCCGACGCCGACGGGCTTGGTCGTGAAGCCCGCCTTGAAGATCCGTTCGCTGTGCTCCGGATCGACGCCCCGCCCGGTGTCGGACACCGTGATCTCCACCTCATCCCCGACGGCGCGAGTGGTCAGCGTGATCGTCCCTTCCCCGTCGATCGCCTGCGCCGCGTTCACCATGATGTTCAGAAACACCTGGCTCATGAGCTGCGGGTAGCATTCCACTTCCGGCAGTTCGCCGAAGCTGCTCTCCAGCTTGATGCGGCGCTTGTACTGGCAGTCGACCAGCTTCAGCGTGTCCCTCAACAGCGCGTTCAAATCGGACTTCCGCAGCTCCTGGTCTTCCGTCCGCGAGAACGTCTTGAGGCTTCTCACCACGGCCGAAATGCGCTCACACGCGATCTTGTCCACCGCCGCCAGGCTCGCGATCGTATTGACGAGCTCGACGGCCTTCGCCGGCGGCGGCTCGCCCGACGCGATCGCCGCGTCCAGCTTCTGCTTCAGCGTCTCCAGCGCGCGCAGCGTCACTTCGTTGTTGGAGACGATCGACCCGATCGGATTATTGATCTCGTGGACCACGCCCGCTACAAGCCGGCCGATCGCGATCATCCGGTATCCCTCTGACAGCTTCCGGCGCGCCTCGGCCAGCTCCTGGTCAAGGTAGGCGCGCGCTTCCTCGCGTGTCAGGGTCTCGGGCAGTTCGGCCATCATCTCGGCTTCGCTTCGGCCAACTCCATTATGAGGCAGCCGGCCTCTCAATCAATGCCCGGAATCGTCTCACCAGCGTGGAAAAGATCGTCAGCGCAATCTCCATGTTGTCCGCCAGAAGCTCGAAAAAGTCCTCCCGCGAGATGCGCAGAAGCACGGTATCTTCAATCGACTTCGCGATGACCGGCATCGGCGCCTCGTCCAGCAGCGCCCACGATCCCAGCACGTCATTCTGCTTCGCCACCATCAGCCGGACCCCGTCCTGCGACAGCTCGACGGATCCGTCCAGAACGACAAACATCGCTTCGAGCGGCGTCTTGGGATCGAGCAGCACCGTCCCCGGCAGCACGTGCTGCTGCGTTGCCACGGCGGCGATCGACGCCAGTTGGTCCGGTGTCAGTCCCTTGAAGAGGTCCACCCCTTCCAGGGCGATCACCTTCTCGACGATGTTCAGCTCTTTCATCGCCTCATCTCATTCTGCGTCAAGGCCGGCCTTCAAGTTGCGCCAGCGCCGCGTCCGATACCGCCGCGAGCTGCGGCCCGTACCCGGCTGCCGCGCGGATCTCCCCCGCCAGCCTGGACAGCTTCAGCTCCGCCGCGGCCGCTACCGCGCAGGCCCGCAGCCACGGATCGCCGTGCCGGATCATCTCGCGCAGCACCGTCTCCGGCTCGGCCGGACGGATGCCGAACAACATCAATCCCGACTGCTCCGGCGACTCCATCGAATCGATCAGCGGCAGCACGAAACGCTTCAGCTCCTGGTTCAGAATCGTGTCCAGGAAGTCGATCGCGTTGGCCAGCTCGCGCGGCGTTCCGCGCCGCACCGCGCGCCGCGCGGCGTTGATGTCCCGTGGCGGATAGTGCAGCCCCAACAGCCGGAACAGCCTCTCCACCGGCCGCTCCAGCCGGTCTTTCAGCGTTCTCATCAACAGCCCCACCGCGGGCGTGTTGCGCGCTTCCCGCTTCAGCGATTCGTACGCCGCATGCAGCTCGAACCAGCTCTTCGCCTCGCGCCGCGCCTGCTGTGACACCAGCCCGTCGTCCACCGAGACCACTGGCTCGCGCTCGCGGATCCTCTCGATAGCCCGCAGCGCTGCCGTCCGGATGGCCGCGTCCTCGCTGTCCAACAGCGGCAGCATCGCCTCCACCACGGACTGCCGCGGAATCCACGCCAGCGCGCGTATGGCCCTCAGTCGCGCGCTGGAACTCGCCGCGGAGTCCGCGGCGAGAGCCGCAACGCACGCCACCACCTCGTCCGGCGCCGACGCCAGCACCCTCCCCGCAGTCCTGCGCACCTGCGCGGATTCATCCTCGAACAGCGCCGGCAACCGCCGCGCCGCCTCCGCCGGATGCCGTTGGAGCGCGAGCACTCCCAACCGCCTCAGCTCCGCCTCTGCCGAGCCGAGCGCCCTCCCGATCCAGTCGATCGGAAGCGCCGCCCCGGCCTCGATCGCGGCTTCCAGCACCCGGAGGTCCGGCGCGCTGAGGAACCGCTCCAGCGGCGGATCGGCGGGATTCAGGCTCCACAAATACTCGATGGCCGCCCGCGTCGCTCTCGATGGCGGCCTTTCCATCTCCGCCCGGGCGTCGTTCTCCAGCGCGCCCGTCTGCGCCTTCCGCGCGTGATCGTAGGCCAGCGCGCGGATCTCGGCGCTCTCGCTGCCAGCGATCCGCACCAGCAGCGGCTCGATGCGGTATCCCGGAATCTGCGCCAGCATCGTCAGCGCGTACAGGGTCTGCCGCTGGCTCTGGCTGACGGCGCTCTCCTCCAGGAATCGCACCACCTCGGGATCCTGGTAGGGTACGCGGATCTCATCCACCGCCGCCCGCGCTCTTTTCAGCCGGTCTCGCACCAGGTCCGTGTACTGCCTCTTGGCATACACCGCCAGCATGATCCATGCTGCGCTCGTCAGCACCACCAGGACCGTCACCGGAGTCAATTGCTTTCCAAACACCGCTGCGACGCCCAGGATCAGGATCGCGCCCACGCCCCGCGAGAGCCGGTCCACAAACACATCCACGAAGGCCTTCGTGCGGTTCTTCAAGTCGTCGGGCAGCGGCAGGTAGAGCAGCTCCATGCCGGTGCGATTGAACGAATAGCGCGTCGACGCCTCCACCAGCCGCGCCGCGCCCGCCGCCCAGATGCCCGGCGAGAACAGCATAAAAACGGATGCCGCCCCGATTCCCACCGGCATCACGAGCAGCGCCCCTGATACGCCGAATCTCTTCACCACCTGCGCGGTTACAAAGATCTGAAGAAAGAACGTCGCCAGATTCAGCCAGATCCCGTAGAAGCCGCCGAAGAACGCCGTCAGCGCGTCTCCCTTCCGCCCCTGGCTGGCGATGGTGCTGAACTGGTACTCCACCAGCGTGTCGACCACGTACGTCACGGCGATAATCGCGATGATCACCTGCAAGTGACGGTAACTCTTCACCGCCAGCTTGAAGTCGCGCATCGTGAACACCTGTTCCACTTCCTCGGCCGCCCGCGCCCTGCCAAGGCCCGCGCCCTTCACCCTCAGCAGCGCCACGTAGCTCAACCAGGCCAGAAAGACGAACCCGGCGCTCGCCAGCAGCAGGTTCCTCGTCCCCATTTCTTTCGCGAATGCCGCGGTGAACGAGCCTCCCAGCGCCGCTCCCAGAACCGAGCACCCGGCCAGAAAGCCGTACAGCCGCTTCGCTTCCCAGGAATTGAAGATGTTGCCCGCGATCAGCCAGCCCTGCGACACCAGCACCAAGCTGAACAGGCTCACCCAGATGTTCATCACGTAATAAAGCCACGGCAGCGGGTATTCGAGCAGTTCCCAGACCTCCAGCAGCGAAACGATCACGAACGCGATCGTCCCGTGAACCGCGTAGCGCAGCGACCACCGCACCGCGGCTCGCGTGTACAGATACGCCAGCACGCCTCCGCTCGCCGCCACCGCCAGGTAGAGGTACGGCAGCCGCTCCGCGTCGAATTCAGTGATATACAGCGATCGCGCCACCGGCTTGAGGATGTAATACGCCAGCATCACGAAAAGCAGATACAGCGCCATCCACGCAGTCCGGGCGTACTCCCCCGGCCGGACATCGATCAGGCTGCGGAGTCTTCGTTGGAGATTCGTGTGCAATTCACCGTCTCCCGCGGCATTGGCGAGTTTAACACGCTGTACTATTCTCTGCTGCGCTCCCGCGCTTGGTATCCTGATCTCTTGGCGCGCGGCCGCCGGGGCGCGTCCGCCTCCCCCTTTCATGGCTTTTCTGCATTCCTTTGGATCGTTCCTCCCGGACCGGGTGGTCACCACCGCCGAAGCGGCGCACTGGGTCGGCGCAACTCCCGAGTGGGTCCTCCAGGTCTCAGGCATCGCCGAGCGCCGTTTCGCTCCCCCCGAAGTCACTGTGGCCGACCTCGCCGCCCGCGCCGGCGCAGACTGTCTCCGAAACGCGGACATGACAGGGTCGGACCTCGGCATGGTGATCGTCGCCTCAGGCTCCGCGCCGGCCGAGCGAGCCTTCCCCGGCCCTGCCTGCGCCGCCGCCCGCGAGCTCGGCGCGGCCGGCATACCCGCCATCGACCTCCCGATGGCCTCCGCCGGATCCCTCTTCGGCCTCGCGCTCGCCGCCCGCCTCGCGCCGCACTACGGCAACATCCTCGTCGTCGGCGCCGAAAAAATGTCCCCCATCGTCGAGCGCGAACCCCGCGAGCGCGGTGTCGCCGTGCTCTTCGGCGACGGAGCCGGAGCCGCCCTCGTCTCCCCGGCCGGCGGCCGCGCCAAGATCGTCGACGCCTGGCTCGCCTCGGACGGCGCCTACGCCGACGACCTCACTCTGCCCCACGACGGCCCGCTCTCGATGAACGGCCGCAGCGTCATCCTCCAGGCCTCGCGCAAGATCCCCGCCGCGATCCGCACCGTCCTCGAGCGCGCCTCGGTCCGCGCCACCGATGTCGCAGTCTTCCTCATGCACCAGGCCAACCAGAACCTCATCGATCGCGTCGCCCAGGCCCTCGGCGTTGACACCGCCCGCTTCCACTCCAACATCCGCCGCTACGCCAACACTTCCTCCGCCTCGATGCTGATCGCCGCCGCCGAGTGGTTCAACGCCAACACCCCCGCACCCCGCGCCCCCATTGTCTTCGCCGCCTTCGGCGCCGGCTTCCATTGGGGCGCCCTCCTCGCCCGCTGCCTGTAACATAGCCTTCAGGCTGTGTGTGTTCGTTACATAGCCTTCAGGCTGTGTTCTTAGACACCAAGGGCCGGAACCGCCCCGGCGGCCCCGGCCCGTTTCAAATGCGAGACTCCTTCAATCTCTAAGCCCGCGGCGGCTTGTCCACGATCTTGAACGCCTTCTCGTCGAAGTACAGCACCTTCCCCTGACGGTAGCTCTGCACCGCCATCGTGATCGCCACCTGCGCGCGCCCCGCCGTCTCCACGTCGAGCGTCGGCTTCTCCCGCGTGCGCATCGACCCCAGGAAGTTGCCGATATGCGCCAACATCGTGTCCTTATTCTCGACCTCGATCTTGATCGGCTCCTCGCCGAACTTCGCCTTGTATTCCGCGCTGATCACGCGCTTCTCCGGCTTCACCGTGATGTACGGCGCGAAGCCCTCGAACCGCCCGTGTTCCACCATCACCAGCGTGCCCTCGTACCCTCGAATCAGCCCCGGAATGTGCTCCGAGTTCGCCATCGAGCTCGACAGCACCACCGAGTACCCCTTCGCGTACTCCGCCATCATGTGAAACGTATCCGGCACTTCGCGCTCGTCCTTGAACTTGTAGATGCCGCCCGACGCCGCCACCCGCTGCGGGTACTGCGGCTCGCCCCAGCAGATGTTCATCGGCGCCATCACGTGGAAGAACAGGTCTGTCGCGATGCCGCCCGAATAATCCCAATACTTGCGGAAGCGGAAAAACCGGTCCGCGTCAAACGGCCGGTTCTTATTCGCCGACGCCGCCACGAACATCTTCCAGTCGATGTAGTCGTCGCCCTTCTTGTCCGGACCGGCCTCCGGATCGATCTTCCAGTTCCACTCGCCTTCCACCGAATTGCGGTGATAGCTGCCCTGGCTCATGATATGTTGACCGATCATGCCGTCCGCGATCGCCTTCCGCGCCTTCCACCACTGGTCGCCCGAGGTCGTCTGCGAACCCACCTGCACGATGCGCTTGGTCTCCCGCACGGTGTTGATCAACTGCTTCACCTCTTCCACCGTGTGGCACATCGGCTTCTCGAGGTAGACATCCTTGCCCTTGTCCATCGCCTCGAGAGCGATCCGCGCGTGCCAGTGGTCCGGCGTCGCCACGATCACCGCGTCGACTTCGCTCTTGTTGAGGACCTCGCGGTAATCGAGCGTGCCGAGATCGCACTTGAAGTAGTCCTTCGCCGTCGTCACGCGCTTCTGGTAGACATCGCAGACCCCGACGATCTGGCAGGCGTTGTTGTTCTTCTCGGCAAAGCTGCGGAACGCGCGCGCCACGTAAAAGCCGCGCCCCCCGGTTCCGATCACCGCCACGTTGATCCGGTCGTTGGCGCCGATCACGCGCGCCTGGCTGACTGCTTTTCCCGACTTCGCCATGGCGTTCGACGCCACGCTCATCGCGACCCCGGCGCTTGCCGCGGTCTTAACAAAATCCCTGCGATTGCTGCTTTCCGACATCCGCTCTGCCTTTCGAGGAGTTAAAAGTCTGCTTCCAGTTTACCACCCGGCCTCCGCCGGCCCCGAGTACGATATGCTCTTGGCGGAGGAGGTGCGCATGCTCGCTCTCCAGCTTGCCTGGTGGCACTGGATGCTGCTGGGACTCGCCCTGTTGCTCGGCGAAGTTCTCACCCCCGGCGGCTTTTACCTGATCTTCTTCGGCGCCGCCGCCATCCTGACGGCCGTCCTCAAGCTCGCCGGTCTCGACAACCTCGCGCTCGAGGGTCTCATCTTCGCCGCCGGCGCCATCGTCTCAATGGTTCTGTTCCGCCGGCCCCTGCTCGAGAAGTTCCGCAAGGAGCTCAACCCTCACATCGCGGTGGACGACATCTCCCACGAGCAAGCCGTCGCTCTCCAGGACATCGCCGCCAGCGCCATGGGCAAAGTCGAGCTGCGCGGCACGGCCTGGAACGCACTCAACGTGGGCGACGACGCCATTCCAACTTCGGCCCGCTGCCGCGTCGAGAAGGTCGACGGCCTCACCCTCCGCGTCCGCAAACTCTAACCCAGATCGGAGCACTCAATGGATTTCGGCGCATTGTTTGTTGTCTTCTTCCTGGTCCTGCTGGTCATCATCATCCTCGCCAAGACCGCGGTCGTCGTCCCGCAGCAATCCGCTTACATCGTCGAGCGCCTCGGCAAATACGCCGGCACGCTCCAGGCGGGCTTCCACATCCTGACCCCCTTCATCGACGTCATCCGCTACAAGCACTCCCTCAAGGAGCAGGCCATCGACATCCCCGAGCAGGTCTGCATCACGCGCGACAACGTGCAGGTCGCCGTGGACGGCATCCTCTACCTCAAAGTCCTCACGCCCGAGCGCGCCTCTTACGGCATCTCGGACTACCAGTTCGCCATCCGCCAGCTCGCCCAGACAACCCTCCGCTCCGAGGTCGGCAAGATCGATCTCGACCGCACGTTTGAAGAGCGCACCAACATCAACGCCCAGGTGGTCAGCGAGCTCGACAAGGCCACCGAGCCCTGGGGCGTCAAGGTCCTGCGATACGAGATCAAAAGCATCAACCCGCCCGGCGACATCCTCGCCGCGATGGAAAAACAGATGCGCGCCGAGCGCGAAAAGCGCGCCACCATCCTCAACTCCGAAGCCGTCCGCGAAGCCGCCATCAACACCGCCGAAGGCGAAAAGCAGAAAGTGATTAAGGCCTCCGAAGCCCGGCGCCAGCAGCAGATCAACGAGGCTGAAGGCCAGGCCTCGGCCATCCTCGCCATCGCCAACGCCACCTCGGAAGGAATCCGCCGCGTCGCCGCAGCCATCAACGAGCCCGGCGGCTTCGAAGCCGTCCAGCTTCGCGTCGCTGAGCAGTACCTCAATGAATTCGGCCGCCTCGCCAAGGCCGGCAACACGCTGATTGTCCCCGCGAGCCTCTCCGACCCCGCGGCGATGCTCGCTGTGGCCATGAATGTCATCCGCAGGAAAGACGGAGAAACACAGCCTGCCCACCAGTAGCCCCCTCGACTCCGCCCCGCGCGAAATCGAGATCAAGCTCCCGGTCCCGGACGCCTCGGCCGCGCGCGAGATCCTCCAGCGCGCCGGCTTCACTGAATCCGATCCGCGCGCCTTCGAAGCCGACGAAGTCTACGACACCCCCAACCTCGACATGCGCCGCGCGGCTTGCCTGCTGCGCCTCCGCGAATTCAAAGGCCGCGCGATTCTCACTTACAAAGGTCCGCCCGAGCCCAGCGCCCACCGCAAACGCATGGAGCTCGAAACCGAAGTCTCCAATGCGGCCGCTCTGCGCATGATCTTTTCGCAGCTTGGCTACGAAGCGATGTTCCGCTACGAGAAGTTCCGCACCGCATTCACGCGCGCGGACGAACAAGGCCACGCCCTGCTCGACGAAACCCCCATCGGCCACTACATCGAGCTCGAAGGTCCGCCCCATTGGATCGACGCCGTCGCATCCGCTCTCGGCTTCACTCCCGCCGCCTACATCCGCGACTCCTACGGCGCGCTCTATCAGAAGTGGTGCGAACAGAACGGAATAACCCCCACCCACATGGTCTTCCCCCACGCCGCCCGCTAATCGCCGCGCTCCCTCCCCATTTCCTACAATAGTCTCGTGCCCGAAACAGCAGCCCTGCCCGAAGCCGTCGCCCGCCTCGACGTGGTCCGTAAGGAAATCGGCAAGATCATCGTCGGCCAGCAGGACGTCGTCGACGGCGTCCTCATCTGCCTCCTCGCCGGCGGCCATGTTCTACTCGAGGGCGTCCCCGGTCTCGGCAAGACCACCCTCCTGCGCACACTCGCCCGCGTCCTCCATCTCAAGTACAGCCGCATCCAGTTCACTCCCGACCTCATGCCCGCCGACATCGTCGGCTCGATGATCATGGAGACCGCCGAAGACGGCCACAAATCGCTGCGCTTCCAGCCTGGCCCCATCTTCGCCAACCTCGTCCTCGCCGACGAGATCAACCGCGCCACGCCCAAAACGCAGTCCGCCCTCCTCGAAGCGATGCAGGAACGCACCGTCACCTCCGGCACCACCACCCACGAGCTCGACCGCCCCTTCCTCGTCATGGCCACGCAGAACCCCATCGAGATGGAAGGCACCTACCCGCTCCCAGAAGCGCAGCTCGACCGCTTCCTGATGAAGATCCTCGTCGACTACCCCAGCCGCGAAGAGCTCATCACCATCGTCGAGCGCACCATCCAGCGCGACGAGCCCCGTCTCGACCAGGTGATGGACCGCGCCGAAGTCCTCGAAGTGCGCCGCGTCTGCCGCGAAGTCCTCGTCGCCCCGCACGTGCGCGACTTCGCCGTCAGCCTCGTCATGGCCACACAGCCCGGTACCGCCGGCGCTCACGCTCTCTCGAACAAGTACATCCGCTACGGCTCCTCCCCGCGCGGCGCCCAGGCGCTGCTCGAATGCGGCCGCGTCCGCGCCCTCATGCACGGCCGCTTCCACCTCTCCATCGAAGATATCCGCTACGTCGCCCCCGCCGTTCTGCGCCACCGCATCATCCTCAACTTCGACGCCCACGCCGACAATCAAACCCCTGAATCCATCCTCCGCGAGATTATCGCGGCCATCCCCGTCCCCAAGGCCTGATGCCCGACCCGCTCATCGACCGCCGTCTCCTCGAAAAACTCGAGCGCCTCACCATCCACTGGCAGCGCTCCTTCCGCGGACTCGTCGGCGGCCATAACGCCTCGCGTTACTCCGGACCCGGCCAGGAGTTCCTCGACCACCGCAGCTTCCATCACGGCGACGACCTCCGCGCCGTCAACTGGCGCGCCTATCTCCGCTTCGGCAAGCTCTTCCTCAAGCTCTTTCAGACCGAGCCCCGCACGCCCATCCGCATCCTCCTCGACGCCTCTCATTCCATGACTGCGTCCGTCGCCCCCGGCGAAACATCGAAGTTCGATTACGCCCGCCGCCTCGCCGCCGCCCTCATCTATGTCGGCCTGGTGCGCCACGACAGCGTCGTGGTTCAACCCTTCCACGAAAAGCTCGACGACTCCTACCTCGCTTCGGGAGGACGCCACCGCTTCGGACCCACCGTCGACTTCCTGAACTCGCTCTCCTGCGGCGGCGCAACGCACTACTTCGAGCTCGCACGCCAGTTCATCACCCTCTACCCCAAGCCCGGCCTGCTCATCATCATCTCCGACTTCCTCGACGACGGCGATTGCACCCGCCCCCTTCAGTACCTCGCCGAATTCGGCCACGAGCTTCTGCTGCTTCACCTCTGGACCCCCTCCGAGCGCGAGCCCGCCCTCCTCGGCGAAGTCACCCTCACCGACGCCGAGTCCGGCGCGCCCCTCGACATCTCCCTCGACGCCGCCGCTTGCCGCCGCTACACCGAGGCCTTCGACCTTTACGCCGACTCCATCGAAGCTCTCGCCCTCCGCAACGCCGGACGTTACCTCGGCTTCCCCACCTCCGTCCCTCTCGATGAGGCCATCTTTAGCTGCCTGGAAGTCACCCCGCGGAGCGCCTGATTGTTCTTCGCCAACCTCACTCTTGTCGAGTTCTTCGCCCTCCTGGGAGCGGCCTCCGCTGCCACCGTCGCTCTCTACCTGCTCACCCGCACCCGCCGCCGCATCGTCGTCTCCACTCTCCGTTTCTGGCAGACCGCCGAGCAAACCAGCCGCCAGCAGCGCCGCCGCCGCATCGACCAGCCCTGGTCGTTGATCCTCCAGCTCCTCGGCATCTTCTTCCTTCTGCTCGCCGTCGCCCAACCTCGCCTCGGCTCGCGCATCAGCGCCGGCCGCGATCACGTTCTGATCCTCGACGCATCCGCCTGGATGTCCGCCGCCGGAGTCCGCGGCGCGCTTCTCGACGAAGCCAAGGACAACGCCCTCCAGTGGCTTCGCCGCCTCCCCGCCCGGGACCGCGTGATGCTCATCCGCGGCGGGCCGCTTGCCATCCCCGCCACGCGCTTCGAAACCAGTCGCGCGCTGCTCGAACAGCGCATCCGCGAGACCGCGCACGGCCCCGGAGCCCTCGACCTCGACCAGGCCCTCTCGCTCGCGCTTCAGTCCCAGCGGCTGCAATCCGGCAGCGCCGGCGAGATCGCGCTCTGCGGCCAGTTCCGCGGAAATCCCGCCCTGCCTCCCAACTTCCGCTACCTCCCTGTCCGCTCGCGTCCGTCCAATGCCGGCTTCACGCGCGTCACCCTCCGCCGCTCCGAGTCGGACCCCGCGCTCTGGCAGGCGTTCCTGAGTATTCGCAACTACTCCATCGTTCCGCGCACAGTCCCCGTCGGCCTCGCCCTCGGCGGCGCGGTCGTCGGAGCCCGCGCCATCCCGCTTCCGGCCAGCTCCGAGGTCTCCACCACGTTCGATTTCAAAACCCGCGCCGCCGGATGGGTTGAAGCGCGCCTCGCCTGGCGCGACGCGCTCCCCGCCGACGATCGCGTCACCCTCGAAATCCCCGAGCTGAAGCCTTTCCGCGTCCAGGTCTGGTCGTCGCAGCCCGACCTGCTTCGGCCCGTTCTCTCCGCCGACCCGCGCATCGAGGCCCGCTATTCCCCTCCCTCGGCTTACACGCCCAGTCCCGACGCCGAGCTCGTCATCATCGACCGCTTCGCCCCCCCTTCCCCGCCCCGCCGCCCCGCGCTCTGGCTCGCTCCGCCCGCCGCGGCCTCGCCAATCCCCGCGCGCGCCGCCGCGGCCGAAACCGCGCTCGCCCGCTGGCGCCCCGACCCGATCCTCGGAGCTGGACTGCGCTCGCTCGACGCGCGCCTCCCCGGCACGCTCGTTTTCACGCCCGCCGAGGACGACATCGTCGTTGCAGACTCCGGTCTCGGCCCTGTGATCGTCGCCCGCAACACCGAACCGAAGTCTGCCGCCTTCGGCTTCCACCCCATGCTGACCTCGCTGCGCGACCAGGTCGCCGGCCCGCTCCTGTTCGTCAACGTCTTCTCCTGGTTCGCGCCCGAGACCTTCCTGCACCGCGAAGTGATCGCCGCCCCCGCCGGAACGCTCACCGTCACCCTTCCGCAAGGAGTCCAGCCCTCCACCGTGCGCGTCCTCAACGGCGAAGGCGAGGAACTCCCGTTCACCGTCGACGAACGCACCCTGCGCACGTTTGCCTCCCAACCCGGGATCGTCCGCGTCCTCACCAGCGCGGGTGAACAGACCTACTCCCTCTCGCTCCCAGGTCTCGATGCCGCCGCCGGCGATCCCCCGCCCTCCGTGCCGCGCGGCCTGCCCCCGGCCGGCGCATCGAGCCCCCTGCCCCGTGAATTGTGGCGCTGGTTCGCCGTCCTCGGCTGCCTGCTGCTCGCCCTCGAGTGGTATCTGTTCGCCCGCCCGCGCGGACGCCCCACCGCCTCTCAGCGCCTCTCCATGGCGGTCAAAGTCGCCGCCCTCGTCGTGGCGATGATCGCGCTGTTCGACCCGCGCATGACGGTGGACGAAACCAAGCTCGCCGTCGGCCTGCTCATCGACACCTCCGCCTCCGTCTCGGACGAAGATCTCGCGCGCGGTTCTCAAATCGCCGCAGCCATGCAAAGAGCGCGAGGCCGCAATCAGCTCTTCGTCTTCCCCTTCAGCCGCGCGCTGCGCACCCTCGACCCTTCTGAGCAGGCTGGCGGCATCCGCCTTAAACGCACCGCCGGCGATGCCGGCCGCGTCACCAACATCGAAGCCGCCGTCCGCGAAGCCGCCGCACAGCTCCCCGCCGGCCTCCTCCCGCGCCTCGTCCTCGCCTCCGACGGCCGCGAAAACTCCGGCGCCGCCGCCCGCGCCGCCCATCTCGCCCGTTCCCTCGGCATCCCCATCGACACCATCCCGCTCGCCGGACGCCCCGAGCCCAAGCTCCGCCTGGACTCCGTCAGTCTCCCCGCCGTCGCCTTCACCGGCGAGCGCTTCCCCATTGACATCGCCGTGGTGAGCCCCGAGCGCGCGGGCGGCGCGATGGAGCTCACCGCCGAAGGCAAAACAATCGGCAGCAGCCCGATCTCTCTTGAGCCCGGCGAGAACCGCGTCCGCGTTTACTCCTCCGTCGCCACAGCCGGCGCCATCGACATCACTGGAGTCCTGCGCTCCCCCAATCTTGGTGAAGTCCGCTTCGAACAGGCCGTCGCCCTCCGCCGCCCGCGCCTGCTCTGGGTTTCCGCCGACCCGCCCGGCATGGAGCAGCATCTCTTCTCCACGCTCAACGCCGCCCAGTTCGAAATCGTCTCGGGAGTGGACTTCAACTCCGCCCGCTTCGACGACTATCAATTAGTCGTCCTCAACAACTGGGACCTCGAAGCCATCGCGCCCTCGCGCAAGGCCGCCCTCGAAGAGTACGTCCAGGGCGGCGGCGGCCTCCTCGTCATCGGCGGCGAGCGCAATCTCTGGGTCGAAAAGAAACTCCCCTCCCTCGACCCGCTGGCCCGCACCCTCCCCGCCACCATCGCTCCTCCCCGCAGCCCCGAAGGCTCCGTGCTCATTCTCATCGTCGACAAGTCCTCCTCGATGGAAGGCCGCAAAATGGAGCTCGCCCGCCTCGCCGCCATCGGCGTCATCGACAACCTCCGCCCCATCGACCAGGTCGGCGTCCTCATCTTCGACAACTCCCACCAGTGGGCCGTCCCCGTCCGCCGCGCCGAGGACCGCACCCTCATCAAGCGCCTCATCGCCGGCATCACCCCCGACGGCGGCACCCAGATCGCCCCCGCCCTCGCCGAAGCCTACCGCCGCATTCAGACCGTTACCGGAGCCTACCGCCACATCGTCCTCCTCACCGACGGCATCTCCGAGGAAGGCGACTCCATCAGCCTCGCCAAGGACGCCGCCGAACGCCGCGTCACCATCTCCACCGTCGGACTCGGCCAGGACGTCAACCGCGCCTACCTCGAACGCGTCGCCCAGTTCGCCCGCGGCCGCGCCTACTTCCTCACCGACCCCTCCGGCCTCGAGCAGATCCTGCTCAAGGACGTCATGGAGCACACCGGATCCACCACCGTCGAGAAAACCATCCGCGTCGCCGTGAAGAAAAAGGTCGAGATGCTCGAAGGCATCGACATCGAAAATGCGCCGCCGCTCAAAGGCTACGTCCGCTTCGAAGCCAAACCCGCCGCTGAAACGCTGCTGACCGTCGACCAGGACGATCCCCTGCTCTCCCGCTGGCAGTACGGCCTCGGCCGCGCGGCCGTCTTCACCTCCGATGCGAAAAGCCGCTGGGCCGAGCAATGGGTCTCCTGGCCCGGCTTCGATCGCTTCTGGGCCAACCTCGTCCGCGATCTCCTCCCTCACGCCCTCCCCGGCGAGGCGACGCTCGTGCATGACAGCGCCAACAACGCCCTGATCGCCGAATACCGCCTCTCCCCGCGCCTCCCCGATCCCCAGCGCCCCACACAGTTGTACGCCATCGGCCCCGGCGAATTCCGCAAACCCGTCGACCTCGAAAAAGTGGGCGGCCGCCACTGGCGCGCCCGCATCGCCATCGAAACGGTGCGCGGTCTCTTCCGCGTCCGCCCCCTCGAGGAATCCCGCGCCTTCCCCGAGGTCGGCATCTACCTCCCCGAGCCCGAGCTCAGCGCCTGGGGCAACAACCCCGATCTGCTCCGCAAGCTGAGCACTTGGACCGGCGGCCTCTTCAACCCCGCCCCCGCCCAGGTCTTCTCCCCAGGCGGGCGCACCCTCAGCACACTCCTCACCTTATGGCCCGGCCTCCTCGCCGCCGCGATCCTTCTCAACCTCGCCGAGCTCGCCTGGCGCCGCCTCCGCGTCACCGGGACTGTCTCTGCCCTCCCCTGGACGCGCCCGCGCGCGGCCTGAGTTCGCTCGACTACCCCACCAGCACTTTTTTCCTCGTTCCTTGGGTAATCGGATCTGTGGCGGAGCCCACTGTACTACTAACCCTTGAAATCTTTGCCGCGCGCGAAGATTTTCATGCCGCCAT